>SVEM01000056.1 GCA_015057375.1 Lachnospiraceae bacterium
GCGACATGATGCCGCAATTCTGCTTCGTGACATTGAAGCCAAGACAAAGGAAGAGGCCGACCGCCGAGCGCGCAACATCATTAGCCTGGCCATTCAGAAATGCGCAGCAGATCATGTTGCAGAGACAACTATCTCCGTAGTACAGCTTCCTAATGATGAGATGAAGGGAAGAATTATTGGTAGAGAAGGACGTAATATCCGTACATTAGAGACAATGACAGGTGTTGATTTGATAATTGATGATACACCTGAAGCAGTTGTTTTATCAGGTTTTGATCCAATCCGTAGGGAAGTGGCAAGAATTGCTCTCGAGAAATTGATCGTTGATGGTCGTATCCATCCGGCAAGAATCGAAGAGATGGTAGAGAAGGCTCAGAAGGAAGTCGATACCATGATTCGTGAAGAGGGTGAAGCAGCACTCCTTGAGGTTGGTGTACATGGTATTCATTCAGAACTTGTAAGACTTCTCGGTAAGATGAAGTTCAGAACAAGTTATGGTCAGAATGCACTTAAGCATTCAATAGAAGTTGCACAGCTTTCAGGTTTGCTTGCGGGTGAGCTTGGTGTAGACGTAAGAATGGCTAAGAGAGCAGGTTTGTTACATGATATCGGTAAGTCAGTTGACCACGAGATTGAAGGTACACACGTGCAGATTGGTGCTGACTTATGTAAGAAGTACAAAGAATCAGCGACTGTTATCAACGCTGTAGAATCACATCACGGAGATGTTGAGGCTACATCAATTATTTCTTGTATTGTACAGGCTGCAGATACGATTTCTGCTGCAAGACCGGGTGCAAGAAGAGAGACATTGGAAACATATACTAATCGTTTGAAACAATTAGAAGATATTACTAATAATTTCAAGGGTGTGGATAAATCTTTTGCTATCCAGGCAGGTAGAGAGATTCGTGTAATGGTTATTCCGGAACAGATTAATGATGATAATATGATACTTTTGGCAAGAGATATTTCAAAGCAGATTGAGGATGAATTGGAATATCCGGGACAGATTAAAGTAAGTGTTATCAGAGAATCAAGAGTAGTAGATTATGCAAGATAATTTGCTTTACCGATAACTATTTGAAAATTACGGTTGAAGTCATAAGGCTTCGACCGTTTTTTTGTGTGGATTCCCAGGCTGTATAATTAAAAAAATTTTTTGAAACTAAATAAATCTTATATTGACAAGAAAAGATGTTTTATATAAAATATAGAACAGTGTGCAAGAAATTTGCAAGTTTTGGAAAAGAAAAATTCATTTTATATATTTTTGGAGGACACAATGCAGTTATATGAGTCAATGACTAAAGAGCAGTTAATCGAAGAAAGAAACAGTTTACTTGAGCAGGAGAAGTCGGCAAAGCTTAAGAATCTGTCATTAGACATGTCAAGAGGTAAGCCGGAGACAGCACAGCTTGATATTGCCATGGATATGCTTGGAGTTGTTAATGCTGATACCAATATGAAGGCTGACGGTGGAATGGATTGCAGAAATTACGGTATTATGGACGGAATCAGTGCTGCAAAGAAGCTTATGGGAGATATGCTCGGTGCAGAGCCTGAGAATGTAATTGTATATGGTAACTCCAGTCTTAATATAATGTATGATACAATTTCAAGATCATATACACACGGAGTGCTCGGAAGTACACCATGGTGCAAGCTTGATAAGGTTAAATTTTTGTGTCCTGCTCCCGGTTATGACAGACATTTTGCAATTACAGAGTATTTCGGTATTGAGATGATTACTGTTCCGATGAATGCTGACGGTCCGGATATGGATGTTGTGGAAAACTACGTTAATAATGATGATTCTGTTAAGGGTATCTGGTGTGTTCCTATGTATTCAAATCCTACAGGAATCACTTTCTCAGATGAAGTTGTAAGAAGATTTGCGGCACTTAAGCCCGCTGCCAAGGATTTTAGAATCTTCTGGGATAACGCATACTGCATCCATCATTTATATGAAAAGCAGGATGTTCTTTTAAATCTTGCAAAAGAGTGTGAAAAGGCAGGTAATGAGGATATTTACTATATCTTCGGTTCAACTTCAAAGGTAAGCTTTGCAGGAAGCGGTGTTGCGGCTATGGCGGCTTCACCTGCCAATGTTGCGGCAATCAAGAAGCAGATGACAATTCAGACAATCAGCCATGATAAGGTTAACCAGCTTAGACATGTGCTTTATTTTAAAGATATTGACGGCATGAACAGACATATGGAGAAACATGCGGCTATTATGCGTCCTAAGTTTGATAAGGTGCTTGAGATTCTTGATAAAGAACTTGACGGACTTGGAATTGCTACATGGTCAAGACCTCTTGGTGGTTACTTTATTTCATTTGATGCAATGGAGGGCTGTGCAAAGGCCATCGTTGCAAAGTGTAAGGAACTTGGTGTTGTTCTTACCGGAGCAGGAGCAACTTATCCCTACGGTAACGACCCTAAGGACAGCAATATCCGTATTGCGCCGTCATTCCCGACAATGAGTGACCTTGAGCAGGCAGCAGAAGTTTTTGTGCTTGCCGTTAAGCTTGTAAGTATTAAGAAGTTAATTGCGAATAAATAATATAAAGGCTGTTGTGCTTTTACAGTAATGTGAGGGCACAGCATTTTTTTTGGGGAAAATAACAGATGTACATTGTACAATTGGATAAAAATATGTATAATGAACATAATTGAAAAAATTCTATAAAGCGGAATACGGAGGCATAAAGTATGAATAAGATAGGTTTTATCGGAATGGGTAATATGGGGAAGGCTCTTCTTAAGGGAGCACTTAAAAGCAATAGCGCAGACAAGTTTATTTTTTCGGATAAATATGTTACAGATGAAGCGGCACAGTCCATAGGAGTGGAGAAGGCAGATGATAATATTTCCTGTGTGAAGGCAGCCAAGTATATTTTTCTCGCTGTAAAGCCGCAGTATTTTAAGGAAGTGGCTGATGAGATTAAAGATTATGTAACTAAGGACAAGGTTATTGTTTCCATTATGGCAGGTTTGACAATGGATACTATTAACGAGTCTCTTGGCGGAAATGCGAGGGTGATAAGAGTTATGCCCAACACTCCTGCGCTTGTTGAGGCGGGAATGAGCGGTGTCTGCTTTGATGCGTCCGAATATATTGAAGAAGAAAAAAATACCGTGCTTGGAATTCTTGAAGCATGCGGAAGAGTGAAGATTGTTACAGAGGCCATGATGAGTGCAGTTACCTGTGCAAGCGGAAGTTCTCCTGCGTATGTGTATATATTTATTGAAGCACTTGCCGATAGCGTTGTAAAATACGGTATTCCCAGAGATGCGGCGTATGAGATGGCGGCACAGACAGTACTCGGTGCGGCAAAGATGGTGCTTGAAACAGGAGAAAATCCGTCGGTGCTTAAAGACAGGGTTTGTTCACCCGGGGGAACAACAATTGCAGCAGTTGTAGCACTTGAAGAATATGGTTTCAGGAATGCAATATTTAAAGCAACAGACAAATGCTATGCAAGAGCTGAGGAACTTAAGTAAGCACGGGGAAATTATATCATAGAAATGAGGCTAAAAATGAAACCGCAAAACAGACTTGACAGAAAGCTTGTTTTTACAGGCAGGATTTTAAATTTTTATGAAGACAAGATTGAGACGCAGGATGGTAAGGTAGTATATTATGATTTTCTCGGACATAAGGGGGCCGCAGCGGTTGTTGCTGTTACGGACGAGGGAAAGCTTCTTATGGTCAGACAATATCGCAATGCGCTTGACAGATTTACTGTTGAGCTTCCTGCGGGTGCCAAGGATACGGCGGAGGAAGACGGAATTGTATGTGCGGCAAGAGAACTTGAAGAGGAGACGGGATTTTTCTCTGATAATCTTGAACATTTGCTGACACTTAATACTACAGTTGCATTTTGTAATGAAAAGATAGAAGTTTTTGTTGCGAAGGACTTAAAACCTTCAAAACAGAATCTAGATGAAGATGAGTTTGTCGAGGTGGAGGAATATTCGGTAGAGGAGCTGTTAGCTATGATATACAGCGGTGAGATTACCGATTCCAAGACGATTGCAGGAATATTTGCATATAGAGATAAGTATTTGGACAAATAAGTCATAATACTCACAAGAGAGCATATATTGTCATATCAGAAGGGGTGAGAGGCAATATATGAGAGGACGGGCAGTTAGGTTTGCAGTAACCGAAATACAACTGTATTTAGTGGCTTTTGTAATAGGATTACTTTTGGGCGTTGTTTTTTTTCAGATGAAGAATAATTTAATATATCCGGCGATGTGTCTTTACCAGGAACTTAGGGTAGACAAGTTTAAACGGGGGAGTGTAGCATCTGCAGGTTTGCTTAGATATGTTGCGGTTGAGAGGCTTAAAGAATTTGGTTTTTTGTTCTTGACGCAGATTACTGTCTTTAGGCGTGTCGCGGCATTTTTATGTTGTGCAGTGTGCGGATTTTCGTGTGCCGTGTTGGAAGCATTTTATGTACAGCTGTATGGACTTAGGGGACTTGTGATTTTTTTCGCAACACTTATGCCACATTACATATTTTATGTCATGGCATGGTATAAGTTATGTGGGTCGGGTATATTGATTATGCAATGGAAAAAAGAACTGCTTATTGATGTTGTAAAGGTGTTTGCAGTCTCAATAGTGTGTTTATTTGTGGGGATTATCTGTGAAAGTATATTTAATATCAGGATTATAAAAATTTTTTTATAAAATTTTTCACAAGATGTTGTATAGTACATTTGTACTATAGTCGACATCTTGTATTTTTTATGTAAACGAGCCAAAAACCCCGAAAAACCCCTGAAAAAAGCATTTGATTTTATTAGAAAATGCATTTATAATGGTTCTTGTACGTTAACATAATGAGAAAGTTTCGTGGAATTATTGGGGTGGTTACGAAAATGGAGATACAGTCATTTATAGCATATTTGGAAGATGAAAAGGGTGCATCCAAGAATACAATACTCTCATATAAAAGGGATTTGCAAAAGCTTTGTGAATATCTTGATAATCAGGGTATAACAGACGCCGCTAAGGTAACTGATACGACGCTTAATTCGTATATGCTTTTTTTGGAGAAGAATGGTAGTGCACCGTCTTCAATTTCAAGAAATATTGCATCAATAAAGGCTTTTTTTGGTTATCTTTTTCAGGAAAAGAAGATAAGTGACAATCCTTCCACTAAACTTAAAGCTCCCAAGATTGAGAAGAAATTTCCTGAGATATTGACAATACAGGAGACAGATACGCTCTTAGAACAGCCGGATTTGAAAACAGTTAAGGGACTGCGTGATAAGGCAATGCTTGAACTTCTTTATGCTACGGGAATAAGAGTTTCTGAGCTTATTGGTTTGAAAGTAGCTGATGTTAATGTTAAGCTTGGATATATTGTTTGTAATTCAGGAGATAAAGAAAGAGTAATACCTTTCGGAACGAAGGCTAAGGTTGCACTGACTGAGTATATGAAAAGCGCAAGAGAAGAACTTTTACATGGCACTGAAAGTGATTTCATGTTTAGCAACTGCTCGGGAAGTGAAATGAGCAGACAAGGTTTTTGGAAGCTTATTAAGTATTATGGTGATAAGGCAGGAATTAGAACGGAACTTACGCCACATACGCTTCGGCATTCTTTTGCGGCACATATGGTTGAAAATGGTGCCGATTTGAGAGCAGTACAGGAGATGATGGGACACTCCGATATATCTACAACGCAGGTGTATCTTAATATGAACAGTCGCTTGAGAGATGTATATCTTAAAGCACATCCCAGAAAATAATATGAAGAATAGGAGCTGTGCAAATATAGTTTTGCAACAGCTCTTTTAAACTTATAGATGTATTTACAGAGAAAGTAAGGGTCATTATGAAGAAATGGTTTGTGTATGCTAAGAAAGCAGATTTTAATGCAATAGCCGACAAATATAACATCACACCTGTTGTGACAAGAATTATGCGCAATCGTGATGTGGAGGGTGACGAGGCCGTTAACAGATATCTTAACGGTGGCCTTAAAGATTTGTATTCTGCGTCGCTTATGAAGGATGTGGATAAGGCGGTTGCAATTATAGTAGAGAAGATTAATCAGGGTAAGAAAATCCGTGTAATCGGAGATTATGATATAGATGGTATAATGGCGATTTATGTGTTGATAAAAGGTCTTAGGCGTTGCGGAGCTTTTGTGGATGGAAGGATACCGCATAGGGTAAAGGATGGATATGGCATTAATGAGTCGCTTATAAGAGATGCGCATGAAGGCGGCGTCGATACGATTATTACCTGTGATAACGGTATTGCTGCGGCGGAGCAGG
>SVEM01000057.1 GCA_015057375.1 Lachnospiraceae bacterium
ATTCCTATTATAATAACTTCTTTCGAACACAACATTTCAAATATGGTTACTCTACTCAATATAGGTGCCGATGATTTTATTTTGAAACCTTTTTGCGACAAAGAACTTCTGGCTCGAATACAAACTACATTCAGGAATCATCATTTTCCACACAACGACTTAAAATATGTTCACGAAAATCTGACAATATTTTTTGACAAAAGACTCGTTACACTAGATGGCAATGTAGTTCATCTTACTAATACAGAATATAAAATATTATCTTATATTGCAGAACATAACGGAAAACTTGTCACTTATCCGGACCTTATGACTCATGTATGGGGACCATATATGGACAACAATACCATAATTTTAAGAGTTAATATGACACACATCAGAAAGAAAATCGAAACCGATCCCTCTAATCCGATACATGTTATTACCGAGCCGGGCATCGGCTATCGTATGAATGAATATAAAGGCTAAAAAAACCTCTGCATATTGGTAATTACCATACGCAGAGGTTCTTTAATATAACTAGTTATTAATACCAACGATCAAAATCAACCCATCCGCTATTATTATTTTCAGAATCATCTACCGGCAAGTCCAGAATTGAATTAGAATTCTTATCCGGTGCTTTTGTCGGAGCCTTGGTTACCTGTGGTTCAGGAGTAACCTTGGGAACTTTAGTTGGTCTGCCGGGTATAGGCTGTGGATCAGGTGTTGTCTGTATATTCTGAGAGTCTTTAGAACTTCTTACCTTCACCTTACAAACAAGCTTTTTACTGCCTATCTTTGCAATTATCTTTGCGTTACCTATCTTCTTAGCTTTAACTTTACCCTTCTTACTAACCTTCGCAACTTTCTTCTTGCTACTGGTCCACTTAACAGCTTTCTTATTATTCTTAACAACAAGCTTAAAAGCTTCTCCCGGTTTTAATGTAATCTTTTTCTTATTAAGCTTCATCTTTCCTGCTGACAATGTATCAACACCACTTGCAAGACATGTAGATATCACAAATGCGAATACAAGAATCAGCGATACAATTCTTTTCATTTATAATCCTCCTACAAATATAACAATATAAATAAGTCACATACTTTTACAAATATATATTATTGTATAACATACTTTCGTAGAAAACAATAATAACTTGTGATATAATACACATATGTTTACAACGACCTGAAGGAGATTGGTATTATGAAAATTAAGAGCGATTTTATATTAAGAGAAGTTGCAGGCACATACGTGGTAGTTCCTGTCGGCAAACGTGCAGACGAATTTAACGGCATGGTAAACCTTAACGAAACAGGTGCTTTTTTCTGGAAACTCGCTGAAAAGGGATGTACGCGTGAAGAAATGATAAATGCCTGTCTTGACACCTATAATGTTGACCAGGCTATTCTCGAACGTGATATTGATAAATTTATACAGACACTTACAGACAACTCATTATTTGAACAGGTATAAGTTATGGAAAACAAATACATTGTCGCCCTTTTAAGAGCGGCTATTAATAATACAACACCTAATAATCCTCCTGACAATATTGATTGGAAGAAAATATATACAATTTCTGCAGCTAACAGCATTGCAGGAACCATTTGTCCTGCCATTATGAGGCTTCCAAAAGAATGTCAGCCTGATAAAGATACAATTAATTTGTTTTCAAGGAGCGAAATGATTGCTGTTTGTATTGATTCCATGCAGGAATACGAGTTGACATCTGTTATGAATTCTTTTGAAGAAAATCATATTATTTATACTCCTTTAAAAGGATGGTTTATGAAAAAGCTGTATCCATTTCCATATATGCGTACTATGTGTGATGTGGATATTCTTGTTAACAAATCAGATCTCCCGATTATTTCAAATATATTAAAAGAACACGATTTTCAATATGAATCCCATACAAATAATCATGACGGATACATAAAATCAGATAAGATATCTGTCGAGATGCATTGGAACTTATTTCCTGAAGATGTGCCGTATCATGATTATTTCTCCGATATTATGAGCAAACTTATCGATGCAGATGATAAAGCTTATATGAAAAAATTATCTAAAGAAGATTATTATCTCCATCTGATAGCACATCTTGCAAAGCACTTTGACCGTTCCGGCACGGGTATACGTTCATTAGTGGATATATGGTTATATAACAAAAAATATCGCGATACCCTTGATATGAATTATCTTAACCTTGGACTTACAGAACTTGGCCTTAGCGAATTTGAATCTACTATATATAAAGCAGCAACACAATTATTTTCAGGAGACATCTGGGATGATACAACTCTTGCCATAACAAATTATGTTATGTCATCCGGAACCTACGGAACGAAAGATACATATATAGTGTCAGCCTTAAACAAAAAAGGAGGCAATAAACTATCATATCTTATTAATAGAATATTTCCGGACAGAACATTTATGGAAATGCATTTCCCTATTCTCGCAAAATGTCCTGTTCTTCTTCCGGCATGTTGGCTTGCAAGATTGTTTAAATGTGTTTTCTTTAGAAGTACAAATGTCCGTAACGAACTCTCCACATTAAAAAATGCAACAAGCGACGGCACTCTTGATGAAAATACTAAAATCAAGAAAATGTGCGGGCTTAATTAATAAAGTTGGGAGCTAATATATGAACAACAAATCTACTATAAAATGGATATCCGCTATTGCGGGGCGAAAAAAATTATTTATATTCCTACTCGTTATACTGCAATCCTTTTTAGGAATTTGCGGAGTTTTGTATGCTCTTATACTAAGAAGTATGATTGACGCTGCCATCAACTCTCATACGAACGAATTCCGATATTACACAACACTGTTTATAGTATTTGTCGTGCTTCAGATTCTTGTAAGAGCTATTGAAAGATTTGCTGTGGAATATACCAGATCATCTTTGGAAAATACATATAAAAATAAATTGTTTTCCACCTTACTTACAAAAGATTTCTCAGATGTCACCAAAATACATTCAGGAGAATGGATTAACAGACTTACAAACGATACCGTTGTTGTTGCCGATGCAATGACACATATACTTCCGGGCATAACCGGAATGGTAATAAAATTATCCGGTGCACTTATTGCCATACTCATTTTAGCGCCTATGTTCGGCTGGCTTATTGTTCCCGGCGGGTTATTCATGCTTTTACTTTCCTATTCATTTAGAAAAGTGCTCAAGAAATTACATAAAGTTATTCAGGAAAAAGACGGAAAGCTTCGTGTGTATTTTCAGGAACATCTGCAAAGCCTTATGATAGTAAAGACTTTCGGTGTATGGGACAGAATAAATGATGATTCGACCGTAAAAATGGAGGAACATAAAAAAGCACGACTTCATAGAAATCATTTTTCCAATGTTTGTAATATCGGCTTTGGAATTGTCATGAATGGTGCTTATGTCGCAGGAGCAATATGCTGCCTTCTCGGAATCATTGCCGGAACCATGACTTACGGAACACTTATGGCTATATTACAGCTTATAGCACAGATTCAGTCTCCTTTTGCCAACATAACGGGATATATACCTCGCTTTTATGCAATGCTAGCTAGTGCTGAAAGACTTATGGAAGCTGATACATTAAAAAATGAAGATACCACAGATGTACATTCATTGCAGGAAGCAAACGAATTTTACCATGACAGATTTATATCCATGGGCTTTGATAATGTATCATTTTCCTACAAAAAAGACTCTCCTACTGTCCTTGACCATCTAAGTTTGGATATAAAGAAGGGTGATTATGTTGCATTTACCGGAATGACCGGTTGCGGAAAAAGTACAATAATCAAACTGTTTATGAGCCTTTATACACCAAATAGCGGATATATATATATCACTACAATAGATGAACAATTACCACTTTCTCCTGCATGGCGCAAACTTTTTGCCTATGTACCCCAGGGCAATCATCTTATGAGCGGATCTATAAGAGATATCGTAGCATTTAGTGATATAGGCGATGCTGCAAATGATAAAAGGATATGGGATGCGCTTAGTATATCATGCGCAGATGAATTTGTTCACAAGCTTGAAAACGGTATTGATACCATACTTGGTGAACACGGACTCGGACTTTCAGAAGGTCAGATGCAAAGAATCGCAATTGCCAGAGCAATATTTTCAGAAAGCCCTATTCTTATGCTCGACGAGGCTACGAGTGCGCTTGACGAAGAAACCGAAATGCATCTTCTTTCCAATCTCCGTTCAATGACAGATAAAACTGTACTTATTGTTACACATAGAATGAACGTGTTATCAATATGCGATACAGTAATTGAGATGTAAAATAAAAATTGTTTCTTTTAACTACAACTCTACACTTCGTTTCTTTTAAAAAAATCAAGAACTATGTCTCCATAGTCCTTGATTTTTTATTTATTATGTATTCAAATAATTGTTTTGAATTAATACCAGCCCGGAACCCATCCATCATCTTTTTTATTAGGATCATCTGTAGGTTGAGATGTGAGTGAATTAGGATCCGGCGTAGCTGTTGGCGCAGGTATTGGTGTTGCTGTCGGCGCAACTGTTGGCTCCGATGTCGGCGCTGTTGTCGGTGCTTCTGTTGGTGCTTCTGTTGGTGCGACTGTTGGCTCCGATGTCGGTGCTTCTGTTGGTGCGACTGTTGGCTCCGATGTCGGTGCTTCTGTTGGTGCGACTGTTGGCTCCGATGTCGGTGCTTCTGTTACTACCGGCGGTTCCTCATTCGCAAAACTGATATGAAGATTATCCAAATAGAAATCTCCGTTTCTCTCAGCATTATATCCCGGACCTTCTGCAATATATATAGTAAGATTCTCTGTATATGCAGGTACTGTATAGCTACCCTTAACTCTTGTCCATGACTCTGCATTACCATATACTATTTCATCATTTGCATCATAACAACGATATTTTTCGCTTTCCGTTTCGGATGCATCTACGAACCAGTAAACAAATGAAATATCCCCATTATTTGCATAATTCTCTGCAAGTTTCACATCAAATTCAAATTCAACAACAACTCCCTCGGCAAAGTCTCTGTTAATCACATAAGTTGCTGCAGAATAGTTATTCCAACGTCCGCTGTATACACCGTATCCGTCCGTAACAGTAGGAGTAACATTGTAATTACTACCCCATCCTGTGCTGCCATTAGAGAAATCACCATTTGATATAAGGTTAGCTTCAGGATCTCCTGTTGGCGACATTGTAGGTGGCACTGTTGGTTCCTTTGTAGGTGCAACAGCTGATTCATCATCACCTAATACAATAGAGTTAATCTTAAGGGATGTAAATAACGCGTCATAAGTAGCCGCTTTAACAAATATGTAATTAACCTTATCATCTGTTGCTGTCATCATACCCGTTAATGGCGCTGAACCTGCAGGAAGAACATTACTTACCGCAGAATCCGCGGCATCTTTAACAAGATATATTCTTGGCTGACTTCCTTCTGCAGAATAATCCATAGTAACATAGAATGTCTGATTATTACCTATAACATATCCTTCAGGAATAGGAATCATTAAACCTGAGAAACCTTCTGTTCTTGCAAATGATATACTTCCGTCTGCATTAACAGTTGCTTTCGCATCCTCTCCACCATTAACAACTATAGTTTCACTTGCATCAAACTTTAATGAAACCGGATCTCTTGGTGGTATCGGTGTAGGCTCCGCCGTTGGTTCCGGTGTAGGTGCCTTTGTAGGTCTCACAGTAGGAACTTTTGTAGGCGCTTTTGTAGGCACGTCAGTCGCAGGCACCTCTGTTGGTGGTATTTTTGCAGGTATTGTAGGTGCTGCTGTTGCAGGTACCTCTGTTACAGGACTAACAGGATCTTTTACAAAAACTTTTACAACAGCCTTTGCCTTCTTGTTAGTCTTGGATTTTACTACTACCTTTGTCTTTCCAACACTCTTTCCCTTTATAACGCCTTTTTTGGTTACTTTAGCAATCTTTTTGTTCTTAGATTTATATACAACTTTTTTACCGGCGTTCTTAGGTTTTACTTTTTTAACCTTTAACTTGAACTTTTCGCCAACTTTTATTGTAACTTTTTTCTTGTTCATTACAATCTTTTTTGCCTTAGGCGCTGCAGCAGTATATGTACTGCCCGTACTAAAACCTGTAACAACCAGTGCGGCTACAAGTGATAATACTATTAGTTTTTT
>SVEM01000058.1 GCA_015057375.1 Lachnospiraceae bacterium
CTTGCATGGTGTATTTACTCCTGAAATACATCCATACCCTCCTACATATTATATAGTAGTAGTGTTTATAGTCCCTCTCCAAGGACTGTGTATGCTATACTATTGGATATGATGTTGGGGTCAAAAGAGTGTTTTGATAACCCTTTTGACCCCAACATCTTAAAAGAGCTTGTATCACATCCTATCAGTATCGATAATGATATGCCATCTTTACCGATTTTGCAATCTATTCAACAAGTTGAGATGCATTTACTGCAGATATCTGAGGTTGAAGCTTCTATCCATGAAGTTATGGAATATATGGATTTTGTCATCAAAACCATTCCTGTATTGGAACTCCAAATGGTGCTATGAGCCTCAGTGAGATTGATAACATTACATTTTTACCTTTTCCAAATACTGCTTATGCAGACCTTGTTCCATCTGTGTATCAATCTAGCAACCTTCAAGTATCTCGAACCAGACCATCTAATCTTGGTTCTAAACTTAATCGCTATGCTCTTTTAAATGCTGTAGAGCAAACAAATTTAGTAAATTAAAATCTCAAGAATTATTAATTATTATAGCCTTCAGATTTCACAAAATTGCCGTCATTACAATGCACTAGGACATGTTGCTCACAAACTTGTTCGTGTCATATGTAAATGATACAATAAAAATGTCCAGTTCAACTAAGCCTAAATCTTGCCAATTCAACAATATTTAATTTTCAACTATGCTAAAAAATACTTTATCTCTTATACGTTTTTACTCAAAAATCTACTTTTTTCTATCGATTATTAATTATATTAATAACTAATCCTATTTTATGTGAATCTTATTGTTAGATAATCATCCCATTTTCTATCCGCCAAATCTAATATAAATGCGATAAAGCCACTTACAGAAGAACAAGCTGCACTTATACTATTAATCCTACTAATAATAAGTGTAACTGGCAAGATTCTATTAATATCCAATGAGGATGGTATAATACTATCAATGAAAATACTTTTTAGTGCATTACTTGTAGATCGGACATATCCCAAATTCATTGCACGTAATATTAGTGCTTTTATCAGCCATTTAGTAGCACTATGACTAAGAACTTTTCCTAAAAACTCAACAAACGAGTTTGTGCTTTTCTTAATATATTTTTTCATAACAATCCCAATTATTTTTTCTATACTCCATTTCAAAAATTTATTGACAACGATAGTTATCGCTAAATCAAGAACAAGTTTTATAACTGTTATACTAATTTTAATATATTTACTGGTAATTTGAATCTGTTTTTTTAAATTATCCATAAATCTTTGAAACAGCCTTTGGATAAAGCTACTTATTTTACTAAACAAATCACTAAAAGAAAACATTCCTGTCTCATCTTTTTCGTTAACATGGTTATTTTTACAATATATAAACACATTTGGCGTTAACGAATCAGTATTTAAACAAACTGTCTCTATCTCATCAAAAATAATATATCTACCAATTATAGGATCATAATACCTGCTCTGCAGATAATACATTCCTATCTCGCTGTCATAGTAGTAGCTTCTGTATCTGTACGGATTTATCTCTCCTATTCCGGCTCCGCTTGTGTCATATGTTACTGTACATACTCCCCATGCATCATAGCTGTATCCGCATACATCGTTTGCATCCGCATCGGTAACCGCTATTACATCTCCCTGAAGGTTCTTTCGGAAATAGTACGGTACATTATCATACAGTATTCCGCATACACTGTCTTGGCAGTCATACAGAGGTATAAGCGTGTTTGCACCCCATGTTTCACGAAGTATCTTCGTTCCTTCTAGCATATAGGTATGCTTTACTCCGTTTACAGTCTTTGATGTCCTTATTCCGTTCGCATTATAAGTATAGGTGTTCGTATCAAAACTCTTTAACTGGCGGCCTTTTTCCCATGTAAGGCTGTGTCCCATGTAGCCTGTAGGATTTCCCTGTATATCATATGTTATGCTCTGTCCGTCATATGCAGTAAGAAGGTCCTTCCAGGCATTGGCTCCGTATGTGTAGGTATGCTTTGTTGTCTCTATAATGTTGCCGTTTTCATCACATACACCCTTCTCTATGATATTTCCGTAATTATCATACTCATATCCTGTGGTTACATCATTTACCTTTTCAGTAAGAAGCTGCCCGAGTGCATCATAGGTATATTCGGTTGTGCCTGTTGCAGAATCAACAACCTTTGTGATTCTTTCTTCAGCATCGTACTCATACGAGAGTGTGCGTCCGTCAGCAAATATTACCTTACTTACAAGCTGCGTAATGGCACATGACTTGACTTTTTCATTTTCCTGATGTTCAGTCGTATACTCTCCGGTATGGTAGCTGTACTGTCTTGACAGAACTCCGCTTCCAAGCTGCAGCTCATCAAATACCTTTCTTCCAAAGCTGTCAGTCCTTGAATGGGAAGTTATCATTCTTTCCCCGACGGAAAATCTTGATACCTGCGCACTGTCACTTGGATATTCATATTCTGTGACACGCTCACTGCCTGAAGCCGGGATTACTCTCTTCCTTGTCTGCCTTCCGTTCTCATCATAGCTGTAAAAGATTGAGTTTACAAGCGTCTTTCCTATGACCATTTCTGAAGAGTTCAGTACTATCGTGCTTTCAGTGGCACGCGTTATGCGTCCGTCCTCGTATGTATAATTATATTCCTTTTTACTAAAAATATCAACAGACCTTACAATATTTCCCTGTCCGTCATACACATACTTATAATGAGCTTTAAGGTTATCATCTCCGTCATGCCATTTTTCTGATACCAGCTGGCCTGTCTTGTTATACGATGCCTGCATGTAGTCACCGTTTGCATAGCTTATCTTCTTTAATCTGCCGTTTCCTTCCTTATATGTATAACTGATAAGATTTTTAACATTATCGTTAACGACATTTGTGTTCTTAATACCGATTGATTTGAGATTATGGAACTCATTATATGCAAGCACATAAGCCAGTCCGTCTCCTCTTGCTATCTCTGTCATGTTGTCAAAGGCATCATAGGAATACGACACTTCCGAAAGCACCTCATCATCCTCTGTACTTTCTTTATTCTCATCACCTTTTATGCTTGTTATCTTACTGATGTTTCCCTTCTCATTATACTCATATGCCGTTTTGTTTCCGCATCTGTCGGTTATTACCTCATTTCTTGAAGTTACATGGTCAACCTGATAAAGCGTTTCGTTTCCTCTTGCATCCGTTTCCCTAACAAGGTTATTTCCTGCATCATTTCCTGTAAGCTCCCCGCTGTCCTCATTATATCCGAACGAACGGTACATAGTTCCAAATTCTCCATCAGTAAATGTTGTTTCTGTAAGGGCATTTCCGTAACTGTCTTTTACTTCCTCAAAAACATAACCTTCATCCTCGGTCTCTGTTACCCTCTCTTCCTGTCCTTCCGGTGCACCATCCGAAACAGTCTCATCATCCTCTTCATTTACTGCCGTAAAGTCTTCTTCCGAAAGGTCTGTCTCTATGCCGGTTCTTATGAGCTGGATGTCATCAAAGTATGCAGTTCCGACATTATAATTGTATTCACAGAATACCACCATATCCTCAACTGTCTTATACCTTTCTTTTGCAAATGTAACTGAAGCAAGCTGCCATTCATCGGTACAAGGAGAAAAATCTGCCACATGCTCCTCGAATTCACCATCTGCATAATTAATAACTGCACGCAGTCTGAATTCCGGAGTGTTCTTTCCTTCATGCTCACTTACCGTAAGCCCGTATCCCTTTGCCCAGCCGGAAAGGGTAAACGTCTCACGGGTTGACTGTGCTTTCTTTATGTTTACATTCTGTCTTACATATCTCATTGAAGAGAGATTTCCACCAATATATACGGATTTGCTCATGTTAAAGCACTGTGAGGTTGATGTTGTACCACCCGTCGACTCACTCCATGATTCCAGTCCGCGCTCAAAGTTTCCGTTTTCAAGCATGTTGTATGCGTTTGCATACGGATTGTTCTCAAGCTGTGCGCCGTCCACATCCGCGGAACCCATTCCGTTTATCACTATCTGTACCTTTACGCTCTGTGACGACGCAAGCTCAAATGGAACTATAAGACGTATGTAATCATCGCTTCTTTTACTTATTCTTTCGCTCTCTGCAAGTACATTGTCGGATGTGTCAGTGACTCTTAAGAAGATTCCCGGTCTGGTGTCACAGAAAATCTCGCTGTCTACACTTACATATGCCGAGAAGGTATACTGTCCTTTAGGAAGTACATTTGTTAACTGATATATTCCGTTTTCACCCACGCACTCACCGAAGTTTCGAAGCCAGTTTGTTATGCTTCCGTATTTAGCCCTCTTCTCATCATAGTATGGAACTGTTGTAAATCCGCTGCATTCAGACGGCAGATTTATCCAGCTGCTGTCTGAGTTTTCGAAGCTGTGACACTTGATAAGATTGTTTATGTTGCTTACAACCTGCATTCCGCCTTCTCCGGCATACGGGTTTATTCCGCTTCCGCCTTCAGATACTCCAGTTTTATTGATATCACTTGAGTATGCATACTCGCTTATCACATTTCCGTCCCCATCAAATGTATATACCGTATTTATTATGTTTTCGGCATCTTCACCATCCGCCTGTTCCGTAGTTGCAGCTATGGTTCTTCTTGATGCCGCAGAATAGCTGTAGGTGGTTTTTGCTCCCTGTACCCACGCATTATTTTTTACTCCGTATTCAGCCACTTCAATCACCTTGTCTCCCGAGAAAGTATATGCGGCTTTATATACATCATTTCCATCCTCATCGGTAAGCACCACACCATCCGGTTTATTTGAAGTATATGTAATCTTCGCCATTCTTCCATCCTGATATACAGTACCCTTTACTCGTGCGTGAATAACAGATTGCCACTCATTTCCACACTCGCTGCACTTCCACCAAACATTTTTACGAGATTTCTCATTGACCATATCCGGTGTGAGGGGAAGATTACGGTCAGACCATTCTTCAGCGAGCTTTGGCTGTGTAGTGGCAAAGTCGTTAAATCCTTTCAATAGGATAAGACCACTACAATATGGACATTGACTTCCTCCTGAGCGTGTAGAAATTAAAGTATTCCATTCGTTTCCACATCGCTTGCACTTCCACCATACTTTACGGTTAGCAAATACCATTACCTGATTTGGCATTAAAGGATAATTCTTTTCCGACCATTCAGCAGCCACATCAGGCATTTGTGAAGCAAGGTCATTGAACCCCTCTAAAATCGTATTGTGTGAGCAATAAGGACAACCCGTTCCATTTACCGTCCTGCTTTTTATAGAAGCAGTCCATTCGTGACCACAAGTGCCTTTCCATATAACCTTTTTGTTTGAACCAACTGTTACCATTGTCGGCTTTAATTCTTTATTCTTATCCGACCACTCTTTTGCAAGTTCCGGCTTTAATTTAGCTAAATCATTGATACCATCTACAACTCTCGCCCCTGAACAAATAGGGCATTTCTCTCCGGCAGAACGACTTTTAATGCTCGACTGCCACTCGTGACCACAATCACCTTTCCACCACATAACTTTGTTTGAACCGTATGTAAATGTATCCGGTGTAAGTGGTAGGTTCTTTTCCGACCATTCGGCAATCAGCTCAGGGTGTACCATCGCTAAACTGTTATTCATACCAAAACTCCTTCCTCCTCTTAGTAAGCATAGTATAAGGAATATTTGATATTTCTTGTAGTTTGCGATTATCCCCACTTTCTATAAACGCAAAAAAGACCTTGAAAGATTTTACTCTCTCAAGGTCTGATTTATAAAATTATGCGATTTTTTTAGCTCTGCACACATCTTGACATCGTTTGATGTAAATTTGATGTAAGATGTATATTTTCAAGGTTTCCTGACCCTCAAAAAAGCCCGTAAATACTGGGTTTTTCCTTACTTATCGTTCGGAAGGGACTTCATTGTTGGGAAAAGTTTCTCCAACAATTCACATCTATTCATATTCATTCAAATCCTTTATTCTGCTGACTTTCCCGAACTTCATACTCATTCATATTGCATCAGGGAAAAAACAAATTTGTTGTCAATC
>SVEM01000015.1 GCA_015057375.1 Lachnospiraceae bacterium
GTCAGTATGACGACTATCAAAAATATATTTTCTACGAAGAACCGCTGTCACCGGTGTCCGGCATCTGTACACGCCTGCCTGTCCTTTTATCCGAGTATCATTTTTACGGTGATGAGGATGTGCAGTCTTATTTTGATATTATTGAAAGTGTTCCTTCTTATTTTTCGGACATCATTTCATTTGAGCAGAAAAAGAAAGAGCTCGGGCTGTTTATGTCTGCCGAAATGTGTAATGAAGTCATAACCGCCTGCACGGATTTTATAAATGGCAAAAATAATAATTATCTCCTGGAAACCTTTAATGAAAAAATTGCATCTGTTCCCGGAATCACCGCCGAGACTGCGGCCACATATTCGGCGAAAAATGAGCAGTATATAAATGACTATCTTATTCCTTCCTACGAAAAAATCATTTCGGCACTTAATGAGCTTGGGGAAGATGCCTCCCCGTCATATGGCCTCCTCGCACTTCCTGAAGGAAAGGATTATTACAGCAGACTTCTTTACCAGAGCACCTGCTCCGACAAATCCCCGAAGCAGTGCTATGAGCTTTTGGAAAAGACTCTTTCGGGCTGCCGTTCATCTATATTAAAGGCCGTTATAAAAGATCCTGACCTATCCGACAAACTTGACAGCCTTGTCACTCCATTTTCCTCTCCCGAGGACATAATGCAACATCTTACGAACTGTATCACGCCGACATTTCCGGTTACGGATAAAAGTCTTTGCTCCTACACAATAAAATATGTACATCCATCGCTCGAAAAATCCCTCAGCCCGGCAATGTACATAACACCTCCGATTGACACTATTTCCACGGACTCAATCTATATAAATAAAGCTTATACGGATGATGACTCAATGTTTACCACTCTTGCGCACGAGGGGTATCCGGGACATATGTATCAGACTCGCTATTTTATGTCCACAAATCCTCATCCTCTAAGACTCATGCTAAATTTTGCAGGTTACTGCGAGGGATGGGCGACCTATGCTGAAATATATTCCTATAACTACTGCGGCTACGACAAAAATGCTACTTCCGTACTGCAAAATGAAAAGCTGTCCTTACTTTGCCTCTACGCACTTGCCGATATAGGCGTGCATTATTACGGCTGGGAGCTTGAGGATACTATTTCTCTTCTTTCCGATAACGGAATAGATGATGTAGATGCTGCAAAAAATGTGCATCTTGCTGTGTCCGCCGAACCTGCTCTTTATCCGAAATATGTTGTTTCCTGCATTGAGCTTTTAAATATGTATAAATATGCCGAGTCAAAACTCGGCGGCAACTTTGATGAACGTGATTTTCATAACTTTATCTTAAGTACCGGTCCTGCATGGTTTTCGCTTATAGAAAAAGAGCTGTGCACATGGATAAATATTGAGAAAAGCCATTATCAAAAAAATTAAAAAAATATGTACTCATTTCCACTTTTTTTATAAACAATTTTGTTGATTTTCTTCATTTATTATGTATAATATGGTATTAAGGAATGATATGGCATATGGCATATCATAATATTAAAGAAAAGAGGTTATTACAAAATGTCACAGATTGATTTAAGCAAGTATGGAATTACCGGAACTACTGAAATCGTTCACAATCCTTCTTATGACACTCTCTTTGCTGAAGAGACAAAGCCAGAGCTTGAAGGATTCGAAAAAGGTCAGGTTAGTGAACTTGGCGCTGTTAACGTTATGACTGGTGTATACACAGGACGTTCTCCTAAAGACAAGTTCATCGTTGTTGATGAGAATTCTAAGGACACTGTATGGTGGACAACAGATGAGTACAAGAACGACAATCATCCTGTATCAGAAGAAGCTTGGGCAGAGCTTAAGAAGATCGCTATTAACGAGCTTTCTAATAAGAGACTTTTCGTAGTAGACGCATTCTGCGGAGCTAACGCAGACACACGTATGTCAGTTCGTTTCATCGTTGAAGTAGCTTGGCAGGCACATTTCATTAAGAACATGTTTATCCAGCCTTCAGAGGAAGAGCTTGCTGCATTCGAGCCTGACTTCGTTGTTTACAACGCATCAAAGGCTAAAGTTGAGAACTACAAAGAGTTAGGACTTAACTCAGAGACAGCTGTTGTATTTAACATTACAAGCCGTGAGCAGGTTATCATCAATACATGGTACGGTGGAGAGATGAAGAAGGGTATCTTCTCAATGATGAACTACTATCTCCCACTTAAGGGTATTGCTTCAATGCACTGCTCAGCAAATACTGATATGGACGGAAAGAACACAGCAATCTTCTTCGGACTTTCAGGAACAGGAAAGACTACTCTTTCAACAGATCCTAAGCGTCTCCTCATCGGTGATGACGAGCATGGTTGGGATGACAACGGAGTATTCAACTTCGAGGGTGGATGCTACGCTAAGGTTATCAACCTTGACAAAGATTCAGAGCCAGACATCTACAATGCTATCAGACGTGATGCTCTTCTTGAGAACGTTACACTTGATGCTGACGGAAAGATTGACTTTGATGACAAGAGCGTAACAGAGAACACTCGTGTATCATATCCAATTAACCACATTGAGAACATTGTACGTCCTGTATCATCAGCTCCTGCTGCTAAAGATGTTATCTTCCTTTCAGCAGATGCTTTCGGAGTACTTCCTCCGGTTTCAATTCTTACACCAGAGCAGACACAGTACTACTTCCTTTCAGGATTTACTGCTAAGCTTGCAGGTACAGAGCGTGGAATCACAGAGCCTACTCCTACATTCTCAGCTTGCTTCGGACAGGCATTCCTTGAGCTTCATCCTACAAAGTATGCTGAAGAGCTCGTTAAGAGAATGGAAAAGAGCGGAGCTAAAGCTTATCTTGTTAACACAGGATGGAACGGAACAGGAAAGAGAATCTCAATTAAAGATACTCGTGGAATCATCGATGCTATCTTATCAGGAGATATCAACAATGTTCCTACAAAGAAGATTCCATTCTTCAACTTTGAGGTTCCTACAGAGCTTCCAGGTGTTGATACTAACATCCTTGATCCTCGTGACACATACGCTGATGCAGCTGAGTGGGAAGCTAAAGCTAACGACCTTGCTTCACGTTTCGTTAAGAACTTCGCTAAATACGAAGGAAATGAAGCTGGAAAAGCACTTGTTGCAGCAGGTCCTCAGTTATAATTAGAAATTTTACGATTAAGTAAATATATAGAATTGGCCTTCTATGATGCGAATCATAGAAGGCCTTCTTTTTATAGTTTCTGATATGTTATTTGCTATTAAACCACTCTTTGTTACTCCTCCGCAGGTGTTCGAATAAATACCCACTCATCATATTGACCATTAAAAAAATCATCTCTGTCTTTATCGATTTTAATTACAAATTTTTCGGGCGAAAATTTACACTTCCCGCAAATTTCATATCTGGAAACACCTGATAACTTATCCCGCTCTATATAAATTAATACTTCATTAGTTCCATGAACAAAGCGAAATTTCACTCTGCATGTTTGATTATCGCAAATGATTTCTCCTTTAGGGCTATAATACTCATCGTCCTCCGGATTTACTACAAACCATGCCGAAGGATTTTCACAAACCCAGGTGGCAGCACCATAATCAAAAGGACGCTTGCCATAATATAAGTCGTAATTGCACCCACTCATAACGAAAATTAATATAACAGACAAAACAACCATCAATATTTTGCGCAAATTTATCACCATCCCTTCTTAGATTTTTATTTTACCATACCAGCCTAAGTCAAGCAATATTAGCCCATTATGTTCTGATTTTGTTTATTTGAGAACATTCCGTTCTATTATAATCAAAAAGCTACGGGGTGATTTCATGGCATATTATTCACGAATTCGCGATTTAAGAGAAGATAATGACCTGTCTCAGAAGGAACTGGCAAAGCATTTGCATGTAAGCCAGCGTTCTTATTCTCATTACGAAAACGGCGACAGAGCCATGCCAATAGATATACTGGAACGACTTGCCGCCTATTATAATACAAGTATGGATTATCTTGTGGAAAGGACGGATGTAAAAAGACCGTATCCGCCTGCGAAAGATGTAAAAAATTAATCTATTTCTTCTTCACTGAATACCCGAAGCTCCCGAGCTTTTTCCCGAGCATAAAGTATTCTCCATGCGAATATGTCACTATTCCGGATGAATTTAACTCGAACTTTCCTTTATCGTTCATGTAAGCTTCATCTGCCCATACATTCACAACTTCTGCGATGAACATGTCGTGACTTCCGAGTTCCTTTATTTCTTTGACCTTACACTCTATGTTGACAGGACTTTCTTCAATCATCGGACACGAAACGTATTCTGCCTTTTTCTTGGTAAGGTTCATTTTCTTGAACTTATCGACATCTCTTCCGGACTTCACTCCGCACCAGTCGGCAGCTCTTACAATCTTATCCGTCACAAGATTAATTACAAATTCTCCGCTGTCTTTTATGATGTCATAGGAATATCTCTCTTTTCTTACTGATATAGATACCATAGGCGGATTGGTGCATATAGTTCCGGCCCATGCAACCGTTATAATGTTGTCGCCCGCCTTTTTACTGCTGCAGCTTACCATGACAACCGGCAGCGGATAGAGCATATTTCCGGGTTTCCACATCTGTTTTGACATATGTTGTACCTCTTTTTCGAATATTAGATATTTTATAATCATATTATACGGGTTTTAGATTAACCGTCAAGAAAGTTAATTGAATTTGTCTATTATATGTAGTATAATTGGAACGTTCGAAAATAATTAACTGCAAATATATAAAATCGGAGGCGTAACAATGGGTGGCTTTTTTGGAGTAGCTTCAAAGGAAGACTGTGTATTTGATTTGTATTTTGGCACTGACTATCATTCACATCTCGGAACAAGACGCGGTGGTATGTTGGTCTATGATGAGACAAAAGGATTTGACCGTGCTATACATAATATAGAAAATGCACCTTTTAGAACAAAGTTTGACAAAGAAGTTAATAAGATGAAAGGACATCTCGGCATAGGCAGTATTTCAGATTATGAGCCGCAGCCGCTTCTTGTACGTTCTCATCACGGTTCATTTGCCATAACGACCATAAGCAAAATAAATAATGCTGATGAACTTATCAAGATGCTTTTTGAAAATGGATGTTCTCATTTTCTTGAAATGAGCGGCGGTGAGATAAATGCTACCGAGCTTGTTATTGCACTTATTAATCAGAAAGAGAATCTCATTGACGGTATTCGTTATGCTTTAGAGCAGGTAGACGGTTCTCTGTCGCTTCTTCTTATGAACAGCCACGGCATCTATGTCGCTCGAGACAAACACGGCCGTACTCCGGTTGTTATCGGAAAGAAGCATGACGGAATGTGTGCTGCTCTTGAGAACTTTTCATATAAGAATCTCGGATATAAGGATTATAAAGAACTCGGCCCGGGAGAAATTGCAATAATGACAGAGAAGAATCTTGTTACTCTCGTCAATCCGGGCACGGACATGAAGATCTGTACCTTCTTGTGGGTATATTACGGTTATCCTGCGAGCTCATATGAAGGCATCAGCGTGGAAAAAATGCGATATAACTGCGGAAAGAAAATGGCTATGCGTGACACCGTAAAACCTGACATTGTTGCAGGTGTTCCGGATTCAGGAACCGCACACGCTGTAGGATATTCGAACCAGTCCGGCATTCCGTTCTCACGTCCGTTCATAAAGTATACACCGACATGGCAGCGTTCATTTATGCCTACCATACAGACGAAGAGAAATCTTATTGCAAAGCTTAAGATGCTTGCCGTAGAAGATCTTATAAGAGATAAAAGCCTTCTTATAATAGATGACTCCATTGTACGAGGAACACAGCTTCGTGAGACTACAGAGTTCTTGTACGAAAGTGGTGCAAAAGAAGTTCACATAAGACCTGCTTGTCCGCCACTTATTTTCTCATGCAAATACCTTAACTTCTCACGTTTGTCCTCAGAAATGGACCTTATAACAAGACGAGTTATTGCACGCCTTGAGAATGGCAACGTAACAGATGATGTACTTAAAGAGTATGCTGACCCTGATTCAGACAAATATAATCAGATGGTTGAGGAAATCCGCAAGGAGCTTCACTTTACATCTCTTATGTTTAACCGTCTTGATGATATGCTTGATTCCGTCGGCATCGACAAATCTTGTTTGTGTACATACTGTTGGAATGGAAAAGAATAACATCTACTTTTTGTATAGTTTTTTTATCAAAATAACAACAAATCCCGGTCTGCAGGAATCTGCAGCCGGGATTTGTTGTCTCTGAATACTACAATTAGTAACTATCCCCATAATTAGTAATTGTCTGTATATCTTTTATTTGTTTAATGCGTATAGTTATAAGATGCATTTTATAGATACCGTTAATATACATGTTCCACGCTATTGAATGCGATTTGTTCGTCAACGCCGTTGCGGGTAATAACAGCAACTATTCTGACACGGTATCTTCCATGAGTAAAGAGTCCGTAAACGTCTTCAAATTCCGCCATTTTACCATTTTCAGTTACTTTCCAGTTCTGCACCCGTTCCCAGGATGAAGTACTTGTATTATACCTTTGAAGCTTCACAGTCATAACCACCTTAGTAGTTCCATTTACTCCTGCTACGCCAGCACTAATACTTGCTGCTCCATATGCAGAAATAGTGAATGTCACATCTGCCGTAAGAAGATTATCACTACGAGCATCTATTTGCCCCTCACGCTCAATATCTGTGGCACCTGCATAATTACAGTTAAATACTGTAGCAATAATCATCAAAACACATACAATGCGTCTTATGTACTTTTTAGGCATCAATATATCCTCCTTTCTTTCGTTCTATATATATAAACGATTGAAAAGAGGATTTCCTGACAAAAACTTTTAACTTAGTACAAATTGGGCTATTTATTCATATAAACTGTTTGCCATTGAAATTACATCATCTATATATGAATCATTCGTCACTTCTATCACATGCTTATATGATACATCTTCCCACTCTACCCATGTGTGGATAGGATCGGTATAACAATAACCTTTATATCCCGCTATCATAATATCCGCTATTCGCTCATATGTTGCATCCTCTAATACAGCTGCATTATGTCCTATCACCGTTCTAATATATGTAATTTCTTCTTTAACATTCTTATTATTCCATACCACTAGTCTTCTAACATTTTCCCTATTAACCACCACCTCAAACCCTTCCGGCACATTCAGCGGAACATCCCTGACAATCGTCTTGGGCTCCATATGCTCCGTAGTGGTAAGCTCAGTATATGTCTTATGATTGACCTCGCTGTCGGCAAAGAATGATACAATCGTTTTCCATGGATTAATACCAAATACCTTTGCACTGACCTCATTAGCCGCATACAAGCTGAATATAATGGCAGCAAAAATCGCAACATATCTTACGACGTAGCCAAGCATCAGGCGAGGTCCGAAGTACTTCTCGCTCCACAGCATTTTCTTAAGTCTTTTCTTATACCGGCGGGAATATACATGGTCATAACCGGGCATTTCTTCAAGAATTATGCTGTTCATTTCCGTGTTAACATAAGCTAACAACAATTCTCTAATATCATTTTCAGAATATTCCATCGTGCTTCATCTCCTTCAAATGAAGTCTGCCTCGGTGCAGTCTTTGCCAGACCGTATCTTCGCTTATCCCAAGCAGCTCTGCAATTTCCTTTGCCGAAAGCTCATTCACGTAATGCAGTATTAACACGTCCCTGAACTTCTTTGGAAGCTTATTCAGGGATTCACATAGTTCAACAGTCTCGATATTTTCATCATTTGTCTCTACATATGTTTCCAATTCTGATTGTGAAATCAACTGCTCTACCTTTTGAATATTCCATTTTTTCCTGCAAAAGTCGATTGTCGTTCTTTCGACCACGGTAAGAATCAGCTTCTTTGTTTCATTAGACGAAACTTTCTTGAATATATGTATGTTTCGGATTATCTTTTCCCATGATTGTAACTCTATATCTTCGGCATCATGGACATTCTCAACCATATTATAAGCATGCGCATACATCAGCTTATGATATTCCTCGTATAAAAGCTCTATCTTCCTTTTATCCTCGGGAGAATCGGCCATTGCCAGCAATATTGATAACATACATTTTTCTCCTTTGTAAAAATGATACTATTATTCTACTCTGTTTTCACAAATGTACCAAGTAAAGAATATATTCCTGCAACTTCCTCCTGCGACAGACCACAGTTGGTTCTTAATTTATAAAGTTTATCTGCTAATATCATATCGTTCATCCCTTTCGCCGATTTAATAAATGATCTGTTACGATATCGTATGTATATATTAGCATATTTTTCGGTTGCGCACGAGAAAGAAGGCTTTAATGTTTCTGTATTTTTGTAAACCGGCGGTTGCAAAAGCGCAATTTACACGATATATCCCATCACACTGAGCAGCAAAAATGACATCCACATAACGGTCTGATAACAAATTGACAGGGTACTGTCAAGAATAAATTTCATTGACAAAACTATTGTTGTAACGATATACTCTAGACAGGGAATAAAACTATCGTTATAACGACATAATATATAAGGAAGTATTTTTTATGGCGAATAAAATAAATGTATATCACGGCTCCTCTTTAATAATAGAACATCCTGTTTTTGGTGTTGGTAATCCGAATAATGACTACGGCCTTGGTTTTTACTGTACTGAAAGCATTGAACTTGCAAAAGAATGGGCATGTTCAAACGAATCTGACGGTTATGCAAACAAATATGAACTGGATCTTTCGAACCTCTCTGTGCTCTCACTTACCGGCGGAGATTTTAACATACTTAATTGGCTATATGTGTTATTGGAAAATCGTAAATTCTGTATCGGCAGCGATGTCGCCACACAGGCAAAAGAATATATATTTGAAAACTTTGCAATAGATTATAAGCATTATGATATTATCAAGGGATACCGCGCGGACGATTCATATTTCTCTTTTGCCAATGCTTTTTTAAATAATACTATATCTATTTCACAGTTAGAAAAAGCTATGGTTTTAGGCAAACTTGGCGAACAGATTGTTGCCCTTTCAGAGAAGGCATTTAATTCTTTTTCATTTGTTGACAGTTTCTCTGCGCCAAAAGAAATCTACCTGCCTAAAAAACTTGCCCGGGATACAAATGCAAGAGAAAATTTTAGAAAAGAAAAACAACTAAGTTCTATATTAACTGAAAAATATGTAATTGATATTATGAGAGAAGGATGGAAGAACGATGACGACCGCTTACAACGAGTTATACTTGGATGATGCAATGAATAATCTTGGCGACATGGTAGATTTTGCCGTTCGTGATCTCGGATATGAACCGGATGAATTTTTTGGGTGGTTTATATCATCAGGCATCGCTTCCAGATTTGAAAAGGGCAATCCAAAATATATTTCAGGTATGTCCGGCTATGAGCTCGCTGAAGCAGTCCTTAATGCAACAAATATTTCGCATGATATACAAGAACCGACTTACATTGAATGCAAAGGCCGAGAATATTGGGCCGGCTGGATACTTGCTTACTATCAGTGGTTAACAAATAAACGATTTAAAAATATAGTAAAAGATGGGCTTACGCTTTCCTCAATATTTTCAATGTATATCCTTCATGAGGCCGATACAAGTAAATTTGTGGACAGTGCAAATGAAGTAATTTCCCGAAACAAGGAAATCAAAAAATCCAACCTGCATACTATTAGAAAAGCACGAGGGTTTACTCAACAAGAGTTAAGCGAGGCTTCCGGCGTATCTCTCCGTATGATACAGCTCTATGAACAAAAACAAAATGACATAAGTAAAGCCGGGGCTAAGGTTGTTTTGAATCTTGCCAAAGCGCTCGGTTGTGATATTGAAGATATACTTGACTAAAAATTGCCCCTGCAGATTTTACTCCACAGGGGCATTTCATTTTTACTCAACTGTGCCTATTTTATACAAATTCCGTTTCTATAACAAGCTCCAGTTTTGCCTCAGGATAGAGAGCCCTCATATACTCTTCAAACTCATTACGAAGCCCATCCCAATCAAAATCACTGTAATCCACGAGCAAATCACAATATATTACATTTGCTTTTTTGTCATGGTAAAGTGCATGATAACCCGTTATATAACTACGTTCTCTTACGAATTCCGCAATTTCTTCCCTCATTTTCTTTGAAGCTTCGGTCTTATTGTCAACTGCATATATTCCAAATACAATTGTGACATTATACTCATGAAGTATTCTAAGCTGCAGTTCATGAAGATACTGGTAAACCTCTCCAACAGTCTTTTCATGGCTAACTTCAACATTTACCGATGCTGAGTATGCATCCGGACCGTAATTGTGCAGCATCATATCTGCAGCATTTATTATTCCTTCGGTTGCACGAATTTCTTTATATAACTGATTTGCAAGCTCTCTGTTTCCGGACTTTCCGAGCAAATCTGCCAAAGACGAACGAAGAATCTCAAAACCGGATTTCATAATAAACAAAGCTGTAACAATACCTGCATACGCGTCTATAGATACATTAAAAACAAGAAATACAACCACGGAAAATATTGTAACTCCGGCCGCATAAGAATCATTTCTACATTCAATTCCTATGCCTGTCAGGCTGTCTGAATCAACACTTTTTCCCTTTTTAATCGTATATAGTCCAAGAAATAACTTTATAACTGCCGTAACAGCCACAATGATCAGGGTAAGATAAGATATGGAGAGCTCTGTTGGATTAAAAATAAGGTTCACAGAGGTCATAAGTATCTCTATTCCCATATACATAATCAAAAGCGCTATAACAAGACTTGTGAGATATTCCACTCGGCCATACCCAAACGGATGCTTTTTTGTCGGCTTTTTACCTGCAAGCTTCACGCCTACAATCGCAAGCACAGACGTGACTGCATCTGTTGCACTATGAATACCTTCCGATATAATGGCAATAGAAGAAACTCCCGCACCAATAATTATTTTGATAATAGAAATAACGATGTTGATAATGATTCCAAGTGCAGATGTGACAGTTATAACGCCCTCACGGCTATCCGAGCTCTGTCTCATTATTTTATACAGAAGCTTCATATGCACATACCTCCATTCTAATTATATTATTTCCCGAATTATTTCCAAAAGCCCGGCAAAACATTGTAAAAATAAAGCGGCGCATATTCATAACTGTGATATGCCTCTTCCTGTACCTGCCAGCGTATATTTCCTTCATTTTCACCTTCATCCGTAAAAACAAATGCCGGAGCATTTTTCTGAAGTGCATCAATAAGATTACACATAGGGCCGTATGCGATGTCCTTATCACCTGTTACGGCATGTATGAAAAAGTCTTTCGAAGAATACCCGAATTTTTCAGGAATTTCATTGAGGATAATCGCTGCTGCCTCCGCATTTCCTTCGATATTTTTATCTCTTGCACCATTAACCCAGCAGTCCCCGCTAAACGGCATAAAGTAAAAAAACTCATCAAGGTTATTAATATATGTATACCAGGTCGCAAGTGATCCCATGGAAAACCCGGAAAATGCACGGTGCTTTCTTGTCTTTACGATTTCCTCTTCATCAGTTGACTCCGCATAAGTTGAAAATGTTCCTTCAACCGCAGGAATGAGATTTTCCCTGATTTCCTTGTTAAATGCAAATACAGCATCTGCCGCCTTTGCAACCTGTCCCGCAAATGACACCTGATCATAATATGTAGGTGATACAACAATAATCGGCTCAATATCTCCATTTTCGATCATGTTGTCAAAACAATGTTTTATCGGTGACGGCTCGGTTTCATTTCCAAGATACGCCTCCAGATTGCCTTCGCCACCGTGAAGTGTGTACAATACATTATATTTTTTGTTCTCATCATATCCATAAGGAAGATACACAAAACAATGCTTTGTAAAATCTCCTTTTTTATATTCCAGTCTGATAACTTTTCCGGCCTGTTTTGCCGGCTCTGTATATCTGTCCGGAAGCGGTGTGAATTTTTTCATGGCACTCTCCCCATAAATAGCAAATTTATATTATATATTTTATCATATGCGCCGGACGAAAACAAAGGCAAAAAAAGCACTTACCACAATTTTGCAGTAAGTGCTTTTCGTTTAATCAATATAATTCAATATCTGCTTTTATTCTTTTGTAAAGAATATCTTCAAAGTATTGTAAAGATGTATGTGCCACTGCCACATGTTATGCTCTCCATCCGGTATCATAATAAATTCGAAGTTACGTCCCGGTATTAAGTTCTTTGAAGTAGCAAGAGCTTTTTCCATAACGTTTAACTGTCCTGAAAGAGCAAAGTCAGCAGAACCGTTACCGCAGTAGAAGAAACCAAGTGGCATACCATTTGCTTCGCCTTCTTCAATAACTTTGTTAAATTTAGCTGCTTCGTCTTCCTCACTCTTTTCAATACTAAAGTATCCTGAATATGGAGCGAACCAAGCAAAGAGGTCATAGTTTCCGTAGAATGCTGACTGGTATGTTGTATTTGAACCCATTGACAATCCTGCAAATCCACGATGCATACGGCTTGCCTGTAAGCTTTCAATAGAAACATCTCCATTAGCGTATGTTGAATACTTAGCTTCAACTGCAGGAATGAGATCATTACGAAGCTCATGCTGGAATAAGATTGTAAGGTCAAATGCGTTATCAGGTTCAGGAGCACCCTCCGGGCGATAGAATGTTGGGTTAACGATGATACATGGCTCACAATATCCCTGATCAAATAACAAGTTAATCATGTTCTGGTTACGTGTATAGTCACCGTAAATATTATCTCCCTTAATCCATGTGTCAGCGTTCTCTCCGCCACCATGCATCAGGTATAAAACATTATACTGTTTATCCGGATCATAGTCATATGGAAGGAAAACGTTAGCCCATTTACGGATCTTTACTGATCTGCCCGGATCATATGTCTCAGTATCATACTCAAGTACTTCAATAGTTCCTCTCTTTGGAGCCTGTCCTGCATTATCAATAGCAGATGGTACTTTTGTAACAAATCCATTTGAAACAACGCCATTTTCCTGCATAAATATACGTCTTGCAAAGTTATATAAACCAGCCTTGAATAATTCGTTATCATGTGTGCCATTCATCTGAAGATACAGGCAGTCTGTTCCGTTGTCAGAAAGAGCCTGCTGATAATCAGCCGGTGCATTTCCTGCTACATTATCTCCGCTACCCTTCTGAATCATAACAAATGTTGTTGCCTTATACTCATCAGGAATACTAAATTTGTCTGCACCAACAGTATCCAATGCACCTTCCGTTGGAGCAAGTGCGCCTGTGTATGCTACCTTATCAACAAGTGATACTCCGATGCAGAGTGCGATACGTCCGCCCTGTCCGTAGCCTGCTACCGCAACATTATGACGCTCTTTTGCTACAGAATATTTTGCCTCAACTGCAGGCATTAAGTCATCACTAAAGTCCTTAATAATATCTTCGTCTTTGTCACCGCTGATATTCGGCATAACAACGATCATTTCTTTAGCTCTCTTAAATGCCATTGCATTTGCAAGGATTGTATCTGCTGACATGTTCTTCCATGCTGCTTCTGTAGCATCCTCACCATGGAAAAGATATAATATCGGATACTCATTATCCGGTGAATAGTTTGCAGGAAGCTGTACAAGAGCCTTATGTTCCTTGCCTGTAGCCTTTGATGTATAACTTATAGTCTCAACTTTTCCCTTTGTTACATTTGCATTCTCATCTGCATAGCCGTATGGAAGATCAGTATATGTATCTGACTCTGGGAATGGAGCTATTGTAGGCTCCGGTGTTGCTGTAGGTATCGGAGTTGCAGTAGCAACTGCAGGGCTACTTGGAGCCGGAGTGTTAGATGTTACCGCATTCTCATTCTTAACTACTTTTACAGTACACTTTAATGCTACCTTTTTACTACCCTTCTTTAATGTAACAACAACTTTAGCTTTACCGGCTTTAATGCCTTTTACAACAAATGCTGCTTTACCTTTTTTCTTAGCGGTTGCAACTGCCTTTTTCTTAGACTTAACCGTAAGCTTATATCCTTTTGCGTTCTTAACCTTTACTTTTTTCTTAGCACCAATCTTAACTTCAACCTTTTTCTTGGCAAGTTTAGGTTTTTTAGCTGCGTATGCTTCTGCTCCCGGTAATGCCGCCTGAAGAACTAATGCAGCTGCTACCAAAAGCCCGATACACTTTGTAGTGTGTCTCATGTTAAAATACCTCCTTATATTTTTGTAATTACAATGTTTAGGAAACACCAAAATACATAGTTAGAGTCTATCTTTTTTAGGTGTTCTTGTCAAGTATAATGGTTGTCGGCAAAGCAATATTATACTTGACATGTTTAACTCAATCCTTTACACTTAATTTATAAGGATTTCATCTCCTTTTTATGCGAATGAGACATCCCGCATCTGGTGTTCATTCGATATGGGGTAAATGCAATAATCAATTTAAACAGGTGTAGCAAAAATATATTTTAAGAGGTGAATGCATATGCACAATGAAACAGTAAAAAAATTTAATATTGTTATTAAGTTAAAGGCTGACAACGTTTATGATGTATATCTTGATGATGAGTGGATTGCATCTCGTGGCAGCTGTGATAATATTTTAGAGGTATTGAAAAGCGAGCTTAAAAAGTCTTTCTTGGATGAAAAATAAAACAGAACCGTTAGATATTGGTATCAATGGTTGCATGTACATAATTAAGGTAAAAGAAGAGGGTGTTCCTAACGGATTTCCCTCTTTTTTCATTGTATATAACTCCATTTTATGCTATATTTAAAGGGTTATAGTGAGATAATTTTGTATTTTCGGAGGCATATTAAATACTATGGATAAAAAGAAAAAGAAAACAGGATTGCTGCAATTTTTTCTGTCAATGATAAAAGTCGGTTGCATCGGATTTGGCGGTGGAAGTATTCTAATTCCTGTAATTGAATCAGAAGTAGTTGACCGTCATAAATTTGATACCAAGGACCAGTATAATAAAGACGTCGTTGTTGCCAGTATTACTCCCGGAGCACTGCCGGTTGAGATTGCCGGCTCTTTTGGAAGACGTAACTTCGGTTGGAAAGGAATGTTGCTTGGCGGTGTCGGAATTGCTTTACCGGGTGCGTTACTTGTTATCCTTATGTTGACAGTATTTTCGCTTGTCCAGGACAAAGTTCTTCGTTTCGTGGAATTTATGACTATAGGTGTCTCCGCATTTATATTCTTATTGTTGACCAGTTATGTTTTTTCTGTATATAAAAAGGGACTTGCTCGCGGAAAAAGAGAATCGATAAAAACGCTTGGTGTCATTCTCATGGTATTTTTACTTGTCGGCGGAAAGAATATATACAAGCTGCTTGGAATTGGCACTGCACCAATCGTAGCAGTGTCTACGATTCAGCTTCTTTCACTTGTTTTCTTCTTTGCATTTTATACAAGAGGAGTTTACTCAGCAAAGCATTTGATAGTATCATTTGTAGTCGGAGCAATATATTTGCTTGGAACAGGTTGGGGAAAAGATAAGATTCCTCCTGTAATCCTGACAATTGATGAGATTGTTATGATCGGTCTTGCCGGATATGGTCTGGTTTCCAACTTTATAAAAAATAAAAATGATGTTTCCATTGATTTCAAGAAATCTTTTGTCGACTTAGCCGTGTGGCTTGGATCAGTTGTTATTATCGGTGGTCTTGTTGCCCTACGATATCCTGAAGTTGTTTCGTACATATTAAAAAGCATGTTATCCGTTATCATGTCTTTCGGAGGAGGAGATGCATATCTCACGATTGCCGACGGAATGTTTGTAGAAAGCCAGATGATAACTGAGCAACAGTTTTACGGACAGCTTGTTTCAGTAGTAAATGTTTTGCCGGGTTCAATTCTTTGCAAGACTTTGTCAGGTGTAGGCTATTATATCGGTCAGAATGTTGGCGGAACTGTGATTGCCGGAATTATGTTTGCCGGGGTCGGCTTCGTATGTAGTGTGGCGGCATCCTGCGGTTTCGTTAATGCAGTTTATTATCTTTATGACTCATTAATTAAACTCAACGTATTTCAGACTATCAGCAAATGGATTACACCTGTTATCGCCGGTCTTTTATTGAACATTATGATTTCCCTTTGTAATCAGTGCATGAATCTTTCAGAGGGACTTGGAATTACAAGAATTTCCATACTGATTGGCTTGGTTGCCGGATTTGTTATAGATTCTGTATTTGCTCATAAATTAAAATGGAGCACTATGGTCGTGCTGATTGTTAATCTCGTTGTGACTGCAGGAATTGCGGTTTTTGTTATGGGGATAATTTAAGAAATAAATTGAAAATAGTTTGTATAAAAACGGAGACCGATTTCTCGGTCTCTATTTTTATGTTACTATTAACTTTTTGTACCATTTCACACTATAATCAATACTTATAGTACTTCACTTTTTTCGCATCAAGCTTTTTCGCAAGTTTTGAGCCTTTCTTTACATAGGTCTTACAACCGGTACATGTTGCCTTAGTCATTAAATCCACATCATTAAACCCATATGAATAACGCTCTCTTGGATAATCTTCCAAATCGGAATCCAACTCCTCCGGAACAAAGTTCTTTGGAAGATATAATTTAATATTATTACAATTTGTAAACATCATAAATCTTCCGTCATAATTAAAGTCTACCAGATTGTTTAAGTACACTTTTTTAAGATATTTGCAGCCATTAAATGCAAAGAACTCCGGTATGATGTTCTTGCCAAGCTCCAGATTTTTCCCTTTCTTTGCACTTGGATATACGAGAAGTCTTTTGGTCTTACCAACGTTTCTATAAAGAACACCATCAATAGATTCAAAAGTATTGTTGCTTGCATGTACATCAATCTTTTCAAGTTCACTACATCCGCTGAACGCTGATGTCACACTATCAAATATAGTAACTGATTTTGATATGGTTATTGCTTTTGCTTTACTGTTTGAAAATGCATTATTACCTATTTCCATAATACTGTTTGAACATACTATTTCAGAAACATTTGCTCCTGCAAATGCATCATTATTTATTTTCTCAACCCCATATGGAATATTATATTTTCCCGTCATTCCTGCCGGAAAAGCTATAAGCATCTTCAAATCTGAGCTGAATAATACACCATCAATACTTTTTACTGCACCCTCGGCTGCTGTGTTTATCTTTGTAAGATTTGTACATTCCGCAAATAAATTGACCGAACCATTATATGGTTTATTATCAAACTCTTCCGCTGCCTGCAACGAAGTAATTTCTTCATCTTCTGACATAGTATACAACGGAGTTAAAAATCTCATTGTATTATAGTTTACTTCCGGCAGAGACGCTATCGGCTTATTTAAATTTACTTCCGTAATGCCGGTACATTCTGCAAATGCTCCGTAGTCGTAGCTTGTGATATTAAGATTAAGAACTCCTGCAAGCGACTTGCATTCCTCGAATGAAATACCTCCCACATGCTCAACATTCTCAAGATTTATGCTTTTGAGTGCACTACATTTATAAAAACACATATCCGGTATTTTTTTAACATTTTCCGGAAGAGATATTGTCTGAAGCGCTGTACATCCCACAAACATAGCCGCTGACAAACTTTCCATTGACTCCGGCAAAACAACATCCGTTAATGCCGTACATTTGTAAAATGCCGCATTGTAAGAACTCTTAATGCCTTCAGGGAATACAACTTTTTTCAACGCTGTACAATCTAAAAATGCATCGCCCTTCCAATTAACCGACTTTTCTTCATCAGGCAACGGCATATTCACCTCTGTTACGGTTGACTTTGCAAATGCCTTTTTAAGGATCGTATTAAGTCCTTTCCCCATTGTAACTTTGCCTACCTGTGCCCCTGAAAATGCATATTCACTTATTCCCCTGATATTGTCATCAAGAGTAACATCTCCCTGCTTCTTTGCTGGATATGCAACTAACCACTGTTTTGTTTTTCCATAAATTACACCATCAACAGATGTGAAATTTGGGTTATTAACATCTACGCTAAAGCTCTGAATATTGTTGCAATATGCAAATGGATTAGAACTTGTCATGCCACTTATAAAATCCTGTGATGCGACTGACACTTCTTCTCCAATCCATTCACGCTGACCCAGTTTCTGTAATAAATCCGAAAATTCTACACTTGAAATACTTGAACATCCGAAAAATGCTTTTGATTCTATTGTTGTTACATTTTTTAAAACCAGATTGCCAGCAAGTGATTTAGCATTCTTAAAAGAATCCCATCCTATTTCTTCAATATTTTCAAGATTAATTGTTGTAAGCTTTTCGCAGTTTTGGAAAGCTCCGTCATCTATTATTTTAACATCTTCACTTAATTTGACTGTCTTTAACTTTTTACAATTGTTAAATGTATAATCTTCAATTTCTTTAATTCCGTCCGGAATTGTAATGCTTTTAAGTGCAGTTCCCGAAAAAGCAGCCGATCCACATTCATCAAGTTTTTTAGGCATCGTAACTTTTTTAAGTTTATCGCATCCGGCAAATGCACAATCTTCTATTTCCCTTACACTAGCCGGAAGCTTTACCTGCTTTATATTGTCATTATTTTCAAATGCAGATTCTCCAATTGCGATTACCTTTTTACCTGCAATCGTTGCCGGAATTGTTACTTTCTTAGCCTTGCCAGTGTACTCTTTAATTTTTACGCCATTTAAATATTTGACATATTTGTAATCCCCACTTTTTCCGACTGTTGCCGCATTTGCAGTGTTTGTTGTCACAACACTCGCAACACTCATCATCATTGCTGCTGCCATAATTCCTATGACTGTTTTTCTTAGAATTTTACTAATCATAAAAAAATCCCCCTCATCAAAGATATATTGTTACATCAAATTTGATATACCTTTAATTCGGAGAGATTTTTTAAATCTTACACGTGTTTTGTAATTTTTTTATTTCTTTACTCATGTTCTCTTAACCGACATATTTCTTCTGTAGAAAGTTTTCTCCATTCGCCCTTTTTAAGATTATCATCCAAAACAAGGCTGCCCATCGAAAGTCTCTTTAAATACGTTACCTTACAGCCTAAAGCCTCAAACATTCTCTTTACCTGATGATATCTTCCTTCTGTGATTGTTACTTTCACTGCTAATGTATCGTTTGATTCCATATCTTCTATAATCTCTAATTTTGCAGGCAATGTTTTTTCTTTATCTCCGATGTCCAATCCCTGCTCAAATAACATCGTGGCATTATAAGGAAGCTCTCCCTCAATTTCAGCATAATAAACTTTTTCCACGTGTTTCTTTGGAGACAAAAGATTGTGTGCCAGTTCTCCGTCATTTGTTACAAGCAAAAGGCCTTCTGTGTCTTTATCAAGGCGCCCTACCGGAAATATATCTTTTCCTTTTGCATCAGAAAAATAATCAATTACCGTTTTGCACTGCCCGTCACTCGTCGCGCTCACACAACCAGCCGGCTTATGAAACATGTAATATACATATTTTTCGTACGAAATTATTTCTTCCTTGTAAACAACCTCATCAATTTCCGTATCAACTTTTGTTTCCGGTTTTGTGATGATCTCCCCATTTACTAAAACAAAGCCTTTTTTAATATTCGATTTAATCTCGCTTCGGCTTTCGGCCGTCATATCACACAGATACTTGTCAAGACGCAGTTTCATGAATATGTACCTTTCAGATTTTTTAATGCTTACTTTTCTCTAATATTCTTACCAACCTAGGTCTGTTAAATCTCTGAATTACAATAAACTGTCCATCAAATAGCATGGCAGCTACAGCAGTTATCAAGAAAATCCAAAGTTGTCCCCATATCAATGAAAAGAATATTGTTGAGATTGCAATTATCTGATTTAGCCAGTGGTCCAATTCTGCTTTAGTCATTGTATCTGCTAATTCTTCCAGCGAACGTTCTTTCAAAGAAAACAGCTCCGGATTATATGTTAGAGCCTTATCCTTCCATGATTTTACACGCAACAACCTATACAATGATTTTTCAAATTTCTTTTCTCTAAACCACCACTGCCTGTAATTAACATATTTTCTGAATAACTTGGACACGTTTCCCATAATTATTCTAACCCAGAAGTGATACATTATGGTAAATGCAGTTACACCTGTCCATAGAATAACTCCACCGGAATTAATGCCTTTATAATATAATGCGAAACATATTGTAGAAATAACAACACAAATAGCTATTACACAATACATAAACATAGCCGGTCCACTTATCTTTGATAGTTTCATTCAGCAATCCCATCCATATCGGCACCAATATCTAAGGTACTTAAAACTCTTCTCTTCCTTCGTGCTTCTTCAGATGCCTCTAATATAAATGCTTTTATTTCATTTGCATTTTTTATATGAGTTAATCTTATTTCCGAATGGGTTATATCTCCGGTGTAACAAATAATTGTTCCTAATTTAAACATTCTTTCAAATAGAGATCTGCTAAGTTTTACATCCTGTATTTTGTACATATAACAATCATCTTCTATTTTGTTCAAAAGACCTTTCGATATTGTCAATAAAGACTCGCTTAACTTATAAACCGTAAAACTTAATGGCAGAGCAAAAAATACAATTCTTTTTCTTTCTTTAAAAATAACTTCGTTATTTAATTTGAAATCATTGTCCATAATAAACCGGCTCCTTTCAGATTTTACTCAAAATGTTATACACTACATATTGTAACATAAATATATTGTGTTGAATACTCTGTGTTAATTGTTTATATATCCCTTTGTCCACCCACCTTGAGGTCAAAAAATTTGACCTCAAGTTTTCCCTCTCATACTTTGATAATTGAAACACAACTGTCAATACACTATTTTAATTGCAACTCTGGATTATTTAATATATTGTCAATCATAGTATCATACATCTGTACTGTAAAAATTTCATTGATACTAGTAATTCTTGCTCCAGCATCTTTTGACGACGCTCCGCAAAGAAACACTCTACACTCATCTGTTCTATTTCAACCTCGATTACACCATCCGGTTTTTGCGCGAGTAACGAGGTAAGCGCAGACGCTTGCGTATGCATTTTCCGACTACCGCGTTCATCGAGACAAAAGACACACCGTCTCCACATGCCCGCTCATTCCAAACATATCACAAGCCTTAACCTTCTCAATCTTATATCCGCCTTCCCTAAGAAGTGCCGTATCTCTCGCAAGCGTAGCCGGATCGCAGCTCACATACACAACCTTCTCCGGATTTGTGCGGATAATCGTATCGATAAGTTTCTTATCACAGCCTTTTCTCGGCGGATCAACGACGATTACATCCGGATTCAAAAACTCTTCCGCTGCGGAATCCGCAAGAATCTCATTTATATCTTCAGACGCACCGCATATAAACTGCGCATTATCTATATTATTTATCTGTGCATTTACTTTTGCATCTTCTATTGCCTCAGGCACAATCTCAATACCCAAAACCTTCCCGGCTTTCTGTGCAAGAAACAGACTAATCGTACCGATTCCGCAGTACATGTCCCATACTGTTTCCTCGCCCGTAAGCCCTGCAAATGACAATGCCGTACTGTACAATTTCTGCGTCTGCACAGGGTTTACCTGATAAAACGACAACGGTGAAATTCTGAATCTGATATCCTTAATAGAATCCTCAATATAACCCGCCCCATACAAATTAATCAGCTTATCACCAAGTATCTTATTGGTTTTCTTCGGGTTAATGTTAAGACTGATACAGGTCATACCCGAAATCTTTTTAAGCTCCTCTACAAGTTCATCGATATGAGGCACCTTTTCCTTCGTCACAACAAGACACGCCATCACATGTCCGCTGTAATAACCCACACGGGTAACGATATGTCTCACAAGACCGTTTCCGTCCACCTCATTATATGGTCTGATGCGATATTTTGTTATCCACTCGCGCACTATACCTGCAATCTGACAGGAAATCTCATCCTGTATGTGGCAATCCGTGGAATCTATTATATTATGGCTGCGCTCCGCATAAAAACCGATATTAACCTTTCCGTCTCTACCCATCGCAACCGGAAACTGCGCTTTATTTCTGTAATGATACGGATCTTCCATTCCGATTATCGGCTCGGTCACGCTATCGATAAAATCCCTGTCCCAACCACCGATTCGCACAAGACAGTTTTTCACTTTTTGTTCCTTATAAATGAGCTGTTTTTCGTATGAAAGATGCATAAGTGTACACCCTCCGCAACGGCTTGCATACTCGCACGCAGGATTAACCCTGTCTTCCGATTTTTCAATTAATTCAAGCATCTTTGCAAATCCGTAATTCTTGTTCACTTTTAGAACAAGCGCACGGATTGTTTCTCCCGGAAGGGCTTCTTTCACGAAAAATGTATAGCCGTCTATGTGTCCTATACCTTCTCCGTCAACACCGATATCATCTATAGTAAGAACTATCTCCTGATTTTTTGAAAAGGTCATAAGTTTCATTTACTCCCTATTTGTTATATTTAGAACCATAAGTCTGTCTTATGTTGGAATCAAGCATACGGTTGAATCCGAGCCATTCCATATTTTCACCGGCTGCCTCAAATATTTCCGTAAATGTTTCCATCTTCGCATCTAAATTATCCGCCATATGAAGTGCAAGCGCCTCAACTATGGCAGGCTTTTTCGGCGAACCGAATTCGAGCTCGCCATGGTGCGCAAGTATACAATGAATAAGCTCTGCTGCCATCTTAGGTGGGAAGTTTGGAATATTTCTCACTTCATTTCTTATAAGCTCCGCTCCGATAAAAATGTGTCCAAGCAGCTGTCCCTCATCCGTATAATCACTGGAAGGAAAATCTGCAAGCTCCTCCATTTTTCCTATATCATGAAATACTGCTGCCGTCATAAGAAGCTCCTTGTCAATCACGCTATAATTATCTCCCATAAATTTGCACATCTTCACGACAGCCAGAGTGTGCTGCAAAAGTCCTCCAAGGAATCCGTGATGCACACTTTTTGCCGCAGAATGAGACTTAAAACGTTTGATAAACTTCTCATCTTCTACAAAATATTTATCTATAAGCTTTCTCAAAAATGCATTTTTAACGTCCGACATAAGCTTCATCAGCTCTGCATACATTTCTTCCCTGTCATATGGTGATGACATCATATAATCATCCGGATTATACTCATCTGCGTCGCATCTTCGCACGCGGGTCAGCTTCCACTGGAGATTTCCCTGAAAACTCGACACCTGGCCGGTCACGTCTATATAATCAAGCGCATCAAACTCATCAATTCCGCTGTTTATGTCAAACACCTTCGCATCAATCGTTCCGGTTTTATCCTGCAAAATGAGCGAATAATATGACTTCCCGGTCTTCGCCGTAAGCATCAGCTTGCTTCTGCACAGATAAATTCCTTTGCAAAAATCTCCGTCTCTATAGTCTCTAATATATTTCATAATATAACATCCTCCAAAACACATTTATTGTAAAAATAATACCACAGATATCTTATTTTTCCAACATGCCGATTTATAATTGCAGTATTCCTCTACATCATCTATAATGTAAGCAATTATGGAGGTATGACCTAATGAATAAGAAAGTGTTGCACACACTTGAATTTGATAAAATAATAAATATGCTTACCGACACCGCGCAGACTCCTGCCGGAAAGAAGTTATGTAAAAATACAGTTCCCGTTGCTGACCTTGATGTTATTGAAGAAGCACAGGAGCAGACTTCGTGCGCGCTCACAAGAATATATAAAAAAGGACGCCCATCATTTGCCGGAGTATCTGACATAACCGCTTCATTTCTGAGACTTGATGTCGGTGCCGTACTTGGCGCAGGCGAACTTTTGCAGATAGCGTCTTTGCTCAGCCGTGCAGCTTCCTGCATTTCTTATAATGAGGACTGTGATGATTCACTTTCTCCTCTTTTCGAAGGACTCATGCCTGTTACACATCTTTACAAGAGTATTACAAGCTGCATTATTTCGGAAGAAGAAATAAGCGATGATGCAAGTCCGGAACTTAAGAACATAAGGCGAAGCATGCGTGTTGCCGGAGATCGCATTCACGACCAGCTGAACCAGATTCTTAACTCATCAAGAAATCTTCTTCAGGAAGCACTTATCACAACCAGAAACGGAAGATACTGTCTGCCGGTCCGTGCCGATGCGAGATCTTCATTTCCGGGAATGATACACGACCAGTCACGAGGCGGACAGACTTTATTTATCGAGCCTATGGCGGTTGTTAAACTTAATAACGACATAAAAGAACTTGAAAATAAAGAGCAGGAAGAGATTGAACGCATACTTGCCTCCCTCAGCGCAGAAGCTGCTGCCGAACTCGATTTTCTGAAAAATGATTATGAAATCTTAACAAAACTTGATTATATATTTGCACGCGGAATGCTTGCACGAAATATGCGCGGAAGCAAACCCGTCTTTAACACCGACGGCTACATCAACCTCAAGCAGGCACGCCATCCGCTTATACCTAAAGACAGAGTTGTTCCTATCGATATATATGTAGGTGACGGTTTCAGACACCTTATCATAACCGGACCAAATACCGGTGGTAAGACAGTCACACTTAAAACCGTCGGCCTCTGCACCCTTATGGGTCAGGCGGGACTTCACATTCCTGCATTTGAGGGCTCATCCCTGTCCGTATACAAACAGGTTTATGCGGATATCGGTGACGAGCAAAGCATTGAGCAGAGCTTAAGTACATTTTCATCACACATGACTAACATCGTGTATATTTTAAAACGTGCCGATGCCATGTCTCTCGTGCTTTTTGACGAGTTATGTACAGGTACCGACCCTGAGGAAGGTGCGGCTCTCGCTATTTCCATTCTTCACAATCTTCTGCGAAGAAAAGTAACCGTATTTGCGACAACACATTACAGTGAAATCAAACTTTATGCCATGTCCACGGACGGCGTTAAAAATGCCTGCTGTGAATTTGATGTATCTACCCTTAAGCCTACTTATAAACTTCTTATCGGTATTCCGGGCAAAAGTAACGCATTTGCAATTGCCAAGCGACTTGGACTTTCCGACCGAATTATAAATGACGCCGGCAAACGGATCGACAGCGACACCCTGAGTTTTGAGGATGTTCTCGGTGATATTGAAGCAAGCCGTATTGATATGGAGAAAAAACAGCGCGAGATTGAACAGGCGCACAAAGAAATAGAGAAGCTGAAAAATAAGCTTCAGGAGAAAAATGACCGAATCGACAAGGCAAAGGACAAGATTCTCAGACGTGCAAATGAAGAAGCCCGTCAGATTCTTCAGGATGCCAAAGACTATGCTGACGAAACAGTTCGCAAATACAATCGTCTCGCAGCTGATTCAGGCACTATCTCCGAAATGGAGAAAGAAAGAGCTAACCTTAGAAGCAAGCTGAACGAAAAAGATTCCAAGCTTTCAATTAAAGAAAAAGTTCAGCCTCACAAAAAAATATCCGCTGACAGCCTCAACATCGGTGACAGCGTTAACGTTATATCACTTGGACTTTCCGGTACCGTATCTTCAAAACCGGATGCCAAAGGAATGGTCACAATACAGATGGGTATGTTAAGTTCATCCGTTCACATAAGCGACCTGTCACCGGGAGAAAAAAAAGAAGAACCTAAGGTAAAACATAAGGTATCATCTTCTTACAATCTATCCAAGGCAAGAGATATCCGCACCGAGATTAACCTTATCGGACAGACAACCTACGAGGCGCTTATACAGCTCGACAAATATCTTGATGACGCGTACCTTTCACATCTGTCACAGGTAACCGTTATCCACGGACGCGGAACCGGTGCATTAAAAAAGGCCGTACACGATCATTTGAGAAGCCTTAGTTATGTGAAGTCATATCGCTTGGGAGACTTCGGCGAAGGCGATCATGGAGTGACTATAGTGACGTTTAAGGAATAATTAAAGGGAGCCTTAGCTCCCTTTTTATTTACTCCACTCAAGTCTATGCAGACTTCCCTCTGTATTCATTTTTTCAAATCCATTTTGCCTTAATGCTTCATAAAGAACTATAGCCACACTGTTACTCAGATTAAGCGAACGTGTATCTCCCCACATCGGAATCCTTATGCAGTTATCTTCATTTTCAACAAGTATCTCTTCAGGTATTCCGGCGCTCTCTTTACCAAACATGATAAAGTCATTATCTTTATAACTGACTTCTGTATACACCTTATGTGCCTTCGTTGTTGCCATATAAATGTTAGCTCCGGGATTCTTTTCAAGAAAATCCCTAAATGAGGTGTATGTAATAACCTTAAGTTTAGGCCAGTAATCAAGCCCTGCTTTCTTTACTTCCTTCTCGCTGAGTCTGAATCCAAGAGGTTCTATAAGATGAAGACATGTGTCTGTTGCAACACATGTCCTTCCTATATTTCCTGTATTCTGTGGAATCTCCGGCTCAAGTAAAACAATGTTCATCATATGTCTTTCTCCACCTATATCCTACAATGATTCGATAAATTCTCTTATTCTTCCGAGTGCCACACGCAAATCATCAATTGAATATGCATACGATATTCGGAGGAATCCTTCACCACATGCACCGAATGCTGTTCCCGGAACAACCGCCACTTTTTTCTCACGAAGCAGTCTTTCCGCAAACTCATCCGAGCTCATGCCAAATTTTTTAATGTTCGGGAATACGTAAAATGCACCATATGGTGTGAAGCAATCGATTCCCATGCTGCGAAGCTCATTAAGAAGAAATCTTCTTCTCTTATCGTATGCTTCTCGCATCTTTTTAACATCAGGATCTCCGTATTTGAGTGCTTCAACTGCTGCATACTGGCTTGTCGTCGGTGCACACATTATCGCAAACTGATGAATCTTAAGCATCTGATCCAGTATCGCACGGGGTGCCACTGCATATCCGAGTCTCCATCCGGTCATGGCATATGCTTTTGAAAATCCGTTAATAAGCACGGTTCTCTCCTTCATTCCCGGAATAGACACAATAGAAACGTGCTTACCTGAATATGTAAGCTCGGCATATATTTCATCGGATAATACAAATAAATCTTTTTCTATTATAACTTCAGCGATTTCCTTAAGATCCTTTTCTTCCATAATCGCACCTGTCGGGTTATTAGGAAACGGAAGTATAAGTATCTTAGTCTTATCTGTTATTTTTGAAAGAAGCTCCTCTTTAGTAAGACGGAATTCATTCTCTTCCTTAAGTTCAATTATAACCGGTGTTCCGCCTGCAAGTATCGTACATGGCTCATATGACACATAGCTTGGCTGCGGAATAAGAACTTCATCGCCCGGATCAAGCATTGCACGAAGCGCAATATCAATAGCTTCACTTCCGCCGACTGTTATAACAACCTCTTCAGCGTCATATTTTACGTTCTGGCTACGCTTAAGATATCTGCATACTTCCTGTTTAAGCTCCTTAAGTCCGGCATTAGAAGTATAAAATGTACGGCCCTGTTCAAGTGAATATATACCCTCTTCACGAATATGCCATGGAGTATCAAAATCAGGCTCGCCCACACCGAGCGATATGGCATCTTCCATTTCACTTACGATATCAAAAAACTTTCTTATCCCGGATGGCGGTATATCGCGGATTACTTTTGATAACGGATCTCTCATGGTGTAATCTTCATCCTCTCTCCGGTCTTTTTCTCATCGACAAGAACAATACCGTGTTCCTTATATTTCTTAAGTACAAAATGAGTAGAAGTACTTACAACTGACTCAAGCGGTGCAAGCTTCTCATGTACAAATGTAGCAATCTCTTTTATGCTCGTTCCATAAAGTGTAACACAAAGGTCATATCCGCCACTCATGAGAGTAACGCTTTCAACCTCATCAAATCTGTATATTCTTTCAGCTATACTGTCAAATCCGCGACCTCTCTGTGGTGAAACCTTAACTTCAATAATCGCAGACACTTTCTCCGCATCCACTTTATCCCAGTTAATCATTGTTGTATAACCGCAAATGATTCTTTCTTCCTCCATCGCCTTTATTTCGTTATGAACATCCTCTATATCCATACCAAGCATTACGGCAATGTCTTCCTCTGTCACTTTACTGTTGTTGTATAAGATATCCAATATTTTTCCTGTCATAAGGTTACCTCTCTGTTTCATTTATATGAACTTTTCCAACTCATCCTTTATTCGGGACTCAAGAAATCTTGTTTCACCGTCATTTAATACAACTCTGTCCGCACCGCTGTGGGTATACCCGATTACCTCTGCCTCGTAACCATTCTCCGCAAGCAGCCTGACAACATGGTTTCCGTTTTCTGCTACGATAAGAAATGTTCCTTTAGTACATAACATATACGGATTAATGTCAAAAAATTCGCATACCTCTATAGTTTCCTGACGCAATCGCAAACACGAAAGCTCAGCCACAACTCCCGTATCCAAAGTTTCTGCCATATTCCACAGTCCGGCAAATATTCCGCCTTCGCCTGCTTCGTATAATAAACAGTCTTCGCCTAAAATGTCTTTGAGTCGTTCTGACCCTTCCAAACATTCTACATTCTTTACTCTGTTAATTATCGAACGAGGCAGTTTGTTTTTTAACTCTTCCTCATATTTCTCTGCCAGTATTCTTGTCCCTTCACCGGCAATCCATCCTGTCAGAACTATATCTTTATCCGGTCTTATCATAACGCACTCTTATTCTGCCGGATCTGCCGGTGCGGCAGTAGGCTCAGGTGCTGTTGTCGGTGCTTCTGGTACTTCTGTTATAACCGGAGGCTCAGGAGCAGCTGTTGCTGTCGTACCGGGATCATCTGTCTGTGGACCCATAGTTGCGTTAGGTTTATCGTCCTTATCCTTCTTTACCTTCTTAGTACCTTTAGTAACATACTTTGGTTCTGCCTTATATTTACTATAATTAACTTTCTCTCTTGAAACCTCTACACCGTTTTCATAAATAACCTTATACAGATTAGCAACATAACCCACATGTGCTTCCTGTGTTACCTCTTCATATCCCTTTGGCTTTGTAGGATCCTTTGTTACGATATCCTTACCGGGTTCTATAGTCTCAACAATGTCAGATACAAATTCTACTTTTCGTGATGAAGGTCTTGTTTCATGTCCATAAATTGTAAATGTAAGAACTCCGTTATACGCTGAACCCTGAATGTATATCGGTGTTTCAGAATCATTTTCAAACTTAAGGTCCTTATAATCTCCTGCAATTGCCGCATCCATAGATGGCTCCACATAAGTTACCACCATTGAGTGCGGAAATCTCTCTACTATCTTAAGCTCTGCACGAAGCACGGCATTATAAAGTGTTGTAGACACCTGACATACACCACCGCCAAGACTGTCAACAACCTGCCCTGCTGCATATGAAGGAGCTTCTTTATACCCATTATCAGCTGTAAGCGGATAAATGGAATCTGCTACAGAAAGAACCTCTCCCGGATATAACACTGTTCCGTTAACAAAGCTTGTCGCATTACGGACATTCGCAGATCTGTCTGTCTGATACTCTTTAAATGTAGTTGAACATTTGCCAAGTACATCCGTACATTTTGCCATAACTTCTTCTGTATATTCAGGCTCTTTATCAACAATAACTGCCGCAATACTGATTGAATCCTGTGTGTGAACCTGAGGCAACGCATCCTTTATAAGCTGCATGGTTGCTTCTTCATCTATAACTCTGCCCACACGTGATTTTTTAACGACAAATGATCCGTTTTCACGTACAAGTCCTGCATTCTTAGGTTTAACATTATACTTTGCACACTTCTTACCAACAAACTGTGCAAGCATCGCTTCATCAGCTGCAACAGTCATATCTATAACTTCGCCTTTTCCTGCATCAAATGCCGCCTTAAGAAGCTCATCTATATTACATGAAAGTCCGATATCTGCCAATGTCGCCGATACCGGCTCTTCATTCACACTGACAACAAGGCCTTTACTTAAAAGACCTTCTTCATATGCCTTTATCGCTGAAAGAGCATTCTCATAATCCATTCCGCCGACTGCAATACTGCCGATATAAACATCGGCTTTAATCTTGCCGTCTATCTCTTCTACTGCAACGTGCTCACCTGCATCCGGCTTCTTCTCGCTATCCCCCGCGCAACTCTTAAGCACAAATGCAACTATAACAATAAGCACCACAACAAAAGCTGCCAACACTGCTGCCCTCGCAATGATTTTCTTTCTTCTCTTCTCTCTCGCAAGTCTTTTCTGACTTCTTACTCTGTATTTATATTCTTCAGACATTTAATAAAAACTCCTTGAATAAATTAATCTTCACTAATTAAAAAATAGTTGTAAGCAATAATGGCACTACAAGTGCAACTACAAGTATTATACAAATAATTGATGCTACTATCTGTCTGCCTCTCTTTGTCAAACGCATTTTTTATACCTCCGATAATAGTATGATATTCTATAAAATATAATCCATTTTACTATTTGTTGCAACACTTTTCACTATTTTTGCACAAATCGCTAAGGAAACATTCACTACATTTTGGATTTCTTGCGGTACATATGGTTCTTCCGTGTGTAATTATCTGCATGTTATATCTTATCCAATGATCTTTTGGCAGTACCTGCATCAAATCATATTCTATCTTTACAGGATCCGTTTCCTTCGTAAGCCCGAGCTTTCCGGATATTCGCTTTACATGCGTATCAACAACAATACTCGGTTCGAAAAAAATGTTTCCTCTTATTACATTAGCTGTTTTTCTGCCTACTCCTGCAAGACTTGTCAGTGCATCAATATCATTTGGCACCTCGCCGCCGTATACCTCAACAATGCGTTTTGCACATGTAATGATATTCTTTGATTTCATCTGATAAAATCCAACCGAATGAATATACTGTTTAAGCTCCTCTATGTCTGCATTTGCAAGATCCTCTATGGACTTATATCGCGTAAACAAATCCTTCGTTACTATATTAACCCTGTCATCCGTACACTGTGCACTTAATATGGTCGCTATAAGAAGCTGCCATGCACTATCGTGGTTAAGATAACATCTGACCTCTTTTGTATAATATTCATCAAGTCTGGCAAGTATATCAGCTATTCTTTTTCGCTCTTTTTCACTTATCCGTCTTTTCCTCATTTTTAATATATTCCTCTATCTCTTTGCAGATATATCTGTATGTCTCGTCATACCCGAGCCCTTTTTCTTCTGCTGCCGCTCTAACAGACTCATACTCAGGGAATATGCGGTATGTATCACCCAGCCATACCTTTTTGCAGCATATCTGTCCAAATGATGTGAAAACTTCTGCCTTTTCCCTTTTAAGAACAGTTCTTTTACAATCATATCTTCTTATCCCGAGAGTTGTGGTATTAAGAAAAATGATCTTCTCCATTTCCTTAACACAGGACTCATCACAAATAACATTAAGCATATATGCCGGTCTGTTTTTCTTCATATATATAGGCTGGAAAAACACATCATATGCCCCCGCCTCAAAAAGCTTCTCCATTGTGTAACCAAGAGTTTCCCCGGTTGCATCATCTATATTTGTGCTAAGCTCGCATATGCTGTCTGCTTCTGAACCGGCATCTTCAATCAACATCACACGAAGCACATTCGGATGCTCAAAATCCTTAGTGCCTGCTCCTATTCCGATTTTTATAACTTTATATTCTTTCGGAAGTTTATCCTCCGTACGAAGTGCCGCCGCAATTGCCGCACCTGTAGGAGTTATCATCTCGCCCTCAGCATCTGACTGTCGCAAGGTAAGATTATGCAAACTTACTATATTAAGTACGGCAGGAACAGGAACCGCAAGCCTTCCATGGGCACACTTTACATATCCTTTTCCTTCCGTAATCCCTGAAAACATAACATCTTTAACACCAAGATTATCAATACATACTGCTGTGCTTATAATATCTACAATAGAATCAACGGCGCCGACTTCATGAAAATGAACCTTATTTATATCTATTCCATGCGCAATGCTTTCCGCTTCGGCAACGATACCAAACATTTTGTATGCCAGCACCTTCGCCTCATCTGTCATAGCCGCATTTGCAATTATTTCATGAATGTCAGCTAAATGTCTGTGTACATGACTTTCTGTAGCCATTACATCAAATTTGAGCGCACGAAGTCCGTTTTTATACACATCTCTTATCTCAATATCAAATTTCTCAATCATTATACTGTCAAGAGCCTTTGTAAGTACATCCCTGTCAGCACCGAGATCTAACAGTGCCGCCACTGTCATATCACCGCTTATTCCTGACATACAGTCAAAATACAGCTTTTTCATAAAATCATGCCTCTCATATCATTTGCTGTTTATAATTCATATGGTCCCTTGCCTGCAAGCACAGAACAAAATGACGCCTCACGACCGGTCCTTTTCTTATAGTTGTCGCCTATGGCCTTCTTAACCGCCTCTTCCTTATCTGTCTCCACTATACTTACACAGCTTCCGCCAAATCCTCCTCCGGTCATTCTTATTCCGATAACGCCTTCACACTTAAGTCCCTCTTCAACAATAACATCAAGTTCCTCACAAGATACCTCATAATCATCTCTAAGGGAAATATGCGAATCAACCATAAACTTTCCGAATGTATCTATATCATTTTCCTTAAGTGCATTATACGCTTTTATTGTTCTCTGATTCTCATATACTGCATGCTTTGCTCTTTTTCTCTGGATATCATCTTTAATAAGCATTTGATTATTATCGAATTCTTCCTCTGTAAGATCTCCAAGAGATTCTATGTCAAGCTCTGTCTGAAGCGCCGCAAGAGCTGCCTCACTCTCGCTTCTTCTCTCGTTATATTTTGAACTTCCCAGACTATGTTTAACATTAGAATTAATAATTATTATCTTCTTATCTTTAAGTTCAAGCGGAGCATACTCATATTCAAGTGTTACAGTATCAAGAAATACAGCATGGCCGTCTTTGCCCATAGCTGATGTAAACTGATCCATTATTCCGCAGTTCATCTTGTTATAGTTGTTTTCCGAATACTGTCCAAGAATTGCCATGTCGGTAAGAGACATCTCAAATCCTTCCATTACGCTAAGCATATATACGGTGAGCACTTCTATGGAAGCAGATGACGAAAGTCCAGCGCCGGCCGGAATATCTCCGTAATATACAATGTCATATCCGTTTTTTACATCAATCCCCTTCTCTTTAAGTGACCAAAAAATACCATACGGATAATTGCTCCACGCACCACTTTTATTATATATCTTATAATCACCGCATTCTCTCTCTACAACAAGACAATTAGGTATATTTTCAGAATACAAATGAATAAGATTGTCATTGCGTTTTCTTATCGCTGCATATGTACCAAGTGTGAGTGCACACGGAAAAACATGACCACCGTTATAATCTGTGTGCTCTCCAATCAGATTAACCCTTCCCGGTGCAAAAAATACTCTTACACCCTCACTGTCTCCATACACCTTTTCAAAAATATTTTTCATATATGCTTTCATATTCCGCTTCTCCATTCTGCGTATATCAGGCGGCCTCTTCCTTCATGCCTGACTTTATTTTCACAAGTTATATTATAACAAAAAGGCCGTAATAATTACAGCCTTTTTAGCATCTGTTCGGAAAAACTATTACCCATTGTTACCTGTTTCTGCAACAACTTTATTATTAATTGATACTTTATAAGTTTTAACAGGATTATGAAATGCATAGTAATACTGCAATATAATCGCTAACATAAGTGCAATATATGGTAATGATTTTTTTAACTTCGTCATAGTGTCCTCCTGAAACCCAAAATTTATACCTCTATGACCCCATTCGTCTGATTTTAAAAAATCTTACACATATTTTTTGTCATTTTATTGTTGCAAATAAAAATATTTTAATAAAAAATTGTAAACTTTCGTATCTTTACAAATAAACCAACAGCTCTGTCATAAAATCCTGCTCTATTTTTATCAGTTTTTTTGCAAGCTCCTGTACATCGTGCTTTGCATTTGGATATTTATTTATATACTCACTAAGCGATTTTATTCCCATTGTGCAACCATCTATTAACATATCCGCTGCCTTATGTGTACTTTGCTCCATCATAAGTTTGAGGTCTGTTCCAAGTTCCGCAAACATCATTGCAACCTTTGACGGATCCTTTTCATTTTCATTCATCTCGTTAAGAACATCATGACACACATCGCCGATTTTTATATGTTTATCAAGATATCTTTGTATAAGATCCTTAAGCTTCTCATTTTTAACATATCCCATTACCTGCTCCATGCTGCTCGTTGCGGATTTGCATCCCGAATTACATTCCTTGAGCAAATAAATTGTATCATTATTTTCCATAATATCATTCTCCTCTTTTTTATATTATTATCCCGGAAAATGATTCCTTTTATTCATGGTTTCCTATATTTCTTTTATTATAAGTAGCTTCTGTCCTGTATGTACTTCATCAGTTATTTCGTTTATTTCCTTTATTTTGTCCATGGTTGTTCTGAAGCGCTTCGCTATACTCCATAAATTGTCTTTTCCTGAAACAATATAACCTGTTATGCCCGGCATATTCTGAAGGCTGTTGGTATCACGCTTATTTATATTGTAATCTGTAATAACTGACTGTATATGGCGGTTAAATACAATAACATCGTTATTTACACTTGCTTTTATTTCAACCTCATTATTACCGACAACCATAACAGAAAGCTGCCTGAGCATAGTGTTTATTTCATATATACTGTTTTTATCTATTCCAGAAACATTTATAAGCTGCGTATACGGAATAACTCCTGTGTAGGAATCTACGACACAACTCTCATTTTCACAATAATACAGTAATGAAACCTCTATCACTCCGTTAATTTCAATTCCCGAATCCACAATTTTCTCTTCATCTATCTTTACGTTTCCCGAAGCATTGCATATCTGTAGAATATGCGAGGAATCCGCAGGCAACGTAATGCGGTCATTTACACGAATGCTGCTATTGTTACGCATAATAATTTCTTCAAACATTAGCTTTTTATGTACAGGTTCAATGTCGTCTTTGACAGAATACATGTCTTCTAGCAGCTCTATATTGTTTTCTTCATATATTTTAATATCAAGTCCTATAACTGCTTCAACATCAAGTACACGATCTTCCTTGTCCTCATCCTGCTTTACCATGATATCTCCCATAACAGTTGGAGTTACGTAAGATATCATACTCTCATCACAGCCGCCTGCATCCGTCTCCTTTTCAAACGGAATTCTTGCCTCATAGTCACTTATTCCATCGTCTGTCACGCCCCTGTATAACACAAATATATGCAAGGTTCCGCTTACATTTAGCTTATCCTGTACAAGTCTCATGTCGATATCTTCCAATGTACATTCCTGATATATAAGCTCCTCTATACTGTCTTTTCCGGACGAAAGATTTACTTCATCTTTTATTCGGATAATATCTTTATTATTGAATACTAGTTCTGATACTCTTTGATTCCTATGCAGCATTTCCATGTTATAGGTATCACTTATATCAACCGCCACATCTTCATATATTTCTTCGTAAGCAGACATGATAAGTGTCAATATTGCTTTAATGCTTATCTTTCGTGAGTTAATCATATCTGCTCCAAGTCCTTCGAGCTCCCATTTTACATGAATATTATCCCCGTCTTTTACATCTGTCATATTTACCTGCTCAACAAATATGGTTTCTCCCTCCATATGATGTATGCAGTTATCTGCGTCACTTGCTTCATACAATATATGAAATAACAGGGTCCCTTTAAGTTCAGCCCGGTTGTTCATTGTCTTTATATCCTGTATTTTTACCTCACCGTTAATACAGATTATTTTCTTTATATCCGGTTTTACATCCGGAACATTTATATCATTATCAATGGTCATCTGCATATTGTTTTTACATTTAAGTCTATTCATATGTATATTTCTTTTTATAATTTCCATAAATGATTATTTCCCCCTTTATTTAAATACTATTTCACAATCAATATATTCTGTCTTTACCGCAATATAGGGATAAGTCTCCGCATCCTGCATATCAGCTTTGTCCCCCGGCCCTTTAAGCGTTGTACCGAAAACAAGCGTATTTTCCGTTGTATATAATTCATCAACAACTATACTGTACCCTCCGGTTGGCTGACTTCCATATCCAATAACGAGATAAAGGTCGTTATTATCCACATAGCTTAGTTTAAATGGTTCTGCTTTTTTCTCATTAATCGCTTTTAATAGTGTTTCCGGCAGTTCCTCTTCACTTATGACAGTATACCCAGTATCTGAAACTTTTTTCTCCGACATGTCCGTCACGCTACACGCACTGAACACCGTCATAAGAAACAATGGAAATATAACACTTATTATTTTTCTGAAAAACAGCATAGAAAAGACACCTCCTCACATTTAATTGTATGTGTCAAGGTGTCTGATTATGAATTAATATTCTGCTACAAACTCATTAATTTTTTCCTGTATTCTGTTTTTTACAATCTCTGCAATCTCAGTCGGTCTTAATCCCTCATACGAAGCATAATCAATTGGTTTCAGAAAATGGACATATGTGGTTACAGGTTTTATAGAATTAATCCCAAACGGCTTCCACGAATCAATAATACATACCGGAACTATAGGGCACTTTGCCTTTATCGCACATCTGAAACACCCGGATGCAAATTCCTGTAATACGTTATGATTATCTCCATACTTTCCTTCGGGAAATATAAGATAACGACGACCCTCTATTACCTCTTTAGCCAATTCATTGAGAACTTTTATCTGCTGTTTCGGTCATTTTTCTTTATTCTCTTGCCGTTAATGGCATTTACAAAGCTATTTGCAAGAATTATCTTAGACCGCTCATAGTCAATAAGAACCGACAGTGGTTTCCTATGTCCGGATATTATCCCCATGGCATCATATCTGCCCTGGTGGTTAGAGTACATGATATAACCTTTATCCGGAAGATTCTCTGTTCCATATACCTTGGTAGATATTCTCCCCCGCTTCATAATATATGTTGCTACCCTCGAAGCCTCTCTGTAACGATCTTCCTCCGTATAGCCTTCCTTCTGTACTCTGTAAAGCCTGATAAATGTCAATATGATTATATGTATACTTATAAATATTATCCACGCAAAACGTAACACTCTACGTCCCCCAAACAAATTCTAACTTTAATTTATCTGCTGTGCCTCAATATATCTTTTATGGCAAGCAACCCATCTACTATAAATCTCGGATGGTCAAAAGCTATTCCCTTGTTTTCTTCTACCTTATAAACAGTCTGCTTAAATATTCCGTATAAGTTTTCAAACAAGGCAACTTTTGCCTCAAGACGTATGTCTTTTTCCTTATTATACAATTTAATTATATAGGTGCTTTTTAACAGCTCTTTATTATCAAAATATTCAATCGCACTTGCAGTTTTGCTAAATTCTATATCAAACCATAAAGCCTCTGCCGCGTCATCTCCGGCCTTAATCTCATGTACTGACTCATCAACGACTGCCGCATATGCTGTTGTTATAATGCGGTCTCTCGGGTCTCTCCACACTTCGCCCCATGTGCGAAGCTGCTTAATCGGAATATCCTTTAGACCGGTTTCTTCCCAAAGTTCTCTTCTCGCAGCAGCATCAAGATCTTCACCTATTTCACAAAATCCGCCCGGAAGTGCCCATTCGCCTATACACGGATGATTTTTTCTCTTAATCATAAGAATTGACAAATCATCTTCGACAGACTGAAGCTCTTTATAATATCTGAAAACCATAACATCTGCGGTAACACTCGGATTTCTATACTCTGACGGATCATATTTTAATAAAAAATCATCTAGGTTAAGTCCGTCCTCATTAAGACTGTTATCCCCGTAAAATTTCGAATAATCAGCTAAAAATGATGCCATTTCAGAAGACCTCCGACCTATTAATCTAATATAATCCCTGATAAAAGTGATGCCATTGATGTTGATGCAGCCTCGTCTGATGTATATTCTGTTTCGGCTTCATCTTCCGGTTCAGTTTTCTCCATAACGTCAACAAGTGCCTTCATGCTGAGACTGATTTTACCTTCTTTGACATCAGTAACCTTAACATCTACTTCATCACCAACCTTAACTTCTTCACTTGGTGTTTTAAGATGTCTGTGTGATATCTGTGATATATGCACAAGTCCTGACAAACCTTCTCCTATGTTTACAAAACATCCATAAGGCATAATCGTTTCTATAACACCCTTTGTCACCATACCAACACTTACTCCGGCAATCTTTCTGTCATGCTCCTTACGAGCCTTTTCTTCCTCCGGCTCTCTTGCGGAAAGAACAAGATTGCGTTTATCGGAATCTGCATCAGCAATAATTACATCTATAATTTTTCCTACATATGAATCTTTTTCTTCATCAGTAATTCTCTTGATTGAAAGTCTGGATACCGGAATAAATCCTCTGACTCCGTTAAGATATGCTATAACTCCACCTCTTACAGACTGGGAAACTTTAACCTGATATACGGTTTTTTCCTCCTTGCCCTCTTTGAGCATTTCCCATGCTTTTATCTCAGTAGCCTTTTTAAGTGATAAAATAATATTTCCGCTACCATCATCTTCTCTGTCAACTATAGCACTTATTTCCTCACCAATCTTAAGGTCATCCATCATACTAAATGCAGGATCATCACTTAACTGATCCGGCAAAATAATACCCTGCATATATGAACCGATATCAACATATACAACGTAATTTTCAATTCCGGCGATAATTCCTTTAACCATATCACCTTCTTGATACTTTACCATACTTGCATTAATCTCTGCTTCCATGTCTTTCATTGTAAGTTCTTCGCTCATCACATTACCCTCCGATTATCCATCTTTTTTTCTTCTTTTCAGGTTTCATGACCTCATTTTCAGAAATCTCTTCTTCTGCAATTTTTGATATGGGCTCTGCATCAAATATCTTTGCCCCCTCATTTTCAATTGCATCATAATCGCTGCCCTTTTCTGCATATTCCTTTACTTTATCATTTATTGACAGCATTTTTTTATCAAGATAGGCCACGATATCTGCACACTCTTTAAGTTCTGCTCTGATACCCGCAGGCGCATTACCTTCAAATTTATAATATATTTTATGTTCAAGACTCGCCCAAAAATCCATCGCAATAGTACGAATCTGAATCTCTATTTTTGTTTTTACTACCTCATTGGATAAAAACACCGGAACCGTCACTATCATATGATAGCTCATATATCCGTTTGCTTTAGGACTCTTTATGTAATCCTTTATTTTCAGAACCTCAATATCGTTCTGTCCTGTTATTGCTTTGGCAATTCTGTATATATCTGACGTAAATGAGCATATTATTCTGACACCCGCAACATCATTTACATACTTCATTACATTATATAGGGTTAATTCTCTTTCTTTTCTTCTAAGCTTCCTTGCAATACTGTCCGTTGACTTAATACGGCATTCAATATGCTCAATAGGATTGTACTGCTGCGATATCTTAAATTCATTACTGAGAATCTCAAGTTTTGTTCTTATTTCTTTAATAGCTGAATCATATAATAGTATCAGCTTTTTCCATTCATCATTATCATGATGGTACATTGGCAAATCACTCATAATATCACCTCAAAAAATGTGTAGGATACCAAGTATACCATTAAATTATGTACAAACTTTGAATTATTACAACCTACTTCCCTAACTTGTCAGAAAGTTCTGCAAACTGCTCAAGTGTAAGTACTTCTCCTCTTACCTGTGCACTAAGATTCATCTCCGAAAGTGCCGAAACAACTGATTCCTTCTGTATATTAAGACCGCTGTAATTACTTATTGAATTTATCAACGTCTTTCTTCGTTGTTGAAAAGATGCCTTTATAATATCAAACATTAATTTTTTATTGTTGACTTTAACCGGTGGCTCAGCATACTTTTTCAAAGTAATAACCGCGCTTCCGACTCCCGGTCTAGGCATAAAACAATTAGGAGGTACATTTGCGGCAAGATACGGCTCTGAATAATATTGTACCGCAAGGGATAACGCACCATAATCCTTACCTCCGGGACCTGCCTGCATTCTTTCTGCAACTTCCTTCTGTACCATAACAGTAAGCGAGTCAACCGGAGCATCATTTTCAAGTATACCCATAATAATAGGAGTTGTAATATAATACGGAAGATTAGCCACAACCTTAAATGGCTTTCCGTTATTATATGTTTCTGATAATTCCCTGATATCCTGTTTTAATATATCCCCGTTAATTACTTTCACATTGTCATACGCAGACAATGTGTCTTTAAGTACAGGTATAAGATTATTATCAATCTCAACTGCAAGAACTTGTCCTGCGTTTTCACATAAAAATTGTGTCATGGTACCTATTCCCGGACCTATCTCAAGAACACAATCATCATTATTTATATCCGCAGTTCTGATAATCTTGTCCATAACATGATTATCTATAAGAAAATTCTGTCCGAATTTTTTTTGAAAATGAATATCATACTTTTTCAGAATCTCAATCGTGTTCTTAGGATTTACCAAATAGCCATCCAAATCTTATACCTCTATTCCATACATTTTTAACGCATTATTTCTTGTTACATCTATAACTTCTTTACTTGTAATTCCTTTAATCTCCGCAAGCATGTCCGCCACATATGCAAGAAGTCCCGAATCATTTCTCTTTCCTCTGTGCGGAACCGGTGCAAGATACGGACAATCTGTCTCAAGAACAATTTTCTCAAGCGGAATCTCCTTTGCAACCTGCTTTAACTTCTTTCCGTTTGAAAAAGTAAGCACTCCGCCTATACCAATATAATAACCCATTGAAACATACTCAGAAGCAAGCTCCGCAGAATATGAATAACAATGAATTACTCCCGGGTTACCCTTTGGCAGTGCCGGTGTATACTGCTTTAATATTTCAAGCGTATCACTCGCAGCTTCCCTACTGTGGATAATTACCGGCATCTTACATTCGCATGCAAGCTCAAGCTGCTTAACAAACCATTCCTTCTGAACATCATGCGGTGGTTCCGGATAATAATAGTCAAGTCCAATCTCACCAATTGCAACTATCTTATCATGCTTTGCGACCGTTCTCATATATTCCAGATCATCTGCAGTTAAAAGAGCAACCTCTTCCGGATGAATACCCACACTTCCATACACAAACGGAAACTTTTCAATAAGCTGTAATGTATCTGCCATACCCTTTTTAGTCGCAGATACATTTACAATAAATGATACTCCTTTGTCTTTCATTCCACAAAGGAGTTCATCTCTGTCTTCATCAAATCTTGCATCATCATAATGCGCATGACTGTCAAATATTCCTAGCATATTTCTGCTCCTGCAGGCATATCCTTATCAGGTGTTAATAACGCAAGCTCGCCCTTTTCATTTTCAGCGCAGAGAAGCATACCTTCTGACAATACTCCTGCGAGTTTCGCTGGCTTAAGATTAACAAGCACCATAACTTTCTTGCCAACCATATCCTGTGGAGAATACTGTGACTTTATGCCTGATACGATCTGTTTAACACTGCTTCCGATCTTAACCTGTGAGCATAAAAGCTTCTTAGACTTTGGCACTTCTTCACAAGCTATTATCTCACCAACCTGGAACTGCATCTTCATGAAATCATCGAATGTAATTTCAGGTTTAGCTTCTATATTAATAACATTTTCTTCAACTTCTTCTACTTCCGGCTCCTCTTCAGCCTTTCCAAATTTCTCTTCAACTTCCTTCATAACATCCGCAGCATTTAGTCTTGCAAAAAGAATCTGAGGCTCACTGGTAACCTTATTTCCTGACTCATACATACCAAATACACTTGCGTCTTCAAGCTTTCTTGCCGGTGCATTTATCTGTTCAAGAATTCTTGCAGTTGTATCCGGCATAAACGGTTCAAGAAGCGAAGCTCCGATAGTTATTCCTTCAACAAGATTATATAAAACGGTCTGAAGTCTTTCCTTCTTAGCCTCATCCTTTGCAAGTGCCCAAGGCATAGTCTCATCAATATACTTATTACATCTTCTGAATATTGCAAAAATCTCTGTAATCGCATCTGCAACACGGAACTTCTCCATCTTCTCTGCAACTTTAGCAGATGCTGCTGTAACAACGCTAATAAGGTCATCATCAACATCTTCCTTAACTCCCGCATTAGTCACAACACCATCAAAATACTTATTAGACATAGAGATAGTTCTGTTTACAAGATTACCAAGTGTATTAGCAAGTTCAGAATTAATTCTTTCTATAATAAGCTCCCACGAAATAACTCCGTCATTATCAAACGGCATCTCATGAAGAACGAAGAACCTTATCGCATCAACACCAAATACATCAACAAGTTCATCTGCATACAAAACATTACCCTTTGACTTACTCATCTTTCCATCACCCTGTAAAAGCCAAGGATGACCAAATATCTGCTTTGGAAGTGGCACATCAAGCGCCATAAGCATAATCGGCCAATAAATAGTATGGAATCTGAGAATATCCTTACCAATCAAATGCAAATCTGCCGGCCAGTACTTATTATAAAGTTCATCACTATTGCCATCAGCATCATATCCAAGTCCGGTAATATAGTTACTTAACGCATCAATCCAAACATAAATAATATGTTTATCATCAAATGTAACAGGTATTCCCCACTTAAATGAAGTTCTTGACACACATAAATCTTGCAATCCCGGAAGCAGGAAGTTATTCATCATCTCATTCTTTCTTGATTCCGGCTGAATGAATTCAGGATGCGTATTAATATGATCAATAAGTCTGTCAGCATATTTACTTAACTTAAAGAAATATGCCTCTTCCTTAGCTGGCTGACATGGTCTTCCACAATCCGGACACTTTCCATCAACAAGCTGTGATGCCGTGAAAAATGACTCACAAGGAGTACAGTACATACCTTCATACTCACTCTTGTATATATCACCCTTATCATATAACTTCTTAAAAATCTTCTGAACCTGTTTCTCGTGATCCTCATCAGTTGTTCTGATAAATCTGTCATAAGAAGTATTCATAAGATCCCATATATCCTGTATCTGACCTGCAACATTATCAACAAACTGCTTAGGTGTAACTCCTGCCTCTGCAGCTTTAAGCTCTATCTTCTGTCCATGCTCATCTGTTCCTGTCTGAAATCTGACATCGTAACCCTGCATTCGCTTAAATCTAACAATCGAATCTGCCAAAACAGCTTCATAAGTATTGCCTATATGCGGTTTCCCTGATGTATAGGCGATGGCGGTTGTCAGGTAAAAAGTATTTTTCTTATCACTCATGTCATATCTCTCCTCTTACATATAAATAAATATATTTTATTGATATAATAAATTATTGTCAAGGCATTTAACAAAAACAACCAAAAATGCACTATATTTCTTTCTTATATGTATTTATATCAAAATAACAAAAACCCCGAAAGCAACTTGATTTCGGGGTTATAGAATGAGTCACGGGGGAATCGAACCCCCGACAACTTGATTAAAAGTCAAGTGCTCTACCGACTGAGCTAGTGACCCATATTATACTATATATAAAAGTGCCCAGAGCCGGAATCGAACCAGCGACACAGGGATTTTCAGTCCCTTGCTCTACCAACTGAGCTATCTGGGCATGCTGAATGTTGATAATTGCGGGGGCTGGATTTGAACCAACGACCTTCGGGTTATGAGCCCGACGAGCTGCCTGACTGCTCTACCCCGCGATAATAAAAAAATGGATGGAGAAGGATTCGAACCTTCGAAGTCGTCGACAACAGATTTACAGTCTGCCCCCTTTGGCCACTCGGGAATCCATCCATATTCATAAAGCCGACAAACGGACTTGAACCGTTAACCTGCTGATTACAAATCAGCTGCTCTGCCAATTGAGCCATGTCGGCACATCATAAGCTAAATTAGCTATATAATTTTCAAATTGTAAATGGGACCTACAGGGCTCGAACCTGTGACCCTCTGCTTGTAAGGCAGATGCTCTCCCAGCTGAGCTAAGATCCCAGAAACAAAACGACCCAAAGGGGGCTCGAACCCCTGACCTCCGCCGTGACAGGGCGGCGCTCTAACCAACTGAGCCACTGGGCCGTATTACGTACCTTGAAAACTGCACACTGATTCAAAACTTCCATCCTTTTGGTCAAGCCCTCGACCTATTAGTATCAGTCAGCTACATACATTACTGTACTTCCACCTCTGACCTATCACCTCGTCGTCTTCAAGGGGTCTTACTGATTTCTCATGGGAAT
>SVEM01000016.1 GCA_015057375.1 Lachnospiraceae bacterium
CGGTCATAACAACCTTGTGTACTGGTTTCTTTTCTCTTCTTGCCATAATTAAAAGGCCTCCTATGATTATATTTTATCATAGAAGACCTGATAATTAACTATTTACAGAAAAACTTTCACACACTCGCACCCCCCTGCTATCCGCAGTTTTTATGCGGTATTATTTTACTGTATAAGTCTTTTTAAGTGTCTTGTAATTTTTCTTTGTAACTGTGATTGCTATCTTGGTTTTCTTAACAAGCTTTGATGAAAGCTTAAGTGTAAATTTCTTGCCTTTAACTATTGCTTTTTTTGCAGCTTTCTTTCCGACTTTGATTTTAACCACAGCGCCCTTTTTAGATACCTTACCGGTGATTTTCTTTGTATTTTTCTTGCATTTTACTGCAGACAACTTGAGAGTCTGTTCAACTGCAGGTGCATTATCATCAATTGAAGGAGATGTAGGTTCCGCAGAAGGAGCAGCAAGTGCAGGAATTGTTTCTGTCTTTGTCTGTTTAACAAATGCACTGTTTGTAAAATCAGCAGATGTGTATGTAATCACGCCTTCAACGCCGACAGCAGCTTCTTTTGTAATTGTTTTTGTTACATCTACTGTTTCTTCCTCAACATAAGATGCGAGTTCGTTACATGTACGTTTAGCTGTTAATTTTGTGTTATCTGCTGACCACTCATAAACAGGCTCTGTAAATGTATACTGTGGTTCAACTTCAATCATCTTTTCTGCATATCTAAGGCCGTACTCTCTCTTTTCGGTTGCCGTGAAATGCAATCCGTCTGAACCGCCTACCAGACCTTCGCAGGAAATTACGTGGAAATTATCGCTTTCTTCAGTAAGCTTGTTGATGTGACTGTTGCCTGTAAGAAGCTGTCCTGCAAGTAATGGGATATTATCGCCAAGTTCAAGATCTGTAATCATATCGTCATACACTTTCTTGACTTTTTGAGACCATGTCATGTCGCCGCCGTCTGTTTCACCCTGATGCATGATGATACCTTTGATAACACCGTCTTCCTGAGCTTTCTGTGCCACATCAATAATTCTCTGATATGGATTGCCGCCGAACTGCGCAGCGATATTTTTCATCCAGTCAGCTTCACCTGCTAAATAACTTTCATAAGTATCTTTATCAAAGCCTTTGATACTTATACCTGCAACAGCAACAACTATGACGCCTATTTTGACATCAGGATTTTCTTCCTGCTTAAGCTTTGAAATATTAAAACCGAAATAATCGCCAAGACAAACCATTTCATTGCTGTTTGTAAGTGCTGCCTTTGCCTGATACCATTCGCCGACTTCTCTTTGCTGATTTCCGTCAGTTGTCTGCATCATGTAATAGTTATCAGGAATTTCTAAATCTGCTACTTCGCTTGCAGAACTGCCTGCCATGTTGCTCTGACCGAATGCGATATAAATGTGGAAATTAGGATCCGGTCCATTGGCTGAATCCTCTGCTTTGACAGCTGATGCCGGTACAAATAATGTCTGCATAATCAGAGCAAGTACAAGTAATGTACTTAGAAAAATGTTACGCTTGAATTTCATTTTCATAAAATACCCTCCATGTATGGTAAATGTTTTGCGCTGTGCTTGTGATAATATCACAAGCCATACTCACAAACACGCGCTATCGCGCTTTATCGTCTGTTTCACAGACGGTTTGCTCGTTGAACGCGCAAGAAAAACAAATATCACTTCGTTCTGCTTGTTTTTCTTTTGCGCTGTTCACAGTATAGCATATCTAACGATAATTAGCTATTTATTTGAGTAAAGTTGAAAGTACCGAAATGTGCAGGTATATGCAAGAAATGAACATAAAATGATTCCAATGTTGGAGCAAAAATTGACTATATCTATATTGATATTTGGCGAGAAATAGATATGTTCATGTGCTAGTATTTTATCAGACGGTCTGTTTAAGAATCCAAATGCTGTTTATAAGAAAATGAAGGAGGATATCAAGATGATAAATGATACTGTTAAAATGAATGAAAAAATAAGAGTTTGTCTTAAAATTACGGCATTTGATGGTGTTTTGCCGAAATCCGAAAAAATCTTAATGCTTGATGATATTGCCGGGAAAGACAAACTTGAATTAGAAGGTTCATTGTGGAATGTCAGTTGGAATGTTTTACATGATGACGAAAGAAAAAACATTTCAAACTGGAATGTGAAATTCAATCTTGCTTCAGGTGAATTGAAAAATGCGAATGTTTCGGTTGGTTTCATTTTTTCGGAGTGGAAAAGAGATAATTATGTATTTATGCCGGCATCCGCATACAACGGCAACAGATTTCGTGCAATACGAATGAAGTATCCTCCAATGCTTCACGAAAAAGACTGTATCGGAGCAGATATGCCGATTACGACAACCGATATTCCAAGATTAATGCAAGATGGTAAGCCTGCATGGCTGCATTTTCGCTCGGGAGACCTTGCAACGCCTTGTATGGGATTTTGGTCAAAAAAGTTTAATGAGGGATTTCAACTTTACGCTGAACAAGATACTGATGCCGGATATACGGGATTCCTTGTAAATGAATTGGAAGACTCAGCTGAATTATGGTTGGAATCGCCTGCAGTAAGGAAATTATTGTATCGCTGGTCTAATTCAGAAAGACCATCAGATGATAACGGATATGATTTTTCTGTTGGTGATGAAGTAGTATTAGATTTCAAGGTTAATGTTTTTGAATGTGAGGATATAAATAAGTTTTACAAAGAATTCTTTTCGATGAGAAAAGTATATCATGATGATGAACCTTATATAAATATATTACCTTTTTCAGCTGCATTTTCGATTATCGAAAAAGAGTATCTTGCTAATCATTGGAATGAAAAATCACAATATATCCGATTGAATTCCAATAAAGAACCGGAATATACGATTTTCGGAGATTGGCAGACTGGTTGGGTGGGCGGCGGTCTAAGTTCTCTTGCATTTGTCTCATCGGGCACGGAGCTGTCTAAAGAGCGTGCGGTTAAAACAATAACAACTGCATTTGAAAGATTACAAAATAAAAACGGCTGGTTATATGCTATTGAATATAACGGGACAATTTATGGTGACGATTTTGATGATCATGAGAATTATAATGTGCTTTTACTTCGTAAAAATGCAGATTTCCTATTATTTTCCATACGACAGATTATGTTGATGAAAAACAAAGGTATCGAAGTGCCGGAAGAATGGTTTAACGGGGTTGAAAAACTAGCCGATGCATTTGTAAGACTGTGGAATAAATACGGGCAGTTCGGACAGTATATAGACATCGAAGAGGAAACGATTCTAATCGGTGGAACTGCAAGTGTCGGAATTGCTCCGGGAGCACTATGTCTTGCATCGGAGCTTTTGGGCAAGGAAGAGTATTTGCAGACAGCGATAGCTGCTGCGAAAAAATACTACGACGATTTTCTTATGAATGGAATAACAAATGGAGGACCGGGAGATATACTTCAGGCACCTGACAGCGAGTCTGTATTCGGACTGCTTGAGTCTTATGTCAGACTATATGATGCAACAAAAGATATCTATTGGATTGAATGTGCGGAAAATTGTGCAAGACAGTGTGCATCATGGTGCGTTTCTTATGATTTTCATTTTCCTGAGGAAACTGTATTCGGAACTCTTGGTATGAAAACAAAAGGCAGTGTTTATGCGAGTGTTACAAATAAACATTCAGCACCGGGATTCTGTGTCGGAAGCGGTCAGTCATTCCTGAAACTTTACAAGTTGACAAAGGACAGACGATATTTGGACGTATGCCGCGATACGGCACATAATATAACTCAGTATCTCTCACGTGAAGACAGATTGATATACAGTTGGGAAGATAAATATCTCAAACCGGGCTGGATGTGTGAACGAGTCAATATGAGCGATTGGGAAACAAAGCAAAATATGGGCGGAGTTTTCTATGGCTCGTGTTCATGGTGCATTATATCATGTCTTTTGACATACTGTGAAATTCCCGGAATTCTTTTTCACACAGATACAGGAGAAGCAATTGTATTTGACCATGTAGAAGCTGAGGTTATGGATGAAGGTGATTTTTGGACATTGAAAGTTACAAATCGGACGGAGTTTGATGCGAATGTCAGAATCCTTGTTGATAATGAAAATTGTGATACAGTGCTTAGCGGTGAATTTATGCTTGATGGATGCACTGATATAAACGTCCCTTCTCATGAGGAACGTAAAATTTCATTCAAAAAAATTAAATTGCTGTAACAAAATCAATTTATTATTACAGCAATTATTTATATAGATATTTGGTAAAAAACAGAAATACTGCTGTATAGGTATTTTATCGATCAGCTAACTTAAGGAGGTTAACATGAAAAAACAAATATGCAGCTTGGTAACGACTATTGTAATATCGTTATCTTTAATCTTAGGAATTTCTTCTCCCGGATATATAGGTAATATTGATGGCGGAAGTGTGCAGGCGGCGGTTTATGGAGATGAGGGGGCTGAGGGACTTTTAGATATAGATGGACTCAGTGTAAAATCTCCTGATGGGAAAATAAGAGTTCAGATATGGGCTGATGAGCTCGGAACATATTATTATTCTGTTTATTTTAATGATATCGTTGTATTAAAGTGTGCGAAATTCGGTATTAAGACTGAAGGGGTGGATCTTTCTACAGGTATGACACTTGATGAATCTTCTATAAAGATTGTTACCGGAGAGAATGACTATGACCTTATTCAGGGACCTGTAAATCATGTTACAAATACATACAATGAACTTGTATTTGTACTAAGTAAAGGTAATGCTGAAGTTACGATGAATTTTAGGGTTATGAATGAGGGAATTGCATATCGTTATAATATTGATTCAGATACATCAAGTACAAGCGAAGTGCTTTCCATCACAAGTGAAGAAAGTTATTTCATTTTGCCTGATACTACTACATATTGGACAACAGATCAGGGTCGTACCTATGAATCAAGTTCATATACTCAAAGAACAAATGCAGAGATGATATCATATAACGGTACAATTTCTACACCGGCTCTTTGTAATACCGGAACAAATGGCAAGGATATATGGGTACTGCTTTCTGAGGCAGCGGTATATAATCAGGAAGATACATATTGTGCTTCAATATTTGAAACTTCAAGCGGAACTAACGCACTTAAAGTTCGTTTCGGAACTTCGCTTGAAGGTGAAGATGATATGAGCAATCACGGTGCTCAAAGGTATGGTGCAAGTATACAGATTTCGCAGGTGGATTTTATAAATAAGGCAACTACACCTTGGAGAGCGGCTATTATTGGAGAAGAAATAGGAAATATCACTTCAAGTACACTTATCTATGACCTTAATCCGGAACCATATGAGGGATATGATTTCTCATGGGTAGAGCCGGGAACTTCTGTATGGTCATGGTGGTCAACTGCTTCAGATGCGATTGATTATGACAGCATGTATGACTATATAGATTTCTGTCATGAGATGGGAATTACATATTGTCTTGTAGACTATGGTTGGGAATTATGGCCTGACTATGAATCAAAGGTAGCCGATCTTGTTGAATATGGAAACGAACAAAATGTAGGGCTTATATTATGGTATGGTGTTCATAAATGGGATGCAAAGCATATTTTTGACCTTGACAACTATGATGATATTGAAGAACAGATGTCATGGTGTGAGGAAATGGGTGTTAAAGGTGTAAAGGTTGACTACATCGAGAGTGACAGCCAGTTTACCATGAACAACATGTACATGATCATTGAGAGTGCAGCAAGACATAAGCAGGTTGTAAACTTCCACGGTGCTACAGATCCTAACGGTGAGTGCAGAACATTCCCGAACCTCTTATCTACGGAGGCTGTATGCGGAATGGAGTACTTCAAGTGGTCAGACGCTTCAGCACCGGAGACACTTGTTACACTTCCATTTACACGTAATGTAATCGGCTCAATGGAGTATACTCCAACACTTATGCAGCATCCAAGAAGTCCTGCCACATCAGGATTTATGCTTTCGATGTGCATAAACTACGAATCAGCGGTATCCACATTTGCTCAGTCAGGATATGTATATCCGGGTTACATTGCAGTACCGCTTATAGCAGATGTTCCAAGTACATGGGATGAAACAAGAGTTATAGACGGATATCCTCGCAGTCATGTAATTATGGCAAGAAGAAATGGAGAAAACTGGTATCTTGGTGCTATGACAGTTGCAGCTGAAAATTATGAAGTGCCGCTTGATTTCCTTGAAGACGGCGTGACGTATCATGCATATATTTACAGAGATAATTCTGACGGTTCGGCGCTGGAATTTGAGGAAACCACAGTGACTTCAGCAGATACGATGGATCTTGATCTGTTGCAGTATGGCGGAGCAGCTGTCAAGTTTACAAAGGATGATCCGATTAAGTATACAGAGTATGACAGCTATACTTTTTATGAAGCAGAGGATGCCAAACTTGGCGGAAATACAAGTATTTCATCGGGTCAGGCAGCAGCTTCAGGTATGAAGACTGTAGAAAATATCACAGGCAGCTCAGAAAACAGAGTTACATTTGATGTTGAAGTTCCTGAAGATGGGATATATAAGATACGAGCATATATTATTTCTGCTGAACAGAGAAACCTTGTATTTGATATAAACGGTGAAGAACAGATAGAGCTCAGCGGTGTTATAGGTATATCAGGAGACTGGGGTGCTGTAAGGCATACAGAAGAGATAACCGCAAATCTTTATGCAGGAAGCAATACCATAGCTCTTTATGTAAACAGCGGAAACGGTCCGAATATTGACCGTATTTCGGTGTCAAAGCCAAGAATTGATGATGAAGCGGTTGCAACACTTTCGCAGGAGTCATATATCTACGATGGAAGTGAATGTAAACCGGATGTTACTCTTACATCAGATACAAGAACTTATATAGAAAATGAAAACTACAGTGTGTTCTATTCAAAATATGATGAAGTTGGAACAGCCAAAGTTTATATCAGAGGAATTAACGGTTACGGCGGACAGATTGTTAAGGAGTACTCAATTGAAGCTCCTGCAACTCCTGCACCGGCAGTTACTCAGGCACCTGCAGGCCCAACCGTAACTCATACAGCAGATGCACCTGCTGCACCGAAGGCAGTTAAGATAAAATCTGCTAAGAGTACAGCAAAGAAAAAAATTGTTGTAAAATGGAAGAAGATAAAAGGTGCAAACGGATACCAGATTACTTACTCTACAAATAAGAAATTCAGAAAAGCGAAGACTATAAATGTCAAGGCTAAAAAGGTTAAATACACTATCAAGAAGCTTAAGAGCGGTAAGAAATACTTTATCAAGGTAAGAGCGTATAAGCTTAATGGTAAGGAAAAGGTAACCGGAGCATGGAGCAAAGTAAAGGTTGTAAAAAAAGTAAAATAAAAAACACTCCCGGATTTTACATCAATCCGGGAGTGTTTTTTATTATCTTTTAATTCCGTTTATTTTACTGTATAAGTCTTTTTAAGTGTCTTGTAGTTTTTCTTTGTAACTGTGATAGTTACCTTAGTTTTCTTAACAAGCTTTGATGAAAGCTTAAGAGTAAATTTCTTGCCTTTTACTGTTGCTTTCTTAGCAGCTTTCTTTCCGACTTTTATTTTAACCGTAGCACCTTTTTTGGATACCTTACCGGTAATCTTCTTTGTGTTTTTCTTGCATTTTACTGCAGATAACTTGAGAGTCTGTTCAACTGCAGGTGCATTATCATCAATTGAAGGAGCAGTTGTAGGTTCTGCTGAAGGAGCAACAAGTGCAGGAATGGTTTCTGTCTTTGTCTGTTTAATAAATGCACTGTTTGTAAAATCAGCAGATGTGTATGTAATTAAGCCTTCAACGCCGACAGCAGCTTCTGTTGTAACTGTTTTTGTTACATCTACGGTTTCTTCCTGAACATAGAATGAAAGTTCGTTACATGTACGTTTAGCTGTTAATTTTGTATTGTCAGCTGACCATTCGTAAACAGGCTCAGTAAATGTATACTGTGGCTGAACCTCAATCATTTTTTCAGCATATCTGAGTCCGAACTCTCTGTTATTAGCAGCTGTAAAATGTATAGCATTGTTATGCTCAACGTCACCATCCAAACCTTCTGATGAGATTTCATAGAAATTCTCACTCTGATTTGGAAGATTTCTGATATTGCTGTTGTTGTTTCCAACGGTCTGACCTGCAAGTAATGGAATATTGTCTCCAAGATCAAGGTCTGCAATCATATCATCATATATTTTCTTAACCATAGTAGGCCATGCACTGTTTCCAGCATCGGACTCACCCTGATGCATGATAATACCTTTGATAACACCGTCTTTCTGGGCTATTTTTGCCATGTCAATAATTCTCTGATATGTGTTTCCGCCGTACTGTGCGGCAATACCTTTCATCCAGTCAACTTCATTTGCATAATAATCTGCACCGGTGTCTTTATCAAATCCCTTGATACTTGAACCTGCAACAGCTACTACAATAAGACCTATCTTAATATCAGGATTACTCTCCTGCTGAAGCCATACCATGTTTCTTCCAAAGTAGTCAGCAAGACTGAGCTTTGCGTTGCTGTTTGCAAGAGGCGGTATAGCAGGATACCATTCGCCGACCTGTCTTTCGCTGTTTCCGTCAGCTGTCTGCATCATGTAATAGTTATCAGGAATTTCTAAATCCTCTGCTTCAATTGCAGGGTTCCCTTCCATGTTACTCTGACCGAATGCGATGTAAATGTGGAAGTTCGGATCCGGATTACCGTTTTCGTCCTCTGCCTTAGTGGACGATGCCGGTACTAATAATGTCTGCATAACCAGTGCCAGCACCAGTAATGCACTTAGAACAATGTTACTCTTAAATTTTGTTTTCATAAAATACCCTCAATTATGATAAATATATTTGGGATGCGTTTTTGGTGCATCAATAAAAGTATTATAACATATAAGGTGCTAATTATCTATATTTAGATTTATTGATATTTTTTTGTAAGATGTTCCTGCTTATATTCCATTGGAGTTGTTTTATATGATTCAAGAAATCTTCTATTAAATGTGCGAACACTTGAAAAGCCGGCCTCATATGCTGCTTCTGTTATTTTTACAGATGATTTCAAAAGCAGTGATGCTGCTATGTTCAGTCGTTTGTCATTTATGTATTTTGTAATAGGTATACCTATCTTTCTGGAAAATTCGTGTGACAGATAATAAGGGCTTACATGAAGTTCTGCTGATAAGGTTTTAAGTGAAAGATCTGATTTTATATTTTCATCAATATACAAAAGTGCTTTATGACATAGTTCGTAGCTGCCTGATATTTTAGACTCAGATGTGTCAAGCTGTATGGATGAAAGAAAAACATGTAAAAGTCCTTTGAGTGCTGAAATATCAACATCTTCACGGGCGGTATTTTCACGTCCGAACATAATGAGTCCGTTGAGGGCAAGAGTTCCGTAATTATTAAGGTTATTCGCAGAATTGCATACAAAAGAGTTGTTCATATGCCGCAGTTTTTTATCGAAATCCGTGACAAAATTTGGCTGAAAAAGAGATATCATGGTTTCGGTTTGCGGTGTTATGGCAATGAGGGAATGGAGCGTGTTAGGGCTCGTGATGACATAGCTTCCCTCGTTTAGTATAAAGGAATGTTCGTTTATTATTGCAGATACTGACCCATATGTGACGTAAACTATTTCAGCAAGTTTATGCATATGCAGAGGTGCATTCAGGTTGGTTGTAAAAAAGCAGCAGGCGGAAATATCCATAAGTTCATAATTAAAGTTCATATCGCCAGCACCTCCTTGATTATGTATATATTTATTTTAAGATATATATAATCATAATTCAATATGATTTTACAGCAAAAAATGACTATGTAGGTATAGATATTTGACGAGAAAAGCGCTTGTGCCTGTGCTAATATTTTATAAAACACATCTTTTCTGGGAGGAGCGGGATATTATGATGAGAATAAAAATATTTAAAAGTGTGGCTGTGCTGGTTTCGCTGGCTCTTATTACGGGAGTTTTTGCGCATATTGAAACTAAAAATGTAATGGCAGGTGATTTTGAAATGGATAAGAAGGAAGCAGTTTCTGAAATGGGAGGTTATCTTGCTACATATATTGCAGCATATGAGCCTGATGCAGGTGTTGAATTTGCATGTCATCCGTCAGGTATATATACAGATAATTATCGTACTGACGTACTTTATTATGCCATATCAACTGACGGAAAAAACTATACGGCATTAAATCATAATAAGCCGGTTTTTTATCCTAAAGACAGATATAAGCTAGGCTCTCCTTCAATATTCAGAAAAGCCGACGGGACGTATGGACTTGTTGCAGCAGTTGACAACGCAACAAATCAGATTATCGTATGTGATTCAGATGATATGATTTTTTATGAGAATGAGAGGATTATAACTCTTAACTCTGATGATATTGCAGTTACTCATCCTACGGTTAAGTATAACGAAACGACTTCACTTTATGAGGTATATTGGGAAGGCGGAGACGGCAAATCATATGTTCAGACGACAAAAGATTTTTCTTCGTTTTCTGACAGAGTTACCGTAGATTATATGAAGGATGAGTTTGTGGGCGAGCTTCCTTCATATGCAGTAAAAGACGAAGCTGCATCATTTGCCATAACAAAGGATGAATATACTCGCCTGATGAATAAGTACGGAGAAGTAAAAAGTGTTTCAGTTGCAGGGCTTGATGATATAAATGTGAAGCCGGGAGAAAAGGTAACTCTCCCTGAAAATGCAGATGTGGTTTACAGTGACGGTTCTACATCTAATATGGGTGTGACATGGGACAGCGACAGCATTACTTTTGATATGAACAATCCGGCTGAGGGAACATATACCGTAAAAGGTAAAATCAACTATACAGATTATGACGGCAGTGAAACATTTGTAAGATTCAGGGCAGATCCGGATATTGAGTATGATGAAATAAATCAGGTATATTATATGACAGGATCTAATATGAATGAAAATTCTGCAAACGGCGGAGGTGCATATAATTCAATCGTACTTCGTCAGGCAGACACCATTGAGGGACTTGCAGATGCCGAGGAAGTGGAAATATGGACGGATAATCTTTCTTCGCCTGATTATCCTCATGTTCACGCATGGTACTGGGCTCCGGAAATACATTATATCGGAGGGTATTGGAGAGTTATTTCTCTTGGAATGGTACAGCGATATGAGGGTGCGAGTGATGAATGGCAGCAGTGTATATTTACCTGTTACGGTGATGATGTCATGGACCCGAATAACTGGGAGTTTGACGGATACATAGGAACGAGTACGGATAATAAAGCTCTTGGTACTTTTGATACCACATATTTTGAATATGACGGACAGGGATATTATGTGTCACCGTGTAAGGACCCATCAATTCATTGGCTCAATGTTGTGAATATGAGTATTGTGACGGTAGATACCGACAATCTTTTACAGCCGACCAGTGAGTTGGTTGAACTTTCGAGATGTGACCGGGCATTTGAGTATAATATTGGCTGGGGTATGTCCGAAGGCAATGACGGATATCCTGTTGAAGAAGGACCGGCAGTTTTCATACATGAGGATAAAATATTTATATCGTATGCAGGAGCTACTGTTGATACACATTATTGTACCTGTATACTCTATGCTGACCTTGACTCTGATTTTATGGATCCGGCAAGTTGGAAAAAATATCCGTATCCGCTTTTGGCAACACAGGATTTTACCGGTACCGTAAAAGAAGGAGTGTTTACAGGCGGTGCATTTGAAGAGGGTGAGTATGAAGGTTACTTCGGACCGGGACACTGTAATTTTACAATTGATGAAAACGGAAATCTGGTGATATCATATCATGCAAGAATTTGGGGAGAATCATTCCCGGGTGCTACAGGAGATACCAAATACGGAACAGTTGATCCGGGCAGACATGCATTTATAAATCACGTACATTTTGGTGCTGATGGATTTCCTATATTTAATATGACATCAGAGCAGATACTTGCATCTTCGCTTCGTGATGTGGAAATTACCGTAAATGTAAAAAATGAACCGGAAATAGCTCCGACTTCATCGCCTGACACAACCATTGTAAACGATTCTGATGTGAAAAAGGGAAATACGATTACTAAGAGCGGAATAAAATATAAAGTCACATCGGTTATAAGCGGAAAAAAATCCGTAGAAGTGTGCGGAGTGGCAAATAAGAAAATAAAGAAGGCTGTTATTCCGGCAGTTATAAAAATTCAGGGTGAAAAATATAAGGTAACCGCCATAGCAAAAAAGGCATTTAAGAATTGTAAAAAGCTTAAGAAGATAACGATTAAAACAAAGACATTAAAAAAGGTCGGTTCAAAAGCAATACAGGGAATAAATAAAGCAGCAGTTATAAAGTGCCCGAAAAGCAAGGCAGCAGCATACAAGAAGCTGTTTAACAAAAAGAGCGGTTTTGTCGGAAGCATGCGTATTAAATAGATTTAATTTGGTTGATAATATATATAAGAAAATAAATGGGGAATGTATCATTTGATATGTTCCCTGTTATTGTTTTATGAATTATCCTTTGAATAACCATTTCCATATGTTAAAATTACACATATAAAACAGCAAACACTTTTTTCGAATCAATGAAAGGAAGATGCTTATGCGTATACTTATTGCAGAGGATGAGCGTGATCTGAATAAAATTATTACAAGCAAGCTGACTAAAGAGGGGTACAGTGTTGACAGTGTATACGATGGAGAAGAGGCGATTCATATCCTGTCGTATACGGATTATGATGCGGTGATTCTTGATATAATGATGCCTAAGAAGGACGGATTTGCGGTGCTTCGTTCGATTCGAGATGCAGGGAAAACGACGCCGGTTTTATTTCTCACGGCAAGAGATTCCGTGCGTGACAAAGTAGAGGGTCTGGACAGCGGGGCAAATGATTATCTTGTGAAACCGTTTTCGTTTGATGAGCTTATGGCACGCATACGGGCTATGACGAGAGTGTCATTTGGAACAGCGGATAATATTCTTACAGTTTCCGACCTTACTATGAACCTTGCTTCAAAGGTTGTAAAAAGGGGTGAGCGTGAGATAGCATTGTCATCGAAGGAGTATGCTCTGCTTGAATATCTGATGCACAATAAAAATATAGTGTTGAGCCGTGAAACGATTGAAAATCATATTTGGAATTATGATTATGAGGGCGGCACCAATGTAGTTGATGTATATATCAGTTATCTGCGTAAAAAAATAGACGGTAACAGAGATGTGAAGCTTTTACATACTGTTCGGGGACAGGGATTTGTTTTGAGAGAGGTATGATTATGAAAAGATTATCCATAGGGACTAAAATTACTATATGGTTTTCTCTGATGCTTCTTGCCGTGGTGGCACTGACTTACTGGATTATAATTACCATAAGCGGAGGCGTTCTTCAAAAAACCGTAAGAGACAATCTCATAGAAGCTGTTGAACATAATGTGGATGAAATTGAGTTTTATTCAGATATAAACGACATGGAAATCATGAACAGCATGGATTATTACGTTCAGTATGGGACAGGTGTGTTAGAGGTTGATGATGATTTCCTTGATGAGGTAAATGAAGTGTATACTTCGCTTTGTAAGTCAGATAATGAGCTTATGTATGGAGAAAATCCTATAATAAGAGAAGCGAATGAATTTGAATTTTCTGATTCTGTTATTCAGAAGGTTACGGTGGACGGAGTTTTATACTATATATATGACCGCAAGCTCACATATGAAGGCCTAGAAGATTTGTGGTTAAGGGGAGTTGTGTCCGAGGAACAGGGAGATCTGCAGCTTGCAAGTATTACAAAAACTTCGCTTGTTTTGCTGCCGCTTCTTAATCTTATTGCCATATTGGGAGGATATATCATTGCAAGAAGGATGTTAAGACCGATTAAATATATTTCGGATACCGCTGCAGAAATAAGTCAGGGTGTTGACTTAAAAAAACGCATTGATATAGGAAAAGGAAAGGATGAGATTCACAAGCTTGCGGACAATTTCAATAATATGTTTGACCGCCTTGATAAATCATTTCAGACAGAAAAGCAGTTTACATCTGACGTTTCGCATGAACTGCGTACTCCGATGTCGGTTATTATGGCACAGTGCGAGCTTGCACTCGAGGATTCGCAGACAAATGAAGAATATAAGGAAGCCCTTGAAACTATTTACAGACAGGGCGGAAAAATGTCCAGACTTATAAATGATATGCTCGATTTTACAAGACTTGAACTGAACACAGGAAAGTATGTTAAAGAAAATACAGATATGTCAGGACTTACCGAATCTGTATGCCTTGATATGATGCTTATTAAAGAAAATGGTATCACATTACAGTGTGATGTTTGTGACAATATATTTATTAACGGAAATCGTGAACTGCTTACGCGGCTTCTTACTAATCTTATAAGCAATGCATACAGATACGGAAAACAAGACGGAAATATATGGGTAAACCTTGCGGAAGATGAAGAAAATATCGTTTTGTCAGTAAAGGATGACGGTATAGGAATTGAGCCGGAAGCACAGGAAAAGATTTTCAAAAGGTTTTATCAGGCGGATAGTTCCCGTCACGGCGAAGGCACAGGCCTTGGTCTTTCAATGGTTAAGGAAATAGCAGCATTTCACGGCGGAACTGTTGCCGTTGAGAGTAAATTGGGAGAGGGAGCAACATTTATTTGTAAATTTGAAAAAAATTAAAAAAAATTTTTTGTTCTAATAAAACTCTAATATTTCGTGGGTATACTGTGAGTATATTAAATGAAAGGAAGTGTTTTATATGAAGAAATTATTTGAAACCCCAATGAAAGCTGTTATAAGTATGACATGCATATTCGCAGTAGTTATGATCGTTGCTATTTCAGGAGTATACGGAGCGTTTAGTAAAGAACTGAATGAAATAAAAAATTCACAGAATAATCCTACAGAGGCAGGACATGTAGCAGAAGGTGAAGCGGAAGTTGTACCTGAGGCAGAACCTGCAGCACCGGAAGCGGAAGTTGCACCGGAAGCAGAACCTGTAGAGCCGGTACCTGAAGCTGCAGTACCTGAGGCAGAGCAGCCGGTAGAACAGCAGACAGAACCACAGGCAGAACAGCCGGTAGAACAGCAGACAGAACCACAGGCAGAACAGCCGGTAGAACAGCAGACAGAACCACAGGCAGAACAGCTTGTAGTTGACGGAAGTCAGACCTTAGTTCAACAGGATGCTTCACAGCAGACAGAACCTCAGCAGCAGAATAATTCTAATGGAAAGATTGGAATTAAGAAAGCTAAGAAAAAGGCACTTGCAGATGCCGGTGTTTCTAAATCAGCCGTAAAATACACAAAGGCATATTTGGATTATGATGATGGTATTGCAATTTATGATATCGAGTTTTATACAGATACACATGAATATGAGTATGAGATAAATGCAAAGACAGGCAAAGTTCATGAGAAGAGTATAGAAAAACTTGATAGAGTAAACAGCACTCAAAATAATACATCAGCAAGCACAGACAAGTCAAAAGCTACGGCTAAACCAAAAGCTACAGCTAAACCTAAGAGTAACAGCAACCGCATAAGCGTTGATAAAGCTAAGTCAATCGCAGTTAAACATGCAGGATATTCAGTTGGTAAGGTGACATTTAGGAAGGCTAAGCTGGATTATGATGACGGACGTACGGTTTATGAGATTGAATTCTATGTAGGAAATGATGAATATGACTATGAAATCGACGCAAAGACAGGTAAAATAATCGACTATGATTTTGACAAAAATGAGCGTTATGATGATGATTACGATGACGATTGGGATGATGACCATTATTACGACGACTAATTATCAGCCGAGAGTTACCGGAACGAACATTCCCTGAATATTCGGTTTACGAACACATTATACTGTGAAAGCGTATCCGATTGTTTGAACAGACGAAGATAAGTTCCGTCATCATCAAAGAGATCAAGCATATATGCCCATACCTCCTTTAATTTAAAAATCAGAACTTTTTCATTAGGCATAGATTGCTTGTACTCAGAATACAATTTATCATGATATGAACGCAGGGAGTCCCTATCAGGGAGAAGCTCCCTGCGTTTTACTATTGCTTCAGGAAGTGCGGGGTTTCGTATGAGTCCTCGTCCGAGCATAACAGCAGAAAGTTTCGGGTATCTTTCCTCTATTTTTTCGTAATCTGCAAATGTACGTATATCTCCGTTATAGCACAACGGGCAAGACGCATTTTCATAAATATAAGTAAACTTGTCCATTCGCGGACTGCCGGAATAATAATCCGAACGGATTCTCGGATGCACTATAAGCTCGCTTAGCGGATACTTATTATAAATGTCAAGTATCTCGTAAATTTCATCTTCATCTGTCATGCCAAGACGTGTTTTAATGGATATTTTCATATCGGGAAGTGCTGAAAAAACTGCATATAAAAATTCATCAAGAAGCTTTGGCTCACCCAAGAAACCGGCACCCTTGTGTTTTGCAACGACAGTTCCTGATGGACAGCCGAGGTTTATATTTATCTCGTCATAGCCACGCTCGGATATTAGTTTTGCAAAGCGTATGAAATTGTCGGCATTATTGGAAATAATCTGAGGAATAAGGTGAATATTTTCGTTATTTTCCGGAAGAATGTCTTTTTTCTCGCGGGTTTTCATCTTAAGGCTGCCCTCTGCGGCAATAAAAGGTGTAAAATATGTATCAATGCCCGTGAAAAATTCACGAAATGCATTGCGGTAGGTGTATATTGTAATTCCTTCAAGAGGTGCCATGTATATTTTCATTTATTCTCAATCCAATCCTTGAATTTGCGTTGTAAAATATGCTACTATATTCTAGCACATTTTAACACAATGAAGTAACGGAGGAAATATTTTTATGAACAAAAAAGAAATATCAGAGATAAAAAAACTGTTTAATAAAGATAAATGTCATGTAAGAAGAATTTGCGGCTGTTATGTGGATGCCGAGAAGAATATAAAAACTAAGCTTGTACATAATTTCCTTACCTTGGAAGAAGAGGAGATGTTTAAGTATATAAATATTTTTCGTTCCGCACTGTCTGGTTCGCTTGGGAAAAATCTTGTAAATCTTGCTTTTCCGCTTGAACAGGAAATGGAGGGAGGAACACAGGAATTTCTTCTTAAGCTTCGTGACAGCAGACTTAAAGACGAGGATCTTGTGGACGAATTTTTTGATAAGGTGATTGAGAACTACGAGTATGCAGAAAATTATTACATAATTCTTGCTCATGCAGCTTATGACATACCGGGCATGGCAAAAGACGGTTCGGTGATGGACGACATGAGCGTGTATGTGTATGAGCATATCATATGCTGTATTTGTCCTGTTAAGCTTGAAAAGTCAAATCTTTGCTATAATTCCGAAGCAAATACGATAGAGACAACTGTAAGGGACTGGCTTGTAGACGTTCCGGCACACGGATTTTTATTCCCTGCATTTAACGACAGAAACACTGACATTCATGAGATGCTTTATTATACAAGAAAAAGCGAAAATCCTAATCCTCAGTTTATGGACAACATGTTTGCGTGTAAAAGACCGCTCACAAGCAAGGAGCAGAAGCATACTTTTGAAGAAATAATTGAGGAAACCTTTGGAGAGGACTGCAGCTTTGATGCCGTAAAGACAGTTCACGACACCATACAGGAAATGATAGAGGAGCAAAAAGAGCTTCCGGAGCCGGTTATTCTCGATAAGAATGATGTGAAAAATATTTTTGAAAAATGCGGAGCAAGTGAAGAAAAGCTTGAATATTTTGAGGAACGTTTTGAAGATAAGACGGAAAGCACACCGCTTAATGCATCAAATATTACCAATATGAGAAGTCTTGAAATAAAGACAACAGATGTGGTTATAAAGGTTAAACCTGAAAGAAGTGACCTTGTGGAAACGAGGATAATAGACGGTATACCTTACATTCTCGTTCAGGTAAATGATAATGTAACGCTAAACGGAGTTATAGTAAAACCTGATGATGTTACTGAATAATTTATGTATCACGGGCTTGAGAAATCAAGTCCGTTTTTTCTGTAAGTTTATAAAATGACCGGCTCAAGCTGCTTTCCGTTCAGGGCTTCGCAAAGAGTTGCTTCAATAAGGGAGGTATCTGCAACCATTGATTTCGGCTTCTTCTTCGGGTCGTCCTGACCGAAAGGAACGAAGTATACATTTTTCATATTCATTGCTATACCGATATTTTTGAAATTGGCACCGAGGGCATCATTTGTTGAAATGGAGATGACAAGCGGCCGTTCATTTCTCAGGTGTGCTTTGGCAGCCATGAGCACCGGACTGTCCGTGATGCCGTTGCACAGTTTGGCGAGAGTGTTTCCGGTACAAGGCGCGATGATCATAATGTCAAAAAGAGCATTCGGACCTACGGCTTCGGCAGCAACGATGCTTTTGATTCCTTTATTTCCGGTGATGCGCTCGATGTTATTTATAAATTCATCCGCTTTGCCGAAACGGCAGTCTGTAGTCTGAACACTGTTTGAAAAGACCGGCGTAATACAGAATGCCTTTTCTGAAAGTTCTTTGATTTCTGCTGTTATTTTTTCGAATGTACAAAATGAACCCGTGATTCCAAATCCTATTCTGCATTCATTTAATACTAATTACACTCCTCCTGTCAGATGTCTTATTACGACATTGCCGAGTATCTCGCCGGAGGTTTTCGGAGAATATATGCCGGGAAGAGAAAGGCTGTGCACCGCCCGTATGCCGCATTCCCTGCAATATGAAAAATCGGTTCCGCCGGGAGCTGAAGCAATGTCAATTATTACTACATTTTTGGAAAATTTATCGATGACCTGCGGTGTGATTACATCAGCAGGGATGGTATTGATGACAAAATCGTATTCGCTGTAGCTGTCCTTTTCGAACATATCGGATACGATAAAGCCGTTAAAAGAAGCTGTTTCGCGCTGAATTACATTTCTTGCGGCTACAGTGACATAAGCACCGAGAAGACGAAGTCTCAGAGCTATCTCTTTGGCACATCGTCCGTAACCTGTTACGAGACATGTAGAGCCGGAAATATTGATAGTGCCAAGTTTTATCGCCTCGGCAATTGTGCCTTCCGCCGTTGCTATGGCATTTTTTACGGCAACATCCTCTATCTGACCGAAATCACACGTAGGGAAACCGGCAAATTTTTTAGGAATGTTCCAGCCGAAAATAATTGTATTTTCCCTGACCATATTTGCAACCATATGCCAGCGTTTGCTGACCGGAGTCGGAAGAACAACCACATCACAGCCTTTAAGGGCCGCACCGAGTTTGTCGTATTTTTTTACACCGGACACAATATCATCGCACGCCAGGTCATATATCCGTACATCAAATCCGTGATTAACAAGAGTACCTGCAAGATAACACTGACGGACATCGCCGCCAACAACTGTAATAACCATAGAAAACACCCTCCTGAGATAATATATTCTTAAGGAGGGTGTAGTGGTACAAAAAATATTTAATTTTTATACTGATATCTATTAGAATTTTGGCTCCATATATTCAGCTTTGTTGTAGTAATTTCCTCTGAACAACGGAATATCCTTTGCTGCAAAAAGCTCTACAACGGATACAATCTGATATCCCTGCTCTATGAAGTAAGGAACGAGTTCCTCTACGGCAGCTGCTGTATGCTCTGTTGTTTCATGGAAAAGAACGATGTCACCGTCTTTAGCATTTTTAGTTACTGATACAACGTGCTCTTTTGTTACATTTTCCCAGTCGTTACTTATGATGTTACAACCAATCATAGGAACATTTACATTTTCAAGAACAAATGCATTCTGTCCGAGGTTCGGTGGACGAACGGTAAAATCTGATATGCCGGTAAGCTCTGAAAGAGTTGCGCGTGATCTTTCAATTTCCTCGGCTATGGATTCCGGAGTAGGGAATTTGCTTGTGTCTGAAAGCGAACTCCACTGTGATGTGTGGTTAGCAATTTCGTGTCCGTCTTCTAAAGCGATAAGAACTTCTTTTTTCATATCATCATTGTTGAGCTTGCTTGTAACATAGTTAAAGGTTGCATGAGCACCGCTTTCTCTGAGTGCATTAAGGATTCTCATACTGTATGAAGTACTGCTTGTTCCGACAGGGCCGTCATCAAATGTAAATGCAATCATAGGCTTCTCAGGGTCAATCCATGAGATGTCAAGTTTGTCATATACAAATGCACCTTCCTGCATATACTTTGGAGTTGCAGTAGGTTCAGGAACCTCTGTAGGTTCAGCGGTAGGCTGTGGATGCTCTGTAATAGAAGGAGCCTGTGTAGGTGCCTGAGTCGGAGCCTGTGTTGGACCGGTGCATGGACCGTCCATACCGATAACATATACTTTGCAAACAAGCTTTTTCTTGCCACACTTTGCAGTGATTTTTGCATTACCCGGTAACTTTGCAGTAACAACACCTTTTTTTGAAACTGTAGCTACCTTTTTATTTGATGAAGTCCATTTGATCTTCTTTTTGTATTTTTTAACTTTAAGTTTGAACTTCTGTCCGACGTCAAGTGTAACATTTTTCTTGTTAAGCTTTGGCTTGGCAGCATTACTTGTCATGCCGGGACCTAAAAGACCGACTACAAGTGAAGCAAGTACTGCAAGCGCTGCAACTTTATGTGCTAATTTTTTCATGTAAAAGCCTCCTAATGTATTAGATTTCATCTTCATTTACTATATCAAATTTACCTTTTACGGACAATACATATATGAAAATTCCGAGTAAAAGAATAAATATGGATATAAACTGAGAGGTGGATAAAAATCCGATTGAACCGCGGTAGTCATCTCTGAATATTTCAATAATAGAACGTCCTATACTGTATATAATCAGGTACAAGGCACCGGTACTTCCTGAATGGGATGATTTCAGCACGTGTAAAATAAGTATTACTGCCATTACAAATAATGCTGCACTTGAAATCAGCTGAGTAGGTATGAGTGAAACTCCGTTTGGTGCAAAATCGGAATTATGGAAGGTTATACCTATGAAGCTGTCAGTCTCGCGACCGTAACAGCAGCCTGCAAGAAAACAACCAATACGTCCGAATGCCTGAGCAACCGCAACCGACGGAAGCACTATGTCAAAATAATCATAAAAAGAAAGTTTTTTGATTCGTGTGTAAAGCCAGCAGAAGAAAGTTCCGCCGATGATTCCGCCGTAAACAACAAATCCTCCGGAGCCGAGTGTGCTTAACGGATCCTCAAGAAATGTTTCGATTTCAACTATGCAGTAAAGCACTTTCGCTACAGCAAAACCACATAAAACTGCAATAAATAAAAGATTGTACACTTCATCGGTATTAAGCCCTTTTGCTTTGGCAAGTTTTAATCCGACAAAAAGTGCTGCAATAATTCCGATAGCTATCATAAGACCGTAGCCATGCACAACAAATGGTCCTATGGACAGGATGTCATTATACATATATATTCCTCCGTGATATATTTTCTTCTTAATACAAATATCAGTATAGAGCAAAACACACATTTTGACAATGTACAATAGAAAATGATATACTGAAAAATAATCGTGTTTACTCAGAGAAAGGAGCAGAAAGTTGGGAAATTTTATTGGAGATTTGGGCGGTATTTTAATGATAGCCCTGATTATTGTTCTGGCATTCAGATTTGTCTGGGATATTATAGATAAAAAAGGAGAAGCTGCCGCACTATTTATGAAAGATTTTATATTTTATGCGGTTTCGGCAGTAGCATTATTTGCGGCTGTGTTCTTTATCGGGGGCATAATGTTTAATCATGCATATGGTGCAAGTTCACTTTTTGAAATAGAAATTATATGGAACAAAGGCCTCGTGCAGGATTATCTTGTTGCACACAAATATAGCTTTAGTGAATTTGCAGAAAAAGGTATACTTCCGCTTTTTCCTGTGTTGGTGTCGTTTTTTTCGGGACTTTTATTTGATATGTATATTGAATGCGGATTTTACATAAGTGTTCTTTGTGGAGTTATTACAACGGTAAGTCTAGGATTTGTGCTCAGAAAAAGAATTGGCAGAGGGGCTGCCGCAGAATATATTCTTTTGTTTTTGTGTATGCCGGCAATGATGTATATTTTTATGCCTTCGGCCTTTGCAATGTTCATGGCACTTTGCTCGCTGGTTATGCTCGGAATTGTGTATGAAAAGAAATGGCTCACAATTATTTTTACGGCACTTTGTCTTATAACACATGTATACGGTCTGGCTGTACTTGCTATGGTTATTGCATCATTTGTATGCAGAGGTAACAAGCGAAATATTATAACAGCCGGCGTATTTTCGGCAGCGTTATTAGTTTTAGGTATTATTTTCCTGGTAATGGGTTATGTGTGTATATACGAGATGTGGTTTGTATATGTAATTCCGGCATGTCTTGTGCTTCCGAAAGTTAAGGAAAACAGCAACATCATAAAGTATGTTGCGTTTGGCATGATTTTGATTAACAGCATGTATATGACAGGACTCATATACAATGCATTTTGAGAAGGGAGTGCGGACATATGATTAGTAAAATTTTAAAAGACAAAAATACGTTATTATATGGCAAGTTATTCATAGTATCCATAGCTGTTCATTGGATTATAATGTTTTTGGGATTTTTTGTATTCAAACAAATAGAGGATCCGGGAAGCGGTTTTTTTGCATTTTTTTATGAGAAGTTTGTGGTGGCCGGTGATACACCTCATTACATTAATATAGCGAAAAATGGTTATGCAGCAGTTGGAGAAACTGCGAACCAGATAGTTTTTTATCCGCTTTATCCGTTTCTTATGAAAATATTCGGATTTATATTCAAAGACTATTTTATTACAGGAGTATTCGTATCAAATGTATGTCTCGGAATTTCCGCAATTTACATGTACAAATTATGTAATAGAGAACTGGGAGAAAATGCAGCAAAAGACGGTTTTATAATTTACCTCCTTTATCCGTTGGAAGCATTTCTTATATCCGTTTATACGGAAAGTCTGTTCATAATGCTTACACTTATGTGTCTTTATTATATAAGAGAAAATAAATGGCTTATTGCAGGAATAACCGGTCTTCTTGCCGCACTCAGCAAGTCTCAGGGAATAGCGCTTTTTGTTCCTGCCGTATACGAGGCGGTTGTGTATATGGTCAGAAACAAAAGATTTTATGTTAAGTCGTTGTTGGTATGTCTGATTCCGTGCGGTACAGGTATATACCTTTTAATTAATAAGATTGTTCAGGGCGATTTTATGGCATTTGTTGCACATCAGGCTGCGGAGCCATGGTACAATGTTTCGCACTGGATTTCATCAAATCTTTCACAGCATTACGGAATGGCAACGGACGAAGGCTTGTTCTATCTTGCGATAATTATTTATTGGGCACAGATCATCCTGTATTTTGTTGGAATGGTTGCACTGTTTTATGGCATTAAAAAGAAAATTGCACCATCGATTATTGCATTCGGAGGAGCATACATGTTTCTTTCATATTTGCACGGATGGCTTATAAGCGGTCCGAGATATATGTTGAGCTGTGTTACGCTGTATATTATATATGCGGCTATTGATAATAAGATTGTAAAACAGGTTATATTTGTAATATTCGGATTGCTGTGTGTATTCTGTACATTGTTAATGTGGCGTGGAGATCCGATTATGTAAGATGAGGTGTTTTTTATGAAAAACAGTAATGGTAAAATTATAATTTTTATGGCACTGCTTACTATGTATGCGTTGGTTACGGGGGCAGCAGCATTTTTATTTGAATATTATACCGTAAGCACATCTGAAGGAGAACTTATATTTTCCTTTGCAATGAGCTGGCAGCTTCTGCTTTTTATTTTTGAATTGATTACAATAATAATTCAGCTTGTGACATTGATATTGATTTTCAAAAAAGGCACACAAAAAAGATACAGAATACTGTTTGTGGCGGGCATGTGTGCAGTAGGTGCTGCGGCGTTGGTAACGGTATATACGATTATAGCTGACGGATTTAAGCCGTATCCTGCGGGAATATACCTGACATATACGTTACTTATACTTATTGTGCGGGGAATTGTTATTCCTAAATGTATTAGAAAAAATTATGTATAATCTTGATTTTTAACATGGAAAATATTATAATTATAAAAGACTGTGAAAAAACAGTTAAAGGAATTATAAATTTAGGAGGTAAATTTTATGAAAAAGCGTGTATTAAGCGCAGCATTGGCGGTTACACTTGCGTTTGCTATGATACTGCCTGTTGCAGCTGATTATAGCAGTGCAGATGCAGCTAAGAAGCCGGCACTCAGTAAGAAGAAGCTCACAATTACTGCCGGTTCTTCTAAAGTATTAAAGGTTAAGAATTATAAGAAAAAGGTGACATGGAAGACAAGCAAGGCTTCAGTTGTTAAGCTTTCTGCAAAGAAGAAGACATCAGTTAAGCTTGTTGCCAAGAAAAAGGGTAAAGCTAATATAACAGCTACATATAAACAGGGAAGCAAGAGTGTAAAACTTACATGTAAAGTTACAGTTAAGGCTAAGCAGGCTAATGAGATCACACCGGATCCTGTGACTCCGCCGGAACCTGTAACACCTACATTAGATCCTAATGCAACACCATCACCGACACCTACACATGATTATCAGGGTGATCCTGGTTGTCTTTGGAAGCAGGATACTTCAGGTGGGACTATTAAGGATGCATTTGACGGATATTTCGTCAATGGTATAAGTACTGACCTTGGAAGTCTCAGATATGGTGAAAGTGCTGCACTTGTTAAGCATCACTTCGGAAGTGTTACAATGGGTAATGCTAACAAGATGGAGTGCGTAGTAGACGTTATTGCGACAGACGAATATCCACTTGGACTCAGTGTTGCTAACGTTGAGAATTATTATGCAACTAACGGTGAGGGAGATGTTATTCTTAACTATGAAACTCTTGAAGAGATTCTTTCTTATTGTAAGGCAAACGGACTTAAGCTTCGTTACCACGCGTTTGTATGGCATTCACAGGTAAGAGAGTACTTCTTCCTTCAGGATTACAACTGGTCTGACTTTGAACTTTCAGAGTATGAAGAAAAGGGATGGGATCCTAACAACTATCATAAGTTCGTTGATTATGAAACATTCAAGAAGAGACTTAACAGCTACATAAGCCAGATTATTGAGTATATTTATTCACATGGTTATGGTGATGTTGTATACGCATATGACGTTATCAACGAGGCTACTAATGGTGATGGCGGTAACACCTTCCACTATTATGTAAATGAGAATGCTTCTACAGTTGACGGATTATTATCTACAAGCGGTTCGGGACTCAAGTTCCAGACTAACGGTGGAGTAAGAACAAGCGGCGGCAAGAGAGTGGATTCCAACAGTGCCCCTGCAGATGTAGAGGATATGCTTAACCATGAAGGTCGTGTACCTGCTAATGACAGTTACTGGTATTCAGCAATGGGAACTGATTATCTTTACTATTCATTCCTTTTTGCACATGAAGCTATTGAGAAGTGTTATGAGCAGTACAAAGATCAGTTTGGTTATACACAGAAACCATCACTTATATACAATGACTACAACCAGAGAGAAAATGATCATATAGCACTTGCTAAGTTTATCAATGCAGCATGTAACATTGAGAACGGAACAACAGGTGTTACATATTGTGATGGTATCGGTCTTCAGTCTCATAGTGTAGGCGAAGGTACTCAGGAAAGAATGATTAAAGCAATTGCAGATCAGGGATTTGAAGTTCAGATTACAGAGCTTGATGAAGGACTTCATATGGATGATCAGTCTCATGCAGTTAAGATGAAGAAACTCTATGCTCTTTATAAGAAGTATTCTAAGAAGGGCGAATATGGTTCAGCACAGGGAGACGATTATATCGGTGTTACATCCGTAACACAGTGGGGAATCGTTCCTGGTGGAAACTGGAAGACAAGTTGCGTATTCGACTTGGTTGACTATGAAAAGAAAGAAGACAATCCGGATACTGAAGAGGATGAGAGCAAGTGGAAACCACTTTATACTATCCTTCCAAGACCTGCATTATATGCAATTCTTCAGGCCGGCGGTGTAGACTGCGGAGATAAAGTATATTAATAGATAATTATTTATCGAAATACATAAAAATGGGCGGTGTCACAGAGACATCGCCCGTTTTGCGTCTTGACATTATGGGTCTTTTAGAATACTATAAATTAGTATATTTATATTTAGATGCAAAGGAAATGAGACTACTATGAAAAAGGAACTTGAAAAGACATATAACCCTTCGGATATCGAGGACAGACTTTATCAGAAATGGATGGATAAGAAGTATTTCCATGCTGAGGTAGATAGGAGCAAGAAGCCATTTACCATTGTGATGCCACCACCTAATATTACGGGTCAGCTTCACATGGGACATGCTCTTGATAATACTCTTCAGGACATACTTATAAGATATAAAAGAATGCAGGGATTTAATGCACTCTGGGTGCCGGGAACCGATCATGCTTCTATTGCAACAGAAGCTAAGATTGTTGAAAGCATGAGAGCAGAGGGTATTACTAAGGAAGACATCGGAAGAGACGGATTCCTTGAGCGTGCCTGGGAATGGAAAAGACAGTACGGCGGAAGAATCGTATCACAGCTTAAGAAGATTGGTTCTTCATGTGATTGGGACAGAGAGCGTTTTACTATGGACCAGGGCTGTAATGAAGCTGTTAAAGAAGTTTTTGTTAATTTATATAATGAAGGACTTATATATCGTGGCGAGAGAATAATCAACTGGTGTCCACACTGTCTTACATCCATATCAGATGCGGAGGTTGAGCATGAAGATCAGGCAGGTCATTTCTGGCATTTAAGATATGAACTTTCTGACGGAAGCGGAGCTATACAGCTTGCAACAACAAGACCGGAGACTCTTCTTGGTGATACTGCTATTGCAGTTAATCCTAAAGATGAAAGATATGCAGATTACGTTGGTAAGACAGTTATCCTTCCTTTAGTTCATAGAGAGATACCTGTAGTTGCCGATGATTATGTTGATATGGAATTTGGTACGGGTGTTGTTAAGATTACACCTGCACATGACCCTAATGACTTTGAGGTAGGACTCAGACACAATCTTCCTATTATTAATGTAATGACGGATGATGCTAAGATCGTAGATGAATACGAAGCATATGCCGGCATGGACAGATATGAAGCAAGAAAGAAGATTGTAGAAGATCTCGAAAAAGAAGGCGCGCTTGTTAAGGTTGAAGATCATGATCATAATGTAGGCGTATGCTACAGATGTGGTGTGACTGTTGAGCCAAGAGTATCGGAGCAGTGGTTTGTAAAGATGAAACCGCTTGCAGAACCTGCTATAGAAGCAGTGAAGAAAGATGATACAAGATTTGTACCTGAGTATTTTGAGAAGACATATTTCCACTGGCTTGAGAACATCCGTGACTGGTGTATTTCAAGACAGCTTTGGTGGGGACATCAGATACCTGCATTTTACTGTGATGACTGTGGTGAGATGATAGTTACAAAGGAGAATGAGCCTGTTTGTCCTAAGTGTGGTAAGAAGATGAGACAGGATCCTGATACACTTGATACGTGGTTCTCATCAGCACTCTGGCCATTTTCAACACTTGGCTGGCCAAACGAGACAGAGGAGATGGATTATTTCTATCCGACAAGCACTCTTGTAACAGGATATGATATTATACCTTTCTGGGTTATGAGAATGATGTTCTCAGGACTTAAGCAGACAGGAAAAGTACCATTTGATACAGTTCTTATTCACGGACTTGTAAGAGACTCTCTCGGACGTAAGATGAGTAAGTCTCTCGGAAACGGTATTGATCCGCTTGAGATTATTGATTCATACGGAGCAGATGCTCTCAGATTTACACTTATTACAGGTAATGCACCTGGTAATGATATGAGATTTTATAATGAGCGTGTCGAGGCAAGCCGTAACTTTGCGAATAAAGTATGGAATGCATCACGTTTCATTATGATGAATCTTCCTGATGAAGGAATAGATCTTAATGTAATGCCTGAACTTACAGATGCAGATAAGTGGATTGTGTCAAGTCTTAATGATGTAATTAAAGATGTTACTGATAACCTTGACAAATATGAGCTTGGTATTGCAGCAGACAAGATTTACAACTTCATTTGGGAGCAGTTCTGTGACTGGTACATTGAGATGGTTAAACCTCGTCTTTGGAATGATGAAGATGAGACAAAGGCTGCAGCACTTTGGACACTTAAGATGGTTCTTACAGAGGCGCTTAAGCTGCTTCATCCTTACATGCCATTTGTTACAGAGGAAATTTACTGCACACTTATGGATGACAGTGACATGTCAATCATGGTAAGCGATTGGCCTGTATATAAGACGGAGTATGATTTTGCAGAGGAAAAAGCTTCTGTAGAGAGAATTAAAGAGGCGGTTAAGGGAATCAGAAATATGAGATCACAGATGAATGTTCCGCCTAGCCGTAAGTCAGCTGTTTATGTAGTATCTCAGAGCGAAGAGGTTCGCAGTATATTTGAAAACAATAAGGTATTCTTTGCAGCACTCGGATATGCAAATAACGTTGTTGTTACGGATACAAAGGACGATTCACTTGCTGATGCGGTATCCATACTTATACATGAGGCAGCTATTTACATTCCGTTTGCAGAACTTGTAGATGTTGCAAAAGAAATTGAAAGACTTACAAATGAGCAGAAGAAACTTGCAGGAGAACTTGCACGTTCAGAGAAGATGCTCAGTAATGAGAAGTTCATATCTAAGGCACCTCAGAGTAAGATAGATGAAGAGATTGCTAAGCAGAAGAAGTATCAGGATATGATGAATCAGGTAACAGAGAGACTTGAAGCGCTTACGAAATAAGTCGTTTTGTGCGATGAATGTCTGTTGATTTTTGGAAACCTTATAAGTATTATATTTGTAAGAGTGATGAGGAGAGACAAATGATTAATTTTGAAGAAGAACTTGAGAAATTCCAGCCTAGCATGGATGTAGAACAGACAACAGATGCAGTTTATGGCAACAGATATGAAGATGTAACTGACGTGGTTAAGGATCTGTTAAAAGAACTTGGAACCGTATAACAGCGTATTCATAGCGGACAGGAGGTAAGTATATGAATTGTCCTATATGTCAAGCTTCGGTTACAATTCAGTCTGAGAAGTGCGATAATTGTGGAAGAAGCCTTATAACATATACAAAGATAATCAGAATATCCAATACTTTATACAACAGAGGACTTGATAAGGCGCGTATAAGGGATCTTAGTGGCGCAATAGAGGATTTGAATCTCAGTCTTAAGTATTATAAGGGTAATACCAACGCGAGAAATCTTTTGGGGCTTGTTTATTATGAAGTTGGTGAGACCGTTATGGCACTTACCCAGTGGATTTTGAGCAAGAATCTTCAACCGAAGGATAATATTGCAGATGATTATATTAACAGCATCCAGCATAATGCTTCGCAACTTGAGATTGTTAATCAGACAATTAAGAAATATAATGCGGCACTCAGTTATGCAAGACAGGGAAATGATGATTTGGCGATTATACAGCTTAAGAAAGTTGTTTCCATGAATCCGAAATTTGTTAAAGCGCATCAGCTTCTTGCATTGCTCTATATGGTAAATGATCAGAGAGATGCAGCGGTTAATGTTCTTAAAACTATTAAGAGAATAGATATTAACAATACTATAACCATAAAATATCTTAAAGAACTTGGTGTAAGACATGTTCAGGCTAAGCAACAGCAGGTGGGTCAGCCGGACAGAAAGGTATTTCATGGAGATACCGGTGTGTCTGTGAAGGAAGTTGGCACATATAAGCCTGAAAAGCCGGGAATATTCCCTTATGTAAATATCATTATTGGTATTATAATAGGGCTTTTTGTTGGAATTGTGCTCATATCACCTACCATTGCAGGAAGAACTACCAGGGACAAGAATAATGAAATAAAGCAATATGGCGAGAAGATTGCATCACAGGAAAGTACTATATCAGGTCTTCAGCATGAGAAAGAACAGCTTGAAGCAAGAATAGCGGAACTCGAAGGTGGACTTGCTGCAGAGCAGACGGGGCAGGAAGACACATCCCTTCCTCTTGCGCAGACGTATGAGAAGATAATAGAAGCATACAGAACTTGTCTTTTGGGAGATGGAAAGAGTGCTCTTGAACAGCTTGCTGCTATAGATGTATCTGTTGTGCAAAGCGAGACAATGAAGGCATTAATTGCAGAGATTCAAAGCCAGGATGCAAAAATTACATCAGCCGAGTTGTTTGAGAAAGGTCGTGTAAAATATAATAACGGCAAATATGATAAAGCTCTTGAATATCTGAATGAGGCATTAAGGCTTAATCCTGATAATTATGATGCTATATATTTCCTGGGAAGGCTTTACCACAGAAAAGGCGATAATGCGAAAGCAGAGAAATATTATAAGCAGGTTATAAAAGATTATCCGAATACAGGACGTGCCAGCGAAGCATCAAGATGGCTTGGAGAATTGGCACAGGGATTGTAACATAAGTTATAACAAGTGATAAAACTGACGGCATACCGTTTACGTAACGTAACAGTATGCCGTTTTTTATTTGATGTTATAAGAAAGGAAAGAAAGATGGAGATAAGGAACAATAATCTGATAATTCGCACAGGGAAGGAAATAGATCATATGAGTGCGGAAAAGATAAGAAAAGAATTCGAAGAATGTTATGCTCAGGGCAGAGTAAGAAATGTAATATTTGATTTGTCTGACGTGGAATTTATGGACAGTTCCGGAATCGGAATGATAATGGGCAAATATAAAAAAGTCCGATATTTTGGGGGAAAGGTAGCTGTAACGGGGGTTCCCGTGCGTATTGATAAAATTTTAAAAATGTCCGGAGTGTACAGCTTTGTTTCCAAATATGACAATATCTTTCAGGCACTCAGAGCCTGTGAGTAAGGGAGGATAATATGTATAAGATAAAACGACAGGAAATGAGCATCGAGTTTGGTTGTGAACCGGTCAATGAGAGCTTTGCAAGAGTGTCGGTCGCTGCATTTGCAGCAAGACTTAATCCAACGATTGAAGAGGTTTCCGATATTAAAACTGCCGTATCCGAAGCGGTAACGAACTCTATAATTCATGGATATTACAACATGAATGACGGAATAATAAAAGTCAAATGTATAATTGAAAATGACAGGCTTACGATAAGTGTAAACGACAAGGGCAATGGCATTGCCGATATAAAAAAGGCAATGGAGCCTATGTACACTACAAGACCTGAGCTTGACAGATCTGGCATGGGATTTGCATTCATGCAGGTGTTTATGGACGAAATATCCGTGGAATCCACACCCGGAGAAGGAACTACTGTTACGATGTTAAAACGAATTACAAAAGAAGGGATACTTAAGGAAGACAGTTGTACTGCAGTTGGATACAATTGAACTAATAAAACTGGCCGGTCAGGGAAATCATAAGGCAAGAGAAGAGATCATAACGAAAAACATGGCTCTCGTGTGGAGTATTGTCCGAAGATTTTCTAACAGAGGCTACGAACCGGAAGATTTGTTTCAGATAGGGTGTATAGGCCTTGTGAAAGCGGTTGATAAATTTGACTTATCGTTTGATGTAAAATTTTCAACATATGCGGTGCCGATGATTATCGGTGAAATAAAACGATTTATACGTGACGACGGACTTGTAAAAGTAAGCAGAAGTATCAAGGAAAACAGTATAAAGATAAGTCATGCCAAAGAAGCAATCATGCACAGAGAAAACCGTGAGGCAACCGTTAATGAAATTGCTGAAATGACGGGACTGTCGGTAGAAGATGTGATTATTGCCGCGGACGCAGCGGTGCCTGTTGAATCGATATATAATACGGTCTATCAGAGTGATGGCGAAGACATATATGTTATCGACAGACTCAGTGTGACCGGAGAGTCTGAAAAAATAATTAACCATTTGCTTCTTGATAAACTTATATCAGAACTTGCAGAAAATGAACGTTTCCTTATTAAAATGAGATATTTTCAGGATAAGACCCAGGCGCAGGTTGCCGAGTTGCTTGGTATAAGCCAGGTGCAGGTGTCGCGAATGGAGAAAAAAGTTTTATTAAAAATGAGAAAATGTGCCGCTTGTGAATAAATATAAATGCGCAGTGGAATAATAAGGCTTAACAAAGTTAAGAAAGGTTTGGTCTTATATGAAGAAAACAGCGTATTTTCTGATAGCGGCATTTTTTGTTGCTGCAGTTGTTATGTATATGTACTGGCAGAAGGATACACAGGTAATAGAGAAAGGCGTAATGGTTTGGAGTGAGAAGCATGTCTGATGAACTTTATATCAAGATAGAGCAGAAAATAAAAGTAAATAAGAAGAAAATACTCGTATCAGACATAGCAAGTATTCATCATACAAATAACGATATAAAAAAAGCTGTCGGAGAGATAATGCTTTATAAAATCGAAGGAAATGAATCCGGAGCTTACGTGATGACAAGTCTCAAGGTGATAGAGCTTATTCACAGGAAATATCCGCAGCTTGTTATTGTAAATGAAGGCGAAAAGGATTTAATAATTGATTATACACCGCCGGAGGACTGTAAAATCTCGGGGAAAGAAGCGAAGAACAAGGTGTATGAATATGCAAAGGCAGCAATCGTGTGCGTAGTTGCTTTTGTGGGAGCGGCATTTGCGATAATGACATTTAATCTTGATGTAAGTGTGCAGGATTTGTTTGACAATATATATTTCTGGTTCACCGGCGCAGAAAAAAACAAAACTCCGTCGGTGCTTGAGTTCGGGTATTGTATAGGGTTGCCTATCGGAATACTCGTATTTTTTAATCATTTTTCCCGTAAGAAGCTTACTTCAGATCCTACGCCGATACATGTTGAGATGAGAAATTATGAGACTCAGATAAATCAGGCGATAATAGAAGATGCTGAAAGGGAGGGGAAGGTGATAGATGTTTCTTAAAAATATTGGTCTTTTTGCAATCGGTATGACATCAGGGGCGATAGCGGCAGCAGGAACATTTGCATTTATTGTAATGATAGGTATATTTACAAGGCTTGCAGACAGAACCCATACATCTTCGTATGTCAGCGTGTATGAAAATGCCATAGTACTTGGAGGTACGATTGGGAATATCGTTCTTATATATAATGTAAATCTGCCGTTATCTTATGTCGGACTTGCAGTGTTTGGCGTGTTTTGCGGAGTATTTGTCGGCTGTCTTGCGGTTGCACTTGCGGAGGTCCTAAAGGTATTTCCGGTGCTTTCACGAAGGCTGGCTTTGATATGCGGGCTTCCGTATATAGTGCTTTCGATAGCACTTGGAAAAGGGATTGGTTCATTTATACAGTTTGTGTTTGGTTGGGCATAAAAGGTACGATTGGAGTGTTGGAAAATGAATAAAACAGATACTGTTGATATAAAAGATGTAATAAATGAGAAGGATATGAAGAAACGAAATGAAATGTACAACAAATATGTGAATGCGGCAACGCCTGTACATTCGTGTTTGAAAAATGTGTGGCGAGCTTTTTTGGTTGGTGGACTGGTATGCACACTGGGTCAAGGGCTTAACTCGCTTTTTATGTATTTCGGAAGTCCTGAAACTACAGCCGGAATGTACACCATATTGTCGCTTATACTTATAAGTGCGCTTTTGACCGGTGCCGGAGTATTTTCCAAAATAGCAAAATATGCCGGAGCCGGCGTGCTGGTTCCGATAACCGGATTTGCAAACTCTGTGGCATCACCTGCCATAGAATTTAAGAAGGAGGGGCAGGTTTACGGAATCGGATGCAAGATATTTACGATAGCCGGACCGGTGATATTGTACGGTGTGGTTACGAGTTTTGTGTTGGGATTGATACATTGGGTGGTTAAGATTATGGGAGTGGTGTAAACTGCTCCTTTTTTTATATTCGATAAAATTTCGTGTTACGCATTGCGTGGTACAGGTTTGTGTGTTATAATTATAAAAAAGTTAAATTGGAGTGTATTAATGGATATTGCTAATAGAATTAAGAACCTTAGAGAAAGCACAGGAATGAATAGAAGAGAATTCTCGGACCATGCTGGAATTCCGCTTCGTACACTTGAAGATTGGGAGGCGGGAAGACGTACGCCGCCGGAGTATGTGCCAAGGCTGTTGGCGTATATGTTGAAGTATGAGGAATTGGTGGGAAGGGAGGAGGATAAATAATATGAATAAAATAATGGTATTTGATGAACTAGAAAATAAGTCTATAATGGTTGAATTTAATAATATAGAGTCGATTTCTCAAGAAGATATGGAATTTTATTTTGATGATGAAATAAGAAAAGCATGGCACAAACAGGAGGAAGAGTGGTACTTTTCGATTGTAGATATTTGTGCTGTTTTAACGGAACAGGAAAATGCAAGAAGTGCTAGTACATATTGGGCGGTGTTGAAGAAACGACTTAAAGAAGAAGGTGCAGATGAACTGCTTACAAATTGTAAGCAGTTGAAAATGGTAGCAACAGATGGAAAAATGAGGAAAACGGACTGTGCTAACATCGAACAAGTTCTTCGAATTATTCAATCTATTCCATCAAAAAAAGCAGAGCCTTTTAAAGTATGGCTGGCGAAAGTTGGAGCAGAACGATTAGATGAAATAGCTGACCCTGAAAAAGCAATGGAAAGAGCAGCGGCTACATATAAAGCAAAAGGATACTCTGACAAATGGATTTCACAGAGGCTGCGGTCTATTGAGATCCGTAAAGAATTAACCGACGAGTGGCAAAATGCAGGTATTAACAATCCGAAAGACTATGCGGCACTAACGAATATTTTGACCATGGCATGGTCTGGCAAATCGGTTCAAGCATATAAAGAGTTGAAAGGATTGAAAAAAGAAAATCTAAGAGACAATATGACGAATACGGAGCTTGCATTGAATCTTCTTGCGGAGGTATCTACTACGGAATTGTCACGTATGCAAAGACCGACTGGATATGATAAAACCAAGGAAGTAACAATATCTGGCGGAGAAATTGCAGGTAATGCCAGAAAAGAATTAGAAGCGAAGTTGGGAAGAAGTGTTATTTCAAGTTCGAATGCTACAACACCAGAACTACTGGATGATTCAAAAAAAGAAAAATTATAAATTGGCCTTACACCAAACTATAATCTATGGTTCTTTCTTCTAAAATATCTTCAGTAATAAAAGGTCTCGCAAATAACCATGACATTTTATCATCCGACATTAATTTCCATTTGTCTGTTTCTTTGTCGAGATAAAAAGTTGTAACTCTAATGTACTTATGCCTTTTCATTTCTGTTATGGTTTTGATTGTACGATTCATGTGTTCACATATATATTCAACAACGGCATCCTCAAAATCCTCTTGAGATTTATAATCATATTCGAACCATTCAAAATGGTCTTCGAAAATTACATAAAGATATTCTGTTTTTCTCTTTTTTGTTACACCCAAAGAAATTTGAAGAGCATAGTTCTTAGAAAATGCAGCGCTTGTTTCGTCTATGTCTATGAATTTTGCGATGCCGGTTTTTTCAGTTATTTTTCGCTTAATGTTTTTAAGACATTGTTTTGGGTCTTTTTGAATTGTTGTCATGGTTATTGCCGTCCTTTTTCTTCATTATAGCATACTAATTTTATCTAAAACCCTCTCTCCTTCAAATCGCTAACCAAATCAACATAAAATTCCCTGACATCAAATCCGCGTATGTTTTCCCTGTTGAGGTCAATCATATCACCATGTGAGATACCACGTTTTCCGGGTGGAGTTAAAAGGGTATATTTTTCACCCCATTTAAATGATTGTTCATCCACAAGCCCATCGTTGTTGCCACTAAAGAATTTTACAAGATGATACGAAAAGTTCAATGGGAACTTTCCGTGACCGGCTCTGGTCAGAATAGAACCTACACTTTGACAGTAGACGCCTTCAGGAGTATCCATTTCGGCATCTAACTGTTTGCAACGGGAATCTGTTAAATCTGTAACCGCAGCGAGAAAGTCGGAATTTGTCTCGCCAAACTTTTTAAGTGTTGAGTTGTAGGTGTTTGCAACTTTATTTTTAACGTTGGCAGATACTATGTTTAACAAGTAATCGGCAAACAAGCATCCTTTATGCGGGGTGTTGATTGTTGTAAGTGATGCTACACTATCGCTGATCCCAAGTTTGGAAATGGCATAGCGACAATCAAGGCCGCCTTTTGAATGAGCAATAATATTTATCTTGTCTGAATTTGTCTCGGCTAATATTTCAACAATACGTTTTTTTAACTCAGCGGCGCTGTCTGTAACAGATGCTGCTGAAGGATGATTTCCGTAAAACACTTTTGCACCGTTTGATTCCAGTTCTTTTGGAATCCTGCCCCAGTAATTGAAGAAATTTGAATCTCTGAAAAATACACCGTGAACCATAAGAATTGGGTATTTTGTTGCACATATTTGTTTATCTTTTCTTTCCGTATTTATCTGAGCTTTCTTTGTTTCAAAAATACATTCAAGGGTTGTTGTTTTTAAAATAAAGAACAAAGCAATAAGATTGACAATCGGTATCATGCCACAGAGTATACCGATAATGCGTAAGTTAAGGCCTAGCTGAATGGAGGTGGTGTAAACACAGATAATGCCATCCCAAAATACAATGTCATTGACAATAATGCAAAAAACAACATTCCAGATAACTGTCATATAATCATTAGGTATATTTTTTACAGCGAATGAAATCTGGTAAACCAAGCTAAAAATCAGTGATATGTAAAAGGCATACAATAAAATGGTGCCGTGCTGACATATTGATAATTTCCTGTTTTTGATATTTGAAATAAACGAGCCTGCAAAAAAGTTGACTATAAGAAGTATAGGTATAATAACAAAAAGAACTTGAGGCATGTGTTTAATTAAAATGTAACTGTTGGCAATAAAACTTACTATAACAGCGTTTAATAATACTGAAATTGTAAATTTAACTTTCATACCTAACACCTCCATATCCCTTTTGCACTATAAACAAGATCTACAGTCAAAACATTTTCACAAATACAATTATTTATATTATATCACACTAATATTTTAATGAAAATATAGAAAGAAAACCTGCATATTATACATAATATTCACATCCACAACGTATAATACATGTATTATTAACATTCATGGTGTATAACTCGGTAAAAGCAATAAAGTGTCAGAATTGCTTGACAATAAAAGAAATAATTTTATTATAATTTTTGCAAAATTGGTTTTGAAATATGGAAAATAATGTAAAATATCGCATTTTTTTGGATTTTGACAAAACATTTATTCGGAAAATGTGTTTGTTTTTAGGTTAGAACGTATGCTCTGAAAAGTTATCCACGGTGTTATTGGTCAAAAATAAGTCAGATTTATCAGTTATTCACGGAGTTATCAACGTTATTCACTATTTTTGTAGACATGTGTAGTGATAGATATTAAATTTCGACATATTTTGGCAAAAATAAAATTCATATAAAGTTTTTAAAAAGCTTGACAAATGAATTGTCTGAAATATCCCAAAAACCAGTCGAAATATGCTGACAAAATAATTTATAAAAAAAGTATTTTATTATTGAAATATTTATAAAATATGTTATAATTATGTTAAAGCAACTATCAGTAAATGCTCTAAGTAAAACACGGAAGGAGCTGATGGATATGAAGTTTATAATCAGTGGCAAGAATCTTGACATAACAGATGGTCTCAGGGCGGCTGTTAACGAGAAGATAGGAAAACTTGAACGGTATTTTACGGAAGATACAGAGATATATGTTACATTAAGTACAGAGAAGGATAGACAGAAGATAGAAGTTACCATTCCGATGAAAGGAAGTATTATCAGAGCTGAACAGGAAAGTAGTGATATGTACGTTTCTATAGATCTTGTAGAGGAGATTATAGAAAGACAGCTCAGAAAGTATAAGACAAAGCTTATTGAGAAACATCAGACAGCAGTCAACCTTAATAAGTCATTTATAGAAGAAGAGACAGATAATTTAGAAGAGATTAATATAATTAGAACAAAGAGATTTGCAGTAAAGCCTATGGATGCTGAAGAAGCGTGTGTACAGATGGAGCTTCTCGGACATGATTTCTTCGTGTTCCGTAACGCTTTCACCGATGAGGTAAATGTAGTGTATAAAAGAAAGAATAATACATACGGCCTCATCGAGCCTGAATTTTGATTATTCTTCTCATAAAATTTCCTTTTGAACTTGCGGCGGTTTTGGATTAAATTCCATCCGCCGCAGTTTTTTGTATAATTAGGAAATTCAAAGAAATTTCCTAATTATAAAAAAACGCTCCGCTAAAGATGCGCACTCGCGCGAGTTGAATTTTATCGCAAAGCGACCGCGCTCGGCGCGAGAATCTCGATTCCGAGATTCTTTTTTATTTCCATGGTTGAATTTGAAAGCACCTAATGGTACAATAACTTGGGAGATTTTATGGAAAAGTCAGAATGATAGGAGATTTATATAATGGGAATAAAGAAATTTTTTAAAAGTCACAGTGAACGTGAGGTTAAAAGAATAATACCTATAGTAGATAAAATTGAAAGCATGGAGCCTGAATTTGAAGCATTAAGTGACTCGGAACTTCGTGCTAAAACTGATGAGTTTAGAGCTCGTCTGGCAGAAGGGGAGACACTTGATGATATTCTTCCTGAAGCATATGCAACAGTTAGAGAAGCAGCAAAACGTGTTCTTAACATGCGCCATTTCAGAGTTCAGCTTATAGGTGGTGTTATTCTTCACCAGGGTCGTATCACTGAAATGAGAACAGGTGAAGGAAAGACACTTGTTTCTACACTTCCTGCATATCTTAATGCACTTACCGGAGATGGCGTGCATGTCGTAACCGTTAACGACTATCTTGCAAAGCGAGATGCTGAATGGATGGGTAAGGTTCATGAGTTCCTTGGACTTACTGTTGGTGTCATACTCAGTGACATGGAAAGTGAAGAAAGAAGAAAGTCATATAGTTGTGATATAACTTACGCTACTAATAATGAGCTTGGATTTGATTACCTGAGAGACAACATGGTTATATATAAAGAAAAGCTTGTACAGCGTGGACTTGTATATGCAATTATCGACGAGGTTGACTCTGTTCTTATTGATGAGGCAAGAACGCCGCTTATTATTTCCGGACAGAGCGGAAAGTCTACACGTCTTTATGAAGCCTGCGATATACTTGCTAGACAGCTTAAAAAAGGTACTGCAAAAGAGATGTCCAAGATGGACTACATGATGGGCGAGGATAATCAGGAGACCGGTGATTTTGTTGTAAATGAAAAAGAAAAGAACGTTACTCTTACTGAAGAAGGTGTAAGAAGAGTTGAGAAGTTCTTTGGTATAAGCAACCTTGCAGATCCTGAGAACCTTGAGATACAGCATAATATAAATCTTGCACTCAGAGCCCATAATCTTATGTTCCTTGATAAGGATTATGTTGTAAAAGATGAGCAGGTTCTTATAGTAGATGAGTTTACCGGACGTATTATGCCGGGAAGAAGATTCTCAGACGGACTTCATCAGGCAATTGAAGCAAAAGAGCATGTTAAGGTTAAGAGAGAAAGTAAGACACTCGCAACCATCACATTCCAGAACTTCTTTAATAAATATAAGAAGAAATGTGGTATGACCGGTACTGCCGTAACAGAGGAGAAGGAGTTCCGTGAGATTTACGGAATGGATGTTGTAGAAGTTCCTACGAATCTTCCTGTTGCAAGAATTGATCATGAGGATGCTGTTTATAAAACAAGAAAAGAAAAGCTCAATGCAGTAGTTAAAGATATAAAAGAGTCCCATGAAAAAGGACAGCCTGTTCTTGTTGGTACAATAACAATTGAAGCATCAGAAGAACTTAGTGCACTTCTTAAAAAGAATGGTGTTCCTCATAAAGTGCTTAATGCGAAGTTCCACGAGCTCGAGGCTGAGATAGTTGCTGATGCAGGTCTTAAGGATGCTGTTACCATTGCAACTAACATGGCAGGACGAGGAACCGATATTAAGCTTGGAGAAGGCGTTAAGGAACTTGGCGGTCTTAAGATTATAGGTACTGAAAGACATGAATCCAGACGTATTGATAACCAGTTGCGTGGTCGTGCAGGACGTCAGGGTGATGAGGGTGAATCAAGATTTTATATATCACTTGAAGATGATCTTATGAGACTGTTTGGTGCTGAGAGACTTATCAATTTGTTTAATTCTCTCGGAATACCAGATGGAGAGGAGATTCATCACAACAAACTTTCTAACGCTATCGAAAGAGCGCAGAAGAAGATAGAAGGAAACAACTACGGAATCAGAAAGAACCTTCTTGAATATGACCAGGTAAATAATGAGCAGAGAGAGATTATTTACAAGGAAAGAAGGAGGGTGTTAGACGGTGAGAGCATGAAGGATACAATCCTTAACATGATAACAACCACCGTAGAAAGTATTGTAAATACTGTGATAAGCGATGATCAGGATGCGGAAGATTGGGATCTTAATGAGCTTAATAATATGCTTCTTAATATAATTCCGGTTAAACCTGTTAAGATTGCAGCTACAGACCTTGAAAAAGCAGAGAAGAGTACACTTATTGAAAATCTTAAGGAAGAGGCACTCAAACTGTATGCTGATAAAGAGGCAGAATTCCCTGATCCTGAGCAGATGAGAGAGATTGAGCGAGTTATTCTTCTTAAGGTTATTGACCGTAAATGGATGGATCATATCGATGATATGGATCAGCTTTTGGAAGGTATAGGACTTCAGTCGCTTGGACAGAAGGATCCGCTTCTTGAGTATAAGTTCCAGGGATTTGATATGTTTGAAACTATGACTGACGCAATAAGAGAAGATACAGTAAGAGCGCTTATGCGAGTTAAGATTGAACAGAAGGTTGAAAGAGAACAGGTTGCTAAGGTAACAGGAACCAACAAAGACGATTCTGTTAAGAAGGGACCTGTTAAGAGAGAAGGCAAGAAGATTCAACCTAATGACCCATGTCCATGCGGAAGCGGACGTAAGTATAAGCAGTGTTGCGGAAAAAGAGCATAACAGAATCAGTAAAAAGAGTTAATAAATAAGTTTATTATAAAGGATGTGAATAAGATGGTAGAACTTGATAACATTAAAGTACAGCTTAACAGTTACAGGGGACCATTGTTAGAAGTGGGGGATTCACTTTGACCTCGCTAATAAGGGGTTAAGGATTGAAGAACTTGAAAGAATTATGGAAGAACCGAATTTCTGGAATGATGCTGAAAATGCACAGGAAAGAATGAAGGAGCTTAAGTCACTCCAGTCCGTTGTAGATGGTTACAATAACCTGAAGCAGAGTTTTTCGGACATAGAAACACTTATAGAGATGGGATATGAGGAAGAGGACGAATCTCTTATAGAAGAGATAAATGAAGAGATGAGTTCATTTGTCAGCAGATTTGTCGAGCTCAGATTATCCACACTCTTATCCGGTGAATATGACAAGGATAATGCCATACTTACACTTCATGCGGGTGCCGGTGGCACGGAAAGCTGCGATTGGGCAAGTATGTTGTACAGAATGTATCTTCGCTGGGCGGATAAAAAAGGATTTAAGGTTGAAGTGCTTGATTCGCTTGATGGTGATGAGGCGGGTATTAAGTCTGTAACACTTCAGATTAACGGTGAGAATGCTTATGGATATCTCAAATCGGAAAAAGGTGTACACAGACTTGTAAGAATATCTCCGTTTAATGCGGCAGGAAAGAGACAGACTTCATTTGTATCATGCGAAGTTATGCCTGATATTGAGGAAGATATTGATATTGAAATATCAGATGATGATATCAGAATTGACACATACAGATCGAGTGGTGCGGGTGGACAGCATATCAACAAAACATCCTCTGCCATTCGAATAACTCATTTTCCTACAGGTATAGTTGTACAGTGTCAGAATGAACGTTCCCAGCATATGAATAAAGATAAGGCTATGCAGATGCTTAAGGCTAAGCTGTATATACTTAAGCAGCAGGAAAATCAGGCACTGCAGGATGACATCCGTGGTGATGTTACCGAAATAGGCTGGGGAAATCAGATCCGTTCTTATGTCATGCAGCCATACACAATGGTAAAAGACCATAGAACGAATGAAGAAACAGGAAACGTTAACGCTGTTTTAGATGGTGACATTGATTCATTTATAAATGCCTATCTGAAATGGATTAATACAAAATAGATATGGAGGATATACGATGAGTAAGATTGCAGTAATGGGATATGGTACAGTCGGTTCAGGAGTTGTAGATGTTATCCTTGAGAATCAGGCTGTAGTTGCAAAAAAAGCAGGAGAGGCCGTAGAAATTAAATATGTACTCGACCTTCGTGATTTTCCTGAGTCAGTTATAAAAGACAGACTTATAAAAGATTTTGACATCATTGTAAATGATGCTGAAGTAGATGTTGTTGTTGAGACAATGGGTGGACTTCATCCTGCATATGAATTTGTTAAATCAAGTCTTCTGGCAGGAAAGAGTGTATGTACGTCTAATAAAGAGCTTGTTGCAAAATATGGTGCAGAGCTTCTTGAAATTGCAAATGAAAAGAATGTTAATTTCCTTTTCGAAGCAAGCGTAGGCGGCGGAATACCGATTATAAGACCGTTAAATCATTGTCTTACAGCTGATGTTATAGAAGAGATTACAGGTATTCTTAACGGAACAACCAATTATATTCT
>SVEM01000001.1 GCA_015057375.1 Lachnospiraceae bacterium
TTTACCTTTAACTGTCTTTGCAATGATTGCTGTTGGCATACCCTTTGTTGCTTTTGCTTCTTTAAATGCTGCATCAATCTGATCAAAATCATGTCCGTCAATGTTAATTACATGGAAGTTGAATGCTTCAAACTTCTTATCAATAGGATATGGGTTACATACATCATCAATCTTACCATCAATCTGAAGTCCGTTGTTATCAACGATAACTACAAGATTATCAAGTTTTCTATGTCCTGCAAACATTGCAGCTTCCCATACCTGACCTTCCTGAATCTCACCATCTCCAAGAAGAGTATATACACGATAATCGTCTCCTGACAACTGTGCAGAAAGAGCCATACCTACAGCTGCTGATATTCCCTGTCCGAGTGAGCCGCTTGACATATCAACGCCCGGTACATCATTCATATTAGGATGTCCCTGAAGGTATGAACCTGTATGACGAAGTGTAGGAAGATCCTCTACCGGGAAAAATCCTCTGTTAGCAAGTGTTGAATAATATCCAGGTGCTGTATGACCTTTTGATAATACGAATCTGTCGCGGTCAGCCTTGCGAGGATCCTTTGGGTCAACATTCATCTCTTCAAAATACAGATATGTATAAATATCTGCTGCTGAAAGAGATCCGCCCGGATGTCCGGATTTTGCACTGTGCACTGCTGTCACAATACCTTTACGGACTTCATTTGCAGTTTTCATAAGTTCTAATTTATCCATTTCTATTCACCTTTCATATATAATATTTCACATAAACAGACAGAATTAGTGTTCTCCACCCTGTCCATAATATGCGTTAGGTCCATGTTTTCTAAAATAATGCTTGTCCATAATATACTGTGGAGCAGGCATAACATTAGGATTAATCTGTGATGTAATATATGCCATCTCAGCAACCTTTTCCATAACTACAGAATTATATACCGCATCTGCAGGAGACTTGCCCCATGCGAATGGTCCATGATTCTTAACCACAATACCAGGTACTGCCATAGGATCTTTTCCTTCAAGTGTCTCTACTATAACATTTCCGGTATTAACCTCATAAGCTTCTTCTACCTCTTCTGCAGTAAGTCCTCTTGTACATGGAATAGCACCGTAAAAATAATCCGCATGTGTTGTTCCGAGTGCCGGTATAGACTTTCCTGCCTGTGCATATGCAACGGCATGTACTGAATGAGTATGTACAATTCCACCCATCTGTGGATACTCTTTATAAAGAACTATATGGGTAGGTGTATCAGATGAAGGACGAAGTTTGCCCTCAACCACATTACCGTTAAGGTCAACAACAACCATGTCTTCAGGCCTCATTGTATCATAATCAACACCACTTGGCTTGATAACAACAAGTCCTTTATCGCTATCTATACCGCTTACATTACCCCAGGTATAAATAACCATGCCCTTGCGCCACAAATCCATATTGGCTTCATAAACTTTTTCTTTTAATTCCGATAACATACTAAGTTAACATTCCTTTCTTATAAATAAATTACAATTAAACATAATCAGATATAGTATAACAATTGTAAAGCTGAATAACAAGTACTTTTTACCAATTATACATTATTATTCAGCCTTATTTATTCTTTTTATATTATTAATTATATTATGGCAAAAGCGTATTAGCCAGAAGCAAAATCAGGAACAATGGTGCCAGGAATTTAACCATAATAATGTAAAGCCATTTTCTTCCGAACTTATTACCACCTTTTTCAACCTCATCTGTAACATATTTAGGCTTAACAACCCATCCGATAAGAATGCAGGTAAGAAATGCTACTATAGGCATCAGACAATTGTTACTTATATAATCCATAATGTCAAGTATCTGTCCCTTAGCTCCGTTAGGAAGTGTAATCTCGAAATACCATTTGTTATATCCGAGGCAAACTACAATACCAAGAACAAGTGCTATAACCCCTTCTATAATACTTGCTTTTGTTCTGCTCACACTAAACTGGTCAATAAAGCTTGATACAATAGCCTCCATAATAGAAACCGCACTTGTCATAGCTGCAAAAAATACCATTCCGAAAAATACACATCCGAGAATATTTCCTACAGGTCCCATTGCCATAAATACTTTAGGAAGAGATACAAACATAAGACTTGGTCCCTGTCCCATTCCCTCTGTTCCCATAAATACAAAAACAGAAGGAATTATCATTGCTCCCGCAAGAAATGCCACGCTTGTATCAAACAACTCTATTCTATTGATTGACTTAACAAGATTATCATCATCCCTTACATATGAACCGTATGCAATCATAATACCCATTGCCACACTGAGACTGAAAAACAGCTGTCCGAGTGCATCTATAAATATACCAAAAAAGCTCTTTAATGTAACACCGTCAAAATTAGGAATAAGATATACTTTCATACCCTCAATACCTGTTCTTACATTTCCGGCCGCATCGGTATGACTTATGGTAAGAGAAAATATTGAAATACCTATAATCATAACAAGAAGTATCGGCATAATTATTTTCGACGAACTCTCAATTCCTTTATTAACACCTCTGTATACTATAAATGCAGAGATCAATAAAAATACAACGAGATATATCAATGGTGAAACTTCACCGGTAATAAATGATGTGAAATATCCGTCTTCTGCTGCAGCTTGTCCCTGTCCTGTAAGGAAAGCTACAAAATACTTAATTACCCAACCACCGATCACACAATAATATGGCATAATAATCATAGGAACAAGACTTGCAAGTATACCAAGAAATCCCCAATTTTTCTTAACATTTCCATATGCGGTAAGCGGGCTCTGCTTTGTCTTTCTTCCGATAGAGATTTCTGTTGTCAGAAGGGCAAATCCAAATGTCACAACAAGTACAAGATAAACAAGCAGGAACAATCCTCCTCCGTCTTTTGCGGCAAGATACGGAAATCTCCATATATTTCCAAGTCCTACAGCACTTCCTGCTGCCGCCAGAATAAATCCAAGAGAACCTTTAAATGAATTTCTTTTATTTTCTGTATCCATAAATATATACCTCCGTAAAATCTTAAATCATTATAGCTTATTTTTACAATATATACAATCACAAAAAAATTTGATATTATATTATTATAAAAAAACAAGGGGAACCTTTATGATAAAAAGAAAAAAGATTAATATTCATCCAAAAAGGTTAATATTTACCATTATAATTGTTGCAATTCTTTCATCTATATTTGTATACCTTAACATTGATTTCAGCAACAAACTTACTGATTCGGTCAAAAAGGTTTCTTATACAAGTGTAGGAGAAATAATATCAGCAGTATCTAAAGGTGTCGGAGCCAGTCTTTCATCTTATGACAGTGCCATATCAAATGCTGCCGATGCCCTAAATCACATGAGCGATAATAATGAACGTTCAGATTATATTAATAATCTGTCTCTTACTACAAGTGATATTTTATATGGTTTCATCGACAGCTCAGGATATATGACACTTCCTGGCAGTGACGAACAACATGATGTAAGTGACGAAACTTTTTTTATAGATACAATGACCGGTGAAACCACTATCACTACAACTAACCTTTCATATATTGGTGCAGGTTCTGCCACCAATATCGTAATTGCAAAACCTGTGTCAAAACCGGGAAATGACAGCATATCTAATGTAATATGCGGTTTTATTAATCCGAGCATTGTCATAAGTTCATTTCAGTTTGAAGCAAATAACATACAGGTTCTTTTAACCAATGTCAATAATGGTATTATTTCATATTCCAATTACGGTTACGACACAAATGATTCTGCGACACCATTATACAGACTTGTATCAACTCCGGGATTCATTGAAAATTTCAAACCGATTTCAGAAAACACATCTGATTCCGTATACATACTTAATGACAAAAATATGACTCAGTATATTTACCACACGCCAAGGGTGTTCTCTGACTGGGCATTATACACTTCCATATTATTCGATCCGGAGTATACTGAACCTTACGATTATAAGCAAAGTATTATCTTTGTAAATATAACCTATGCCATTTTACTTATTATAATACTCCTGTTCTATATTGCACCGCTTGTGCATGATATAGGAACACAACGAATTGCAGAAAGCCGTTCTATGATGCTTGCAAATCTGAGTCATGAACTTAAAACCCCTCTTAATACTATTATAGGTGTAAGCAGCGGTCTTTCTAAATCTGAACTTAAAAACGCTCAGCTTAAGGAGGTATCGTACATTTCAGAAGCGGCTAATAACCTGCTTGCAATGATTAACGACATTTTAGATGTCACAAAAATAGAAGCCGGAAAATTTGAATTTGTGGATGAAGAATATGATTTTGAATCTGTTATTTATGATCTTTCTACAGTTGCTGCAGTAAGGCTTGGAAATAAACCTGTTGAATTTGTTGTAAATATTGCCCCATATGTACCAAGACGTATGATAGGCGATATGCTTCGTGTACGACAGCTGTTAAACAATATAATTACAAATGCAGTAAAATACACCGAAAAGGGCGTAATAACTGTTACAGTTGACTGTATATTTATTGATAATGCAGATATTAATCTTGTCGTAAAGGTTGCGGATACCGGTATAGGTATGACGAAAGATAACCTTGATCATCTTTTTGATAATTTCACACGTTTTGATTCAATAAGAAACAAGCGCGTGGAAGGTACAGGTCTGGGTATGGCTATTGCAAAACAATTTGCCGAAATGATGCACGGAAGCATTGAAGTATCCTCCGTTTACGGTGAAGGTTCTGAGTTTACCATAACTATTGCACAGAGAATAGCAAAAAATGATCCTCTTATACCTGCATATGAACCTGATTCAGCCGAGCAATATAAAAACATACTCATTCTTGAAAAATCTCCGGCATTAACTGACTTTTTTACAGGTTGTCTTGAAAACATACCGGTAAATTACACAATTGTTTCGGATAATTACGAGTTCAGCCAAAAAATTTCAGATCATAAATATGATTATATTCTTGCAGACAGTAAAACTATCCGTATGCTTTCTGATGAACTTGCTGATACTGATACGCAACTTATTACCATAATTCATCGTACAAGCGAACATGCATATGACGGAAACACAATATCAATTCCTCTGTTTGCAATACAGATTAATTCATATCTTAACAATATGATTACAACTAACACGAACGCCACACATCAGTCGTTCCTTATACATACTATGCCTGATAAGCATATACTTATTGTAGATGACCATCAAATGAATATTCAGGTTGCACAAGGAATTATGCAACCATATGAAATGAAAATTGATTATGCAACATCAGGACGCGAAGCTGTAGACCTTGTAAAGACTAACCGATATGACCTTATTTTTATGGATCATATGATGCCGATTATGGATGGCGAAATGACACTTAATGCCATAAGACATTTAAAGCTAGATTACACAGATGATATTCCTATTGTCGCTCTTACCGCAAATGCCGGCCAGGGTGCAAAAAAAATGTTTCTTGAGCTCGGTTTTCAAGATTTTCTTCCAAAGCCTCTTGAACTTCGCTCACTGCATAATCTTCTTGTTAAATGGCTTAAACCTGACCAAAGCAAACAAGCTGTAGAATATCACAAGACTTATTCTGACGATGCAGATACATCTTATAGTTCAGCTTCAAAAACACAAAAAAAAGAATACGTCAATGAACACATTAACGTATCTGAAGGCATGGAAAGAATAGGCATCTTGCCACTATATATAAAAACACTGCGCAATTTTAGCAACACAATTACAGACAGACTTCCTGTAATAAAAGAAACATTCCCTAATGATATAGACACATTCGTTGTTGAAGTCCATGGTCTGAAAGGCGTTGCCGCAATGGTGTCTGCAAATGATTTTGCCGCTTTCTCATTTAAGCTTGAGCAAATGGGAAAAGCTAATGACATTTCAGGTATTGAAGAACTTCTGCCACGTTATTATGATGCCATGGCTGAGGTTAAGGCTGCGGCAGATGATGCCATCAACCATTTATCTTAAAATCAAACACATATAAACCATTATTTCAGATGCAGGTAGTGCCTGCATCTGAACATTCTGTCAAGACAAAATATCATAAATCCAATCTGCGCAATCGTATATATAATAACAATCCAATCAGCAAGTCCGACAAGAACTATAAAATATATAAACACCCTACAAATCGCCGAACCAATCCATCCGAACTTCATGAGGACCGTATCTCTTTCATTAGGAAGATCACTTGTCGAATCCGCTATGGTATATACCAGTCTTCTTTCCATTATTATCTCAATCACAAGCTGTATAAATGATATGGACAGTGCCGTCACTATAAGCGACTTTTCTTCATAATAAAATGGTGTAAGTTTAACAAACACTGACAAAGCTCCTGTTGCTAAAATCGGAATATATAACCTTAAAAATTGTAGATTATATCTAATAAGCATACTTATACCAACTAAAATGAATAAATATCCAAGAACATCAGGCAAAACATCAAGAGTTATACCATCTCCAAGCATATTACGGGCAACATACTCCTGAATAACCTCTCCCATTCCGTCATCTTTATATACAATATTGTATACCGGGTAATCTGCAATCATCATAATAGGAATATCTACCGTACTTATAAACAAACCTATCATAACAAGAAAAATACCTATCATATCAATCATCTCTCCGTTGTAGCATTTTATATAAATTCGCATATATTATAACAAAAATCATATGGAGCAACAAGTGGCGATAAAAATATTTGTTGATCAGGGTCACGGCCCAACAGTAAATGCAGGTGCCGAGGGAAACGGATTATTTGAACAGGATATTACTTACATGGTAGGGGCTTATCTTTCTGACATATTGAGTGCAGATTACAGATTTGATGCAAGAGTGTCAAGGTATTCCATAACAGACGATGTCGGATACAACAATTCATCCAGCCTCAGACAACGTGTACTCGAAGCAAACAGTTGGCCTGCCGATTATTTTATAAGTATACATTGTAATGCCAGTGTAAATCCGGAGGCAAATGGCACAGAAGCTTATGCATATTCTGCTTATAGTCCGTCTTTTTATCTTGGCGAATCAATTGTCAATGAAATAGTAAGACGGACCGGTACAAAGAACAATGGTGTCTTTGCACGTCCGTCTCTATACGTTCTCAGATATACCAATATGCCGGCAGTTCTTGTTGAGCTTGCATATATATCTAACTACGAGGATTCAATCAAACTCACATATGACCAGTATCAGTTTGCTTATGGCATATATGTCGGTTTACTTAACTTTTTGGCTCTTCCACAGTTAACCTAACTCATAACATCATATACTATTTTGCAAGCAACATCATTATCTCATTACTTCTTGCAACAAATTCTGTCATTGCAGCAGGTGCAAGTGGCTTATGACTTAACATGGCAAGGTCATAAAGCTGCTTGCAGAACATATCTGTCTTATCACCTTCGCCATTATCAAGGATATATTTTACAAGATTGTTGTTAGCATTAAGCACGAGCGTCTCTCCGCCTCCTAAATCATCAAGGCCTGCCATACCGCCCATAGCATACATTTTCATCATATCCTGCATTCTTCTTGTTTCCTCTGACAAGGTAATCATAGATGCAACATTTTCATTCTTAAGCTTCTTTACTTCTACAGAAAGCTTATCATTATCAAGTGCTTTCTTAAATATTTCCGTAAGTTCAGAAGTAAGCTTATCCCATTCTTCGCCTTCTGTCTTCTCGGTAAACTCATCATTTACACCTGCATCTATTCTAAGGAATGCAATATCATCTCCGTTCATTTCAAGCTGCTGAATAAACGGCTGATCAATACTATGAGTAAGAACAAGCGCATCCAGTCCCTGTTCCTTAAACATGTTGATATACTGGCTCTGGAGTACCATGTCTGTAACATAATATACATTTTTCTTAGGCTTTTCCGACTCTTCCGAAATACTATCACTTACATCGGCATCTTCTACAACCTCTGCTGTCTCATCATCAGGATATACATTCTGAATATACTCAGGAAGTGTAACATATTCATCTTTAAGATTTTTAAAGATTACATAATCCTTAATCTTCTCACGGAACTTATCGTCCTTAAGACATCCGTATTTGACAAATGGACTTATATCATCCCAGAACTTCTCATAATTTTCTTTATCAACTTTATACATGCCGGAAAGTTTATCAGCAACCTTCTTGGTTATATAATCTGATATTTTCTTAACAAAACCGTCATTCTGCAGTGCGCTTCTTGATACATTAAGCGGAAGATCCGGACAGTCAATAACACCCTTAAGAAGCATTAAAAACTCCGGAATAACTTCCTTGATGTTATCGGCAATAAAAACCTGATTGTTATAAAGCTTAATTACACCTTCAAGATTATCATATTCTGTATTAACCTTAGGAAAATATAATATTCCTTTGAGGTTGAACGGATAATCCATATTAAGATGAATCCAGAACAAAGGCTCCTTATAATCTCTGAATACCTTGCGATAAAATTCCTTATATTCTTCCTCTGTAACATCATTAGGATGTTTAGTCCAAAGCGGAGTTGTATCACTTAAAGATTGTGGCTCATTTGCCTTGTCATCTTCATCAGCACCTTTGTCAATATCCTTCTTTTCTTCATACTTTTTCTCAAGATATATCTCAACCGGCATAAATGAGCAATATTTCTCTATTATCTCACGAACACGGTATTCATTAGAAAACTCTGCCGTATCTTCATTAAGATATAATGTAATAGTTGTACCAAACTCGGTACGCTCACCATCCTTCATGGAATACTCCATGCCGCCGTCTGACTCCCAATATACTGCTTTTGCACCATCTGCATAAGATAAAGTATCAATGGTAACTCTGTCTGCAACCATGAATGCAGAATAAAAACCAAGGCCAAAATGACCTATTATCTGTTCATCTCCGGCCTTATCCTTATATTTCTCAATAAAATCTGCCGCACCTGAAAATGCTATCTGGTTAATGTATTCTTTTACCTCGTCCTCAGTCATACCTATACCGTTATCAGCAAATTCTATTGTTCTGTCTTCAGGACTGATGGTTACTGTTATCTTAGCTTTATAACCCTCCGGAAGTTCTGTTTCACCTATGACATCAAGCTTTTTAAGCTTAGTTACCGCATCACAACCATTGGAAATAAGCTCTCTGACAAATATATCATGGTCAGAATAAAGCCATTTTTTTATAATAGGAAAAATATTTTCCGAATCAATTGAAAGGTTACCTCTTTGTTCTGTCATATATATCACTCCAAACATATTTTTTATTGTTAAAAGATATGTTAACTCTATTAATCTGCATTGTCAAGAAAAATTTAGCACTCGCTAGTTGCGAGTGCTAACAAAAATTACGATAGATTTTTTTGGTACGGAACAACTGTACAATCCGTTTTCACACTTAACTTCCGGATTTCCTCGTGTACAAAGTCTTTCCTTCCATTTATTTTTACTCTCTGCTGACGGAAGTGCAAACACTTTATCCTCAGTGTCCATGTTTATTGCAATATAAACACCTTTCTTTGAAAGAAGTACTCCCAGACTTTTGCTGTATGGAGAATAATCTGCTTTCCACGGAAGAACACCGTGAAATGATATTTCGCTGTCATGAGAAAATGAATATTTTCTTATTGCAATAAGCTCCTTTATATAGTCAAAAAGCTCTGTGTTCTTATCATACGCTTTCCAATCAACATACGATGTTTTGTTGTCCTGACAATATGCATTATTATTGCCTCCTGAAGAATTACCAAACTCATCTCCCGAAAGAAGCATCGGAGTCCCGTAAGACATAAAAAGAAGTGTAACTGCATTTTTCATCTGACACATTCTTTCTTCATTTATCTTCTTCTTACGTGTCGGACCCTCACAACCATATCCGCTGCTGTAGTTGTAATCCGTACCATCCTGATTATTCTCACCGTTAGCCTCATTATGTTTCTTATCATAAGACACCATGTCCATAAGTGTAAATGTGTTCATGTCTGATATATATCTTATATCCGCAACCTTATTTGAGTCAGAAACAAATCGTTCTGCATACTCCGATACCTGATTCTCATAAGATAAAATAAACTTTCTTATATTAATCATACTTCCATCATTATAATCAGCAAATTTTCCTACAGTGAAATAGCCGTTTCTGTCCCAGTATGACGTAATAAACTTCTTATTCTCCAGTACACGGTCACGTTTTACCAATGCTTCCGGAAATGCATTGTTATTTATTTTAAATCCGTCAACATGATACTCATAAGCCCAGGACCTGAGACAATCAATCATCAGATAACAATCTGTATCCATCCCGAAATGAATATCCATAATCACTTCTATTCCGTTTTGGTGAAGCTTCTTTATCATGTTCTTAAAAGATGTATTACAGTCGTGCGGATTGGCAGAAAATGAAGCTTTAGGTGCAAAATACGCCGCATCATCGGTATATCCCCAGTAATTAAGCTTACAAAAATCATCTTCTGCAGTTTCTTTTGCATATGCGGGTATCCCATATGCATCATTTATTTTCATTATCTCGTTATAATCATATGCAGGCATAAGAAGAACCGCATTTACCCCAAGTTCTTTAAGATAATCTGCTTTTTCTGTTATCCCTTCATAGGTTCCGCGATTTTTAACGCCTGAAGATGTATCCATTGTAAAGCCACGGACATGCATACGATACAATATCATATCTTCATATTTTATATCCGGCGATTTGTCATCTTCCCAGTCGTAATCATCAAAATAAAAACCTGCACATGGCTTGTCCGATACACTGCCGTATTTTTCTCTTCCGTATATCTTTGCCGCATAAGGATCACACAAAAACTTTCCGTCAACTTCATACACATAGCCGTAATCATTTTGCAAAACAGTTTTTATATCATGTTTTGCATCACCCGAAGAAATCACACAGCTTCTTACATTTCCTGTACGATACTCTTCACCCAAATCTATAACTATACTCTGCTCGTTACGGATATTGATCAAATGTAGCTTACAACTCTTATCCTCATCACAGGCATAAGAAAATAAAACCCCGCAGTCACATGTGGATATGCCAAGCGGGAACACATTTCCTTTTTCTATAACAATATTATTCTTATTAATAGTCATATATAATTATCCTCTCTTCGAGTTGTAGTTTATATAAACTTTAATATAAGTATACATTTTTTTCTATATTTATACAATAAAAAGAGTTGCTTTTTTTTCTTATTTTAGTAAAATAGTCTTTGTATGTGCAAATATATAGAAGAAATAAAGGAAGGTCAGTATTATGATTCAGGCAAGTAACGTTACATTACGATTTGGAAAAAAGGCCCTTTTTGAAGATGTCAATATAAAGTTTACTGAGGGAAACTGCTATGGTCTTATTGGTGCCAATGGTGCAGGAAAATCCACATTTCTCAAAATTCTTTCAGGAGAACTCGAACCTAGCAAAGGCGAGATTATTATAACACCGGGCGAGAGACTTTCAGTCCTCGAGCAGGACCATTTCAAATATGACGAATATCCTGTACTTGATACAGTTATTATGGGTAATGCCCGTCTGTATGAAATTATGAAAGAAAAAGAAGCCATTTATGCAAAAGAAGACTTCACTGATGAAGACGGAATAAGAGCAAGTGAGCTTGAGGCCGAATTTGCAGGTATGGACGGATGGGAAGCAGAATCTGATGCTGCTACTCTTCTTAACGGACTTGGAATAGATACTGATTATCACTACAAATATATGAGCGAACTTGAAGGTCCTGAAAAGGTTAAAGTTCTTCTTGCTCAGGCACTCTTTGGAAATCCTGATATACTTCTTCTGGATGAGCCTACCAACCACCTTGACCTTGATGCCATAAGATGGCTTGAGGAGTTTTTAATTAACTTTGATAATACTGTTATCGTTGTATCTCATGACAGATACTTTCTTAATAAAGTATGTACACATACAGCCGATATTGATTATGCAAAGATTGAGTTATATGCCGGCAATTACGATTTCTGGTATGAATCAAGTCAGCTTATGATAAAGCAGATGCGTGAAGCAAACAAGAAAAAGGAAGAGAAAATTAAAGAGTTGCAGGAATTTATTCAGCGTTTCTCTGCAAATGCTTCCAAATCAAAACAGGCTACTTCAAGAAAACGTGCTCTTGAAAAAATTGAGCTTGATACAATAAAACCATCAAGCAGAAAGTATCCTTATATAGATTTTAAACCTAACAGAGAAATCGGTAATGAGGTTCTTACCGTAACTAACCTTTCTAAAACTATTGATGGCGTTAAGGTATTAAATGATGTGTCATTTACATGTGGTCATGATGATAAGATTGCTTTTGTAGGTAATCAGACACTTGCTATTACAACATTATTTAAAATACTCTCCGGAGAAATGGAACCTGATGAAGGCTCATACAAATGGGGTGTTACAACCTCCCATTCATATTTCCCGAAAGACAATACCGAATATTTTACAAGAGAAGAAACAATCGTTGACTGGCTCATGCCATTCTCCCCTGAAAAGGATGCTACTTATGTACGTGGATTTTTAGGAAGAATGTTATTTGCCGGTGATGACGGTATCAAAAAAGTAAACGTACTTTCCGGAGGGGAAAGAGTCCGTGTTATGCTTTCAAAAATGATGATGTTAGGCTCTAACATACTTATTATGGACGAACCTACAAATCACCTTGACATGGAAAGTATCACAGCGCTCAACAATGGTCTTATAAAATTCCCTGGAGTTGTTCTTTTCACTTCACAAGATCATCAGTTTATTCAGACCATTGCAAACCGAATTATTGAAATTACACCAAATGGTCTTATAGATAAGATAACTACTTATGATGAATATCTCGACAGTGACGAGATGGCTCGTAAAAGACAGGCGCTTTCATAGGCCTGTTTTTTTACTTGACACCATATATTTACTACTGTAAAATGTTGCTATTATAAATCTATTATTATTTTATGGAGATGATGAATTGGATTCTGGTGACGTCTGGACGACTATTATTTTAATTATACTTTTATTTTTATCTGCATTCTTTTCTTCTGCAGAAACTGCCCTTACAACGGTAAGTCGTATGAAGATAAGAAGTCTGTGTGACGAAGGCAATAAGAAAGCCCGTACAGTAAGCCGTCTTATTGAAGACCCTACTAAGATGCTTTCCGCCATTCTTATATGTAACAATATTGTTAATCTGTCAGCTTCCTCGATATCTACATCATTTGCTTACAGAATATGCTCAGAAAAGTTTGGAATGGACGCAAACTCTAGTCTTGCTGCCGGAATAGCTACAGGAATTATAACTATTCTTGTACTCATTTTTGGTGAAATAACTCCAAAATCACTGGCTACGGTTAATGCTGAAAAGCTTTCTTTGTTATATGGTAATATTATTTACTTTATAACACAGTTATTAACTCCTGTTGCATTCATTATTAATGCAATTGCGCGTATTATATTAAAACCGTTTAAGATTGATCTTGCAACCCGTCCTGCACAGATGACTGAAGATGAACTTATGACCATATTCGATGTCAGTCACGAGGAAGGTGTAATAGAAACTGAGGAACACGAGATGATTACCAACATCGTTGAATTTGGTGATTCACTTGTTAAAGATGTTATGATTCCAAGAATGGACGTTGAACTTGCATCCTCTTCCCTTAGTTATGAAGAGCTTATCCTTGCATTTAGCAAGCACAAGTTTTCAAGAATGCCTGTATATTCCGAACGTGTTGATAACATAGTCGGAACAATAAACCTTAAAGATGTATTTTTCTTCCACGGCACTCCTGAAACATTTAATATTATGGATCTTATCCGCGAACCATATATAACCTACGAATACCGCAAGACATCTGAACTTTTTGTGGACATGCGAAGAGACTATATCGCTCTTGCTATTGTCCTTGATGAATATGGCGGATTTGCAGGTATAGTTACCCTCGAAGATCTTCTTGAAGAAATTGTTGGCGAGATTCGTGATGAGTACGATATGGGCGAAGAAGATTCCATAATTAAAACATCTGATGATGAATATGTCGTTATCGGAACTACCAATATTGATGATATTAATGATGAACTCGACATATCCATAGAAGCTGAGGAATATGATTCCATCGGCGGTCATGTCATTAACCTTCTCTCTGATTTCCCTACAGGCGGTGAAGTCACCGAGGATAACTATGCATACTACACTGTCCTTGAAGTTGACGGAAGAAGTATTGATAAAATTCACATCAAATTAAAACCACGCTTTTCAGACGATGTAGATGAAGAATAAGACATTATTCCCTGATATGCGTTATAAATTGAATATATAAATTCACGATTACTAACGGAAGGTTCCATTAGATTCCTACCGATAAAGTTTGCCAGACACCCTTCTGACTCAGCCTCAGCGGCTTCCATACAGAATGGTATCGCGTATAACCTATCTTCGGGAATCTGGTACCTTCTTCTTATTTCATATATGCTATTCTGCCTACATGGATAATAATTCCCAAGAAGAAAAATTGACCTGTTACGAAGTGAAGAAAAATTTCTAAAAAAGTGCGAAAGAACATCTCTGTTCTGATTAAGATTAACTACCACAACATCTGTATTTTTTAATATACTCTCCGTAGATGAACTTTCCGCGGCAAATGTATCTATGTATACTGCATCAAAATACTGTTCAAGTTTATTAAGCAAATCTGTAAGCTTGTTCTCAAGGTGGTAATCCAGCACATCCCTGTTCTTAAGATAACTGTGCGGCAAATAATATAATCTGTCATGAACATAAGTCTGCGAACATCTTCTTATTAGCGATGCTTCTTTCTCTTTACTTACTTTCCCAATATTCTGCATCAGATTCTCAAGTCCATACGAGCTGTATCCATAAATATTTTCCTTAACTGTATCTGGATTTTCCTTTCTCGCCAGACAACTCTCAATATTCATTAGGTGATCATGATTCTCAAGCATCACAACACGTTTTTTATCATATAATGCCTGAACAATAGCTATACTTGTAAGATGCAATGTCGTTCCACACTGCCCCCTTACATTACTCCAAAATGCGATTTTCAAATAAATCCCTCTCCTTTATCTGTAATATGTGTAAAATTGGATAAAAAAAGGAACCTCTGAATTTCAATTGATCTGTAAGAAAATATAGATAAATAAATAGATGTATTGTGATTATAATATATTGCACATTGTGTGTAAAGAAAATTTTGCAGAAAAATAGCGGTTTTCATGTCGGAATAATCTGCTTCCCTACATAAAAACCGCATCTATTTTCATTAAAATAAGATATCATTTTTCCCTTTAAGAAGTCTTCCGCCATTAACTATCATGGCAACACCGGCTCCTATACCGATAATGCATATCAGGATTCCCATAACAAGACACAAGATTCCTGAAGAACTCATAAGTTTATATGTTTTTTCCTCCATATGCGCCACCTCCGTTTTTAAATGCCGTATTTCTCATAATATTCGTCAATAAGTGCTTTTATTGTGTCGTCTATAATAATTTTTCCTTTATATGGCTTGTTATAAAGATGTTCTATAACTTCTTCCATAGTAACAATAGCAGTTGTCTTAATGCCGTATTCATTACCAATCTCTTCAAGCGCACCAAGCTCTCCTGTTCCTTTTTCCATACGGTTAACGGAAACAACAAGACCTGCTACATCTTTAACTCCAAGACCTTTAAGGATTGGCATTGTCTCACGGATTGACTTTCCTGATGTTGTAACATCTTCTATCATAAGCACACGGCTGTCTTCTGAAAGCGGACTTCCAAGAAGAATTCCTGCATCGCCGTGATCCTTTTCTTCTTTTCTGTTAGAACAGTATCCGACATTCACATCATATAGTTCACTTATGGCCATAGAGGTTGCAACACTAAGCGGAATTCCCTTATATGCCGGTCCGAATAAAATATCAAAATCAAGTCCGAAATTCTCTTTTATTGCAGTTGCATAATAAGTTCCTAACTTTCTGAGCTGCTCTCCTGTTCTGTAAAACCCTGTATTGATAAAAAATGGTGTCTTTCTGCCACTTTTTGTAATAAAATCTCCAAATCTTAAGACCTGGCAGTCAACCATAAATTCTATAAACTCTTTCTTGTACTGTTCCATTATCCTTAAACCTCCTATTTTCAAGGCTATCAGCCTTTTACTTTAATATACTACATCCTTTTAATACGTTAGATACAAGCTATCTTTTTGTTTTGAAGTTCTTGTTCTTATTTCTTTAACATTAAAGAAGGCTGCAAATTATGCATTCTTTCTAATGTACAAAGAAACATCAAATATTTTTTTTATACTATCATAAAACCTTTCAATTAGCAACGATTTCCATAACTACAAAATGTTATTTATTGGATATTTATCAAATTAATTTTATGTGAATTATTTAATTACTTTTAGTTATTTGTTTATATTCTGACAACTGTCTGAACACGAACACTCTATTTATTACAACCAAAATTATTTAGACAGTACCTATGAAGTAACCACAGTATCGTAATATAATTCAATCAACCGTTACTTCATACTATCCTTCGTATTTTTTTAATAACCTCCCATTATACATAAAATGTTCCACAAGATATTTAGGTCCTTTTGTAATATAATCCTTACCACTAATCAATTTAGCAAACGGAGTTATATACATGGTTTCTCCCTTATATTCTATCCTTCGTTCATCTACAACCGTACAAGTAATATTAGGATCATCTATGTACTCTAAAACAGCACCTGCAGGAATCCCAAAATCAGTAAATAAAAAATTAGCACTTCTTGCTTGTTTTTCAAGATTAACTTCCTCAGCAATTTTCTCTGCTTTTATTTCTTCCTGACTAAGCTCCCATTTCTTTAGTCTATCTGTGTAATTATGAATTTCTGCAATTGCTTCAAGAATAGAATATGCATCCTCTGCTGGCATTGCATAAAACTCTCGCACTCTCTTTTTACCATTAAAATTATCTATGGAACGAAGATTTGGATTCAATTTATCTATAATAGAATGAATTTTCAAATCAGATAAACGTGATTCCACTTCGTATGTTGCATACACACGAAAAGCAAATGGTGTACATTCACTATTATTTAATTGCTGTAATCTGTGTTGTATATTATCAGCATATCCAATTTTTACGTAATCCGGAAACGACGGATTTTCCAATATATAAATCACACCCTTAGTCATTTTCTCTCATCCTTTCTTTTGTATTCACTATATATATCACCTTACCAGTCATGTAAAGAATATCATGTAATCTTTATTCCTCATTCCTTCTTTATCGAATACCTTTCTCTGAACGCTTCATAATCCGCTTTTGCAATTTTGTATTGCTCCCCTGACTGCTTTTCACTCATGAAATACTCTAACTCCTGAACTTTTCCCTGTAATGCATCGGAAATAATCTTTTTAAGGTATTCTTTCTGATCATAATTTGCCATAACAAGCGAGTCTCTCACATACATTGGATTATTCCTAAGCAATGCAACTTGGAAATCTACACCTTTTCCCTTTAGATAATGCCATATAAATGTAATACAAGTTCTGGTATTTCCCTCTCTGAAAGGATGAATACTCCATAATGATAACAGAAAATCAGAAACCACATTTCCCTTTTCAGAAACCTTCATCCAATCAATATTTGCATACTCTTGCAGCAATTTCTCCAAGCATTGTTTAATCTCGTTATAATCCGCATATTCCGCAGAACCACCTGACAAAACACGTTCACTCTTGTACAAATTTTCTTTTCGAAATGTTCCTGCCCATTCATAAATATCCCCAAATAAATACTTATGAATGTTTGTCAAATGTTCCACATCATAAGTGTATGCAATTCTTTCAGGTTTCACATCTAGACCTAACAGTTTCGCAAACACTTTCTGTATTTCAAATTTCTCCAAAAGCTCCTTATCGCAAATATTGTATTTATTGACAAGAACATCACTTTTAGGGTAACAATCCCTTCCTCCACTCATACACTACGCTCCCAAATATTCAAATCTGTCAATTCTAGTTTCCAATTCTTCCAATGTTATTTTGCCAAAGATATAGGAGTCCAAAACCTCCATAAATAATTCATCTGGACCATTGGTAGCACTTAACATAATAGCCATAGCATTTTCCACACTCTTTCTTCTCGCATCACATGCTTCCACATAACTTTGGCTGATAAGCATCCCCTTATATTGTAAAATAGTTCTCATCATATTTATAACGTATGTCGGAGGGTTTCTTCTTTCCTGTTCCCAATCTTTCAAAGTAGAAACCGGAACATCAAACATTTTGGCAAATTTACTCTGGCTTAATCCTGTTTGTAAACGCAATTCTCTTACTTCCATGATAATTACCTCCACTCATTTCTCTACATATAGTATACGGCATTGCCTACCATTATGCAAGATATTTCGAAAACTTGAAATTTTATATACTTTCGAAAGTTGGGTAAAATGAGACCGGCACCATTTCCTTTTGGATTGGTGCCGGTCTTCTTATAGAAACACTTTACTTTTAACTATTTTATAACATTTACTACTTTCTTATCACTCCACTTACCCACATATCTCTTGTTATTAACAACTTTATATGCACGTACCTGAATATAATATGTTTTCTTCTGAAGTTTCTTAATTGTATACTTCGTTTTGTTATTCTTTGTAGTTATAATCTTCGCATTCTTAAACTTTGCGTTTTTAGAATATCTGATCTGATATCCCTTAACACCTTTTACTTTCTTCCATTTAAGGCTAATTTTTTTAGCCTTAACATTTTTCTTAAATGTAATCTTAATCTTTGCAGGCTTTTTCACTACTGTAGATGTTCCCGTTTTATCTTGTTCATTATCTATTGTAGGTTGATTATTATTACCTATTCCTGCATCTGTAAGTTTTGGTATTGCCTTTGTTATTTTATCGCCACATTCACATGTTATCTCACACACGCCCTCTTCGGCAGTCGTCGCCGGCTTAATAACAGTTTCTTTCGCATAATTGTGCGTATGTGCCGCTTCGGAATTTGTAATAGTTACCTCTTTATCACAATTTACTAATCCCTCGCCGTTACCATCGTTTATTATTCCGCTGTTAAACGCCCTATCTAAAGTTGTATTACTTGCTTTTCCTATTATCCCTGCAATATAGTAATCACCTGTGACTTTTCCGTTATTAATGCAATTAATAACTTCTGTATAATAACTATTACCTACGATGCCTCCTGCACATTCAAATGCATTTACCTTTCCGTTATTCACACAATTAATAATTTTTATTACATCATTAAGCGTTTCATTATTTGCCTCATCATAGCTATAATCACCTTCAGAAGCACCTGCAATTCCACCTGCTCTGCTACCCGGAGCATTTACATTTCCGTTATTTATACAACCTGTAACACTACCATAAGCAGAGATCCAACCTACTATACCACCTACACGTTCGAGATTTTCATGTGTTCCACCTATATTACCATTGTTTACACAATTAATAATTTCTATAGAATAATAAACTCCGCCTGCTATACCACCAAGCTCTTCTTTTGAATCAGATGTACCCACATATTGCACGTCTCCATCGTTAATGCAGTTTTTAATAATTGAGTCATTAACATCTCCTGCTATACCGCCTGCCTGTTCATCTTCTGTAGTAATCTTTCCTGTATTTTTGCAGTCAGTAATCTTCACATTATATGTTTCTCCTATGATTCCGGCAACTTCATCACCATCTGAATAAATATCGCCATTATTCATACAATTAGAAATGCTTAGATAATATCCGCAACCAACTATACCGCCAACATGATCACCTTCAATTGTAATATCTGCATTGTTTATGCAGTCAGACAATTCACAATCATTCGCATAGCCTGTTATACCACCCTGATAATCCCCTTCACTATTATTAGTTATACTTCCATTAATGGTAATATTTTCAAATCTTGAATCATATGCATATTTCGCGATAACACCAAAGTCATATTCACTTTCAAACTCTGCTGATACTTGAACAGTTAAGTTCTTAATAACTGAACTATCATAAACCCTTTCAAATATGTAATATCTATTATTCAGGTTCCAATTACTGATTGTATGTCCGTTGCCATCCAAAACAGAATGTTCCGCACTGCAATCATAAATATCATCATTTGTATAATTATCCGGTACCGTAATGTCTTTAATAAGTTTTCCTTTGATACTTCTATGAGCATTTGTTAAAAACAATACAAGGTCATCTACAGAAGCAATCTCATAATATCCATCTTCACTTATAGACAAAAGATTATTTTTAACACCACATGATTTACAATAATCACCTTCAAATTCGTGTCCCAGGGCACTAATATTTAAACCTTTTTCAATAATCTCATCACAAACTGAACATTTAACATCACCGGTATATCCATCAACCATACAACTTTCTTCTACCATGTGATATCCATAAATATAATTTGGATTATATCCGCCCTCATTGGTTTGATTATGAAAAGCATCAATAACCTCATTTTCATATTCTACCTGCTCACAGTATTTACAAGCCGATGTACCTGTCTGACCATCTTTTGTACATGTAGGTTTAACATAACCTGTTACTATATAAGAATGTCCACCATAACCTTCCTCCTCATACACTTTTGAATAGCTATGGTCACAGTATACACAGGTATAGACCGACTTTGCATAAGCATTGCAGACCGCATCAAAATACTCACTTTCGTAGGAATGCTCACTTCCCGCAGGAATATCTTTACCTGCAGCAACAAATTCTTTACAAAGTTTACAATATACATCTCCTGAATATCCGCCTTCTTCACAAGTAGCAAGCGTTTTATTTCTCACCTCTGTGTCATCATGCAAACAATTAATACTTAATATACATGAACCATACTCATTTCGAGAGTAGCCACATAAAACAAAATAGTACTTTTTGTCCTTTTCCAGCTTTTTCTCAATTACCGGCAAATTACCATTAGAATCATCTGAATATGATAAATATCCATCTAATCTATAATTAACCTCATCTTCATTTGTCTTATTCAACCCAGAAATAGCAACTGCTATTTTTTCATCAATATCTATTTCTTCACCAAACAGATATCCATATCCGTCCCACTTATCATAATCTTCTTCATTATATTCATATATATAATCACAATAAAACTGAACTTTTCCTGTAGCCGGTGCAGTAAACTCCACCACCTGATATGGCATATCTTTTGTAACAGTTAAGGTATATTCATCACCTATATTAGTATTCTGAACTCTGCCACAATGTTTACATATATTATTTTCATATTCGTGTGATTTTTTCTCAACGAAACTTCCTTTTGTAATTACCGTAGAACATACGCTGCAAATCACATTACCTGTATATCCCTTGCTATAGCAATTTGTAGCACATACTCCTGAAAGCTCTTCCTCCGGAATATGTTCTTCTGCTTTTATCTGCTGTCCTTCTGACAGTATGCTATCACAATCTTTACAATACAAATCACCTGTATATCCACCTATAGTACAATCTGACAAAGTTTTATTTATTACTTCTGTTCGCTCATGTGCACATGCAATCGTTACCTCAAATTTTCCAAAATCTTCAGCACTGCAACCGCCCATTACAAAATAATATTGCCTTCCTTCTTCTACCAGATAGTTAATCAGCAATACACCGTCATTAAATTCACTGAAAACAAGCTCGTCATATAATTGAATATATTCACTATCTGTATTTCCATTTTTTATATTTTCTATAGCATAAGCTATTTTGCTATCAACATCTGTGCCTTCACTAAAAAGATATCCATATCCATCCCAATTATCACCGGTTTCTACATAATTACAACAAATCTCTATAGGCGCACTATACGGCGCTGTAAAACCTACTACCTTATATGGTATTTCCTCTGTTGTTTCCAGTGTATATTTCTTGTCAAACCGGGCATTTTGTATATTACCGCAAAATTCACATATATTATTTACATAGTTATGTTCTGTTTTTGCTGTAGTTGTTCCTTCTTCAAAAATTCCGCAGACAGTACACTCAATATCACCTGTATATCCATTTGTGTAACAAGTAGCCTCTACGTCATTGGAAATCTCACGCTCCGGCGAATGACCTTCTATTGTTTCACCAACTTCAAGCAATTTACCACACTCTTCCAAACCACAATACATGTCACCTGTGTAACCACCTTCTTCACAAGACTCTATTGTTCGGTTTTTTATTACCGGTTCCCCATGTGTAAGGCTAACAACAACCTCTGTTTTTCCGTATTTCTTAGGATCAAATCCACAAACAAGCAAAGAATATGTTTCATCCTTTTTTAACTCGACTGTTATTTGAGGATACGATCCATTTTCATCATCTCCACTAGCTATATACGGATAAACATCCTCAACTATCAACTCATGTATATTTCCTGCGCTTTCAACCTTTTCCTCTGCTTCGACTATAAGTTCATCAATATCCACACTATTATCAAATAAAAATGCAACCGTATCATAGAAACTATTCCCTCCCAAATCACTACAGGTAAAAGTATAGCTTTCATCATATGGAGCAGTAAATGTAAAAACTCCAAACAAATCTTCTGCTGTAGTAGTCAGAACATATTTTTCATATAATTTTGCACTTCCTACATCAGCCTTAACATTTTGAGGTTGAATAGCACACATTCCAGCTATCATAGCAACCGTCATTAATATACTAATCCATTTTTTTATTATTTTTTTCATCCGCTCATCTCCTAGTCATTATTGTATTTCAACTTTTTTAGACTTAGACCACTTCTTAGCCCAAACCTTTGCATTTCCATCAAGCTTATATGCTTTCACTCTCACATATAACTTCTTTTTATTTTTGAGCTTCTTGGAATTCATTACTACATTAGCTTTTTTTACTGTTTTTGTATATAAAACCTTCTTAAATTTTTTGGTTGTTGAATACTGTATATTATAACCTACAGCTCCTGCCACTTTTTTAATAGAAAGCTTTACCTTTTTGGATGTTAAAAGCTTTTTAACACTTGTGATCTTCGCTCTTGCCGGAGCCTTTACAGCAACTTTTGTAACATCATTATTAGTAGTTGCGCCATTATCTTTTCCTATACCATTGCTTCCGTCTGTTACTCCATCCGTCTTTACCTCAACCCAGTTAGCAACATATAACTTATTTCCGGAAGTGCCATTTTTAATAATCAAATCCTTTGTAGCATTAATTAATCCGGCTCCCGTCCATCCAACAAATTCATAGCCTTCCTTAACAGGATTAGGAATATTATAATCCACTCCTGATGTATATGTATCTACACCTTTGCCTTCGAATCTTCCGCCGTTTAATTCATAACTAACCTTATATTCTTTTGCAAATCTTGCATAAATTACTGTATAAGAATCCGAACCTGAATGAGGTGCAAATTCAATTTTAACATCATAATAATTTTCCTTAAATTCAGCATCTTCTAACTGAAAATATGTTACATCTTCTTTTATATTATAAGTGAATAATTCAAGCCACTCGCCATCCATATCAATGTATGCATTAATTTCAGCATGTGAACTTCCGTCACATTCCAACAAAACTACTCCATACTCTATAATCTTTAAATCTGAGAAAAACTCCTGCCATGTCACATCTTCCGATACAGCATGTGGCTTCAAACCACCATACAAACCATAGCTTTTTCCATGTGCCTCTGCCGTCACGTAATTAAGATAGCAATTTGCATTCTTCTTATTACTGGCATGAGCAGCCTCTCCTGTGTAGAGCAGACTGCAGACTGCCGCAATAACACAGGTTACTAACACCTTACACATCAAACTTAATTTATTGTATTTCATACATCAAATCTCCTCTCTATCTTTTTATTTTTTTCCTGACATATGTATAATTCCCAGCTTCGGATATACAGTGTCATTTATTGTAAACACTCCGTAATCCAGTTTGGCATTTGTATTAGCGCAATAATATGCATTCATGTCGCCAATTCCCGTGACCAGACCTAAGTGTTCAACATTGTCTTTTTCTCCATAAAAGATTAATATATCTCCCGATGCTATATCACCATAACATTCCAACCTTCCTTCATAATCATTTTCATACATAGTAAACTCATACCCTCTTGATTTTGTAAAATATTCAATGAATCTCTCTGTATTAATAAAGTTATAAGTTGTACTATAATGTATTCTTCCCGTCTTCTCATTTATTTCTGAACAACTGAACCAGTCTGATTTATTTTCCTTAATACGATACTTGTTTCTTTTAGAAATCTTTCCCTCACCTTCTTCTGCAAGTCCACCTTCTCTAAGGCACTGTGATACGAAATTAGTACAGTTTTGTTCAAAAAGCGGATACTCAGAATTCGCTTCTAACGCATATTTTCGAGCGTATGCTACAGCCTTTTCCACGTCATATTCATCGTTTAGATTAATGTCTTTTACAACACTGTCTTTAGCAATTTCTAAATCTTCTGCTGTGATAAGGCTATCATTTTTTTCATTTTCAATGTATTCCGGAGTTTCTCCAAAATCTGCTTCTTCTATGGACGTCTTTGGTTTTCTGCCTCGAACAATCGGTTCAAATACTGCCTTTGTTGCTGCCAAAAACTCTCTCACCCTTGCTTTGCCTGAAATACTGTAGTACATAGTATCTACGCATATAACCTGTCCGGCTAATCCGGCCTGTCGCATAAGATACCCTGCTCTATCTGCATACATTTCCTGCGTACAAAAATAATATGACTCCAAATCGTACTTTTCCGCCACTCTTGTCACTGTAGCATACGTATTAGTTCCATATGCATCAATATCAATGTCTTCTCTTGGCACTTTTTCTGACATAAGATACTTTGCCATAATTTCGACTTCGTGCTCCGAGCCTCCTGAAACAATAATAAAATCTATTGCCCCTTGCTCATAAGCTTTCCTCGCCATATCCAATCGATCTCTTACAATGACACCGGGTATCTCCTCTGATACACCGCCTCCCGGTACAATTGCCGCTTCTCTTTCCTCCAGTTTGCTCACCTGGGCTTCTATCTCTGCGTAAATAAATGATGCTTTATCCGTCTTATGTACTACCAAATAACAAATAATCGGTATACATACAATTAATACCAAAAGTACAACAATTGCTCTTAAAAAAAATATAATATCTACTCGCTTACGTTTTTTTTCATTTTTTCCACTATTATTTTTTTTCATAAATCCGCTCCGAAAATTATTTCAGATTATATAAGCCACACAATTACCCTACACACAAACGCATATATCCACGCTATCGCAAACTGTCCGGCTACCACATAAAGTGCCCATCGTTTTCCAAGTTCGGTTTTTACTGCCGCTATAGCCGCAACGCACGGTGTATAAAGCAGACAGAATACGAGAAGCGGAAATACTGCTTCTATACTGAGAATTGTTGACAACCCTGCTGTGCTGCCAAATAATACTGTAAGCGTCGAAACCACGCTTTCCTTTGCAATAAATCCAGTAATGAGTGCTGTTGACACTCTCCAGTCACCAAATCCAAGCGGAGCAAATACAGGTGCAATCATACCTGAAATCACTGCAAGAATACTTTCACTTGAATCCGATACAAATGAAAGTCTTATATTAAAGGACTGTAAAAACCATATTGCAATTGTTGCAAGGAATATAACTGTAAATGCACGTTTAATAAAGTCTTCTGCTTTTTCCCAGAGAAGTCTTCCTACATTTTTTATGCCCGGCATACGGTAGTTAGGAAGCTCCATTACAAACGGAACCGCACCACCGCTGAATAATGTATTTTTCATAAGAAGTGCTGCTACGATACCCGCAACTATTCCAAGCACATACAAAAGTATCATTATGAGTGCGCTGTGTTTAGGGAAAAATGCCGCTGCGAAAAATCCATATATAGGCACTTTTGCCGAACAGCTCATAAATGGTGTAAGAAGTATGGTCATCTTACGGTCTCTTGCTGAAGGAAGTGTTCTGGTGGCCATAACACCCGGAACCGTACATCCGAATCCGATAAGCATAGGAACTATACTTCTTCCCGATAATCCTATCTTTCTTAATGGTTTATCCATAACAAATGCGACTCTTGCCATATAGCCGGTATCTTCGAGAAGTGACAGGAAGAAAAACAATGTCACTATGATAGGAAGGAAACTTAATACACTTCCGACGCCTGAGAAAATTCCGTCTATTACAAGAGAATGTATGGCTGCATTTACATGCCAGCCCGTAAGCAATGTATCTACCCAAGACGAAAGAGCTCCTATTCCTGTTTCAAGAATACTCTGAAGCGCCGACCCGATAACGTTAAATGTAAGCCAGAACACAACCGCCATTATGAGTATAAACATAGGTATGGCTGTATATTTTCCGGTAAGCACCTTATCAATTCTTCTGCTTCTTATATGCTCTTTACTTTCGGTTGGTTTTATTACTGTTCTTTTTACAAGTTTATTTATAAATGAAAATCTCATATCGGCAATAGCTGCCGCACGGTCAAGTCCTCTTTCCTCTTCCATCTGAACGATTATATGCTCTAACATCTCTTTTTCGTTATCAGACAGATTGAGACGATTAAATATTCTGTCGTCTCCCTCTACAAGCTTTGTAGCCGCAAATCTCACAGGGATATCATTTGCTTTTGCATGATCATCAATAAGATGCATAATTCCATGAAGGCATCTATGTACCGCACCGCCGTAATCATTTTCATCACAAAAATCTCGTCTTCCCGGACTTTCCTGATATTTGGCAACATGAACGGCATGTCTTACAAGCTCGTCAACACCTTCATTTTTTACTGCTGAAATAGGCACAACCGGTATTCCAAGTTCATGCTCCATCTCATTTATAAGGATGGAACCGCCGTTTCCGCGCATTTCGTCCATCATGTTGAGTGCAAGAACCATAGGCACACCAAGCTCCATAAGTTGCATGGTAAGGTAAAGATTACGTTCTATGTTTGTTGCGTCAACTATATTTATAATTCCTGTAGGTTTTTCATTTATTATGAACTGTCTTGTTACTATCTCTTCACTTGTATACGGCGACAGTGAATATATACCAGGAAGGTCTGTAACCTCAGTATTATCGTGTCCGCTTATCGGTCCGCTTTTTTTATCAACCGTTACTCCCGGAAAGTTTCCTACATGCTGGTTAGAGCCTGTAAGCTGGTTAAATAATGTTGTTTTTCCTGAGTTTTGATTTCCGGCAAGCGCAAATGTAAGTTTCTTAGAATCATCAAGCGGTCGCTCACCTTTTTTCACATGATAACGTCCCGTCTCACCAAGACCCGGATGCTCTGTTCTTTTTCTTGATCTCTCTCTTTTTTCCTCTTCCTGTTTTGCCTTGCGCTGACAATTTTCATCAGAAACAGGACACACCTTGATGTGCTTTGCATCATCACACCTAAGTGTAAGCTCAAAGCTGTGTATTCTGAATTCGATTGGATCTCCCATCGGTGCAAATTTAACTAATGTTATTTCTGCACCCGGTATAAGTCCCATGTCAAGAAAATGATGTCTGAGCGAACCCTTTCCGCCAACTTCTTCTATTCGGGCACTCTGACCCGGCTGTAATTTGTCTAATGTCATATATTTACCTCTTTTTTACTCGTCAACTGTTACATCTGCATAGGTGTAGCGTACAAGCAACGCCAGATCGGAAGGCGACACCTCAACCTGATAACCTATTTTTCCTGCACTGAATATAATTTGATCATATAGCTGTGCAGTTTCATGAAGAACCGTAGTAAACATTTTCTTCATACCTATCGGAGAACATCCTCCGTGAATGTATCCTGTAAGCGGAAGCAGCTCCTTTGATTTTATCATCTGTATAGCTTTGCTTCCCACTGCTTTTGCAGCTTTCTTAAGGTCAAGCTCACATGCTACCGGTATGACAAATACATAATGCTCTCCTTCTTTTCCGACGGTAACAAGCGTCTTAAATACTCTGTCCTGATCCTGCCCGAGCACCTTTGCAACTTCTACGCCGCTTATAGCCTCTGACGAATCATATCTATAATGATTATATGATACCTTTGCCTGATCAAGAAGTCTCATAACATTGGTTTTATCATTACTTTTAGCCATTATTTAACACATCCGATCAGTTCGTTAATATCTTTAACACCGTATTTATCCATGTACTGCTTAATTCCTTCTATAACCTCTTCGGTTGTATTTGGATTTGCAAAGTTTGCTGTTCCTACCGCAACCATAGTTGCACCTGCCATAATAAACTCAAGCGCATCCTCAGCATTTGCTATTCCGCCCATGCCAAGTATAGGTATGGATACCGCATTTGCAACCTGATAAACCATTCTTACGGCAACAGGTTTTACTGCAGGACCTGACAGGCCTCCGGTCTTATTTGCAACGGCAAATGCCCTCTTATTAATGTCTATCTTCATTCCTGTAAGAGTATTGATAAGTGATACGGCATCTGCGCCGCCCGCTTCTACTGCTCTTGCCATTTCGGTTATGTCTGTAACATTAGGGCTGAGCTTCATAATTACAGGCTGCTTTGCAACTTCTTTTACTGCCTTTGTTATTTCATACGCAGCATCTGCTTTTTGACCAAATGCAATACCACCCTCTTTTACATTAGGACATGATATGTTTATCTCTAAAAGGTCTGCGCTTGTATCCGCAAGCTTTTCTACAACATCTACATAGTCTTCTTTTGTACGTCCGCATACATTTACTATCACACGGGTGTCATATGCTTCAAGAAACTTAAGGTCTCTGTTTATAAATGTATCAACACCCGGATTTTGAAGTCCTATTGCATTAATCATTCCACCGTAAGTCTCTGCAATTCTCGGAGTAGGATTGCCCGGCCACGGTACATTTGCAACACCTTTCGTCGTTACTGCACCAAGCTTTGAAAGGTCAACATATTCGGCATACTCCATTCCCGAACCAAATGTTCCTGAAGCTGTCGTTACAGGATTCTTCATCTCAATTCCGCAAAAATTCACTTTCATATTCATGAGAAATCCACCTCCGTTACATCAAATACAGGACCATCTTTACAAATCCTTTTATTCTTTACCATACTGTGGCTGTCAATGTCATTTGTCTTACATACGCATGCAAGGCAGGCTCCTATTCCGCAAGCCATTTTCTCTTCCAATGAAACATATGCCTGTATGTTATTTTCTTCAGCATACGCCTTGATACCTTTTAACATAGGCATAGGTCCGCAGGCATATATTACATCTGCCTCTATACCGGAAGCCTTTATGGCATCAATTACATTTCCTTTTGTACCGCACATTCCATTTTCGGTTGCAATATGAACATCACCATAATCTGCAAAATCATTTTCCATAAAAAGAAAATCTCTATATCCGAGCACTATGTTTTTTTCACATTTCAAAACTTTTGATAACAAAAGCATAGGCGGAATACCGATTCCACCACCGATTACAAGTGCTTTTTTACCTTTATCAAGGAACTCTCCGTATCCGTTTCCAAGAGGGCCGAGTGCTCGCACATTATCTCCCGGGTTCTTTTCTGCAAGCTCCTTAGTGCCTTTCCCGACGATGCGGAATACAATTCTCATCGAATCATCCTCTGCCGCATCACAAATACTTATCGGTCGTGGCAAAAGCTCGCTTTTACTGTCCGTATATATTGAAACGAACTGACCTGCCTGTGGTTTTTTAATGGCATCATCAGCCTTAATCCACATGCTTACTATATCTTCTGCAAGATATTCTTTTGTAAGTATCTTAAAATTCATTTTAAGAAAACCTCCGTAACTAATTATATTATTTAATAACTATCTTTGTATTACCTTTTTTTGCAAATAGTTTTTTATATGCCTTTACATTATTTATTATAATAAAACCTAAATGCATGTTCAATATTTTTTGACAATCTCAGCCACATATCTTGCAGTATCTCCGGCAATCATGCTCACCGCTCCGTTTTCTTTCTGCGCAAGTTCTCCGGCACTGCCGTTTATATATGCCGAGGCCGCCGCCGATAATGCAATATTATCTCTGTTATAACCGCATACGGCCGCTACGATTCCCGAAAGCACGTCTCCGCTTCCTGCTGTTGCCATTCCTGCACAGCCCCTGTCTGTTATATACACTTCTTCTCCGTTTGTCACCACTGTTGCAGGACCTTTTAAAAGCACGGTACAGCCGTATTCTTTTGCAAATGCTTTGGCATTATCTATCGGTTTACTGCTTATATCGGCCACACTCACACCCGAAAGTCGTTCAAATTCTTTCAAATGAGGTGTCAGAATAACTTCCGCCTTAGAATCCTTTAATATTTTCTTATCAATACGTGCAAGTGCATTAAGTCCGTCTGCATCTATTATGAGTACGCCGTTGTAATTATTAAGCAGATATGTCACCAGATTTTCTGTTTCCTCTGAATTTCCTACACCCATACCTACCGCAATAACATGCGTGCCTTTCATAAGCTCGTCTGCCTCTTCTTTTACAAAAACAATCTGTCCGTCATTATCACTCATAGGAAATAATGTACTCTCAAGTATATTAGGAATTATATATCCGCTTATACTCTTCGGACAGGCAAGTTTTACTACACCTGCACCGCTTCTCATGGCAGTACACGCCATATCCGCAAGCCTTATTGCTCCGCTATATCTTAATGAACCACCTATAAGTGCTACGATTCCATATGTCGATTTGTGCGAATAATTATTGCGTGTTCCGATATGTTTTTTAACATCATTTTCTTCTAACAGATAATATGGTTCATCTACAATCTCAATTCCGATATCACAATTAATCTTCTCTTTTATGACGTCCTTTGCCATTCCGAGAAAATGTCCCGGCTTATGGTCTCCTATTGATATTGTAAGAGCAGACTTTACTATCTTCTTTCCAATTCCGCTGTCACCGTTCATGCCACTATTGATGTCTACTGATACAACGTATGCCTTACTCTCATTTATTTTTTCAATGACATCTCCTGCCGTTCCTGTAGCTTCACCGGCAAATCCCGTGCCAAATATACAGTCGACTATTATGTCATATGAGGAAAAATCTTCATCATATATTTTTGTTAAAATTCCATCTTCCATACACATGTCATAGTAGTATTTTCCATCTTCCGAAAACTTTTCTTTTATGAGAATAAGTTCAGGATTATGTCCATTTTCGTGCAAAAGATGAGCAAGCACATAGCCGTCACCTGCATTGTTTCCGCTTCCGCATACTATGGCAATACGACCATACCATTTTACACTTTTATATATAGCAAGTCCTGCACGGTACATAAGCTCTTTTCCGGACGTAAAATGCTTTATTGTATGTGCGTCGCTTTCTCTCATGTTTGAAACAGAAACAATTTTTTTCATGGAAATACACCTCATAATTTGTCTTATTACAACTAAAATAAGTATACTACCGGGCAAATGTATTGGCAAAATGTTTTTTTAAAATAAATGCTACTTTTAAATTATTTGTTTTCAATAAAAAACGTTCATATACCTGTGAAAATTTACAAGTATATGAACGCTTTTCCGTTTTTAATTAAACATATTTTTTCATTCACGATGGGTATATACTAAAATCAAAAATCACTTCTTCCTAACTTTAATTCTCACTGTTTTCAACTCAACTTTGGCAGACTCCGAATTAATACGATCATCATACTTCAAATACACAGTGATTTTAGGATTTTTCATCCAGCGCGTAATCCGGTAAATTCTTTTTAAATTCAGCCTCACCAATTTTGTTGTGGAAAAACCATGTATATTCAAGACTTATATCTGTTAACAGTTTTAGGTATGGAAGTGTCGTAAGTTCATTATTTGACAAGTCAAAATAAAACAACTTTGATAACATCTCGATTTTTCTATACCCATTTTCTTTTATCCAGACATATTCCTGATCCCATGTTATTTAAGAAGCTCCTCATATTTCCCAGGCTCATCCCAGTATGTCAAATTGTTTTCAACTGAAAACTCGCCTCGCATCGTCACATCCAATGAATCTTTTGCATCCCAGTACCAATCTGCAATATACAACCGACCATTCTCATTTTTTATAAGAAAGTGATTGATACCCTCTAACGAATATGACTCTTCACCATATGATACTCCTGTTATACCGCTCACAAGCACATATTCATCATTAAAATCCACTTCTGTAATCATGAACTTGTGTGAACTGTCTTCCGTATAATCAAAAATATGATTGTCCACTCTGTACTGCAAATATTTCTGAAGATTTTCATTTATGACATATGATTCAAAATCTGCTTTGTCGCTTGATTTGACCGCACGTGCAAATTCCTCGCATATATCATTGCAGAGAGCTGTTACAACATCATAGTCGTAAATTATATTAAAGCCATCGCCTTTGGCATAATAGTCATTTGAGTTCTGTTTCGCTGTATTATTTTCATCTGTGATTACTTTGCTGTCTGATTCTTTTTCGCTCCCTGCCTGACATCCGGAAACCATGAACACTATAGACATGTATAACAATAAAAATAGTACTTTTTTCATATTAAAACCTCCTGCGCCTCTATATAGTATTCTATTGATTTTACCTTATCAATCCTTTTTCCCTTTGTCAATATACTATAATGAACGTTCCATGAACCATTACATGCATAAACTGTTAAATACATTTCTATAAATATTTTTTTCTAATGAATAAAACCATTACATATAATATATATTATGTATTCAGCAAACTTTTATATCTAACGAAAGGTAAAAAATGGCATCATCACGCAATAGTTTTAAAGCTGGTTCATGTAGAATTCTAATACTTTTTATTTTAAAACATTACGATAATTGCTATACTTATCAGATAGCACAACTGATTAAGCAATTGTCTGATGATGTTATTTCATTTCCAGAGTGCTCCTTATATCCTGCTTTTTACAGACTAATGGACAATGGATTTATATCTGCTTACAAGAAACAAGTAAGAAAAAGACTTGTAATAGTGTATTACCATACTATGTGTTATTACACTATCACTTGTGTATAACCCCTGAAATACTTATTTATAATAACCATTCAACTTTATTACACGTCTATTTTCACCAGAATATATCGTTGATTGTCTTACATTATTATTACAAACTGTGCTTGATGTTCTACCAGTCACTACAGCTTCCGACTTAGTAGCCGATCCAGATATAGCTATATACCCTACAATTACTGTAGAATGTCTCCATTTACTACCATTATGAAATTGTAATATATCCCCTGGTACATATGGATAATTACCACCTGGTACATATATATCGGAATATGATATTTTAGTTCCAACAGGGCCTCTCGTCGTATTAGATGTCAAAAAACTACATAATTTAGGAACTCCTGACCACGATGATGATCTATTATTCAAATTAGTATAATACCACCCTGTATCTGATATTCCAGACCCTCCTGTATTATATACTACTGCACCACCTGCAAGTATTGCATGCGAAACAAAATTTGTACAATCATAATTTCCTGATATCTGAGAAAAATCATAATATGGTGCTTGTCCTGAGTTTCCGCTTGTAGGATTCGCTTTTGTACAATTATTGTTTGCCCATGTTACCATTTTACTTTTATTCAAACTATATAAAGTTGCATATGGTGTTATTCTAGTTGTGTTATTAGAATTATCAATTTCAATAACACTCTCTGATGCCTGTTTCTTTAAATCATCATAATATAGTTTAATTTTCTCATTTAACTCTTCTTGTTTTTCATGTATTTTATCAGTAATCCTTAACATACTATTCCAATAACCCGGATTTGAAATATTTTCTATATCTCCTCTAATTCTTGTATCATAATCTTCATAAGGCAAATACCAATCTACAATGTTATATTTATTAAATTTATTATTTAAAATTAATTGGATTTCTTCTCTATAACCTGATTCAAAACTAGCATCCTTATATTTAAACTCAACATCTGATACAATTGTCATTTTAGTATAATCATCTATTTTTTCGCTGTCTAGCAACTTAAAATTCACACTATAATTCTGCATATCATCCATCCCATAATACACCTGTTTATAGCGTTTAGTCTCAATTTTCGAATTAATATAATCTAATAATTGTACAGAATCAATATCACCAGAAAAATCATATTCCTTGTATTGATCAATAGCTTGATAATACTGTGTTAATATCTCAGTTGCATAAATGTACTCATTATCACTTGCTTTAATCTCCTGAGCTGCGCTGACATATGTATTTTTGTTTAATATAATTAAACATGCCATTAACATTATTACAAATAAATTCTTTATCCTTTTCATAATATCTGACTCCTTTTTGTGTCTAACTCTACTTTCTAATTTTCCGACAAAAAACGTAATACCACTTAGTAATATAAAAGCAATCGAACTTGAAAAAATCCTCAAATCAAATTTATAAAATATGAACAATAGAGCAAAATCAATTACAACAATTACAAATGTTATTATTTTATTTCTTTTGTATTGACAATCAGCCAATGGCCTGTTTTTATTTTTTACAGGAGACCACACAAACATAGTAATCAAGATCAATATAGACAGTAATATAACCACCGCATTGTGATGCCAACTCTCACTACTCTTATTAATGACTAATGAAATCAAATACATGACATTTGATATTATAAAACATGTTTCACTACGTTTTGCATGATACCCTCCCATAAATATTCTTAACGGAATAAAGAATATAACAAACGCCACAAAATGGAATAACATATTAAACCATATACTCATTATCAAAAAGGAAATCATCAGTATACCATTCAACAAAATAACTTCGAGTCCGTATATATAAATATCCCTATCTACAATATTTACTTTTTTATGTTTTATCAAAACAAAAACTAAACTCTCAGCTATATATTCAAACATTTCTACTTTATTCCTTATCCTTATCTTTTTTAATTAACTTTTCTGGTAACTTTGGTTCATAAAAAGCAAACCATGAAGATGTTTCGCCTGATGCTTTTGCTACCACTCTTATTGTCTTTTCAATAATACTTTTATTTTGTTTTTTCATATAATATTCACCCCCTCTTAATTATTTTGATTTTGCTCTTTATTATTTTCTGTCAATACCACATCATCTATAATTTGAATAATATCATATTTTTTGGGTTTTAACGTTTTATCGTATAACTGGTCTATTTTTTTGTGTATTCGGTATTTTTTACAAAAAAAAATGCCGTTCTTATAAAACGACATTAATTTTTTTAATTATTCATTCATCAGCAAAATGTTAACGCAAAACTCTTCTTTGTCACTATCAAAGGATATTTCCCCATTATATTTCAACACTATACTCTTTACAGTTTTCAACCCTATGCCATGAAATTTCTTATTTTCTTTCGTTGTCTGCATATTCTGCGTTAACTTTCCAATAAATTTATTTTTTATTACAATCATTAGAAATTTCTTGTTCTGCCTAATATTAATATCTATATATCCATTACTCTCTTTTTCACTTGCTTCTATTGCATTATCTATTAGATTCCCTAATAACTTAGCCAAATCCATTCCATTTATGTTGCAGTTTTCCGGAACAACTGCGTTAACCGAAAATAAAATTCCTTTCTCTTCTGCTATTTTCTGTTTAGTATTAATTACAGCATCTACAATAGAATTTCCTGTTTTTATATAAAACATCTTTGCATTAATTAATTCATTCTCTTTTTCCAAATATGCTTTTATTTTTTCTACATCTCCAGATTCTGCCAATTGAGCCAAAGAAATAATATTATTCTTATAATCATGAACACTTTGTCGCCATAACTCAAAAGATCGTTCTGTGTCATCCAATGATTTCTGCAACATATTATTCTTCATTTCAATTAAGGCAAGGGTCTGTTGTTGTTCACTATAATCCGCCATATTCAGTACAAAATAAAACAGTAAAATTTGAATACCTATTGAAACTAAAAAGAAAATCATAGAAAATATTTCACTATCTGTTCCAATATTACCTATAGTTACGATATTTGACAACAGCAAGAAAATCGAACTCAAACACATTACCACCATATACTTAGAAGATATCTCATTTTTCTTGTTATATAATTTATTTATCAACATTAATAACATTATCAAAAGTATTTTACTAAAAACAATACATATTACTCTCTTAGAGCTTTGCTCACTTAATAAATATTGCATTTCTGTACGCAACAAAAATGTCATCAAATATGCCGTCAAAAAGTCTATTGCAGACAATAATACAGCATATATAAGAATTAATATGGTAGATATAACAGCCCTTCTATATACAATCCACAAGAATACAGCACAAACAACTAAAAAAAGTAATGCTGATATGCTAGAAAACATTTGTATACTATTTAGGCCGATTATTATAAAAGCACTTAAAACAGAAAGAAACATCACTCGTCTGCGTTTTTCTTCAACTGATTTTTTATCAATAAAACTACCACAGAAATAGAAGCACATAATTACCTCTAAAAAACTGGCAACATATTCTATACCCCAATAAATCACATCCATATCTATATTCTTCCTCTCCAATATTTTAACAATTCTTCTTTGACGTCTTTTATATTTCTTCTACTTACTATCAATTTTTCGCCATTGTCTAAAGTTACATCAGATTTTGAGTACTCGCTTATGTATTTAACATTAACAACACAACCACTATGTAATTTTATAAACCTTTCGTCATTCATTTCTTCTATTAGTTCTTTTACTGTCTTCCACGTTGTTATAACCTTCCCATTACTCAAATACATATTTATTCGTCTGTTACCTGTCTCATAATACATTATTTCTGAATAAAACAATCGTACTTCACCATCATCTGTTTTTATAATAATACTTTTTTCTTTATCGTTTTCTAATCTGGCAAAAGCTGCTTTCATTGCTAATGGTAACTCTTCTGTAAGTTTGCTTTTTCTGATATATCTAAATGGGCTATATTCAATTGATTCAAATACATATTGCTCATGAGCAGAAACAAATATTAAAATAATATTTTCTCTTTTTTTTCGGATTGCTTTAGCAACCTCAAGTCCTGACAATTCTGGCATATCTATATCTAATAATAGAATATCAAAATGCTCTTTGTCACTTTGCAAAACGTCTACTGCGCTTTTACTGTTTAAGTATGTAAATATATCTATTTGAATATTTTTTCCGTTTACTATATCCAATATTTTATTTCTGATTTTTTCGATACTCTCTCTTTCATCATCACAAATAGCTATATTAATTTGCATCTCTCCTCCACCTTATCAGACAAATTTTTCATATATTTAAATTATAAATTGTATTCATAATAAAATAAAGTTTTTTTGTTTTTAATTTTCCTACAAATACCACTTGACACTTTCGAACATATGTACTATCATGCATATACAAACATATGTTTGGTGGTGTGTATGATGTTTTCCATAACTGAGAATAACAATATTTACGACAAGCTTAATATACTGACTGACGCAGCAAAGTATGATGTTGCATGTACCTCAAGCGGCATTACCCGCAGCGGTTCCACGGATACTATTGGAAATACGGCTGCGGCCGGTATCTGCCATTCTTTTTCGGGTGATGGCAGATGTATCTCTTTGCTTAAGATTCTCTATACGAATGAATGTATATACGACTGCAGATACTGTATCAACAGAAGGTCTAATGATACACGAAGGACTTCCTTTACTCCCGATGAACTTGCCAGGCTTACTATATCATTTTACAGACGCAATTATATCGAGGGACTATTCCTAAGTTCAGGTATTACACGCTCTCCGAATGACACTATGGAAGACATATATAAGGCTCTTCTATTGCTTAGACATACTTATAAGTTTAACGGCTATATTCATGTGAAAACCATTCCCGGTACTGATCCGGTCCTTATAGAGCATATAGGATGGCTTGCCGACCGTATGAGTATTAATCTTGAATTTCCTACTGCTGACAGTCTTGCCGCTTTGGCTCCGCATAAGAGCCGCAAGAATATACTTACACCTATGCGTTATGTTCAGACGCGAAGAAATACAGATATGTACCGACATGGTGAACTTTCCTCTTCATCACTTTCATATCTGACCGATAATAGTGCTACAGATGCTTCAACTGAATTATCTCATATTTCTGCTCACCCTTCAGATGCCCTTACGGTGACAGAACTCAGAAAAAAACGAAACCGCTCTGTCATTATGAAGCCCGGTGAGAAGCGTTTTGTTCCGGCGGGTCAGAGCACACAGATGATAATAGGCGCAAATGATGATACTGATTACGAGATTATGCAGGTCACGGAAGCATTGTATAAGCGTTTTGAACTTAAGCGCGTATTTTATTCCGCTTTTATCAATGTCAACCATGATTCATTGCTTCCTGACACTGATAAACCGGAGCTTCTGCGCGAGCACAGACTATATCAGGCAGACTGGCTCTTAAGATACTATAATTTTACGACCGATGAAATTTTGTCGAAAGAACATCCTAATCTAAACACACTGGTAGACCCCAAGTGCAGTTATGCCCTTTCGCACCTTGAAATTTTCCCGGTGGAAATTATGACTGCATCTTATCATATGTTGTTACGAGTTCCCGGAATAGGTGTTACATCTGCAAGAAGGATAGTTAATGCTCGCTCGCATATGTACGGTAGACAATTTACATTCTCTGACCTAAAAAAGTTTGGTGTTGTACTAAAACGAGCACAGTATTTTATAACCTGCGGTGGTATATCCATGATACCTCTTAAGATAAACCAGAGCTTTATTCTCGCCAATCTTATTGGCCTGACTGACAAGCCGGCACTTTCAGGTCTTACCCAAAATGATGCCTACGAACAGCTAAGTCTGTTTGATGTAAGCCCTATTGTCGAAAGCTCTTTACAGACAATATTCAAATAACTATTTAATAATATTTTGACAGGATATGATAAATATGAGTATTGAACCCCTTTTACCTATAGAATTTCCCACTGATAAACCAAGACGCATATATTTGTGCGACGATTCCCCCGAAGGAATATTAAGTGCCATATATGATGCATGGACCAGTAGATACGGACATTCACATAATTATATACAGATTGCTTCCGCAGCCGGACGCTCTTATTTTTATGAATATATCAATGTGCAAACAGACATACAAAAGGCAAAAAATATATCAGATGCAATCATCCACCGTGTGTCTGCATCTTTTCATAACTTTATATTGCATTGCCTTTTATCTGCATCAGACACTCGCGCCGACGATATATACCGCCTTGTTATACTTGGCTTTCATATTGGCACAAAGGCAAGAAATTGTCTGGCAATGCCATTTGTAAATAATTGTAATAAACTCGAAATCAATGTAAATAACGAGCTAAGACATTATATGGGATTTATCCGTTTTCAGGAAACTTATGACAAAACTTTATTTGCAAGATTCCGTCCGGTAAATAATATAATCACACTGCTTGCTCCGCATTTTGCAGATAGGTTTCCTACAGAACGTATAATCATTGCAGACGTTGCAAGAAAACTTGTTGCCTCCATAGACCATAAAACAATAAACTACTGGCAGCTTAGCGAACAGGATTTTGAATATCTTAACCCAAAGACTTCCGATGACGAATACATTATGAAAAACCTATGGCAATGCTTTACGGACACCATAGAAATTAAAGAACGCAGAAACAAATCATTACAACGTAACAATATGCCTCTGCGCTATCGTGAATTTATGTAAGTTATTCAATTTGCAATTACAGCTCAAACACTAAACCGGTAGTTAGACTTTTGAGACACTCAGAACCAAGTCTGTCTGTAAGCTTAGTCATAGCTGCGGAACCTGTACAATGTCCTGTGTACACATACTTTATCTGCATATCACTTATGTATTTGCACAGTTCATCAATCTCACTATCACTGAATATGCATATTTCCTGTCCTGCCTCTTTTCCTTTCATATGCAGGCCGCCTATATATGCATATACAGGCTTATTATTACATGCTGCTCTGACCTCATTTACAATATTCATCACACCACCATGTGAACAGCTGTTAAATATAATAAGACCTTTTTCCGTATCGTATACAAGACTCTGTTCGTGCATAAAATCATCAGGAAGTATATTTCCATCTACACACTTATACAGACTAGTTCTTGCTCCTATACTTTCAAGTCCATTAGTACTGTGCGGAACAAGGTATATACCTTTATATATTTCTGCAAATCCCTCTGCACAGACAAAACGATCACTTTGGTTACGTACATCTTTTGGAACACTGATATCGTGCATTGTCCCTGAGCCCGAATAATAATCCAAAAGAGCGTTTTTTGCTACATACACAGTTACACTACCATTATTCTCAAAAATCGCCGTAAACCCGCCAGAATGATCATAGTGCCCATGTGACAGCACACATGTATCTATATCACTAAGGTCAACACCCATTAACATCGCATTTTTATAAAATGCTTCACTGCTTCCGGCATCAAGAAGAATCTTCTTATCATTTGCCTCAATTAGCAGACTGAGCCCGTGTTCGCACACAAGCTCATCTCTACTCGTTGTATTTTCAATAAGTACTGTTACTTTCATATATACGTCCTAAAATTATAATGCCTGCTTAAGATCCTCTTTCATCGCAATAACTGCAGCTCTTGATGCATCCGCATATCCTGCTTCACCATAAGAAGTATATTCGTCCTGCTTATATGCTGCAATTATTCCTCTTGAAGAATTAACTATTGCTCCAAGTCCATCTTCATTAAAGAAACCACAGAGGTCTTTTCCTTTACCGCCCTGTGCTCCGTAACCCGGAACAAGGATATAGTTATTTGGCATAAGCTTTCTGAGAAGCTTGCCCATCTCCGGATATGTTGCACCTACTACTGCGCCTACATAACTGTATGAATCACCCATTGCAGTACTTCCCCACTCTGCAACCTTTTCTGCAACATACTCATATAATGGTCTGCCATCTATAAGTCTGTCCTGGAACTCTCCGCTGGATGGATTAGAAGTCTTAACAAGGATAAACATTCCCTTGTTCTCACTACGGCACACATCAAGGAAAGGATTAATTCCGTCAGAACCAAGATAAGGATTAACAGTAATAAAATCCTCATCAAACGGTGCATATGTATTATTACCGATTGTTACCTTTCCAATATGACCTGTCGCATAAGCCGCTGATGTAGAACCAATGTCTCCACGCTTAATATCACCGATTACTACAAGACCTTTTTCCTTACAGTAATCTACTGTTTTCTTAAATGCCATAAGACCCGGAATACCGAACTGCTCATACATTGCAACCTGTGGTTTTACTGCAGGAATAAGATCATATACCGCATCTACAATTCCTTTGTTATACTGCCATATAGCCTCTGCAGCACCCTCTAATGTTTCACCAAGCTCTGCATATGCTTTTTCCTTAATAAATGAAGGAATATATGAAAGCATAGGATCAAGTCCTACAACTATAGGTGCTTCTGTTTTTTTAATGTTTTCAACAAGCTTATTAATCATTTAGTTTTCCTCCCTGTATACAAGCTCTCCGCTTACATAAGTTCTTATAATCTTACCTTTTACTTTTCTTCCGTCAAATGGTGTGTTCTTACCCATTGACAGAAATTTGCTTTTATCAATATGATACCATGTATCAATATCTGCAATAACAAGGTCTGCCACATCACCTTCATCAAGTCCGCCTGCATCTATATCTGCAACTTCTGCCGGATTTGTACTCATACACTTTACAAGTTCATAAAGTGAAATAATTCCCTTATCCACAAGTTCAGTATACGATAATGCAAATGCTGTTTCAGAACCTACAATTCCAAATGGTGAATTCTTCATGGAGCCGCTTTTTTCCTCTTCAGAATGAGGAGCATGATCTGTTGCAATAACACTGATTGCACCACTTTTAATCCCTGAAATAAGTGCTTCTACATCTTCCTTTGATCTAAGCGGAGGATTCATCTTGTAATTTGCATCATCACAAGGTATATCCGCATCGGAAAGCGTAAAATGATGAGGACACACTTCTCCGGTAATCTTGTGTTCAGAATCTTTAAGAAGTTCAAGCATACGAACACTGTCTTTTGTTGACACATGACACAGATGAAGTTTAACACCCGTCTCTTTTGCAAGGAAAATATCTCTTGCAGCCGTTATGTCTTCAACTGCATTGGTTATTCCCGGAAGACCAAGCTCTTCTGCATATTTTCCGGCATTCATAACACCGCCACGTACAAGATTGATATCTTCACAATGTGCAAATACCGTAATCCCACATTCCTTTGCAATATCCAATGCCCGTGCATACAATCCGGAATCCATTACAGACTTGCCGTCCTCGCTTATAGCTTTCATGCCAAGTTCTGCCATCGCTTTTATATCCGCAAGCTCTGTACCTTTCTGCCCACAGGTTACAGCCCCTACCGGATAAACATGAATACATGCATCTCTATCTATAATATCCATAAGCATATTATAGGTTTCAGTACTGTCAATAACAGGATTGGTATTAGGCATACAAAAAACTGAAGTATAACCACCTCTTGCCGCTGCAAGCGCTCCTGTCTTTACAGTCTCTTTATAAGTATAGCCGGGCTCGCGGAAATGCTCATGCAAATCCACAAATCCCGGCATAATATACATACCTTTTGCATCAAAGGTCTCTATATCATCATAATCAGTATCACAGATACATGTATCTACTTTAGCAATACGGCCATCTTCTACAAGGACATCATATAAACCGTTGCGCCCTGTCTTTGGGTCAACAACATATCCGTTCTTAATAAGAAGCATAACTTTACCGCCTTTCAAATATCAAGTAGATTATTTTGCCTGAATTCTTCCCTGTGCAGCAAGAAGCTCTGCAATAAGAACAGCTCCGCCTGCAGCTCCTCTTACAGTATTGTGGGACAATCCGACAAACTTGTAATCAAATAAAGTATCTTCACGAAGTCTTCCGAGAGTAACACCCATTCCATTCTCATAATCTACATCAAGAGACACCTGAGGTCTGTTATCCTCTTCGAGATACTTAATAAACTGCTTTGGTGCACTTGGAAGTTCAAGCTCCTGCGGAAGTCCCTTATATGAATTCCATGCTTCAATAATAGCTTCCTTCTCAGGTTTCTTCTCAAATGTAACAAATACAGTAGCTGTATGTCCGTTAAGAACAGGAACTCTTATACACTGGCTTGTAATAATAGGTGACTGTGCAGGAACGATAACTCCGTTCTCAACTTTACCCCAGATTCTGAGAGGCTCTTTCTCACTCTTCTCTTCCTCACCGCCAATGTAAGGGATGATATTGTGCTCCATCTCAGGCCAATCCTTAAATGTCTTTCCTGCTCCTGAAATAGCCTGATAAGTTGATGCAACAACCTTTAACGGATTATATTCACGAAGTGCATGAAGTGCAGGTGTGTAACTCTGTATAGAGCAGTTAGGTTTAACAACGATAAATCCTTTTGTTGTACCAAGGCGCTTTTTCTGATCATCAATAACTGCAAGATGCTCAGGATTAAGCTCAGGCACTACCATAGGAACATCAGGTGTCCATCTATGTGCACTGTTGTTAGATACAACCGGAGTTTCTGTCTTAGCATACTCCTCTTCTATAGCACGGATTTCTTCCTTTGTCATATCAACTGCACTGAAAACAAAATCAACTTCACTGCTTACAGCACTAACATCATTAACATCTTTAACAATAATATTCTTAACAGCTTCCGGCATAGGGGTTGTCATCTTCCAACGTCCGCCTACTGCCTCTTCATAAGTTTTCCCGGCACTTCTTGGACTTGCTGCTATACATACAACCTCAAACCAAGGATGATTTTCAAGGAGAGAGATAAATCTCTGTCCAACCATACCAGTTCCACCTAAAATACCTACTTTTAATTTGCTGTCCATCTTTAAATCCTCCAAACAAATAAATAATATTCGATTAATTCTACAACAAACTCATGCGTAATAAAATAGGTTTTTTATAAATTTTATATAAAGAAGTTTTATTTTTCCACTATAAAGGTCGCAAGTGCCACCTCATTATACTGTGTAGATATAATCGGATCCTTTGCAGCTCTCGAATATATACCCTGCGTTTTTCCGTTATATACGTACACTCCCGTAAGATTATAAAACTCTCCCTTTATAAGTTCCCCATTAAGAATTCTGTAGTTATCAAGTCTGTATGGAGTAAAGAACTCCTGAAATACGTAATTTTCATAATCAACCTGATTATCTACAATATCTTCCCACTCTTCATATGAATACGATATTCCCGGAAATATGCCTCTTGAACCATATGAATCCTTAGGTTTAAGAATCCAACTGTCTTTATCCGAAAGAAGCATATCTCTGGTTATCTCTCTCTCCGTATAAGTGCGCGGAACATGTTTTTTAATAAAATCCTGCTCCGCATCACTTAACATACTGAGAGTTTCATCATTCCACATGATTGTATAGAGTACTTTATTATGCACAATTTGTGTAAAAAAATCACCGAATATCATTACATTGCCGTCTTTTACGGCCTCTATGAAGTCTTTTACTTCATCATAATGCTTCATAATATCTCCGGTCACAGCACGTCGATATAAGGCATTAACTTTCATACCGGTTGGAGTATATAATGCTTTTCCGTCATACTTCAGATTTCTTATTTCACATATCTCGGCATTATAGCCCTTTTCTTTGAAATGCTCTAAAAACACTCCAAACTCTTCTATATATGCCCTTTCAAGAAAATCTGTAATAACAATATTGTCAAGCTTTTCTCCACCTGTACGTTCTGCGTACATCGCCTCAAGTTCATCTATCCAGGAATAGAACAATTCACACTGTCTTAACTTATGTTTTTCTGCAAATGAAGCATAGGCCGGAGTATCCTTTATGGCGATACCAAGCTCTCTGTCTTCATTCATTGCACTCGAGCCATCAGTATTAAATTCGCAGAACTTAAACTCTTTTGTGTCTTCGTTATAGAAGATATCAATCCTTGCAATAGGAATTGTAAGATATCTTCTGTCACAACGAAGAATCAAATTTTCCAGCCGCTTATCAAATCCAAATAACTCTCTGTATGAGCTATCATCAAAATATCTGTTAATTATCTTATCAAATATGCCATATAATGTTTTATTAATGTCACATAAATAATCAAACTCTTCTTCCGTAAATATCTTCGGACCATAACATGTCCAAACATAATTTTCACGGGAGTGTGCTGTCGAATTGAGTATATAATCATTAACCTTAACGGATGCTGCTATATGTGGATCAATGTTTTTGTCAACAACACTCAGATATTCCTCTGTAAGCGACCTGCTCATTATACATTACCTCTATTTTACAGTTACTTTTACAACTATCTTCTTTCCAAATGCTTTTACTGTAATCTTAGCTTTTCCTTTTTTAAGACCTTTTATTACACCCTTCTTATTAACCTTGGCAACTTTAGCCTTTGAAGACTTAAACTTAACCTTAGTCTTAGGTGATACAGTTACTTTAATCTTAGCTTTCTTACCTTTTTTGATAACAAGCTTTTTCTTAGCAACCTTAAATACATTCTTTACTTCCGGCTGGTTAGTCGGTGGTGTAACAGTAGGATTACCATTATTGTTATCTGCAGGCGGTGGTGTAACCGTGACAGCCGCAGCCTTAACAGTTATCTCATATGTTGCACTGACACCTGAGTAATTAACAGTAACTACTTTAATTCCTGCTGTTGTCATATCAGGAGCAACAACTTCAAAATCTGTAACAGTCTGAGTACTTCCGTCTCTCATTGTTGCACTTACAACAAGTCCTGTTGCATCAAATGCATCATTTGCATTAAATTCTTTCTTAGCATTAGCTGCATCTACAGTAATCTCTTTTGCAAGACTCTTTGAAGCAACCCACTCCATAATGGTAACTTTTTCACCATTCTCATCTTCATAATACTGTCCGTTTGCAAATACAGGAACCCATCCGCCGTTATGTCCTGAATAAACTACGTTATCCCATACAAACTGTCCTTTAGCAGTATTCTCTGTATCCTGCTCAGCATAATATAACTTGAAACCTTCTGTATCTGATGAATAGAAACGGAATCTGCTTGTAGGGTCATTTGAATTGTCTTCCATAACCGCACATGCTTTTTCCTTACCACCTGCATTAATAAGCTTCTGATATGATGCGAATGTATATGGATCCATGCTACATGTATAATCAGCCTCAGAACAGCTTATCCATATAGGAAGATCAACAAGCTTAGCTGCATCTGCATCTGTCATTGCGTATGCCTGACAACATAAGAATGCTGCTGCATACATGTCAGGACGGCTAAGGATTACTCTTGCTCCCATGTATCCGCCCATTGAAAGTCCGCCTACATAAATACGATTTGTATCAATTCCAGGATTGTTCTCTATAATTGAATCAATAAGGCTATTTACAACCTCAAGATATCCTGACTCCGCAGCAAATCCGTTTGTTGGCCATCTGTCCGGTGACTGCGGAAGAAGAACATAAGCTCCACCACCCATGATATCCTGAATATCTTTGTACGCAAAATTACATTCCGGATACGCATACATCTGAACTCCCTGGTTCTTAAGATCACGTCCGCCACCTTCGCCCATTCCGTGGAAGAAAATGATAAGCGGGTGCTTATTTCCATCATCTTCCGGAGAATAAAACGCATAATCAACAAAATTATTATTTGCATTAGCAATACTTGTATCTACATGTCTGTCAAGAACAAACTCATCACAAACAAGATTAACTACTTCATGCTGTGAATATGATGTTCCGTTCCATGACACCTTGTATGTAAGCTTAAGTGGTGTATAGTAATTAGCATAGCTGTATGAACCTGTATGAGCACCCTGAACGCCGCTACCAAACTCAAGTTCGCAGATTATGTAATCACCCTCATCAACCTTGTTACCTTCAGCGTCAACAGGATAAGCATCCATAACTTTTCTTACACCACTGAAATCCATAGTGTAAGCCTGCTCACTATAATGTTCAGCAGTAACACTAAAGTTCTCTTTTTTTACATCCGAAGCACTAACTGTCTCGCCAGGATTAATCATTACTCTTGTAACATCCTTACCCCAGTCAAAAGGCTCTGCAATTACATTGAACTGCCCTGCCTCCGGAAGAGTTTTTGTGCTTGACAAAACTTCCTTCTTCATCTGTGCCGCATCACTATTCTGCCCAACACATAAACTGAGCATCAGTGCACCGGCAAACAACATCATCAAATGCTTAATTTTCCCCTTTAACATTTATGGTACCTCCTAAATAAATAATATTAAAATGATACCATATTATCCCTTTGTTTTCAATATTCATTGTTGCTCATATGCATCTTTTAATTTCAAAAGAGCTTTCTTTTCTATTCTGCTCACATAACTTCTGCTTATTCCGAACAATTCTGCAATCTCTCTCTGCGTATACTCTCTCTCTCCATCAGGAATTCCGTATCTCATATAGATAATCTTTTTTTCTCTTTTGGTAAGCACTTTATCAATAAATACGCCAAGCCTTGAAAGATTATCCTTTTGCACTATAGTATCCACCATATCTTCTTCCTCGCCTGCCGTGACATCAATGAGGCTTATTTCATTTCCTTCTTTATCCGCCCCGATCGACTCGTTCAAGTATACTTCTTTTGACAGTTTCTTTTCACTCCGAAACACCATTAGAAGCTCATTAGCTATACAACTGATTTCGGAAATATATAGTTGCATATGTTCCGTCCCATTCAATTTTTTCTACCAATCTGTCAATAAAAATGCGTATATTTTCGTGCGAAATATGTGTATTTTCTTTTTCAACAAATAAATTGATATGCGCAAATATCTGATTATCAAGGCTGTTTCCGGACACATTTATCTGATTACAAGTACTCCCTCGGCTACATCGTTTATTTTCACACAAATAATAAAATTTCCTTGTATTATCTGCATTTATCGTTCCGGTAGTTTTAGGTTGCATATACCCTCCGCATTTTTTACATATAAGAACACCTGATAATAGTGCGTTGCTTTTATATGCTATATGTCTTTTGTCACATGCCAAAACTCCAATAATTTTCTGAACCTGAATCCATGTATTACTGTCAATTATCCCCTCATGTTCACCTACTGCAATTATCCAGTCTTTATAGTACTTCATCCTTCCTTCGCCATTTTTTTTCTCATTATGCTTGTTATATGCAATAAGTCCGTGTTTTCCATCAAACAGCTCTCTTTCTGAATATATGGAATAATCGTTTTTGACAAGATATTCATATACATCATTATCCGCCGTACAATATACAGGATTGGTAAGGATATATCTTATTGAATAATATCCGTACTCAGAGCCTTTTTTTGTATATATTCTTTTTTCTGCAAGATATTTCATGACACCGGTATAGCTTTTGAACTTTACATAACAATCATATATCAATTTAATTTTATCTGATTCTTCTTTACACAAATCAAGAATGTAATAGCTTCTTTTCTTGCCCGATACGTCTTCGTATATAACCTTTTTGCTTATATATCCCGTTGGTGTTTCCCCGCCAAGCCAATACCCCTGTCTTGCAAGACTTCTTAAACTGTCAGATATTCTTTCTGCTATGGTTTCTCTTTCAAGCTGTGCAAAAACACTTGCAATATGAAGCATTGCACGTCCCATAGGTGTTGTTGTGTCAAAGTTTTCTCTGACACTTATAAACTTGATTCCCATACTTCCTAAAAGTTCAATAAATCCCGAAAAGTCCGATACAGACCTGCTTACTCTGTCCAGTCTGTAACAAATAAGTATATCAATCCTATTATTTTTTGCATACGAAAGAAGCTTGCTCATTCCCGGTCGCCTCATATTACTTCCTGAATATCCCTCATCCTCATATACAAGAAAAGAAATATCATTGCATAAAAAATGCAGCCTTATATATTCCCTGCATATCTCAATCTGATTCTCAAGTGAATCTCCTTTGCCTGTAAAACGGCTTTTTCTGGAATATATGGCTACAACAAGACTGCTCATTTACTATCCTCCTTAACACAGCTTGTATTCTTAATGGACAGTTCAATGAGCAGTTCATTTACTTTGTTTATAATATTTTCTTCTGATAATCCTTCCGGTATTATATGCTTTATCTTTGGCACGGCAGACTTTCTTGCCATACTCACTATACTCCGAATTAGATATAATCAGTTATATTTTATTATAGTTTATTATATTTATTCTTCATTTTCGTCTGTTGTAATTTCCTCTGTTATATTTTCTTCTGCAATATTTTCTTCTATTGCATCTTCCGAATATTCCTCTTCAGAAAAATCAGCTTTACCGCCCTTATACTCACCCTTAATAATGCCTTTTAAGGATATAATGGCAACTGCAAGACCAACAGCCATGAAAATAATCGACGCTATAATAAGAACCGGAACCGGCATACTGCTGTTACTTACCTTATCAGCATTACTTATATAGCTTTCAATAAGAGAATATGCAAGATAAACAAGATATCCTCCGATTAACATTCTAATGAAAAGCATATTTTTTGAATAATAATACTTCTTTTTTTCATTATTCATTCTTATTTCTCCAATAAATACTTAAAATTAATATTACCTTTTTTATGCCTGTGAAACGCAGTGGAATACGTGCATAAAAAAGGTAATTATTAAATTTTAATTCTTCTGTCTCTTAGATACAACGTCGAAGATTACGGCAAGGAGAAGTACTCCACCTTTAACAACCTTCTGCCAGTTAGCATCCACACCACTGATGTTCATACCAAGGTTGATTATACCCATGAGTGTTGCACCAAGGATAACTCCAGGAACTGTACCAACTCCACCGTATGCTGATGCTCCACCGATAAAACATGAACCGATAGCATCCATCTCGTAGTTCTGTCCGTATGTAGGCTGTGAAGATGACATTCTTGCTATTGTAAGAAGTGCTGCAAGAGCTGAAAGGAATCCCATGTTTGTATAAGCTATGAAATAAATCTTATTAGTATTGATACCTGAAAGCTTTGTTGCTTTTTCGTTACCACCTACTGCATAGAAATATCTACCTGTTGTAGTTTTAGATGTTATGTAACTATATACTACAACAACGATTAATACCCATACAAGCGCTGATGGAACACCCTTATACTGTGAAAGCTTTATACTTACAAAAATGATAACCGCACATATTACAACCATCTTTACAATCTCACCTTTAAGCGGTTTAACAGCATATCCTTTTTTGATTTTTGATACTCTTCCTTTTAACAAAAGAAGTACATATAATATACATGCAAGAGCACCTACTATAAGTGCAAGCACGTTAACTCCGCTTATGTTAAAGAACGGAAGATCCGGAATATAACAGTTAGCTCCACCACCGAATATCTTAATAAATGTTTCGTCATTAAGTGATACTGTCATACCATCAAGTACAATGTTAGATAAACCTCTGAATATAAGCATACCTGAAAGTGTAACGATGAACGGTGGAACTCTTACATAGGCAATCCAGTAAGCCTGGAAAGCACCGATTAAAGTACCTAAAGCAATAACTATTAAACTTGCAACAATACCATTCATACCCCATGATTCCATGGCTACGGCTCCGACTGCACCAACAAAACATACTACCGAACCTACAGAAAGGTCGATGTTACCACCGGTAAGAATCGGAAGAAGCATACCTGTTGCAAGTACAAACACATATGCATTCTGTGCTATAAGGTTTGCCACGTTCTGAGGAAGAAGTAATCCTCCGTTTGTTGTAATTGTAAAGAATATAATTACAAGTACAAGGGCAATTACCATTGTATACTTTTTCAAAAAATCTGCTACATTTATCTTATTCATAGTAACCTCCAGTTATAAATATAAATCATTACTTGCCTGAACTGATTATCATTCCCATAATCGATTCCTGAGTTGCTTCTTTGGCATCAAGCTCACCAACTATACGTCCTTCATTCATGACATATATTCTGTCTGACATTCCAAGAACCTCTGGCAATTCGGAAGATATCATAATAACTGATTTACCTTCCTTAGCAAGTTCATTAATGATACAGTATATTTCATACTTAGCACCTACATCGATACCTCTTGTAGGTTCATCAAGTATAAGCACATCTGGACCTGCAAACATCCATTTTGCAAGCAATACCTTCTGCTGATTACCACCACTCAGATTACCTACAAGCTGTTCAACTGTAGGTGTCTTGGTATTAAGTTTTATACGGTATTCTTCTGCTACCGCATACTCCTTATCCTGATCAATAACAGCATTACTGCTTACACCGGCCATGTTGGCAAGTGTTGTGTTGTGTTTAATTGATGAACTAAGTATAAGACCATTACCTTTACGGTCTTCAGTAACATAAGCAAGACCATGATCAATGGCATCTCTGGAGTTTTTAAGTACAACTTTTTCTCCGTTAATGAAAAGTTCTCCGCTTATGTTGGTACCATAACTCTTACCAAACACACTCATGGCAAGCTCAGTACGACCTGCACCCATAAGTCCAGATATACCAACAACCTCTCCTCTTCTTACATTGATGGAGACATCATCTACAACCTTACGCTCTGTAAATAACGGATGGTATACATTCCAGTTTTTAACTTCAAGACACACATCACCAATCTCAACATCATGTCTCTTAGGGAAACGGTCAGCTATCTCTCGACCAACCATTCCTTTTATAATTCTATCTTCACTTACATCGTCTGTCTTTTTATCTAAAGTCTCAATTGTAGAACCATCTCTTATTACCGTAATATGATCGGCAACATAAGATACTTCGTTCAATTTATGAGATATAATTATCGAAGTCAGTCCTTCCTTCTTAAAGCTGATAAGCAAATCCAAAAGCGCCTTTGAATCAGCCTCATTAAGTGATGAGGTAGGCTCATCAAGAATAAGAAGTTTTGCATTTTTAGCAAGCGCCTTTGCAATCTCAACAAGCTGCTGTTTGCCGACACCTATATCTTTTATCAATACATGCGATGACTCGTCAAGACCTACCGTTTTGAGATACTTATCTGCCTCGCCATAAGTTTCATCCCAATTGATAGCATAACTCTTACCACGTTCATTACCAAGAAACAGATTCTCCCCGATTGACATATAAGGAATAAGCGCAAGCTCCTGATGAATAATAACTATTCCCTTTGCTTCACTATCTTTGATATTGTTAAACTTACATATCTCACCGTTATATACAATATCACCCTCATAAGTACCATATGGATATGTTCCACTAAGTACATTCATCAACGTGGATTTTCCGGCACCATTCTCTCCTACGAGAGCATGTATCTCGCCCTCTTCCACCTTGAGATTAACATTATCTAATGCTTTAACGCCGGGGAATGTTTTAGTAATATTTTTCATTTCCAAAATAATATTAGCCAAAGAAAAATCCTCCTACTCTGTAGCATTACATTAATCAAGGCGAGCAGTTACCAACCACCCGCCTTGCAATTGTTGTTACATAATACTATCTAAAATTATTTTAAATCTTCCTCTTTATAGTATCCTGAATCGATAAGGAGCTCTTTGTAGTTGTTGATATCAGCAAATACTGGCTCACAGAGATATGAAGGTACAACGTGATCTCCGTTATCATATGTCTCTGTATCATTAATCTCAGGCTCTTTACCCTGCATGATAGCGTCAACCATTCCTACAACCTTGCCAGCAAGTGTACGAGTATCTTTGAAGATTGACATTGACTGCTTACCATCGATCATATTCTTAACGCTTGCGATATCACAGTCCTGACCTGTAAGAACAGGATATTTTCCTTCGTAGTTAGACTCAAGGGCGTTAGCAACACCAAGTGCTGTTGAGTCGTTAGAAGCTAATACAGCATCAAGCTGTGTTCCATCAGCATAGTATGTTGAAAGAATTGTCTCGAATCTTGCCTGAGCTTTTGCTGTATCCCAGTCAGGAGTAGCAACTTCGTCTTTTGTCATCTGACCTGATGGGCAAACAAGTGTACCAGCATCAATGTATGGCTGAAGAACGTCCATAGCTCCGCCGAAGAAGAAGTTAACATTGTTGTCACCTGGGTCACCAGTTACAAACTCGATGTTATATGTCTTGTCGCCTGCATTGTCAAGATCAAGAGCTGACTTTATGTACTCACCCTGTTTCTGACCAACCATGTAGTTATCAAATGTTGCATAGTATGAAACTGCTGATGAGTTCATGATAAGTCTGTCATAAGCAATAACTTTGATACCAGCTTCTTCAGCCTGGCTCATAACTGTTCCGAGTGACTCACCGTTGATAGAAGCTACAACGAGAACCTTACATCCGTTTGAAATCATGTTCTCAATCTGAGAAACCTGCTGAGCTATGTCGTTAGCTGCATACTGAAGATCAACAGAATATCCTGCCTCTTCAAGTTTCTGTTTCATGTTGTCTCCGTCCTGAACCCATCTCTGAAGATCTTTTGTAGGCATTGCTACACCAACGAGATCTCCGCCTTTCTTTGCGCCGCCACAAGCTGTGAGGGAAAGAACCATTGTTGCTGTTAAAACAGCTGCTAAAATTTTCTTAAACATTAAACTTTACCTCCTATTGGTTTGTTTATAGGACTATGTGTCCTACCTGAGATATATGTTATCACATAATAATTATTTAATAAATAGCATAAATTTGTAATTTTATGTTTAGTTTTTTGACAACACACTTCATATTTTTTGTTATCACTAGTATTATTTTGTCATTCCACACCACGATGTCAATTTTGTGCTGTTCTATTCCTTTACATTAAGATAAACCTCATCCTTTAAATGAAAACCTCCTGCGATTATGACCTTGTCAATGTTATTTTTATCTACAGCAACAGGCTCAATAAGAACTTCTTCCATATCAATGCTTTCAACATTGTTTTCTCTGTACTTCTGTGCAATGTAAACACTTGCCTCTGCTGCTTTTTCCGCAAGAATGTCTATAGGTTTATACACCGTCATAAGCTGTGTTCCCTCTACAATATGCTGGCATGCTTCAAGGTCAGCATCCTGTGCAACAACAGGTATATCTCCTGCCATTCCGTTCTCAGACAAAAACTTTGTAACTTGTGTCGCTATACTGTCATTTCCGCACATGATACCATCTATTTCATATATAATATCACTATTATTTTCAAGATACTCGTACGCATATTCAGCACGCCAGTTTTCTACATGTAGGATATCAACTATCTCAATATCATTGCCGGATATTTTGTCCATGAAGCCTTTTTCTATCATCTTAATATTGTTGTCAGTAGTAGGTCCGGTAAGCATAATATACTTCCCTTCACATCCCGTAGCTTTCATAAGTGATCCTGCCATCAGTTCCCCGACATACCTATTATCAAAAGATATATACAAATCTATGTCTGCATCATTTATCAGTCTGTCATAAGCAATCACTGCTATTCCCTTCTTCTTTGCTTCTGTTACAATATCCGAAAGGCCGTCACAATCAGCTGCAACTATAACAAGCGCATCCACATTTTTACTTATAAGATACCTTAACTGTTCACGCTGTGTTTCAAGACTTCCGTTTGCATTCTGAACATTTACCTCTGCCCCGAGTGTCGCCGCCTTGGACACAAATATATCTCTGTCCCTTGTCCATCTTTCAAGTACAAATGAATCAAAACTGAGACCAATCTGTATGGTTTCGTTTGCATTATCATTTTCTGTGCCGGTTTCATTTTTATTTTCACAACCTGATAAAACCTGAACAATAAGAAGAATTAACAAACATACATATATCAGGATCTTTTTCTTCACTGTTTGATACCCTCCCTATATTCAGACGGAGAAACTCCTTCATGTTTCCTGAATGTTCTACTAAAGTAATTAGGATCCGAGTAACCGACAAGCTTACATATTTCTTTCATACTGTAAGAATCATCTGCAAGCAACTCTTTAGCTTTATTAATTCTGAGATCTGTAACATATTCAATGAAATTAACACCCATTTCTTCTTTAAATATTCTACTGAAATAATATGGTGTAACGTCTATTTTCATCGAAATGTCGTCAAGTGATATGTCATTTGTGTAGTTCTCATTTATGTATTTCAGGGCTTTATCTATAATACTGGTTGATTTTTCCTTCTTCATATTTGCTATCTTATCTGTAGCCTGTACTACCCTGTCTAAAAACCAGTCTTTAAGTTCACTATCAACAGACAGCATATTAACAGCCTCAAGATAATTAGATCTTGCCTTAAACACATAGCTAAGTCCTGCCTGCTTAAATGCAATATGTTCTACCCACAACACAAACTCAATAACCTTAAGTCTTATATCCATTTCCGAACCACCCGACTCGGTCAAAAGCCAGTCATAAAACTGTCCGGCATAAATGCGGCTCTCAGATGTTGCACCTTTCTTTACTACATCAAAGAAATCTCTTTCAAGTTCAATCGGATAATTTTTTTCATATTCTGTTGTAACAGAAACATCATCTGCATGTGCAACGGTTCTTGTAGACTGTACAAGTGCCAGTGCTGCTTCCTGATATGATTCCGACATTCGGTTAATCTCTTTTACAAGTCCTATACCTATACGGACCTGCATATCATATTTTGTGGTAAATGAATGTACAAATGCCAATGCCTTATTTACCAGCTCTGAACGTGCTGAATAGTCCATTGATGAATGTTCATACGGAATAAATACCGCAATTTTATTTGCCATTGAATTTCCGATTATGGAGTTTGCAAAAGTTCCTTCAATAAGCGCTCTGATTGTTCTGATATTATTCTGAAGAAATACAGATGCACCGGACGCATTAGTCATGTGATTGCCTTCCTTTTTCTCACCAAACACAATAGAAAGCATGCATCCGTTTTCCGTATTTATCTCAAGAAGCTTTTTGAATGTATCAATATCTTCATCAAACTGTTCTTTAAAAAGCAAATCATTTATAAAGCCATTCTGAATTATAGGAATAATGTTCTCGAGTTTTTCCCTTATAAGAAGATCTTCGTTTCTTTTGTTTCTTTCTTCTTTAATATTGTTCATTGCACACTCAAGCACTTCTACAATCTGTTTTTGCTCAAACGGCTTATTAATATATTTCAAAACCGAAAGCTCGATGGCAGTTTTTGCATAACTGAATTTGTCATATGCACTTATTATAATAATCTGAAGCGTCGGCTGACTTTTTCTTATTTCCTTTATTGCATCAATTCCATTAATGCCCGGCATATGAATGTCCATGAATGCAATATCAGGTCTCATGGTTTCGGCAAGCATGATACCTTCACGACCGGTCTTTGCGCATTCAATATTACACTGTCCCGGAAAATTCTTTTCTATAATGTATTTTAATGCGTCAACTGTAATTCCTTCGTCATCTGCAATAAGAATATTATACATTCCCATCGTCTCCTTATACTTTATTGTACATACGGAATAAGAAGTGCTACTTCCGTTCCCATATTTTTTCCTTCACTTGTAATTATCATAACATCCTGAGTTTCAAAGAAAATCCTCATTCTGGATATTACATTTTTAAGTCCTACGCCTGTTGATTCGGTATCAGGTTTTGACGTTTCTTCTTCACTGTCGGAAAATATCTTATCAATTGTTTCTTTATCTATTCCAATACCATTGTCACGTACACTGATACATATGTTGTCATCATCAAGATATACAGATATATCAATATGCTTCTCCCAATCTATATCCCTGACACCATATCTGACCGCATTTTCCACTATCGGCTGCAGTATCATCGAAGGAACTAGCACTGATGTAAGAGACTCATCAACTTCCTTATGATAATTTATATCGCCTGAAAACCTTACATTGATAATATACATATAATTATCAACAATACTAAGCTCCTCTTCAAGCGTTACCATCTTACTGGTATCAACCTTATACCTGTAAAAATCAGCAACATTCTGTATGTATTCGTATGTTCTGTCAGCACTCTCAAGCATAGCAAGCTGCGCACCGGCATTTAATGTATTAAATAGAAAATGAGGACTTATCTGGGACTGCAGATAATTAAGCTGGGCTTCCTTAAGATGCGTCTCCATTAAAAGTTCCTTTTCTTTCAGGGCACGTTCATGCTCCATATTTTCTTTTATTCTGTCTATATACTCTCTTATACTTGAAAGCATCGTATTAAATGCATTGGTAACAACTCCAATCTCATCCTCTGCTGCCACTTCAATAGGCGGTGTATCAAACTTTCCTGCAGCAACATCTCCTGCTGCCATAGCAAGTCTTGTAAGAGGCTTTGTCATCCTTCTTGTCACATAAGCAATAATGGCAGTCATTGCAATAGTTGCAATAAGCAAAAGACCCATTGACAGGTTTTGTGTATACTTAAGCAGTGCAAGTATTTCCTGATAATTGGATGAGTTAATTCTGAACAAATCATTATTGAGACTTTCTATACAATCTGCAAGATATCCGTATAACTTTTGTGTTTCATCATATGTAACGCTATAACGTTCAACATCCCTGCCCCTTTTATATTCAAGACACTTGTCTGTAAGTTTCAGATATTCTGCGGAAATATTATATATATTTTTCTCCGTCAGCTGTCTGTTATCATTAACAATTCCGGTATTTAGTTCTGACAGATTATTCTGATATTCCTGGACATACCTATAATAATTTTCAGCGCCATCGGTACTCTTAGTCTGGAGGTACTCCGTCATACTGCTCTGAATATTTTTAAGATTGTCCTGCATCATATTGAGTGTAAAGTTTTTTTCATACACCTTATTTACATCCGATATTACATTGCTGATATTGGTATAAATATACATGTTTACAAGCAAAAGTATAAGCATGACAACGAGTGACATCGCTGTCATCCTAAACTGTATGGTCATGGCCGGCTTTACATGTTTTTCTTTATTCTTCCTCATTTCCCAGATACTCCAATACATTTTCCTTAGTTACAAGTGTTACATCTACCATAAAATACTCACTTACATATCCGGTATAAACATATTCTACAAGCGCCTTGGCACAATTGATTCCCATCATTTCCTTATCAACCGATACAAGGCTTTTGATACGGCCTTTATTTACAGCTTTATATGATGACTCAGCTGAAGACAGGCCCATAACATCAATTGAACCTGCTTTGTTATGCTCTACGAGTTCCTGATACACACTTTCAGTCAGTTCCTCTGAAAGACATATCATAATATCAGGTTCTTTTTCCATATTTACAAGAATATTTCTTATCGACTCATCCATTCCAAACTCAGAGTTGTTTTCTACGGTAACCTCACTTGCTTTGATATTTCTTCCCATGAAACTTTCAAGCATAGCCTGATACATCATAAGCTGTCCTGAATACTCATTACTATTATCCATAAGAACCATAACGTTCTTCGTACTGCTTGTCTTTAAATTCTGTATAGCTTCATTTGCAAGCATATACCCCACATCATAATTACTTATTCCGACAAAACTGCTTCGTCCGCTGCCCATAGAATCCGTAAATACCGTAACGACCGGTATGCCTTTATTTTCAGCCTCGTATATAAGAGTCTTTATGCGCTCGCTGCTGTCACCTTCAATTATGATTCCGTCCACATCTGCATATATTGCCAGTTCTAACATCTCTTCCTTTGTATAATCGGTAGGAAGAGACTCGCTCAAGAGTTCTATATAAGCATCATGTTCCATGGCATATGCATTGGCACTTTCATATATATGCTCCCAGTTCTTATAATCCATACTGTCGTATATCATTACGAAATGATTCTTATATTTTTCTTTATCATCATCTGATATACTTTCTGTCGCATTCTTATAATTATTCAGTTTAAAAAGGTTTGATATTGTTATTGATGCTATTATAAGTACTATAATTACAAGTACAATTCTGACTATGTTATTTTTTAACATGGCGAATCTCCATACTATAATTTATAAAACTTATTTTATATTAGTTTTTAATTTTTTGCACTCTTTTTTTCCGAATTATGTTGCATAGCATTATCTATACATCTTGAAGCATATGTAGCAAGTCTTATTCCCTTGTCCATATCAAAACTGTCGATAGCTTTTATAAGACCTATCGTACCTGTAGATATAAGATCTTCAACATCTCTTCCGTCTGTATTATATTTTTTGACATTATATGCAACCAGTCTCATATTTCTTTCTATCAGCTCATTACGTGCACTCAAATCACCTTTGCGATATCTTTCAAGACATTCTTTTTCTTCATCTGCAGTAAGCGGCTTGGGAAAAGTTTTCAAAATAAGACAACACCTCTCCATGCGGTTAATAATAGATTATGATAAGTTGTGTCTTTTAGTGCACTTCCAATAAAAAGAATTATTATTTTACATTACAAAACTCATATTCATCATCGGCAAAACAGATTCTGTCACCATTTTTCAGTTGTATGGGAACGTAGGGACTTATGATATTTCCGTTAACATATGTGTGATTTAGCGAATCCTGGTCTGTAATAAAATAATCTCCGTCGCTTTTTGTAATTTCTGCCTGCATTCTGCTTACTGCTGCATTATCCGATATTATGTAATCGGCATAACGTTCTTCCTTTCCTATGCAAAACAGATTTTTTGTAATGGCTATCTTTTCATTTCCTTGTTTTCTTATGAGATACGGATATTGTGTATCCACAGGAACTTCAATCTCACAGGTATTTGACAAGTCTGCCATATTATAAATATTACTTATTTTCTCAACATGATTATCTTCACATGTATCATCGGATTCACCGGAAGTAAAAATAGATTCAAAGATATTCTTAAATAAATGTCTGCCATTACTTTTCCTGGCAGTATTTTCAGATGATGCCGAAACCCTGACCGGATGCTCCCTGACCATATCCGCAGGCATCTGCACAGATTCATAAGAAAAAACAGATTGTTGTTTTATATCCTCTATAAGCTCTAACACCCCTTTAACAAAATATGCATTGTTATTATTTAAATAATTAATAATACGTAACACTCCGGGTGCATCGCTCATATCGCTATACTTTGAATCAATAAGAATTTCCCTAAATAGAGAATTAACTCTTTGTTGAAATGGTGTTTTTTCTCCCATCGTTGCAGGAAGATAAATAAGCTTTACTTTGTGATTCATTTTTCCGACAAATATTGTTTGAATATTTAGACAAAACATAGATATATCAAGAAGATATTTTTCTGCCTGTGTGATGGCACAGACAATGTTATCGAATATACCGAATATGTTATCCAGTCTTACACCTTCCTTAAGATATTCAGACAAATTAATCATATCCGATATGTCGTATCTGATAACCTCCCGTTCCTCATCATGATATGCTGCTGCCAGCCATTCGGGTCTGTTATTCAGAATAACTCCCAGACCATACGCATCAATGACACACTCTTTGTCCGCCTTAAACTCAAGCCATGTGCGCAGTCCGTCATTTTCAATTGTAAAATTATGCAATAACTATAACCTCTCTTTCTAAAAAAATACTACACATTATATAATAGAGAGTGCAAGAACTATAATATAAAGTGTAGTATTATGCTATATTATCTGATTATATATTGCAAGCATTATTTCATAAATTTGAACCAAGAAAAATCAAACCTGCTTCCCGGAAGGAATATGAACGACACATCATCATACATTCCCGTAATGTCACATATGTCATATTCTCTTTCTATAAACTGTTCAGAATAAGGAAATTCGATTATTTTATTTACTATCCTGTCTCCGTTTCTGAATCTTACATGTATAGTGTTATTATCAAGTTCTGTACGTCCGCATATGACAAGTTTTGTTACTCCATCCACAAAGTCCACTTTATCATAAGAAAACGTAACATTATTTCCAATTCCGTACACGGCATCTTCTTCTTTTTCGTAAGTGTCGCCATATATATTTTCACATTCATTTACATGGTTTTTCTCATAGGCAACGGAGGCATCTGCAAATGAAAATCCTTTTATATGTGCTTTTCTTGAAAATGAAAATCCGATACTTGTTACACCTTTAAGTTTTTTATTTAAAGTAAATGTTTCCTCCTGATAGGTGTTCCATATGCTCGGTTTTTCATAGCTTGCGTCAAGAAGTTTTATACTTTCCTTTTCAAATGGCGTACCCTCCCATATTTCAAACAAAAGCGGCGTATTTAGAAATTCAAATATAGGTATAGTAATCTTATCGGAACCATTTTTTCCAAAGTCAATACCCTCAAATACCATATATGATTTTTCATCCCACGGAGTGGCTATCCCCTTTTCATTGCCACAGGTAAGATTATCACTGCCCATACTATACTGACTCGCATATATAAAGCTATACGGATCTAAATATCTTTTTCCGAGTCCGCTTACACTAAATTCCTTCTGTGATATAATATCAGCATGCGATTTGCCGTTATTACACATTGCTTTAAGCCTAAATGTACCATCTCCCAGTGCAGTTAATCTGACAACATGCTCATCAGGTAAATATTCTGTCTTTGCAATATTGATTACGACTCCTTTATCATCTGTTATAGCAAACGATATGTCACTATATGAAGCATCAGCAGGATGAATTACAGTCTGCACATCCACTACGCTGTTAAACTCGTTAAGTTCAGATATTCCCGTTATAAGTTCTATCTTTCTTACAGGAATGTCATCAAAAATTTCATTATATTTAGCAGCCTCTATAAATTCATTTGCGGATATACCCTGCCTTACAGGCGCAGGTTCTGCTTTAATCTTAAGGTGTGCATCTGAAAGTCCTTTAGAAGACACACATATATCTATGTCTCCCGGTTCACATTTTGCTGCAACAACACACAAAAGCTTGCCTGAAAATAGGTTCTTACCGGCACATTTATATCCGCAGGTATCTGTGCTGTCTCCGTTATCAAGACCTATAAGCCTTCCTGCTCCTGATACAGATACATACATGCGGTTATTAGCATTCTCAACCGGATACCCATCCTTATCGCAGACTGATATCGTAACAAATATAACATCTTCCCCGTCTGCCTTCATAACTGTCTTATTCGGAGTAAGTATTATTTTTTCAGCATCCTTAAACGAATGTCTGCATCTTTCTGCAATCACATTATTATCATTATCATATGCCACAGCTTTTATATTTCCTTCTTCATAAGGAATCTTCCATCTGGCGATAAATTTCTTATCGTGAAGTATATCTATAGCTTTTTTGCCATATGACACATCGTTTACAAACAACTCAACATACGGTGCATTACTTACTATCATTACATCTATTATCTGTCCCGGATTAAAATCCCAATATGGGAATATATGAAGTACCGTTTCTTTTTTATAATCCGTCCATGCGGCCTTATATACATAAAACGAATCCTTCTCAAATCCCGCCGTATCTATCTGCCCAAAGTATGAATTTCTTGTATGATATGGTGTCGGCTCTCCAATATAATCAAATCCGCTCCATACAAACATACCGGCGGAGAATGTAGTATCTCTGTCATCAGTAATGCACTTTTCTACACTCCGTGCACCCCAGCTTGTTATACTGTTAAGAAGTGACGAACACTGAAGATCCTCTTCACTAAGTATTTCAATATCTGCCGGAAAATGATATATACCTCTGCTTGTTACAATAGATCCGGTTTCGCTTCCGTATATCATCCAGTCAGGATGATCCCTATGATGTTCATCATAGCAATCTTCTGCATAATTATATCCCGCAAGTCCAACTATATCTGTACATTTTTGTGCTTTTTCCCATGACATATAGTTAGAACCAATCGTAACTCCGGCATTATGCAAGCTGTCATGTTTATGTACTTCTTCCATAAGCATACGGGTTACTTCCTGACCGCGATCATCTGCATGTGTATCGTATATTTCATTTCCGATACTCCACATAATAACCGCAGGATTATTTCTATCTCTTCTTATCCATGAAGCGACATCTTTCTTATACCACTCACCGAAAAACCGTGCATAATCATACTCTGTTTTTCCTCTTTCCCACATATCAAAGGCTTCTGACAAAATAAGCATACCGGTCTTAGCAGCAAGTTCCATAACATAAGGGTCCGGCATATTATGCGAGGTTCTTATCGCATTAACGCCCATATTTCTTAAAATTTCAAACTGTCGTTCTATCGCTTTTTTATTAGCAACAGCTCCAAGACAGCCATTGTCATGATGCATACAGACTCCATTAAGTTTTATATGCCTGCCATTAAGGAAAAAGCCCTTTTCGGTATCATATCGTATTGTTCTGAAACCAAACTCTTCCTCTTCGCTGTCAATTATGTTTCCATCCGATAAAAGGTTCACCTTAAGCGTGTATAAATACGGATTATCAACATCCCATGCGATAACATCATCTACTATTATTTCATTATCATAAAATTCAGGGATTACCACATTGTTATCCATATCGTATAAGGTATAGCTTACTTCATTTTTCACACTATCGCAGGAAACCGTTTCTGCTGTAACATACAATTTCCACATGCCGTCTGCAAGCTCCTCGGTATGTATATAAATCCCCGAAGGGACAATATAAGAAGCAGGCTTCGTAATAATCCACACATTACGATATATGCCTGCTCCGGAATACCATCTCGAATTAGGAGCACGATATATGCTCCTAACCTTTATTTCATTTTCTCCGGCATGTATATAATCTGTTATCTCAAACTCAAATGATGAATATCCATATTTCCAATCGAAAACATGCACATCATTTATCCATATGGTTGTATCCATATACACACCGTCAAACCTAATAAATGTACGACCTTCATTATCACAGATAAATGATTTTTTATACCACCCATCTGAATCTTCATACAAATTTGACACATCATAAATCTGCCAGTCATGCGGTATGTCCACAGGCTGCCAGTCAGTTGCCGTATTGTCCGTAAGTACTTTTCTGAATTCCCAGCCGTCATTAAATAATTTTATCATTAGATTTGTTTTCCATTCTTTTTAAGTAACAATCTTGCAGATTCAACAGAATCAACGCCAGTAAGACTCTTTATAGGTGCAAATTCCCTGTCTCTTACTACCTCAAATGACAGGCAGTCTGTCATAAGATGAATCAGGTCTAAAACAAGGAGCTCATACTTGTAGCCGTTAGGTTCGCCAGGGCTTATCATATTACCTTCTGCGTCCATATAAGGAATCTTTTTCTCAACTATATGCACAGGTATAGGATCTTTCATTATTCTCTTAAGCTCTGATAATGCAAACAAATAATTGAGTATTACACCATAATTATACAGTGGTTTACCGTTCTCATCTTTTGAATACATCATCTCGTCTGTCATCTCATAGTATTCAACAATTGACGGTCTACCGTCTTCCGTACACAAAAGCCCTACTCTCTCTTCCGGAAATGCTTTGCTTACAACCTTAGCACCGCAAACTCTTCCCGACTCAATCGTCGCTCCGACAAAACACGGATCTCCAATTCTCTGAAGCACATTATCAACTGCAAATACATTCATCCACTCAACACCGTATCCTGAGAATACGTCTAAAAGTCCGGCATTAACAAATGAAGTAAACCAGCCTCCGTTTCCGTTAGGAGACATTGCAATTTTCCCTTTATCAGTCATGTATATCTTACCATCATAGTCCGTTGCCGGCGCCATGTCCTGAATAAAGAAATGAACATAATCACTCTTATATCCAAAATAGTCATGTTCTACAAAAAATGCTTTTGTATCCTCATGATTAATATCACTTGTCATAATCGCAAGAGGTATATATGCACCTGCCTTGTCAGTTACTTCCATAAGATTATTTATAAGACATTCAAATATGTATAAAGTCTTTGTTTCACCGATATCAAAGGTTCCCTTAGGTTTGTCATATCCGAGTCTTGTTCCCTGTCCTCCCGCAAGAAGTATTGCGCCAACCTTTCCTGCTTTTATTGCATCAAGGCCTATCTTTTCATAATGATCATGATTTTTCTCAATTTCGTCTACGGTAAGAGCTCCGAGTGGCTTAATATCCCCTCGTACATTTTCGCCGTTATTCTTCTTTTCAAGCTCAGCAAGCACAGAAAAATCTATGCATTCAATCTGTGCAAGAAGTTCCTTTTTTTCTTCGTCTGTAAGCTCATCATAATAATTAAGAAGATGAGTCTGTCCTTTTGATTCGAGCAATAATCTTGCCTCTGTATAATCCATAATTACATCCCCCTTACTTTGCCTTCATGATTTTTTACAGCTTTGATATAGTCAAAAATATCTTCAAGCTTATGATCAAATTCCATCCCTCCATCCATAGCCGGAAGCGCATGAATATCTGATCCTCCCGTCATCGGAAAGTTATGTTTTTTTGCATATTCTATAGCTTTTACATTATAAGTCGGATCAAGTGTATTATTTCCCAAATTTACAGCTTCCACACCGTCAATATGTTCAGGGTAAAGCCTAACTTCCGGAATATAAAATGCTTCTCTGAAAGGATGTGCATGTATAACCATGCCTCCGTCGTTACTCACTTTTTCATATTGCTCTTCAATCGACCACGACAAAATATCATCATGATCAAGAAGCCACTGTTTATCAAGTCCGTAAATAAGGAATTCTGTTCCCCAAAAGCCTGCTTCCCATCCAAAGAATACCTGAAAGTTTTGCTTGTATCCTTCTTCCGCTGCATTTTCATATCCTCTGCAAAAAAGCTCAACTCTTTCTTTCCATGGAAGTTCTTTAGGAATACATGTATTGCCGTTAAAAAAATGGTCTGTTACGATTATTCCTGCATAACCCTTATCTTTATAAGCTTTTACATAATCCTTTGCTTGTGTTCTGGCACAGGCACTTCCCTCTTTGGTATGCATGTGCGTTTCATAAATATATGACATTTATTTATCCTCTTTTATATTTAGAATACAGTTGCGAAAAAGACCATGTCTTCCTCTCCGTTGTTTATTAGACTATGTGATTTTCCCTTGGCACAATAATGACAATCACCGGTTTCTAATGTTTCCTCGCCGTTATCAGATACAACTTTTCCATATCCGCTTAAAATATATATAACTTCAGCATCGTTTTCATGTGTATGCATTCCGATTGAACAGCCCGGTTCGAGTGTGTTCTTCATAATTCTTCCGCAGCCATCATCAAATATTCTGGCAATCATGCGACCTTCTCCGCCTTTAAAATTAGGCAGTTTCTGCTTTTCTATTTCGTCAAAATTAATCTTCATTATATAACTGCTCCTTTACATTTTATTTTTCACTAATACTCATGAGGTCATATTCCTTAAGTTCCATTCCTACATCAATGAATATTTTCTGACCCGGATGAGGACATGATTCTATATCATTTCCATCTTCATCCGTCATACGAAGTACCTTTACTTTGTATGTGTTTCCGTCACATCTCATTATCTCAATCTCATCATTTACACAGAACTTGTTTTTCTGTTCAAACCCATAAAGTCCGGCTTCGTTTGATGTACTTATTGTTCCTAGATATGTGTAATTTCTGATGTATGTGTTGGAATCATATATCTGTGTATCATGCGTCGGTTTTCCGTAAAAGAATCCCGTTGTAAACTGTCTGTATGTTCCTTTTTCCAGTTCACTGCGGTAAAACGGTATACGTTCTTCATAAAGGGCAGGATCTGTATAGTAATCATCTATTGCCATGCGGTATACTCTTGCTACATTTGCCACATAAAGAGCTGTTTTCATACGACCTTCAATCTTGAAGCTGTCAATACCTGCTTCACACAAATCAGCTATATGTTCTATCATGCACAAGTCCTTAGAGTTAAATATATATGTTCCTCTTTCATTTTCATAAACAGGAAGATATTCTCCCGGACGTTTCTCCTCCATAACATAATACTTCCATCTGCATGGATGTGTGCACGCACCAAGATTTGCATCTCTTCCGGTAAAGTAATTACTTAAAAGGCATCTTCCGGAATATGATATACACATTGCTCCGTGAATAAATGTCTCTATCTCAAGTTCATCCGGTATATTCTTTCTGATTTCGGCGATCTCTGCCATTGAAAGTTCTCTTGCCGTAACAACTCTTGTTGCTCCCTGCTTATGCCAAAATCTAAAAGTATCATAATTAACATTATTACTCTGTGTACTTACATGAATATCTATATCCGGACAGTTTTCTTTTGCCGCCATAAAAACTCCCGGATCTGAAATTATAAGTGCATCAGGTCCGATATCTGCAAGTTCCTTAAAATATTCTTTTACACCCGGCAAATCATCGTTGTGTGCCGTTATGTTAGCAGTTACATACACTTTTTTACCATGCAAATGAGCAAACTCTACTCCCTCTTTCATCTCTGCCGGCGAAAAATTATGTGCTTTTGCACGAAGTCCGTACATATCTCCTCCGATATATACGGCATCTGCACCATAGAGCACTGCTATTTTTAATATATCAAGACTTCCTGCCGGAATAAGAAGTTCCGGTTTTTTATTGTTGTTCATGCCATGCACCTCATTTTTTTACACTTATCATAACACCGTCACCAATAGGAAGTATCATACTTTCCCACAGTTCAGAATGTGTATATTCGTACAAAAACTCTCTCATCCTTGTATGAATCGTCCTGTTTCTTCTTCTTACTGCATAACGCGATTCAAGAATCTCACCCTCCTGCATCACATTATCCGTAACCATAATGCCGCCCGTATTCAAAAGAGCATATGCTGTCTCTGCAAATATCGGATACTGCCCTTTTGCTGCATCCATAAATACCATGTCATACTTTTTATTCTCTTTTACCAGCCCGGGAAGTATATCAAGCGCATCTCCCTCAATAAGATTAATACAACCTTTTCTATCATATAAGTCAAAATAATCTTTTGCCTGACTTACTCTGTAATGCACTTTCTCATGGTGTCAATCTTAACATCATTATCATATGCCATGCAAAGAGATGAATATCCTATTGCCGTACCTATTTCAAGTATTAAGCTTATATTTCGGGTTTTAATAATAAATGACAGAAGCTTTCTCGTCTGCTGTCTGATAATCGGAACATGGTTTTCTTCAGAAACACATGCAATTTCCTCAAGATATGGAGGAAGATCAGGCAAAAAGGACTCAAGGAAAACTTCCATACGTTCATCCATTATACTGCCATTATATTTGTATTTCATTCTGCCTCTTTTTCGCTAACTGCCATCTCAGGATCAGTTATCGTACTTAAAATTTCATCATAATTCATACTTGTGTTAAGGGTGTATGTCCCGGGAAGTATAGGTTTTCCTTCACTTCCCGATGAATTAAGTTTTGCCCTTAAAAAAAATGAATATTTGTTAACTACTAACTTATTATACTCAAGCTTTGAAGCTATAGACATGGTAGATTCGCTGTCATTAACAGTAAAATCTACATCTGTTCCCGGTGCTTCGGAAACTGTTACATTTCCAAACACCTGATACGAAAAATTATAAGCGTAAGTACACATTTTGGAGATAGCAACTATAACAAGCATATAAAAGATAACACTGAGAATAACACCAAACACTATTTTCACTGCTTTTAACGCTGCTACCATACTACGTTGTTTGCCTGCCATAGTCTTTCTCCTTTCGTATACAAATAACTTTTAGCACTCCATAATAATAGGTAATATCATCGGATTACGTTTTGTCTTCTTACGAATAAAGTTACCAAGTTCATCACGTATCTCAACTTTCATTCTGCCCCATTCAGTTGTCCCTTTGGCAAAACATCTGTCAAGTGTATTTAGTGCTACTTCTCTTGCTTCCTCCATAAGATCTTCTGCTTCTCTTACATACACAAATCCTCTGGATACAATATCAGGGCCGGCAAGCACCTGATTACTTCCTCTTTCAAGAGTAAATACAACAATGATAAGTCCATTTTCAGAAAGAAGCTGTCTGTCTCTTAATACAATGTTTCCGACATCTCCTACACCAAGACCGTCTACAAGAACACCCTCGCTTACTACTGACCCTACAATGCTTCCCTTTTCATCATTAAGTGATAACACATTACCCGGTTCAAGTACAAATACATTTTCCTTAGGAACTCCCATCTCACGGGCAATCTTTGCATGTGCCTTAAGATGTCTGAATTCACCGTGAACCGGCACTGCATACTTAGGTTTTGTAAGTGCGTATATGAGTTTAATTTCTTCCTGACACGCATGACCTGATACATGTGTGTCCTGAATAATTACATTGGCTCCAAGATGTGAAAGCTCATTTATGACCTTTGACACAGACTTTTCATTTCCCGGAATAGGTGTTGAACTGAATATAACAACATCTCCCGGCTTGATTACAACCTTTTTGTGTATGGAAGCCGCCATTCTTGAAAGGGCCGCCATCGACTCTCCCTGACTTCCCGTAGTTATAATAACTATCTGGTCATCCGAATAATTCTTTAGTTCTTCTATGCTTATTATTACATTATCAGGCACATCCAAATAACCAAGCTCAGTAGCAGTAGATATGATATTAATCATACTTCTGCCTTCTATAACAACTTTTCGATTATACTTTATCGCCGAATTAATAATCTGCTGAACCCTGTCCACATTTGATGCAAATGTAGCAACAATAATTCTGCTTTCTTTTGAATCATCAAAAATATTATCAAATGTTCTTCCGACTGTTCTTTCAGACATCGTAAATCCGGGTTTAAGCACATTTGTACTGTCACATAAAAGTGCCAGCACTCCATCCTTACCAATCTCCGCTATTCTTTGAAGATCAATCATATCTCCGAAAACAGGAGTATAATCTATCTTAAAATCTCCGGTATGAAAAATCACCCCTGCCGGCGTCGTAATGGCAAGTGCACATGAATCTGCAATACTATGATTAGTTTTTACAAATTCTATCTTAAAGTCACCAAGAACAATTGTCTGTCCGTATGACACTACATTCCTGGTCGTATTATCAATCATATCATGCTCACGAAGCTTGTTTTCAATTATTCCTGTTGTAAGTTTCGTAGCATATATAGGTACATTAATATCTTTTAAAACATAAGGAAGTGCTCCGATATGGTCCTCATGTCCATGTGTAATAATAAATCCCCTTACCTTACTCTCATTTTCTTTAAGGTAAGTCACATCCGGAATCACAAGATCAATTCCCAACATATCATCATCAGGAAATGATAAACCGCAGTCCACAACAATAATATCGGACTCAGTTTCAAAGGCCGTAATGTTCATTCCTATCTGTTCCAATCCGCCCAATGGAATGATCTTTACGGACTCTCCCGACTTTCTTTTAATTTTCAATTGTATACCTCCAACTATATTTATTCGAAATCGTAATCTTCTAAAAGTTCTTCAAAAATACCTGAAATCGCATTAAGCTCGGTTTCGTCATCTATGGTTTCATAACACACTTCATCACCATCTGTACCAACCTGCTTAAATATCCATGCTTCAAGTTCTTCATCTTCGATATCTTCGACTGCAAGCAGATAACTCACACCCTGCAGCTGTGTCTGTTCAAGCACATAAAATTCCTGTTCAATGCCTTCATCATTATATACTTTTATTGTGTCATACATTTTTAATCATCCTCCATGCCTATCTTATACTGTCAAGATAAGTCTCAAGTATAATTGAAGCGGCAAGCTTATCAATAACCTGCTTGCGCTCCTTTCTTCCTCTGACTTCACCCTCGTTAAGAATTCTTCCTGCAGATATAGAAGAAAGTCTCTCATCCCATAAAATCACGTTACATCCGGTACGTCTCCTTAGCAGTTCTGCAAATTCCTCTGTTTTTGCAGCCTGCTCCCCAATAGAGTTATCCATATTTTTAGGATAACCCAGAACAATATCATTAATACAGTATTCTTCACACAACTTCTCTATCTGCGAAAGCGTCTGCCTTATCTTGTTCTCTCTGTCCCTTGTTATAGTCATAAGTGGCTGAGCAGTAAGAAGAAGCTCATCACTAATAGCGACACCAACTGTCTTGGTGCCATAATCAAGTCCGAGTATTCTCATTATAATCCCCGTTTCAATCAGAATGTGTTCTTAATATATTCCTCAAGAAGCACCTCGATAATCTCATCACGTTCCACGCGCATTATAAGGCTTCTTGCACCTTTATGGCTTGTGATGTACGTAGGGTCTCCGGACATGATATAACCTACAACCTGACTTACAGGATTATATCCTTTCTCCGTAAGAGCCTCATACACTGAAGCAATAACATCTGTCACCTTATATTCTTTATCTTTCTGTACATTAATAACCTGTGTATTAGTAATTTCCTGCATTATATCACTCCCATATACCGAACATAATTTCTAATCAATTATATAATATTACATATGTTTCGTCAACTTATCATGCATCCGGGTACGAACAAAAAAGCTGCTCATCTTTATAATATTTTACTGGAACAACCTCGACGATTTCATTTACCAGGCCATCACTTACATCGTCTGCAGGAAACAATAGTTTTACATATCTTTCATTATGTCCTACATACCATTTCTTCCCGTCTATATCAATTATTTCTTCAACAAGACATTTTTCTTTTTTCCCAACAAATGATGTGGCATATTCCCTGGTTAGTCTCTCTGTTTCCTCAATAAGTATACTGCTTCGTTCGTTTTTTACATTCTCGTCCACCTGGTCTTCCATATCATATGCTTTTGTTCCTTCACGTCTTGAATACTTAAACACATGAACCATGAAAAATCTTATGTCCCTAACAAACTCCAACGATGCTTCATATTCTTCATCTGTTTCCCCTGCAAATCCTACTATTACATCTGTTGTAATAGCCGGATTCTCATAATACTTCCTAAGTACTTCTACAGCTGCTTTATATTCAGCAGTATTATATCTTCTCTTCATTCTTACAAGTGTGGCATCACATCCGCTTTGAAGCGACAAATGAAAATGAGGGCATACCTTATCAAGTGCTGACAGTTTTTTTATAAACTCATCTGTAACAATTCGGGGTTCAAGTGAGCCGAGACGTATCCTCTCAAGTCCTTCTGTTTTTGACAGATCTTCCAACAGCTTATAAAGGAAACTGCCCTTAAGGTCTATAAAACTTAATGCATTTGTTTTATCCACACCATATGATGATAAATGAATACCTGTTACGACTATTTCCTTGTATCCTGCCAATGCAAGATTTTTTGCTTCCTCACATACATCTTCTATACTTCTGCTTTTTAACCTTCCTCGCACATATGGAATCTTACAATATGTACAAAACTGATTGCATCCATCCTGAACTTTAATATAAGCTCTTGTATGCTCATTGCACGGATCTGCAAATTGACTGTCCAAAGGACATACGTCCGTTTCTGCACAATTCATTTTTATGTGTTCGCAGATTATATCAAAAGCATGCTCTTTTTCATCATTGCTTATTGCCAAATCAATACTTTCATCTGCAAGAATCTTATCCTTCTCAGCCGTAACAAAACATCCCATTGCAACTACACACGCAGATGGATTAAGTCTTTTTGCACGGTGAAGCATCTGTCTTGATTTCTTGTCTGCCATAGCCGTTACCGTACATGTATTGACTACATATATGTCTGCTACATCTGAAAATGAAACAACCTCATGACCGTTTTTTGCAAACTTTTCCATGAGCTTGCCGGTTTCGTATTGGTTAACTTTACAACCAAGCGTATAAAATGCTGCCCGGTATACACTTTTTTCTTCCATTTTACTTTTCTCCTACAAAAAAATGGCAAAATCATTATTGACTTTTATACCTCTTATGCTACTATATAGGTGTAATAGCAAATAAAACATATCAGGAGGTAATTATTATGTCTAATGTTAAAATTTCTTTGAATTCTATCGACACAGTCAAAGCATTTGTTAACGATGTAACTAAGTTTGATTGTGACTTTGATCTGATTTCAGGAAGATATGTTATTGATGCAAAATCAATTATGGGTATCTTCAGCCTGGATCTCTCAAAAGATATTGATTTAAGTATTCATTGCGATGAAAACATCGATGAAGTTATGGAAATGCTTAAACCTTATATCGTGGAGTAATTTACTAATTCGATAACAATCTCACAAAGCACTGAGGGTTATTATACCGGAACATTTTACATATAGTCCGCTATTCTAACCCTCTTTTTTTGTCTTTTTATACAGTAATTTCTATGATTTCATCTGTTTCATAAGCTGTAGCAAGCATATCGTCTATAACATCCTCAAGCTTTGTTTCTGATTTTCTTATGATTTTTACATCCGGCTTTGTTACAGGGTGCTTTGCAACAAATATTGTACAGCAATCCTCAAACGGAAGTATTGATGTTTCAAATGTGTCAATCTTCTGGGATATCTCAACGATATCCTGCTTGTCAAATGCGATAAGCGGTCTGTATACCGGAAGTGTGCACACGTCATTTGTACAATTTAAGCTCTGCATAGTCTGGCTTGCAACCTGTCCTATGCTTTCACCTGTTATAAGTCCGTAACAATCTGATTCGTAAGCAAGCTTTTCTGCAATTCTCATCATGTATCTTCGCATGATAATAGTAAGTTCGTCATGTGGACATTTTTCATATATTGCCATCTGAATATCAGTAAAGTTTATGATATGAAGCTTAAAACTTCCTGTATATTTTGCAATGAGTTTTGCAAGTGTAATAACCTTCTTCTTTGCTCTCTCACTTGTGTATGGCGGTGCATGAAAATATACTGCTTCCAGCTTTACTCCTCTTTTAGATATCATATATCCTGCTACCGGGCTGTCAATTCCTCCTGACAAAAGAAGCATGGCTTTTCCGCTCGTTCCGACAGGCATTCCTCCCGGTCCTTTTATGCTCTCAGAATAGATATATGTCATCTTTCTTATCTCTACGGTTACACGAACTGACGGATTGTACACATCCACCTTAAGCTCCGGATATGCGTCTATAAGCACTGCTCCAAGATGCATTCCTATCTCAGGAGATGTATATGGATATGACTTATCTCCTCTTTTTGCCTCAACCTTAAATGTAAAGTTTCTGTCCTCATATCTTTCTCCGACATGTTTTACTGCCTCAGCACATATAACATCCCATTCTTTACTGTCAAGAAGAATAACCGGACAAATTGCAGCAATACCAAACACTCTCTTAAGTGTATCTACCGCATCATCATAATCATAAGTTTCCGATTTTACCTCAATATATATTCTGCCCTGCTCCTTTGATACCACAAAATCACCTTCAACATTTGAAAGTGCAATATTTATGTTATGGCAGAGTGCGTCCTCAAACAGATATCTGTTTTTTCCTTTAATACCTATCTCTGAGTATTTAATCAAAAATGCTCTGTACATCTTTTTTCCTCTTTCTTATATAAAATATTTAATAGCTTCTGAATTTTCTAAGCACCGGGACGTGTTTTTTTATCTTTTCTATAAGGTACAGTGCTTCCTCTTCCGTATTATCCCTGCATAAGGATATTCTTATTGTTGAATCAATGAGTTTTGAGGAAACTCCTATTGCTTTTAATGTACCTGACAATCCCGGATGATTTGACGAGCATGCCGAACCCGATGATACATATATTCCTTCACTTGCAAGAGCATGGAGTAATACTTCACTTTTTACGCCTTCAAATGAAATGCTTATAATATGCGGTGCACCTATGTCGGCACTTTTTTCCGGATTGGCATTAATATATGAACCCTCGACAGTCAATATCCCGTCAATAATAATCTGTTTAATATGTCTCATGTGAAGGTCATTTTCCTGCATGTTTTTGTACATAACAGCTGCCGCAACACCAAAGCCTGCTATTGCCGGAACATTTTCGGTACCTGAGCGCATGCCTTTTTCCTGTCCTCCTCCATATATATACGGAAGAAGTTTTACATGGTCTGCTTTATATAAGAATCCTGCTCCTTTAGGGCCATGAAGCTTATGTGCACTTGCCGTAAGCATGTCGGCTCCGAATTTTTTCGGATTAATCGGAAGTTTACCGTATGCCTGGATAGCATCTACATGCAGAAGCACAGAAGGATTAACTTCTTTTATAACCTTTGATATCGCTTCAATATCATTTATAGCACCTATCTCATTATTTACAAGCATAACTGATACAATTGTTGTATCTTCTCTTACCGCCTCTGCAATCACTGCCGGTTCTACATGTCCGTCAGGGGTTACAGGCACATAAGTTATTTCATAACCTTCATTTTCAAGAAAAATAAGCGGTTCTGCTACAGACGCATGCTCATAAGCAGTCGTTACAATATGCTTTCCGCTTCTTCTTGCCGCATAGGCTGCTCCGATAAGCGCCTGATTATTTGCCTCGGTTCCTCCCGAAGTAAATATAATGTTTTTAGATTCACATTTTAATGTATTTGCAATTATATTTCTTGCATCTTCTATATACTGCTCGGCATCCATTCCTTTTGTATGCTTTGACGAAGGATTTCCGTAATCTTCTGTCATAACACTCATCATTACAGAACATACTTCAGGCATAACCTTTGTGGTTGCCGCATTATCAAAATAAGCTTTCATTATGTAAATAAACCGCCTCGTTTTATATTAAATATTACTTTGTCATCTTAAACATAAGAATTGATAAAACACACAGTCCCGCTGTCTCGGTACGAAGTATTCTGTTTCCCAAAGATACTACCTGTATACCGTTTTCTACCGCATATTCAATCTCTGATTCGCAATATCCGCCCTCAGGCCCGATAAATATACCGACTGATTCCTTCCCTGCTGCCGTGTCCATGATTTCTCTTGAAACGTCCATACCCTCTGCAAGCTCATAAGGAATCATGTTGTATGAAAGTTCTGATGCATACTTTACTGCTTCCTTAAAACCAAGCGGAGCATGTACCTTAGGTATAATACCTCTCATAGACTGCTTTGCCGCAGACTCTGCAATCATCTGCCAGCGTTCGAGTTTCTTCTTTTCTTTTTTATCATCAAGTTTAACTACACATCTTTTAGATGATACCGGGATAACTTCATGCACTCCGAGCTCGACTGCTTTCTGAATGATAAGCTCCATCTTATCAAGCTTCGGAAGTGACTGAAAAAGATATATCTTTGATGGAAGTTCTGCCATGCATTCACTGGAATGATCAATCTTTAACATAACCTCGTCTGTATCAATCGTATCAATCACACAATGATAGTCCATATTGTTACCATCGTTTACAATAACATGCTCTCCCGGTTTCATACGAAGTACATTGCGTATATGATTAACATCACTTCCGCAAAGTCTTATACTATCATCATATATATCTGATTCGCTACAATAAAATCTGTGCATTATCCGTTCCTCTTTTTACAAACTTTTACATAAGCCTCACGCACTGCTTCTCTCTCGTCATAATGATATTTCTTACCTTTTATCTCCATATAGTCTTCGTGACCTTTTCCTAAAAGAATAATAATATCATCTTTTACCGCGTGCTCTATTGCATATGCAATTGCATCAACTCTGTCTTCTATCTCAACATATTTTCCGTTGCTTCTTGCAAGGCCTATCTTAATATCCTCATTTATCGCACTGACTTCTTCATCACGCGGATTATCACAGGTAAGCACACACAAATCACAGAGTTCGCCGGTAACCTCTCCCATATCATATCTTCTGAGAACAGAACGATTTCCTCCTGCTCCGTATACACTGATAAGATGTGCAGGATTATACTCTCTTAAAGTTGTAAGTACGCTTCGTGTGCTGACTTCGTTATGTGCATAATCAACAATTACCGAAAACTCATCTGATACAGGAACGAGTTCAACTCTTCCGAGCACTCTGACATCCTTTAACACAGACATGATTGTTTCAGTATCAATATCAAGAAGCTTGCATGCAAGCATTCCGGACATCGCATTGTATGCATTAAATACCCCAGGAATACTAAGAACTACTTCTCCGTCTATAAGTCCTGAAACGTTAAATGTAACTCCAAGCATACCGCCATCGCTCCATTTGCTTATGCTGTCTGCTTTAAGATCACATTCTTCACTGCATCCGAATGTATAATTTGCATCACATGCCGAATATTTGATAAATGTATCACACACCTCATCATCGGCATTAAATATTCCGACTTTACTCTGCGCAAAAAGCTTCTGCTTGTATCTTCTGTATTCATCTAACGATGAATGTTCTCCTTCACCGATATGATCAGGGGAAAAGTTGGTAAATATACCGATATCAAACATAATTCCCGCAGTTCTGTTAAGCATAATTGCCTGTGAGGAAACTTCCATAACAACATATTCACAACCATCATCAGCCATATCAGAAAGAAGTGAATGAATAACATATGATTCAGGTGTTGTAAGTCCTGTCTTAACCTTCTTATCTTTCCACATCGCACCGATTGTACCGATAATTCCGCAGGCATGACCGGACTTTTCAATTATATCTTTTATCATAAATGATGTTGAAGTCTTACCTTTGGTTCCTGTAATTCCTATCATTTTCATACGTGATGCAGGATTCCCAAAGTACACTATAGATGCCTCTGCAAGTGCAACCCTTGTGGACTTTACCTGTATCTGTGTAATATTTTTAGGAAGCGGAAGTTCATATTCCACAATAATAGCTGAAGCTCCGAGTTCTATCGCAGCCTCAGCATATTCATGCCCATCAGTCTTTGCCCCTGTCATACAGAAAAATGCTGTATTCTCCGTGACCTTTCTTGAATCATATATAAGATCCGCTATATCAGTATCTACATCTCCTGATATGCATTTGTAATCAATATTTGCAAGTAAATCTCTAAGTTTCATCGGCTTTTATTCTCCTTCCGGAATAAAAGAAACATCTATGTCCGCTTCAAAAACGGTATTAGACACTCCTGTCATATACATATGTCCGGATTCTTCATCATAAAATATATCAAGGTCTCCGCCTATCTGGCACACCGTAACGTGTCTGTCACATATTCCTGTAAGCACTCCGGCTGTTACTGCAGTACAGCAGCCTGTTCCGCATGCAATGGTTTCGCCCGTTCCTCTCTCCCATTCACGAATTTTGATACAGTTTCTGTCAACAAGCTGTGCAAATGTAACATTTGTCTTGTTAGGAAATAGCGATGTCATATACTCAAGTGCTTTTCCGTATCTGTCCACGTCAAACGAATCCACATCATCTATAAACGCAACAACATGAGGATTGCCCCACGAAACTGCTGTTATGTTAAACACTCTGTCTTCTACTGTAACCGGCTGGTCTATAAATTCGGCAAGCTCTGTATTCACAGGAATAACAGATGTGTCAAGTACAGGACATCCGATATCTGCCTTGATATTTACCGCCTTACCATTCTCGCAGAATAAAGTGAGTTTTTTTATGCCGCCAAGCGTCTCAACATAAAACTCAGTCTTATCAGTAAACCCATGGTCATACACATATTTGCCGACACTTCTTATGGCATTACCGCACATCTCTGCTTCTGACCCGTCCGGATTAAATATTCTCATTCGAAAATCAGCCACATTTGACGGACAAATAAGCACCATTCCGTCCGAACCAATTCCAAAATGTCTGTCTGATACATACTTTGCAAGCTCGTTAAGATTAGGGAGCTTTTGATTAATGGCATCAATATACACATAATCATTGCCATATGCCTGCATTTTAGTAAAACGCATAATGCTCCTCCTTATTCCATTGCCTGCTTAAGATCATTTATTATATCATCTGCATCCTCAATACCTACAGACAATCTTAAAAATGTATCTGTGATACCGAGTCTTTCTTTAACATCCTTTGGAGTATCCTCATGAGTCTGTGTTGTCGGATAAGTTATAAGAGTTTCGGTACCGCCAAGACTCTCCGCAAAAAGAACCATATCCACATCACGCAAAAGTTTCTTTACGGTATCCATGCTGTCGACTGCAAAGGAAATCATTCCGCCAAAACCTGTAGTCTGTCTGCATGTAACTTCATAATCCTTATGATCAGAAAAACCTACATAATACACCTTCGTTACCTTAGGATGATTACGAAGCCACTGTGCCACCTTCATTGCATTCTCATTATGACGCTGCATTCTGAGATGAAGTGTCTTTATACCTCTTAACATAAGCCATGAATCCATAGGAGCAAGTCCGTTTCCGTGAGACTTAAGCTGAACAGAAAAATGCTCTGCAAGCTTTTCATCCCTAACAACTACCGCACCTGCGATAATGTCATTATGTCCACCAAGATACTTAGTCGCACTGTGAACTACAACATCTGCACCGAGTGTAAGAGGCTTCTGGAAATATGGTGTAAGGAATGTGTTGTCAACAACTGCTATAGCACCATTTTCATGAGCAATCTCAGAAAGTTTTGCAATATCTGCCACCTTCATCATCGGATTAGACGGTGTTTCAATAAATATCATCTTTGTATTAGGCTTTATCGCAGCCTTAACAGCCTCTATATCTGATAAATCAATAAAGTCATATTCTATACCATATTTTGCAAATATAGTTGTAACAATACGGAAAGTTCCACCGTATATATCATCCATAAGAAGCACATGGTCACCACTGTTTAACCATGTAAACATAGCCATGTTGGCAGCCTGTCCACTTGAAAAACAAAAACCGTACTCGCCTTCCTCAAGTATTGCAAGAGTTCTCTCAAGCTCCTGTCTTGTAGGATTGGAAAGACGCGAATAAAGGAAATCAGTAGTAACCCCCAACTCAACATGTCTGAAAGTTGCTGACTGATATATAGGAAAACTTACGGCTCCGGTAAGCGGTTCACAACCAAGTGCACCATGAACAGCCTTAGAATCAAATTTCAGATTTTCTTTTTTACTGTAATCTCTATAATTACTAAAGTTCTTCATAATAAATCGCCCTTCCTTATAAAGCATATATATAATTTATGTTACCATATATACGGTTTTTATTCAATCTTATCTTCTATATCCTGCCATGCAAATATCTCATATAAAAAAATATATACTGCTGCATGATTCCGGCATATCCTTCGTACATTTCGTACGGAAATCCCTGTGGGTATTTTTCAGCCATAGCGCGTTCAATCCACACATCAACAGGAAATGAATTTAACCTGTGGTATCCAAAAAGCATAACACAGCTTGCAACCTTTATTCCTATGCCGTGCATTGTAAGAAGTTCCTCTTTAAGCTCTTCATCTGAAAGGATGCACAGTCTGTCAAGATCAATGCTGCCGCTTACTACTGCTTCAGCTGCCGCCTTAATGTATGCGGCCCTGTAACCTACTGAACATGATAAAATTTCCTCTTCTGTAAGTGCTGCAACTTTTTCTGCAGAAGGAAATGAATAATAAATAATGTCATTATATTCAATCTCTTCTCCACACAATCTGCACAGTTTTTCAATAGATGTTCTTATTGCAGGAATGGATTTTCTCTGTGAAATAATAAAGCTTACTATCATTTCCCAAGGGTCCTGATTAAGTATCCTTATTCCGCTTCCGTATCTGACTGCAGAAACAAGAAACTCATCGTCAGCATCAACATTATTTTCTATATTTGCATAATCAAAATCCATATCAAAATATGGTTTCCAAATGTTATTATAATCTTCTTCATTGCAGTCAAATTCATAGAAAAAACCATCATCTGACTTTTTAATGTTCAGATATTTTCCTTTGTGTATCACACTGTATGATTTGTCAGCGTTCATTGTCATTCTGAAACACTGTCCGCTTTCCGCTATTTTCTCTATATCCAAAAAATCTGATGATACTATCATTTTTACAAATCCTTTTGTATGTTAGTTGTGAGTATGTCATATAAATCATCATAGGTTTCTATATGACTGAGTTTGTCACGGAATCTTGCCGAATTTTTAAGTCCTTGGGTATACCATGCCGCATGCTTTCTCATTTCACGGATTGCAGTATATTCACCCTTAAAATCAATACTCATACGTGCATGCTTAAGTATCATTTCACATATTTCTTCCATGGAAGGACCAGGACATATCTCTCCCGTTTCCATGTAAGTATTTCCGCGTGAGAATATCCATGGGTTTCCTCTTGCACCGCGTCCTATCATAAAACCGTCCACACCTGTCATCTCATGCATGGCCTTTATATCAGTGACATCAAATATATCTCCACTTCCCATAACAGGAATATTCACAGCTTCTTTAACACGTCTTATAACATCCCAGTCAGCTTTTCCGTAGTAATACTGTTCTCTCGTTCTTCCGTGGACACATACTGCTGCCGCACCATTATATTCCGCCATTTTGGCAAATTCAACAGCAGTATCATCCTCCTTATGAAAACCTTTTCTGAATTTAACAGTAAGCGGTTTCTTTATGGATTCTGACACTTTTTTTATGATTTGCCCTGCAAGAAACGGATTATTCATAAGTGCCGATCCCTCGCCGTTATTTACAACCTTCGGAACCGGACATCCCATGTTGATATCAAGTATGTCGAAGTTTCTGTCTTCAATCTGCATGGCTATTTCTGCGAGCAAATCCGGATCACTTCCGAAAAGCTGTAAAGCTGTCGGCCTTTCCTCTTCACTTATAGTCCACAGTGCTTCCGTATTCTTATTTTTATAAAAAATGCCCTTTGCACTTATCATTTCCGTATAAGTAAGGGCGGCACCTTCTTGTTTGCATAATAAACGAAAAGGCAGGTCGGTTACACCTGCCATTGGTGCCAGTATAATATTGCCATTTATAGTGACGTTACCAATTTTTATCGTATTCAATTATTCGTACACCTTTCGTATACAATTCTTAATCCGTGAAGCGTAAGCTGAGGATCGTATACCTGTATCTCATCAGTTCCTTCTGAAAGAACCTTTCCGAGTCCACCCGTTGCCACAACTTTGGCATTATGATATCCGGACTCCTCCTTTATTTTCCTTATAATATACTCACTCTGACCAATTCCTCCGTAAAACAGCGCTGCCTGTATACTTGTTATGGTATCTTTGGCGAGTATCGTATCAGGTTTCTTTATCTCAACTTCAGGAAGCTTTGCCGCACCCTTAAAAAGCGCATCTGCCGACGTTCTGATACCCGGGCTTGTTACACCGCACAAAAAAGTTCCGTCTTCAGATACAAGGTCATACGTTGTTGCCGTACCATAATCCACAACAATTACAGGACCTCCGTATAAAGTCACGGCCGCAACCGCATCTACTATTCTGTCCGCTCCAAGTTCCCTAGGGTTTGTTGTTGCTATCTTAAGTCCGGTCTTTATACCGCTTTTTACAACTATAGGAGTACAGTTAAAATACTTGATAATACCGCTTGTTAACGAATACATGATATTCGGAACAACAGATGCAATAATTGCCGCATCAATATCTTCCGGGGTTACGTCTATCTGCTTTATAAGATCAACTATAAGCAGTCCAAACTCATCAGATGTTCTCGGAAGTTTGGTTGTCATACGAAAGCTTCCGCAAAGCTCATCATCTTTAAAGACTCCTAATGTTATATTAGTATTACCTACATCAAATGCAAGAAGCATAACTTATATCTCCTTTAGTTATTCATAAAAAATGCCTTATAGTATTCTTCAAGCTGCGAAAAAAACTCTCTCTTCTCAGTACGCATCTGCTTTATCTTAAGCTCACTTCCGATCTCGTCGAAAAGCAAATCATTTTCATCTGCACTTACATGTATAAGAAGCTTCCCTTCCTCTGAAAATGTCAGATATATCTCGCCGCCAACCTCTTCTGTGTATAGAACACACATAATCTGCAGTTCTTCCTTTACAGCTTCAGGTATACCTGCATAACGGTTGTTAAAATAATATTTCCCCTCATACGCACTGCACACGCATAATATCATATCATTATTCTGCATATGTATATCTCCTTAAAGTGTCGCATACATAACCGCCTTTATTGTGTGAAGACGATTTTCTGCCTCATCAAATACAACTGACTGTGTAGATTCAAACACTTCATCTGTAACTTCCATTTCATCAATACCAAACTTTTCTTTAATCTCTCTGCCGACTTCGGTATTAAGATCATGAAATGCCGGAAGGCAATGCATAAATATTGCTTTCTTTCCTGCATTCTTCATAATTTCAGCATTCACCTGATAAGGAAGCAGGTCATTAATTCTCTCTTCCCATATATAATCAGGCTCACCCATGGATACCCATACATCTGTATAAATAACATCGGCATCCTTTGTACCCTCTTTTACATCTTCTGTAAGAGTAATACTTCCGCCAGATTCCTTAGCAAATTCCATACATTTTTCAACAAGCTTTTCATCCGGAAAATACTTCTTTGAAGTACATGCCGTAAAATGCATACCCATCTTTGCACAGGCTATCATAATGGAGTTACCCATGTTATATCTGGCATCTCCCATATATACAAACTTAATACCTTTTATATGTCCGAAATGTTCTTTTATTGTAAGCATATCCGCAAGAAGCTGTGTAGGATGAAACTCATTGGTAAGACCATTCCACACAGGCACCTCAGCATACTTTGCAAGCTCACACACAAGTTCCTGTCCATATCCTCTGTACTCTATGGCATCGAATATTCTTCCAAGAACTCTTGCTGTATCCGCAATGCTTTCTTTTTTGCCGATCTGTGAACTTTTCGGATCAAGATATGTAGTGTGCATACCAAGGTCATTCGCTGCAACTTCAAATGAACATCTTGTTCTTGTACTTGTCTTCTCAAATATAAGCGCAACACTTTTTCCGCGATGTATATCATGTGGACGTCCCTTTTTTTTGTCCTCCTTAAGCCTTGCGGCAAGATCTATAAGATATTCAATTTCCTCCGGACTAAAGTCAAGAAGTGTAAGAAAATTACGTCCTTTAAGGTTCATATAATAATTCCTCCCAAGAGTCAGATAAAAATGCAAATATATGTTTGAATATACTACAAACGCATGTGAATGTCAATTAATCAGGTCCTGTTCAAGTATCTCTTCTGATAGTACTTTTAATGAGATTGCCTTTTCATAATACTCCCTGCATCTATCGTCAAGCGTAAGTTCTTTTCCGGTATCAGGATCCCATGCCCGTCCCATCTCAAACAGCTCTTCTCTAGGCATCTCATACATCATTCCGTCAGTAACAAACGATCCTGGAAGCATATATGAAGTAAACGCAACAAATCCACTTTCTGCATTTATAAGGTCCTGACCAAGAACATATTTGTCATCGAGTTCAATATTCAAAAGATTGGCAACCGTAGGATATATGTCTATCTGTCCTCCGGTTACAGATATTGTCCTTGTGCATCCGCTTCCCGGAATATTTATAATCATCGGAACTTTCATCATTTCATCATAATCGTATTCTTTTCCGATAAATCTTGACATATATATATCATTATCATCCATATCCTTATTCAGTCCGTGATGATCACCGTAAAGAACAATAATGCTGTTGTCATACAATCCCTCTGCTTTAAGTCTTTCGATAAATTGCCCGATAGCTTTATCAGTATAATGCACTGTCTGAAGATATGACGCAAATTTACTTTCAAGGTCGTTATACATTACCGGTATCTCGCACTTATCTTCATCAAGAATATACGGATGATGATTGGTAAGTGTCACAACAAATGAAAAGAACTGTCCGGTCTTAGCTTTCATAATATCAACTGTCTGTGAAAAAACCGACATATCAGATATACCAAGACCAATTATTTCTGAATCATCAAGATCTTCCATCGCATAGAATTCCTGTATTCCCTGATTAGGATATGCTTCATTCCTGTTCCAAAATTCTTTCTCATAGCCATGTACTGCAAATGTATCATAGCCTCTGTCTGTAAGTTTCCATGGAAGCCCGGAAAAATTATTATCCTGATATAATGTATATGATTCTCTTTCAGCCGAAGGATATAGTGAATTAAGAGCTGAAAACTCAGCATCCGAAGTATTACCCTTACCAACATTTGTGTAAAAATGGTCAAAATATATTGAATCACTTTGTATCAATTTATTTATATTAGGTGTAAGTTCTACTCCGTTATAACTCCTGTTAATTACAAAATTCTGCAATGCCTCGACCTGAATCATAATGACATTGCGTCCCTCTGCGATTCCCTGAAGATCATTTTTCGTCTCATTTTGCACATTTTCATTCATCATCTCTAATACTTCTTCTTTATCAAGACTCGTATCAAAGATTCTGCCTACTGTTTCATCATATATATCTATTGTATGATTCAAAAAAAATTCGTTACTGCATATTTTTGCAATAAACTTACTGTTAATGGGATTATACACAATGATTATAAATAAACTTATTCCACATATAGCCTTTATATATCTTTGTCTGCGTCCAATCTTATTTTCATCATTTCCACTCTTACGTCTCTCAGCAATTCTTATATACCTTCTGAAACAACTTATAAGAATGGGTACATCAAGTAACAGAAAAACACTTGATGGAATAAATGTTGCTATAAAGCTCTCCGGTACTTTTGCAACATTTTTCACCTGCCATAGCTGTGCTATAGATACGGTCTGGTTATAATAGTTAAAATACATTGCATCAGCAAACATGGTAATGCTTATAATTATGTAACAAACCGAAAAAATAGTTGATCTGTGTTTTCTGTGTGAAGCGGACAAATGTCCGAAAATGAATATAATAATGACTGCACTTATAGGCAGATATAATAAAGAGAAAAAGCTTCCTCCAATCAGATAATAATATATACATAACTTAAGAAGAAAGAATGTAATAATTACCTGATTGGATTGAAGCATCTTAGAAATCTTATTTTTCATCGTCCTTTATAACTTCCGTAAATGATTTTGCAAGACCTGCAATTCCCTGAATCTCAGAAGGTATAATAATCTTTGTTGCTTTTCCGTCAGCAGCCTTTGCAAATGCCTCAAGACTCTTAAGAGTAATAACCTCACCACTTGGCATAGCTTCATTAAGAAATCTGATACCGTCTGCATTAGCTTTCTGAACTGTAAGAATAGCTTCAGCCTGACCTTCAGCCTCACGGATTGTAGCTTCTTTCTTAGCTTCTGCACGAAGAATAGCAGCTTCCTTCTCAGCCTCTGCATCAAGAATAGCAGACTCTTTTTTACCTTCTGCAACAAGAATGGTTGATTTCTTCTCACCTTCAGCGATAAGAATAGCCTCTCTTCTCTCACGCTCTGCTTTCATCTGTTTTTCCATTGCATCCTGTATTGCAGCAGGCGGAATAATATTCTTAAGCTCTACACGGTTTACCTTGATTCCCCAAGGATCTGTAGCAACATCAAGAGATACTCTCATCTTGGTATTGATAATCTCACGTGAAGTAAGAGTCTCGTCAAGTTCAAGATCACCTATGATGTTACGAAGTGTGGTAGCTGTAAGATTCTCAATAGCCATGATCGGATTCTCAACTCCATAAGCATAAAGCTTAGGATCTGTTATCTGATAAAATACTACCGTATCAATACGCATGGTAACATTATCTTTAGTTATAACCGGCTGAGGTGCAAAGTCCACCACCTGCTCTTTAAGAATAACTCTCTTTGCAACCTTATCAATAACCGGAATCTTAAAATGTATACCAACTGACCATGTAGCCTGATATCCACCAAGTCTCTCAACAACAAATGCAGTCGCCTGCGGCACTATCTTTACACATGATGTAACAATAAGAAGTAAAACAATTACAACAAATAAAACTGCGGTAAATCCGCCTAAATTAAGAACTGCCTCTGTAAGTAACATATTAATCATCATTTTCCCCCTTTTCCCCTGTCTCTTCTAACAGGCTTACAATAAGCTTGGCACCCGATATGGCATCAATAACCACCGTACTGCCTTTCTCAATACAATCGTTGTTATCCTCGGTTCTCGCCATCCATTCCACACCATTAACACTTACATAACCCATGGCATTGAGATTATCAATAGTTTCTAAAACTTTAGCTTTTTGTCCTACAAGACTGTCAGCATTAGTTTTAATTCTGTCCTGATTAAAAAACTTCACAGCAATAGGTCGTGTGAAAATCAGTGAGACCACAGATACAACAACAAAAACTATAATCTGAACTATAAGATTTCCTCCGAGCAATGCCGTCACAAAAGCTGCAAGTGCTCCGATTGCAAACCATATAGTAGTCAGGCCAAGCGAAATGATTTCAAACAAAATCAACGCGGCCATAAATACAAGCCAGTAATAGCTCTCCATACTCGATTCCTCCCCTCTGAAATAATTTTAATATTCGACTATATAAATGTCAACACGCTATCGTACATAATAATTCCCGCTGCAACAGCTGCATTTAAGGATTCAGAAACAGGATTCATAGGTATTTTAATCAGTTCATCACTCCCCAAAAGTGTATCACTTGATATTCCGCGCGATTCATTTCCAATAATAAATGCACTTTTGTTATCATAACTAACTTCTCTTATATCTTTCCCGGAAAGTGCAGTTGCGTATACCCGGACACCTTCTTTTTTACATAACTCCAGTGCCTCTTTTGTATTATCAACATACGAAAACGGCAATCTTAATATTGCACCCATGGTCGATCTTACTACCTTAGGATTATATGCAGATACACATCCTTTTGTCATTATTATTCCATCAAAATGTGCTGCTTCTGCCGTTCTGAATATTGTACCGAGATTGCCCGGATCCTGTACATCTTCCAATATCAACAATCTGAGATTATCTTTTTGTGTATTTTTAGTTATAATACTATCCGGTGTCATATCATTTACAGGTACAAGTGCCAGCATACCTTGCGGATTCACGGTATCAGTCATTACAGAAAAAACATGATCGCTTACTATATCATATGTATATTTTGAAATTACATCCATAACTTCAGCACTCGTAAGCCCACCATATCTGTTGTTGTTATTCTCAGTACCGTTTGTCAGATCATTATATACGGATTCTGATATATATATGCGCGATACACAGTTATGATGTGCCGCCTCAAGAACCATCTTCGGCCCTTCAATTATATACAATCCCTGACGTTTTCTGTCTTTTGCACTGTCTCTTAACTTTATTATATTTTTTATCTGCTCATTTTTGACACTTTCAATTATCATATATAACACTCAATCCTTATAATATGACGTTCGCGTTTACCACACTCAATAACATTAAATCTTAGCAAGCTTTGCACTCTGGTCTGCTGTTGTAAGACTGTCAATAACCTCTGTCAAATCTCCATCCATTATTTCTGAAAGTCTGTGACTTGTAAGCTTAATTCTGTGATCGGTAACTCTGCTCTGTGGATAATTATATGTTCTTATTTTCTCTGATCTGTCACCTGTTCCTACCTGACTTCTTCTTGCCTCTGCTTCTGCATCATGAGCTTTTGATAATTCAAGTTCATAAAGTCGTGAACGAAGTACCTTAAGAGCTTTATCTTTATTCTTAAGCTGTGACTTTTCATCCTGACATGAAATAACTATACCTGTAGGAATATGTGTAAGTCTTACGGCTGAGTCAGTTGTATTTACACACTGTCCGCCATTTCCCGAAGCACGGAACACATCAAATCTACAGTCATTCATATCTATCTGAACATCTACCTCTTCTGCCTCCGGCATAATTGCAACGGTAGCTGTGGATGTATGAATACGTCCGCCCGATTCAGTAACAGGAATACGTTGTACTCTGTGCACTCCACTCTCGTACTTGAGTTTGGAATACGCACCGTCACCTTCAATCATAAATACAACTTCCTTAAATCCTCCGAGACCATTCTCGTTAGAGTTCATCATATCTATCTTCCAGTTGCTTCTTTCTGCATATCTCACATACATTCTGAACAAATCAGCAGCAAACAGTGCAGCCTCATCACCACCTGCACCACCTCGTATCTCGACTATAACGTTCTTGCTGTCATTAGGGTCCTTTGGCAGAAGAAGTATCTTAAGATCATGCTCTATTCCGTCAATTCTGCTTCGGCATTCATTTAACTCTTCCTTTGCAAGCTCTCGCATATCTTCGTCTTTTTCTTCTTCCAATATAAGAAGACTGTCTTCAATTCCGGCCTTTACTTCTTTATACTCCTTGTATTTTTCAACAAGCGGCATAAGATCCGTCTGCTCTTTCATAAGCTTTCTGTATCTGTTCTGGTCGTTAAGCACATCCTGGTCACTAAGCTCATTAAGAAGTTCCTCATAATGAAGAACAACATCCTCTAAATGTTCAAACATATTATACCTCCACTGCTTTATATCTTCCCCACACAACTCTGTCTAGTCCTGCAAGGTCTTTAATAACATGTATATCTGATAAATTATTTTCTTCCATCAGGCCAATTATATCTTTCGCCTGACTACATCCTATTTCAAAACATATTACTCCATTATCATTAATATGTCCATCTATTCCATTAAGTATTTTTCTGTAACAAACAAGTCCGTCGCATCCTCCTCGAAGTGCAAGATGTGGTTCATGAGCATAAACTTCTGCATCAAGTTCTTCCATCTCTTCATCAGTAATATATGGCGGATTTGACACCAAAATATCATACGAACCGGTTATATTTTCCCAAATATCACTATGAATGAACTCTATGTCTGCCTGATTATTTTTTGCATTGTACTCTGCAACCTTTAATGCATCTTCTGATATGTCAGATGCCGAAACAGCTGCAGCATTTCCACACTTTGCAATACTTACTGCAATACAACCCGAACCGGTACACATATCAAGTACAGTTCGTCCTTGTGATATTCCTATTACATACTCTACGAGAACTTCAGTATCCTGCCTTGGTATAAGAACATTCTCATTTACCTTAAATAAAAGGCCGTAAAATTCCTGCTCACCGGTTATATACTGCAAAGGCTCATGCTCTGCCCTGCGCGATATATACGACATATATTCCGCCACTTTCAAATCGTCTACGGACTCATTCATTCTCATATAATATTCACTTTTATTTATTCCCAAATAATATGATAGCAGATACCATGCATCAAGCTTGTATTCATTTACACAGGCTTTATGTAGTGTATCTGCACCCATATCAAGCATTTCTTTGATTGTCATCATTCATCGCTCTTTTTTATGTTCTTTGTATAAGACTCAAGCTCTCTGAGAATATCTTCAATGGATTCCTCTTTTTCGCCGGCGATTTCTTCAGAAGCTTCCGCAAAATCATCTTCACCATCGATAGTAATTGTCTCAAATGCAGGCTTTTTAACATCCATAGGAGTTTCTTCTGTTTCCTCAGTCTGCTCGTAATCTCTACCCTGATACTTTCTCCAGTCGAATACCGCTTCAACAGATGCTATAGCAACTTCTAACATGTCGTCTGTAGGCTCTTTTGTTGTAAGTGCCTGAAGCCACATTCCCGGACGGCTTAATATGTCCATTACTCTGCCTTTAGATCTGCCTGCAAATCTTATAAACTCATAAGCAATACCCGCAATAATAGGTATAAGCACAATTCTTAACAAAATTCTCAACCACAATGTATCGGTCTGTATAAATAAAAATACGATCATAGTAATAAGAACAACATACAGAAGAAAACTTGTTCCGCATCTCTTATGTTCTTTGCTCTGCTTTCTTGCATTATCTACATTAAGCTCAAGTCCGCGTTCAACACAGTTGATAACCTTATGCTCTGCACCATGATACATAAAGACGCGCTTTATCTCTTTCATGAATGTTATGGCTTTAACATATAAAATGAACATGATAAGTCTGATTACACCTTCTATAATACTGCGTACCACATAAGATTCTATCCTGCCCTTAAAAAGTTCGGCAAGCGCAAATGGAATAAGCATAAATATGGCAAGTGCAAATATTATGGATATCGCCATGACCATACCCATAACAATAGCTTCTTTCTTTTCCTTTTTCTCTTTTGCAGCCTTAGAGCGTCTTTCTCTTAAAGAAGCATCTTTGTCAAGTTCTTCTTCCTCATAAAAGCTTGCAGAAAACATAAGTGTTCTCATTCCAAGTATGAGCGAATCAATAAATGCCGCTACGCCTCGAAGTATCGGTAACTTAAAAAGGAAAATGCGTTCAGTAATACCTACATATATTCCTTTACTTATCTCAATACTGTCATTAGGTGTTCTTACTGCCACGGCATAATTCTTCTTATTACGCATCATAACGCCTTCAATGACTGCCTGTCCACCGATTCCGGATGGTCTCATAACACACACCTCCGTTATAAAATAAAATAGGTCAGGACACAAGTATCCTAACCTATAATTAAAAAGCCTATTAGTTCTGTGTAAAACCGTACTTACGGTTAAATCTGTCAATAGCTCCTCTGGCAGTTACTGTTCTCTGCTGTCCTGTATAGAATGGATGACACTTAGAACAAACTTCTACGTGAATATCATCTTTAGTTGAACCTGTAACGAACTCGTTACCACAGTTGCAGACAACCTTTGCCTGATAATATGTTGGCTGTATATCCTGTTTCATCTTTTTCACCTCTCTACCTATAAATCATGTCAAACATCTTTTAATTTGACAAAATAACTTCTGTATTGTAGCACAGTTTTGTATTAAGTGCAAGTAAAATAATTAAACGATTTTAACTTTTTTTATCATTTCGACAAACTCGTTGTTATTCTTTGTTCTGATAAACAAATTAATAATCTGTTCTACGGCCTCATCAGACTTCATTCCGTTTAATGCCTTTCGCATTAAGAAGCTTGCTTCCATCTCCGGTTGTGTGAGAAGTAAGTCTTCACGTCTTGTACTTGACTTAGGAAGATCGATGGCCGGGAATATTCTTTTCTCTGAAAGACTTCTGTCCAGAACAAGTTCCATATTACCTGTTCCTTTAAATTCCTCGAATACAACATCATCCATTCTGCTTCCCGTATCAACAAGCGCTGTTGCAAGAATTGTAAGACTTCCTCCCTCACGCATATTTCTAGCTGCACCGAAAAACTTCTTAGGCATATGAAGTGCCGCCGGATCAAGACCACCCGAAAGTGTTCTTCCGCTAGGCTGTACGGTAAGATTGTATGCTCTTGCAAGTCTTGTAATACTGTCAAGAAGTATCATGACATCTCTTCCATGCTCAACAAGTCTCTTTGCACGCTCTATAACCATCTCTGATACACGCTTATGATTATCCGGCAACTCATCAAATGTTGAGTAAATAACCTCTACATGCTCTCCCTCGATAGATTCTTTTATGTCAGTAACTTCCTCAGGTCTTTCATCTATAAGAAGAATAATAAGATGCATCTCAGGATGATTCTTAGTAACCGCTTTAGCAACCTGCTTAAGAAGTGTTGTCTTACCTGTCTTAGGCTGAGAAACTATCATACCTCTCTGTCCCTTACCTATAGGAGATATAAGATCCACCATTCTCATTGCAACACCTGAACCTGCTGTTTCAAGATGTATTCTCTTATTAGGAAATATAGGTGTAAGATCTTCAAACTTAGGACGGTTCATAAGTACTGATGAATTATATCCATTAACCGACTTTATATAAAGAAGTGCCGAAAACTTCTCATTCTGACTCTTAATCCTTGTATTACCAACAATGATATCTCCGCTTCTGAGCCCGAATCTTCTTATAAGTGCAGGCGAAACATAAACATCCTGTTCTCCCGGAAGGAAATTATCACATCTGATAAATCCGTATCCGTCGCCCATGACCTCCAAAATACCACTCTTTATCTCTCCGCTGTCAAGCTGTTCAATATCCGTAGGACTACTTACATAATTCTTAGATACCTGTCTGGCTGTATTCGTATTCGCTCCTGAATTATTATTGTATATCTGTGTATTAGTACTATGTGAGTTATTATTAGAATTATTGTTGTGAGAATTGTTTTGTGAGTTCTGCATATTGTTTTTTGGCTTTCTGTAAGCCTGATGTTCTTGTACCGGCCTTTCATGAACCATATCCGATGACGGCTTAACCGGTATCTTCTTTTCAGTTTCCTGCTTTACATTTTTCTGCGCTTCCGTGGTCTGCTTTGCAGGAATCTGCTTTGTGGCGGGTTTTACCGTAACTGATTTTGCTATAGGCTTATTTTCTGCATCAGCCTCAACAAGACGTTCGATAAGTTCTGCTTTTTTTAACATACTTATCTTCGACAACCCTCTTTCTTTCGCAATAGCTTTAAGCTCTGCAAGGGATTTTGCAGTATAATCCATATATAACCTCCGTTTTCTGTAAACAATTATACTTGTATATGTAAATAAAAAAATGTGAAACGTTAATAATGAAAATTGATAATCTGAAACAAAATGATAATTAGGATAAAACTACTTTGACACATTATATACTATGAAATATATATTTGTAAAGGAATTATTTTACAACAGCAGGAAAACGCAAATTCTTGCATTCTCCTGCCTAATAATTATTTATCGGTAATTCTGCATTATAACTGATATATCCGAAGCATCTCCCCATACTCCCGGCGAATCATACGGTCTGTCAGGGAATTGTCCGTATAAAAGGCTTATATCATAATTATGGCTCTTAATATACCATTCAACCTGTTCTGCAAGAGATACCGGTTTTCCGGTACATACATTAATAATACCCTGTATATCTTCCTGTGTACTTGCTGCAACAATCATGCGTGCCAGCTCATCAACATGAACAAAATCATAAAGATTCTTACCTGATGTGAACGGAAATGTCTTCTTACCATCCTCTACTGCCTGTACAATTTTTGCAAATATAGAGCTTCCGCGTGAATCATCACCAAATATATAATAAGCTCTGAGCCAGTCCACTATAACATCCTTGTCCTTAGCATATAAAAGAAGTGCCTGTCTCAAAGCATTCTTTGCTATACCATACATAGACTGAGGATTACAAGGTGTATCAGCCTTTATGGCGCCTTCGTGATAACCTATCTCATGCATGCTTCCCATAACGGATACGAGTTTCACGCCTCCGTCAATCATATGCTTAAGAAATTCCATATGTGCTGACAAATCTGCCATATGCGCATCCGAATTATGAATAAATCCATCTCTCCATGCCATATGAATAAGCACATCCGGGCACCCGAACTGTTCATATATATCCTTGTCTCCGCTAAAAAGCTTCACGTCAGAAAATTCAGCACGTTCATCTACACCTTTATAGTTAAAATCACTTGCTATGACATAATAACCTTTATTAAGCAATTCTTTTACAACATGTCTTCCGATATATCCGGAAGCACCTGTAACAAGCACTTTTTTAATATTCATGATAATCTCCTCATGCTATATTCTTTAATTTCATATAGTATAACATACATTTTGGTTACTGCCTATATTATATTCTTTTGCAGAATCAAAATTATTAAATATATTTTTTCAGTTTATCACATACTGAATCAGATGCCACATTAAGCATGTATGCAACCGGTATGATAATCAAAACCGATACCGCAAATAATCCATACGACCCTGTCACACTTATTGTATTTGCATCAAATGCTGCCTGTATATATTCAAATATGACATGATGTACAAGAAATATACTGTATGAATACTTTGTAAGAAATGCACACACTACCTGTATACCTTTGTATTTAACATAATCGGCTACGAACACCAACACTATAAAAAATGCTATACCAACATAAGTTGTTCTTATTGAAGATACCAATTCCGGTTTTATTATGGTATTTGCGATAAGTATAAGTGTTGCAAATACAGCAACAGGCCACTTGATTTTCAGTCTATGTTTTACAAGCGACATACCAAAACACAGCTCCGGAAGTCTTATGAGTATGCATTTTGACATTGCCATTTCAAGATTATAATATCTTATAACCACACAGTATATAACTGCTATTGCAATCCATGTGATTATTTCATACTTTTGTATCAGGACACGAAGAATCGGAAATATAAGATAAAATAATACTATAAATCCCAGGAACCATTCGCCGAGTATATAAAATCCTGCTCCATACTCAGACAGATACCCATCCATTCCTGCAATTGTAACAAAAATACGCCACTTTGGGATATCGAGTCCCATAGCCGACCATAAGCCAAGCTTTGGAAGCACTGCAACAAGGTATGCCATCCAGAACATCGGATATATTGAAAGAAATCTTTTTTTGTAAAAACTAATAAGCGACAGTTTCCCATTATATACATACATTAGTGCAGCACCGGATATTATCAAAAATAATGATACTCCGAGGTCACCTATGTATATTCCGAAAGGATACTCAAACAATACACATTTATTAAGCTGTGGCTCTGCGACACCAAATACAAACCATGCATTATAATGTGTCAGAAGAATCAGAATTACTGCAATTGCCCTGACAAAATCGAGGTAAAACAGTCTTTCTCTATTATTATTCTTTTCCATTACAAGCACCTATTTTCTTTACTATTTTTTTCGTTGCACCTATAACTGTTCTGTTATATTTGCGCTCCCACTCTTCTTTTTCTGCGGTAACTGCATCAATCGCATTTTGAAGCTGATGTTGTTTAACAAATGCTTCCTCTGCAACTTTTTTTAACTCACGTCTGACATCTTCAAGCTGCATGTTGAATTTTAATTCTTCAATTGCCTTTTCTTCCCTAAACTTTCCAAACTCCTGTATTATCATAAGTTTTTCATGTTCCAGGTCAGACAATGTCCTGGTTTTCTTAAGACATATAGCTTTGATAATAGCATATGCATCATCAGCTTTTCCTTTACCGCAAATAACATAATCATGAAATGCTCTGTACGTATTCTCAAGAGTCTGCAAATCCGTTTCAACGTTAAGTTCCTTCATTGCCTCTTCAAACGGATAAATATTTTCAAACTTAGCATGATGTATATATACATCCTTTATACAATGATATATAACAACATCCTGCGGAACCACAAAGTCAAATACCCATTCGTAATCAATAAATACAGGCTGATCGTTCGTATATACTATGTTACTTGCTATTGCATCATAATTAGACAGATGAAGTGCAGGTTTTCCTTCAAATATACTTCCGTCTCCAAACACTTCCCTATATTCATCACTTTGGCAAAACACAGTTATGTTTTCACTGTTTCCGATTGCATACTTCTTATGTTCACGTAAAAGCTTACCAAAAGCTTCCTTATCTCCTGCTTCTGCTGCCTTACAATATCTGTCCTCTAAAAGTTCGCCGTTTATATATTCAAATATAGCTCTTTCGCCGCACACCTGTACATCGCATAGTTTTATATCATAATATTTGATAAGCTGTTCTTTGTTGTATACAAATCTGTTAATGTGGCTTATACCTTCAGGATATATAGCCTCTTTATATACCGTAAGAGCATTATTATCTTCTGCAATAACAGTCTTAATACAAAAATCTTTACAGCGTTCATCACTGAATTTCGTATATTTCACTTTCATATGCTGGTCACTCCTTTACGGCTTCAATCAAAAATGAATTGGCAAATATGCTGATTTCTTCAGTTCCGGCAAGACTGTGGAATGCCTTTACCTGATTGAAATTTTCATATATTTCACTGTCGTAGTTGGATTTTTCCGCATAATCTACCTTCATGTTCTTTATCGTATCTTCATCATATATAACTGTAGGAAGCTTATAATCAGGGAACGGATAATAAAATACCGGTTCACAAAATCCACCTTCTGTAAGCATATTTTTAAGTTGTGATTTTGTAAATGTCCTTACATGATCATCTTCCTTATACCCTTCTATTCCACTGTACGGTCTTCCTGTATGATCTTCATTGTATCCGGCAAAATACTTCATTCCGAGTTTGTTTTCAATTGCAATATAAAGTCTTCCGCCCGGCTTCAGACACTCGTGTACTTTTTTAAGAAATGTAGTAAACGGCTCGTCCGAATCTATGTAATAATATGCATACTCAAATACACCAATAAGTGTAACTACATCATACTTTTTGGTAATCGGTATACTCTGAAAATTACCGACAATGAGATTGATATTATCAAAGTCCTTGTGTCTGTAGGCATTTACCAAAGAGCGTCTCTTTGAAAGATCTATGCAATCCACACTTTTAGCCCGTCTTGCAATTGCACCGGTTACGGCACCCATGCCTGCACCGATTTCAAGGACCTCATCCTGCTCATTTATTACCATAGGCTCTGCAATATTTTCTCTTTGTCTGCTGAGATGATAAAGTATCGGCCAACTTGTAAACTCCTTATGTGAGAAGCTGTAATCCTCTTCCTTGACTATCTGTAATATTCTGTTTTCTATTTCGTCTCCGTCACTATAGCTGTCGCTTCCTGAATAATATGTCAGGTCCATAGTTACTCCGCCGATTTTCTCCATTTTACTCCCAGCCTCTCAATTTCATATATTTATTTCTTGCTTTTGTATATATCTTCATAGGTATTACTTTCCTGAGAATACTTACAATCACAACTTTAGTCTTTTCTCTCATACTTACAATATGCGGGTATCTTATGATATGGTCATTTTCTATATTATCAACAACAACCTTATGATAATTCGGTCCGTATTTTTCAAATACAACTTTATTCAGCTCTCTCATCATATAATCATAATTTGTTGTTTCTAAGGCCGCATAATAGTTGTTATAACATACACCTGAGTAATAACCATTCTTCTGAACCATGTATATATATGACATCAGGTATACATCCCTGTCGGCATTTTCATCACATGGTGCAAGTGCTGCACTTCGTATAAAAAAGCTTCCGCCAAATGGTGCCTGTGGCGGCTCTGTAATCTTACAGCTTATTCCCGGCGCATGCTCATTTACATAAGCCTCAACTTCTTCATACCTGCCTTGATATCCATACGCCTGTTTCTCAAATAATACTCCATGATGCGGAACCGGTGGCACAAGCATACCAAGTTTATTATTATCCCTGAATGTAGCTATAATGTTGTAAATAATACTTTCTGTTCCGAGCAGATTCTCCCAGTCTCTGTACTGCCATGAATCATAATCGCTGTACGGCTGTGAAATCTCCACATCAGACATAACAAGCATTGCTACAATATCATATTCATTTTTTACCGCATACATTTCACGGTATGCCTTTTGGTATGTGTTATCGGTAATTAAACAGGTTTTATATTCATGAGCTGTCTGCAGACTACTTATTTCAGAAAGCGCTTCTTTAGTTCCTGCAATATACAGCACAACATCATCAGGTATCGCATTAATATATTTTACATACCTGTCTGCATGCTTTGTACTTTCAGCATATATAAATACACATACCTTTTCGTCTATTGAAGAAATATATTTTGCATCATGAGGAAGCATATAATTAAGATGCATGGCTTTTGATATCTCTGTCATATTTTCAAGTCTTAAGAGATTATCCCATATCATGTCCAAATCATAATCGAGATTCTCTTTCATATAATCGTATGCATCTACTGAGGATTCTCCGCAAGTATTTAACAGAAAATCATGGTAATCGGTGAAAAAAGAACGTCTCTTTATAATAGGACAACGTTTAGTTTCTATCATGTCTTTAATACTAAACATGACAGGGCTGAAATTATATCCTTCATAATCCGACGAATCCACATAAGTATCCCACTTATATCCAAGGTCCTCAAAGTGCTTTGCAAATATCGTCTCATATTCACATATTGACTCTATATATGATGTAGGATTTTTAAGATTTGTAATAAAATCAATATAATCACTGCTCTTTACAAAATCACTTCTTAGTGCCATAAAATGCGACTGCAAATGCTCCGGCATGTAACCGTATCTGTTCACTCCGTATGGATCCGGACTTACCTTATAGTGTCTTGTTATTCCCCAGAAATCAAGGTCAATATCATCCATTTTTTCAAACATCTCACTAAATGGATATAATGGTCCGAAAAATGTATAGTTAAATAATATTGTCTCATCATATTCGGCAAGTTTATCAAGTCCTATATGAAATATTCCTGCTCTGTATCCTCCGACATCAAATCCTTCATTTTCCTTCATAAGAACTTCATCTGCAACCGAATTAAACTTAGCTTGTGCATCATCATTAATATCCCCATTAACAACGACGAGAAGCTTCTTTAAAAACGGACGAAGAGAATTAAGCAGATACATGACATACTCATCTACCATACCCTGCCTGTCATAATATAAAAATATACCGCATCGGTTGTTATTACCTTTTGTTATTTTCATATATTCTAAGTCCTCTCTACAAATTACGTGTTCTTTCAATAAGTTCTCTGAAATTACATACACCGGTCTTTTTAAACAATGCCCGTATGAGCTTATCATTTATAAATTTCCAGTTTGTCAGCTCTATCCTTGCATACGTATCAACCATAAGCCATCCCGAATAATAACCCTCATGCTGTACACAGAATGGGTAAAGTCTCTCAAGTGCATGAAGCACGGTTGCGTCTGTATCTATAGGTTCCTTAGGAAATTCATCATACTGCCAGTCGTGGTCAAACATAGCCTTAAGTGCTTTTGTTCTAACCCAGAACATAGAGCCAAGCGGTGCAACGGGCTCTTTGCTTTCATCCATATTTACATGTATTCCAAGTTCTTCCGCAAGTTCCTTTGTCACCTTAAAGTTTTCTCCCCACTCACCTTTTCCGGTTGTCGGATAATATGGTGCGTGATTAGGAACAGGTGGTGCAAGCATACCAAGTTTGTCATCATTTTCAAATGTGCTTATTACATTTTCGATAAATGTCCTGTTCTTTAATGTGTTTTCAAAACATTTATATCCCCATGATGCTCCTATTGACATAGGAACTACCTGATATACCTTTTTATCATGTACCTTACATATAAGGTCATATTTATATATCAGATCCTTACAACCAACCAAAAATGGTGCTACATCGCGTCCGATATTTCCTACAATACGAAACTCTACATTTCTGTCAGAAAGACCTAAAAATGCTTTTTTTGCAACTTCAAGTTTTGCTTCGGAAGGTACCGTAACATATATATCACAGTTTTCCGGCATTTCTTTTGCGTATTTTGCACAAAACTCTGCAAGTTCTTCATAATATATGTGAATTACAAGAGCACACTTAAGAGACGACGGCCTATAACTGTCTATATGCACCTTTGACGGAACAATAAAATTAGAGTGCATACGTTTCTTTAGATCCGCCTGATTTTCAAGTCTCAAAAGAGTTTCCCATATCATGTCGGTGTCATAGTCAGTATTCTGTTCAAGGAAATCAAAAACCTCTCTTATTGCCTCTCCACCGCTTCTTGACAAAGCTTCTCCGTAATCATGGAAAAAAGAACGTTTTTTCATAACCGGACAGCGTTTCTTTTCGATCATATATCTAGGATAATCTCGAAGCGGATCATAAGTGTATCCGATAAGCTCGGTAGAATCGGCATATGCCTTCCACTTATACCCCATATCCGAAAACTTCTTTGTAAATACTGTTTCAAAATATCCTATGGCCTCATTATAATTGGTTATCTTCGGAAGATTGTTCCAATATGATTTGAAATCATCAGTCTTACATAACGACTGTCTGAAAACCATGAAAAATGACTGAATATGTGTAGGAATATATCCATATTCTATAGTCCCGAACGGATCAAACGGAACTTCATGGAAGGTTGTCATTCCCCAGAAATCCACATCTTCTTTATTCATCGCTGAAAACATTTCTGAAAACGGATAAATCGGTCCAAATAAAGTTGAATTGAATAAAATAACTTCATCATAATCACTAAGCTTCTCTAGTGATACATGATTAAGCCCGTATTTGTATGCTGTTATGTCATATCCCTCATTAGGACGCACAAGCACCTCATCCGCCACTTCATTAAATGAAGAAAGGCCCTCGTCACAAACCTCTCCATTGCAGACAACAATAAGACGGTTCACTTCTTTTTTCATGCCCTTAAGAAGCTCCGTTATATATTTATCAACAATGCCATCCTTGTCATAAAATACAAAGATGGCACACCTATTTATGTCATATCTATCAAGTTTCATACTGATCTCCTTTATCAATCGATACAATTGACTCCATGTCATAAAATCCTACGGTATTTTTATCTGAAATAACATTAATATTACATATATCATATAATCTGTGATACACCACAAAACGGCTGTTGTTAAAACCAACACACCCTAATGCAAGGACATAGTTTCTTCCCTGAAGAGTCATTCTCTGTTTGAAACTTATAATCCTTTCTTCACCGGCTTCCACAGTTCCTGTCGAAACATTTTCATACATAGTATTGGTTCCTGTAACCTCTGTTCCCTGAACATCCTTTATAGTGAACGCAAATATCGGTTCTTCTATCTTTTGATGAAATTTTACTCTAAACCTTACCTCAAATTCCGTTCCTTTTTCGATATTAGAGGTGATTCTGCCCTTATCATCAACAATTGCAAAATCCACTATTTCTGCTTTTTTCTCACCATAGTCAAGGCGTTCCGGATTGACAACAAGATCCTGCATCCAGCCTGTATCATTGCCCACAAGCGGCTTGTCTTCCTTTGCCACGTCAAGCTCCTGCTCCTCATTCACAAGAATCTGCTTGTATTCGTCAACAATCTGCTTAGGAAGTCCTTCCGATATCTTCTTTCCCTTGTTAAGGAGTATAACTCTGTCACAGTATTTGCTTATGCTTCCAAGGTCATGACTTACAAATAGTATTGTCTTTCCAAGCTTTTTGAATTCCTCAAACTTATGATAACATTTAACCTGAAAGAAAACATCTCCTACAGATAACGCTTCATCTACTATAAGAATCTCAGGATCTATGTTAATAGCAACAGCAAAAGCAAGTCTTACAAACATACCGCTTGAATAAGTCTTAACCGGTTGATGCACAAACTCTCCTATATCAGCAAACTGGAGTATATCATCCAGCCTCTTATCTATCTCGCTCTTATCGAATCCCATCATGGTTCCGTTAAGATATATATTTTCGATACCAGTATACTCCATGTTAAACCCGGCACCAAGCTCAAGAAGCGCCGATATACGTCCGTCAACATTAAGCTCACCCGCTGTAGGCTGAAGCACTCCTGTTATTATCTTAAGAATGGTTGATTTGCCGGATCCGTTAGTTCCGATTATTCCGACTGTTTCTCCCTTTTTCACTTCAAAACTGACATCATTGAGTGCGTAATGCTCATGATAGCATTTCTTCTTGGTAAGTCCCAAAGCTTCCTTGAAACGATCACTCTTTTTGTCATAAAGCTTATACATCTTACTTATATTTTTAACTTCAATAGCATTATCAGACATATCTTATCCTCTCTTTTACAGAACGTCAGCAAAATGAACCTTAAGCTTATTAAACATCTTAACTCCAAAAATAAACAATAAGATTGTTACAATCCAAAAATATATTGACAGAACCGGTCTGTCCCAAAACCACACCTTGGAAATAATCGAATCACGATAACCATATACAATGTAATACATAGGATTCAGCTTAAACACCCATCTGAACTGTTCAGGTATAAGTGTAAGCTGCCACATGATCGGTGTCATCCATATGCCAATCTCTATAATGACACCTATAATCTGCATCGTATCTTTGAAAAACAATACCACTGAGCTTGTAAAATATACAAGTGCAAGCAAAAATGCGACCATGCAGAACATGTAATACAATATCTGGAACATATATAAATGAGGCATATTACCATAGCAGCAATATACTATAATAGGCAATGCCGTGAAAAACAAATGTACAAATAATGATGAGATTACTTTAACTATAGGAAGTGTACTTATGTTAAAAACAATCTTTTTTACAAGATACTGATATTCAATAAGTACAGCCGTTCCGCTTCCAAGAACATCTGAAAAATAGAACCATGGAACAAGTCCGGTAAGTAACCATAAAACAAACGGACATCCGTTCACATCACTGCTTCCAAGACCAACCTGGAAAACAAACCAATAGACCAATACCGTAATAATAGGACGGATAAATGCCCACAACATTCCAAGAAACGAACCAACATACTTGGTTTTAAAATCATTCTTTGCAAGATTAAATATCAGTTCTCTGCTATGAACTATATCCATAACTGCCTGAAAAAATTTTTTCATCTTTATCCTCCAATTTATGGCTGTCACAATAATATCATTCGACAATTTTTATGTCAAGCAAGACGCCCCGCAATCAAGGCCTTCTACACTTATTTTTTATCTATATATCTTATTTTTTTACCGATGACAACCGCATATCTGCAATCCTTGTCATACGAATCCGAAGACGCACACTGAAAACCTATCATATACATTCTTTTTCTATGTGTTATTGCTCCTACATCCGGTCTGTATATTTTAACAGTGTCATACACAGTTGCAGAACAATCCTTTATTGCAAGTACAGATACTTTCTTTAAATTATTGAATCCTTTAACACTGTCATATGCCCATCCGGCAACGTTGACTCCATTATCTGTATCCATACTGTCTATCTTAAATATAATATCGTCGCTTTCTTTATAATCTGACAGCTTTACGCTTTTTCCTTTTGAAGTAAAACTTCCTATGTTGTCATAATTATTAGAGAAATCCACACGGTTTTGTGCAAAGTTACAATTATAAAACGGATCCATATGATTGCCTGGCGCAAACTCCGGATGCTTATCATATAATCGGTCTCTTTCTTTTGTAAGTCTTATCATTTTACTGTCAGAGACTGCATCATATCCTCTGCTATAGGACTCGTAGTGATATAATATGGCATCATTTCTTACAACATTAAAATAGCCTTTTTTTACAAGTCTGAAGCACAATTCTACATCATTATAAGAAACCGCCATGCTTTCATCAAATGCTCCGATTTCATAAAACTTTTCTTTAGAAATCATAAGACATGCTGCCGTCACGGCAAGGTAATTAAAGTCCATTATATTTCGTGCAAATGCACACATATCCTTATCTGAATAACCACATAATGCATGCGACGGACCATTCATTATATTTATAACTCCGGTATGCTGAATAAGATCAGAATCAGGGTATAAAAGCTTTGCACCGACTGCGCCGGCATATGAAAGGGATGCCTGTCCAAGCATTCTTTCAAGCCATTTTTCCTGTATTACCTCTATATCATCATTCAAAAACAGCAAATATGACCCGCTTGATAAAGAAGCGCCCCTATTGCACATTTTTGAAAAATTAAATTCCATTGGCTCATAGTGATAAATGCACTTATTATCTCTGCACATTTTTTCATATATTTCCCTGTTGGCAGCAGTGCTTCCGTTATCAACCACAATTATTTCATAATTTTTATATCCGGTCTTATTTATTATACTTGTTATACACCTGTGTATAATATCCGGATTGTCCTTTGACGGAATAACGATTGAAACCTTATCCTTATTATCCGGTATATAATTCACTCTGTAAAAACACAAATCCTCTATAAATTCAAGTTCTGCATCGATTCCCCTGCGAGATAATGCTTCTTTTTTTGCTTTATGAGTTGCTTCGATAACATATGGCTTTGCAGAAGCATCCTCCGAGGTCGAACCTTTTCTTACACGCCAGTGATATAATATCTTAGGAATATGATAAATGTTTTTATCATCCGTTACTTCTGTAAAACGAAGTGCAAAATCATAATCCTGTGCACCATCACATTCAGATCTGAACCCTCCGATAGAAACTGCTACACTCTTTCTGTATACAGATAAATGACATGTATACATATATGACATAAGAGTATCTCTTGACCAATCCGGTTTAAAATGAGGGGTATGTCTGTGTTTTCCTGCTTCATCAATTTTATCTTCATCCGAATATATAAAATCAATATTAGGATTTTCATTTAATACCTTTACAACTTCATACAGTGCATTTTCAGAAAGAATATCATCACAATCAAGAAGTGCAATATATTCACCATTTGCAATATCAAGTGCCGTATTTGTTGCCTTTGATATATGTCCGTTTTCAGTGCGGTAACATATATCTATCCTGTCATCATTTTCATATGACTCAAGCACCTCTTTTACCTCTGCCATATCCGAACAGTCATCAGCAATACACAGCTGCCAGTTTTTATAAGTTTGTGTCCTTACTGATTCAATACACTGTATAAGTATATCTTTTTCAACATTATATACAGGCATAAGTATAGAGATAAGAGGGTTATATGAAAATATCACCCTCTCACCATTTTCTGTATTTTCTTTTTTCTCAATCCATTTTTCATAATAGTGGTTACCGCGTATACGCTCTTTAACTTTATATAAGCATATAAGCAATCCTTCATTAAAAAGAATCTGTAACCCTCTTTTTATAAAATGCGGCATTAAATCTCTCCAAGCTCTTTAAGATATCTTGTAAGCGCATCTTTCCATTCAGGAAGTCTCGCAAATCCACCATCATCAAGGCTTTTCTTAGACATACGTGAATTCTTAGGTCTTGGCGCCTTTGCACCGTACTCTTCTGTAGTCACTCTTGTCACCTTTGTATCCACCCCTGCCTGTGCAAATATCTCCTCTGCAAAATCAGCCCAGGAACATACTCCTTCATTGGTTGCATGATATGTTCCGTACTTGTCTGTCTCAAGGATGTCACAAAGAAGTATAGCAAGGTCTGCAGTATATGTCGGTGATCCTATCTGATCTCCTACAACAGTAAGTTCACTGCGCTCTCTTCCCACACGAAGCATGGTTTTTACAAAGTTGTTACCATTAATTCCGAAAACCCAGGAAATTCTTACAATAAAATGCTTAGAAATTGTATCTCTGACAGCATTTTCTCCATCAAGCTTAGTCATTCCGTACTGTCCGAGCGGTCCTGTAGGATCGTCTGTTTCATAAAAATGCTCGCCGGTTCCCGGAAACACATAATCAGTACTTATATACACCATTTTGCAGTCAAGCTCTTTACATACATTTGCAATGTTGTAAGGCCCTGTCACATTTACTGCACGGCATATATCAATATTTTCTTCTGCTTTATCTACTGCAGTATAGGCTGAGCAATGCACAACAACATCAGGTGCATATGCTGTAATGAAGCTGCGTGTCTTTTCTGCATCTGTTATATCAAACTCTTCTATGTCCGCGCCCAGGCAATCAATATTTCTTTCCTTAAGCACTTTCATTACATCATATCCAAGCTGTCCTTTAACTCCTGTTACAAGAACCTTCATTACATTCTCCCCTATCTGTCTTTATACATTTTGTCATAGTAGTTCTGGTACTCACCACTAATAATCTTTTCCCACCATGACTTGTTGTTGAGATACCATTCGATAGTCTGCTTGATTCCGTCATCAAACTTAGTTGTAGGCTCCCAACCGAGTTCATCATGAATCTTTGTAGGGTCAATTGCATATCTCATGTCATGTCCCGGTCTGTCTGTAACGTACTGGATGAGGTCACGGCTCTTACCGAGTGCATCTATAATTGTTTCAACAACCTGAAGGTTTGTTCTTTCGTTGTGTCCGCCGATATTGTATACTTCTCCTACCTTACCGTCATGTATGATCATGTCAATAGCTCTGCAGTGGTCAATAACATAGAGCCAGTCACGTACATTTTCACCTTTTCCGTATACAGGAAGCGGCTTATCATTAAGGCAGTTAGCTATCATAAGAGGAATAAGCTTCTCCGGGAAATGATATGGTCCGTAGTTGTTAGAGCATCTTGATATTGTAACAGGAAGCTTAAATGTTCTGTGATATGCAAGTACCAAAAGATCTGCTGAAGCCTTTGATGCAGAATATGGACTTGATGTATGAAGCGGAGTTGTCTCTGTGAAGAACAAATCAGGTCTGTCAAGAGGAAGGTCTCCGTAAACTTCATCTGTTGATACCTGATGATATCTCTTGATTCCGTACTCACGGCATGCATCAAGAAGCACTCCGGTACCGATAATATTCGTCTGAAGGAATATTCCCGGATCAGATATTGAACGGTCAACGTGACTCTCTGCCGCAAAGTTTACGATAATGTCAGGTTTCTCATCTTCAAATAACTTGTAAACAAACTCTCTGTCTGCAATATCACCTTTAACAAATTTAAAGCCAGGCTTATCCATAACAGGCTCAAGTGTCTCAAGATTTCCTGCATAAGTAAGTTTATCAAGACATACAATCTCATAATCAGGATATTTCTCCACCATATAATGAACGAAATTTCCACCAATAAATCCGGCTCCTCCGGTTACAATAATCTTCATATTATTTTCCTCCAAAATATATATATGTTAATTAAAATACGAAATTCATATATGCTTCATCATTTTCAACTTCCGCAAGTGTAGGTGCTTTAGCATCCTTCTCAGAAAGTATCGGATTGTCAATTCCCCAGTCAATACCAATCTCAGGGTCATTCCATATAATATTTCTATCCTCCTTAGGTGCATACAGATTATCCTCTTTATATACAAATTCCACATCATTTGTAAGTGTAAGGAATCCGTGTCCGCATCCTCTAGGTATAAGAAGCTGATTAAAGTTATCAGGTGTAAGCTCTACTGCAACCCATTTCTTATATGTCGGTGAACCTTTTCTTAAATCCACGGCAACATCAAGCACTGCACCTCTTACACATCTTACAAGCTTTGCCTGTGCTGCATCTCCGTACTGAAAATGAATTCCTCTAATAGTTCCTTTTACAGATGAAAATGACTGATTGTCCTGAACAAAGTTGTAAAACAAACCTGCATCCTCCATCTTCTTCTGTGACCAGCTTTCCATAAACCAGCCTCTGTTATCTCCAAAAACCTGTGGTCTGAGAATCTTAACGCCTTCTACGGCTGTATCTATAACTTCCATCGTTATACCTCCTAATATCTGTATTTGCCTTCTGCAACCTTTTTAAGATGTGCACCGTAAGCTGACTTGCCATACATCTCTGCTGAAGCAAGAAGCTGTTCTTTATCTATCCATCCGTTAACGTATGCAATCTCCTCTACTGCTGATATCTTAACTCCCTGTCTGTTTTCAACAACCTTTACAAACTCAGCAGCCTCAGCAAGTGCATCAATTGTACCTGTATCAAGCCATGCATACCCTCTTCCGAGTGTAACTACATTTAATGAACCATCCTCAAGGTACATCTTGTTGAGGTCCGTTATCTCGTATTCTCCTCTTGCAGATGGCTTAACCTTCTTTGCAAGCTCACAAACCCTGTTATCATAAAAATACAATCCGGTCACACAGTAATTAGACTTTGGATTCTGAGGCTTTTCCTCTATGGATATAGCCTTGCCGTCTTTATCAAATTCTACTATTCCGAATCTCTCCGGATCTTCTACATAATAACCGAATACCGTTGCACCGTTTTCACGCTGTGCAGCCTCTCTGAGATGCTTCTTAAGGCCATCTCCATAGAATATATTGTCACCAAGTACCATTGCACATGAATCACCATCGATAAATTCTTCTCCGATAATAAATGCCTGTGCAAGTCCGTCAGGTGACGGCTGCTCTTTATAACTCAAATTAACACCATACTTAGAACCATCTCCGAGAAGTCTCTCAAACGCAGGCAAATCAGTAGGTGTAGATATAATAAGTATATCCCTTATTCCCGCAAGCATAAGCGTTGAAAGCGGATAATATATCATCGGCTTATCATATACAGGCAAAAGCTGCTTTGATGTAACCATTGTAAGCGGATAAAGTCTTGTACCGGAACCTCCGGCAAGTATAATACCTTTCATAAAATATCTCCTTTATTTAAAAATGAACATAATGGTACTAATTATCATAGCTTGAAAATTATACCATATACGTTAAGAAAAAACAATAATAACAAACATGTCATATTTCATTTATAGTTTTATCTCTTTTACTTGCTTTTAGATATTGTATGTATTAGTATGAAAAGAACGGTTATAAATTATTATTTTACATTATGAAAGGATGTATTATCATGACTACAGATCCATTATTATTTCACGAAGAACTTCAGGGAAAGATAAGCACCGAATCAAAATGTGATGTTAAAACAAGAGAAGCACTTGGAATTGCATACACACCGGGTGTTGCAGAGCCTTGCAAGGTTATCGCAAAAGACCCTGAAGCTGCATATAAATACACTATTAAATCTAACACTATCGCTGTTGTATCTGACGGAAGTGCGGTACTTGGCCTTGGAAATATAGGTCCGCTTGCTGCCATGCCTGTCATGGAAGGTAAAGCTGTTTTATTCAAAGAATTCGGTGGAGTTAATGCGGTACCTATCTGCCTTGATACACAGGATACCGAAGAAATAATCGAAACAGTTGTAAGAATTGCACCGGCATTCGGTGGAATTAATCTTGAAGACATATCCGCACCAAGATGTTTTGAAATTGAAGAAGAACTTAAGAAGCGTCTTAACATTCCGGTATTCCATGATGACCAGCACGGAACAGCCATCGTTGTTCTTTCTGCTGCCATCAATGCATTAAAGATTACAGGGAAGAAAAAAGAAACATGCCGCGTTGTTATAAGCGGTGCTGGAAGTGCAGGAATCGCTATTGCAAAGCTTCTTCTTTCTTACGGGTTTGAGGATATATTAATCTGCGACAGAAAAGGTATCATTTCAAAAGAATCTTCTAACCTTAACAAAGTCAAGCTCGAGATGCTTAAATATACCAACCTTTCCAATAAGACAGGAACACTTGCTGATGCACTTGTCGGTGCTGACATGTTTGTCGGAGTTTCAGCTCCTGATATTGTTACAAAGGAAATGGTTGAATCAATGAATGAAGACGCAATTATATTTGCAATGTCTAATCCTGTTCCGGAAATAATGCCTGATGTTGCTAAAGCAGGCGGTGCAAGAATTGTAGGAACCGGACGTTCAGACTTCCCTAACCAGATTAATAACGTTGTGGCATTTCCGGGCATATTTAAAGGTGCACTCCTTGGACGTGCACCACAGATTACTGAAGATATGAAACTTGCTGCTGCTCTTGCTATCGCAGGTCTTGTATCAGATGATGAACTCAATGAAGATTATATCATGCCTCATCCGTTTGACCCGCGTGTTGCAGATGCGGTATGTGCTGCAGTTATGAAGTTTACATCAGCTTCTTAACTACAAATGAATAAATATCTGAACTGTTTTTCTCCCAGCCCTGACAGCATGCGCGTGCAGCCTCTTCGCTTGACACAGTTATTTTCACCTCGGTTATAAGAGTATCACGTTCAGTTATTTTCATAGTAACAAGATATTCGTTATTACGCATTCTTGTATAATCAGAACTTATAGAGAGCATTTCAATAATTGTGTTGAAGTGCTCTTTTAAATATTCTTTTATCTCATTCTTTATGGCAGGCGATAACTCATAATGAAAACAGTCAAGAGTCTGCTTGCCATCATCAGTAAGTTTATAGCATGTGCTTTTATGTGATGTCTCGGATTCAATAAGCTCATCCTCACAAAGTTCACTGAGTGCCTTCTGTATCGTAAAATAATCTGTATATCCCTTATCAAGAATATAATCTGATATCACCGCGTTTGACAGTGGGAAATTAACAGAATCAAGAAAATACAATATCATAAGCTTATAAATCATCTGGGGTGTTGATGTCATTTGCCATATCTCCTTATTTTGTCGGTCTTCCGATTATTACAATATTGTCCTGATTATACATATAACCTTGCGTAACACTGGTTCCGCTTGCATGAATGATTTTTCCGAATGTATAATTTGTTCCGAAAAATGATGTGCACTCCTGCCCCATATATATTGCAACATGGTATATGTTTTTATATCTTCCGTTATTTTCCCCTTTAAAGAAAAACAAATCTCCGGGTCTTAACTTGTTAAGCTTTGTCTTGTATTTTTTCGGAACAGTTTTATTTTTTGATACAAGATAATACGCCTGCGTAGCTGCTACAGGAGCATAGTGTTTATCACCGAAATATATTCCAAGCGGACTGTAACTTCTCCATACAAGCGATGAACAGTCATAATATCCCTCTGACATTCTTTTTGCCTGGCTGTATAAAGCCCCTTCAACTTTCAGTGCATTAAGCACGGCTTTTACTCCCTTTTTACTGCCGACATTAACGGATATTGCATATTGTGCATTATCTACTGATACAGTTATCTTAGCAAAACCGCCTTTTTTAGCCCTTATAATTCCTTTTTTTGAAACCGTGGCAACTTTAACATTTGATGAAGTATAAGTAATTGCCGTATCTGCACTTACATTTCTTACATTAATTTTCTGTTTGGTACCTTTAGGCACAACATAAAATGTCTTAATAATATGCGGGTTAGTAATAGTAACAATACATTTTAATTCAATTCCGTCAACATAAGCATGTATAACGGTGCTGCCTTCATTTACACCGCGAAGCACGGCATTTATTCCGTTGCTACTGTAATATATACTAACCATTGCTATATCCGGATTATCCGATGTCCAGTTTGCCTGTCCTTTTGTACCGCTTACGAATATATCCATCGTTGTATCTTTAGCAAGCTCCACGGACGTTTTGCTTAAAACAGGATTTGTTATATGTACCGTACATGTATACTGCACTTTTGCACCCGAAAGCTTTTCTTCGGTTGCAGTTATGGTTACATCTCCCACACTGACAGGTGTTACGACACCATCATCAGACACTTTTGCAATTTTATCATCTGACGAACTCCATGTCACGGTGCTTCCCTCAGCAAGCCCCTGCATGCTTAACGGATATGGTGCACTTGTTACAGCTCTGTATATATTATTTTCCGATATCGTCGTATTACTTACATAGGCCGTTACCCTTCCTACATTAACTTTCCTTGCGTCTTCAGTACTGTCGTCAACAAGAAATACGTTAGTAAATCCCGCCTGATTTGCAGCCACTACACCTGCATTAGTTACGGTAAAAGCATCCTCGTTATCCACTTCATATTTCATATTCTTATATAAACTGTATTTATTTTGGTCAAATACAGCTATACTGCCAACTTCAATCTGTACGTCAGATATTGGTATAACATTAATCATAGTTTTGCAGGATATTTTTTCCTCTCCTGCAGGTGCACCATTAGCACTGTAATACATTACATACGCATCAACTGTTACTGTTGTAAGTCCCGGTTCATATGCAGTTATCGTCACATAACCATCTCTGTCTATACGTCCTAATGTATACGCCACACTATAATTTTCTGAAGCACACTCGATATATGAAAAATCAGAATATGCAATATTAGTGTTCAGTTTTATCTTTACAGTATCATTTTGCATGACACTATAAGAAGATTCATTAAAAGAAAGATTTATTTTACTGATATCTTCCTTTGTAATAAAGTCTCCGTACACATCTGCGGCCTGTGTATATTTCTGCACAGAAAATACCGTAAGTATGCAAATAAGTATTGTTAATATTACATGAGAATAATAATTATTCTTCATTCATATTCTCCTCTGAAAATAGTGCATTATACTCCTCAATATATTCTAATATTTCCTCTTTTCCTTCACCGTTAAAAGACGAAAACGGAATAATAGGAGTTCCTGAAATAGTATTAAGTGTTTTTTCAATACATGAAATGTGTTTCTTTAACTGTGCCTTTTTAATCTTATCCGCTTTAGTTGCTATAATTATAGGCGAAAATCCAATTTCACACAACCTGTTATACATAGATACATCAAGTGCAGACGGTGTATGTCTGATGTCTATAAGCTGAAACACCACGCGAAGCATCTTTGATGTAACAAAGTAATTGTCAGTCATACGCAACCATTTATCCTTCATTTCCTTGGATACTTTAGCATAACCATAACCCGGAAGGTCAACCAGATAAAAATCATCATTTATCTTATAATAATTAATAGTTTGTGTTTTCCCGGGCTGTGATGATGTCCTTGCAAGCGACTTTCTGTTAAGTATGGTATTTATAAGGGATGATTTCCCCACATTAGAACGTCCGATAAATGCAAACTCAACACCCGTATTTTCAGGAAGACTGCTCTTTATACCACACACAGTCTCAAGTTTAACTTCTTTTATTTTCATTCGTATTACCTCACAAATGCTTTATCTAATACCTGTTCCATATTGCTAACATAAACAATATCAAGACCTTCCTTAATCTCTTCTGCTATATCATCCACATCCCTGCGATTCTCATCCGGGACAAGGACAGTTTTTACTCCTGCATTTCCTGCAGCAATAAGTTTTTCTTTGAGTCCTCCTATCGGAAGAACACGACCTCTGAGGGTTATCTCTCCTGTCATTGCAACATTTGAATAAACCTCATGTCCTGTTACAGCAGATAAAATTGCCGTTGCCATTGTTATTCCGGCTGAAGGTCCATCCTTAGGCACGGCACCTTCAGGAATATGGATGTGAATGTCGTGCTTTTCGAAGAAATCAGTCGCAAGTCCGTATTTCTCGCTCTGCGAACGGACATAGCTCATTGCAGTGATTGCAGACTCTCTCATAACATCTCCCAAACGTCCGGTAAGTTCACAGTTGCCCTTACCGTTCATAACATTTACTTCAATCTCAAGTGTCTCTCCACCACATGAGGTCCAAGCAAGCCCCCTGACAATTCCTATATCATTCTTATCCGATATCTCATCATTTCTATATATTTTCTTGCCAAGGTAATTTTCAAGATTCTTTGAAGAAATGCTGATAGATTTTCTCTCTCCTGAAACTATCAGTTTCGCTGTTTTTCTGCATATTTTCCCAATACGCTTTTCAAGCCCTCTAACGCCGGCTTCTCTGGTGTAATACATGATAATATCTTTAATCGCATCATCCGATATCTTAATCCATGACTTCTTAAGTCCGTTTTTCTTAATCTGTCTTGGAATCAAATGATCACTTGCAATATGATATTTTTCATTAGACGTATAACCTGATACATCTATAATTTCCATTCTGTCAAGAAGCGGACCCGGAATTGTATCTGTAGTATTGGCAGTACATATAAAAAGTACATCTGATAAATCAACAGGAACTTCTGTATAGTGATCCGTAAAATAAGTATTCTGCTCAGGATCAAGCACCTCCAAAAGCGCGGAATGTACATCTCCTTTATAATCGGAACTTACCTTATCAATCTCATCCAAAAGCATAAGCGGATTGGAAGTCTGTGTTTTCTTAAGAGCATTTACAATACGTCCCGGCATGGCACCGATATAAGTTTTCCTGTGACCTCGTATCTCTGCTTCATCTCTCATTCCACCAAGACATATACGGGCATATTTTCGATTAAGCGCTTCTGCGACAGATCTTGCAATTGATGTTTTTCCTGTTCCCGGAGGACCAACAAGACATATTATCGGAGATTCGCTGTCTTTTTTAAGAGCCCTTACTGCAAGTGTCTCCATTATTCTTTCTTTTACATCATTCATTCCGTAATGATCTCTGTCAAGAATCTCTTTTACTCTGTTTATATCATTATTATCTTTGCTTTTTTTATTCCAAGGAAGAGACAGCAAAAGCTCAACATAACTTCTTGTTACTGCCATTTCCTGCGAACTGGACATAATGCTTTCCATATGTTTTATTTCTTCAAAAATATGGTCTTTTACAGTCTGAGGCGCATCAAGTTTTTCAGCCTGCTCCATATAGTCTTCGATTCGGGAATTTGTATCATCTCCAAGTTCTTCTTTAATAACTTCCATCTGCTCTCTGAGATAATACTCCTTTTGAGACTTGTCAACTCTGTTTTTCGCCAGATTGAAAATCTCTTTTTTTACACGAATAATATTAATCTCTTCTGTAAGATACAGTGTAAGCAGATTATATCTTTCTATGGCATCAGTTTCCTTAACAATATCAATCTTTTTATAAATATCAATCGGAATATTAGCTGTAATATAATCAATTATTTCTACAAAATCAGTACATTCTTCAACTTTTTTTCTGGTGTCCGGATTAACATGCTCGTTTACTATGGCATATGATGCAAAAATATCTCTGAGAGCAAGTATCATTCCCATCACTTCATAATTATTCTGAGGAATATTTTCAGCAATATCATAATAGGATGCATAAATAATACCATTTTCCACACTTGTATCATCAATGTATACTCTTTTTTTCGGGTCTACCAGTATACGCATAGCTCCTCTGCCTGTTTTTACAATTTGTGACACCTCAGCCAGCACACCTGTATCTGCTTCTTCTTCAGAATAATTATCTGCAAATATAATTATATTTGATTTATTCTTTAAAGCTTTTTCAATTGCTTTGTAATACTTCTTATCTACAACAAAATGAATTGTTGTTCCCGGAACCGGTGCAATATCATTTTTAACAATTACCGGAAGCCAGTTATATTCATTATTCATCTTATCAACTCCAAAAATTGCACATTTAGCTTTTTAAAAGATAAATGTGCAATAAATTTTAAAACATTACTCAGCTTATTCTGCTTTTTTTCTGTGATGCTTTTTTCGCTTCTGTCTTACTTCCGTATTCGATAAGCGGGGCTGATTTCTTACATACAACATCTTTTGTTATTATACAACCCGTTGCATCGGGATCAGACGGAAGCTCAAACATAACATCCATCATTGAAGACTCCATAATGGCCCTGAGGCCTCTGGCTCCTGTCTTACGTTCTATAGACTGCTTTGCAATCTCAATGATAGCATCATCTTCAAACTCCAACTCGATATCATCAAGCCCAAATAATGCCTTATACTGTTTTACAATAGCATTCTTTGGCTCAGTAAGAATTCTCTTGAGTGCCTCTTCGTCAAGTCTGTCAAGGCCTACCGACACAGGAACTCTTCCGACAAATTCAGGAATCATCCCAAACTTCACAAAATCCTGTGGAAGTACCTGCTTGAATAATTCACCGATATTCTCTTCTTTTTCAATCTCTTTTCCGATTTCCGCATTAAATCCTATGGACTTCTTTCCTATACGGGAACCTATTATCTTTTCAAGACCGTCAAATGCGCCTCCGCATATGAACAGGATATTGGTTGTATCAATTTCAATAAACTCCTGATGCGGATGCTTTCTTCCTCCCTGAGGCGGAACATTGGCTACGGTTCCTTCAAGTATTTTAAGAAGAGCCTGTTGCACACCTTCACCTGAAACATCTCTTGTTATAGATGTATTTTCAGATTTTCTTGTAATCTTATCTACCTCATCTATATAGATTATTCCGTACTCTGCTTTTTCTATGTTGTAATCAGCAGCCTGAATAATCTTAAGAAGTATATTCTCAACATCCTCACCTACATATCCTGCTTCGGTGAGAGCTGTTGCATCTGCTATTGCAAACGGAACGTTAAGTATCTTTGCAAGTGTCTGTGCCAGATATGTCTTACCGGAACCCGTAGGCCCTACCATGATAATATTACTCTTTTGAAGTTCAACATCAAGCGACTTTCCTGCAAGAACTCTCTTGTAATGATTGTAAACTGCAACAGAAAGAGCCTTTTTTGCTTCTTCCTGTCCGATTACATATTCATCAAGCAACTCTTTTATTTCCTTTGGGCGGCGAAGATTAATCTCCTCACTTAATAAAGATTCCGTTTCATACTCACTGCCGTATAATGCTTCTTCTACCAGTTCGGCGCATACCTCTATACACTCATCGCATATACATACGCCATTCTCACCGGTAATCAATTTTCTTACTTTATCCTGCGGCTTATTACAGAAAGAACATCTGAAATTCTTTTCGTTACCATCTTTTCCCGCCATTATATTACCTCACTATAATCGATTAGTTATTATCCTATCGACAATACCATATTCAAGCGCTTCTTCCGCACTCATGTAATTGTCTCTTTCAGTATCAAGTTCAACCTGCTCAAGCGGTTTTCCGGTATTGTCTGAAAGAATCTGATTAAGTTTTTTCTTAATCTTTAATATGTTTTCAGCGACTATCTTAATATCAGTAGCCTGACCGCGTGCACCACCTGAAGGCTGATGAATCATAATTTCAGCATTAGGAAGTGCCATTCTCTTTCCGTGCGCGCCGCCTGCAAGAAGGAATGCACCCATACTTGCAGCCATTCCGATACATATAGTTGACACATCACATTTTATATACTGCATTGTATCATATATTGCCATGCCGGCTGTAACAGAACCACCCGGACTGTTAATATATAAACAAATATCTTTATCAGGATCTTCTGATTCAAGGAACAGAAGCTGTGCGACTATAAGACTTGCAGAAGCATCTGTTACCTCTTCTCCAAGAAATATAATTCTCTCTTTTAATAATCGTGAAAAAATATCATATGAACGTTCGCCTCTGCTGGTCTGTTCAATGACGTAAGGTACTAAACTCATACATAATCCTCCCGACAATTATTTTTCTACTGCAGCATCAGTAACAAGTTCTACAGCCTTTTCTACCTTAATATCTTCTTTCATCTGATTGATCTCTGCTTCTCCGACTGACTCTTTGATAGTAGCAGCATCCATGCCGTACATCTTAGCCATCTCTTCAATTTTTTCATCAACTTCTTCATCAGATACTTCAATATTCTCTGCTGCAGCAACTGCTTCAAGAACAAGTCTTGACTGAATTCTCTTGAGTGCCTGTGGCTTCATCTGCTCAAGCATTGCCTGTGGGGTGTTACCTGTAAACTGCATATACTGCTCAAGGCTAAGTCCCTGCATCTGCATATTCTGTGCAAATTCTCTGAGCATATTTTCTGACTGTGCCATAATCATGTCATCAGCAATTTCCATCTCTGAAGCTTCGATAATCTGCTCAATAACTGCATCTTCTTTCTTAGCCTTATTTTCCTTTTCTTTTTTCTCTATGAGTTTTGCCTTAATATCTGCTTTGTATTCATCAAGAGTCTCAAATTCTGATACATCCTGAGCAAGCTCATCATCGATCTCAGGAAGAACCTTCTTCTCAATCTTCTTAACAACTACCTTGAAAAGTGCAGGCTTTCCTGCTAACTCTTCTGCCTGATACTGCTCTGGGAATGTAACATTAACATCTACTTCATCACCTGTCTTCTTTCCGACAAGCTGATCTTCAAATGTATCAATAAATGAATGGCTTCCGAGTACGAGTGGGTAATCTGTTCCTTTTCCGCCTTCAAATGCCACACCGTCAACAAATCCTTCAAAGTCAATAGTTACTGTGTTGTCAAGCTCTGCTGCTGCATCCTCTACAACTTCCATAACTGCATTCTTATCCTGCTCTTTCTTAAGCTCTGCCATTACTTCATCGTCAGAAACCTCTGCTGAAAGTGCCTCAACCTTTACTTTCTTATATTTTCCGAGTGTTACCTCAGGCTTGATTGCAACTGTTGCAGTAAAGATAAATGACTTACCTTTCTCAAGCTGAACTACGTCTACAGAAGGTCTTGCAACAGGCTCAACCTCTGCATCTTTAAGCTCTTCTTCATAAGCATCAGGTATAAGGATATTAGCAGCATCTTCATAGAAGATTTCTGTTCCATACATCTTTTCAATAACACTCATAGGCGCCTTACCTTTACGGAATCCAGGCACATTAATCTTTCCTACGTTTTTCTTATAAGCTTCCTTAAGAGCCTCATCAAATCTCTCTGCTGATACCTCAATGGTAAGCTTTGCCATTCCTTTTTCAAGTTTCTCAACTGTCATACTCATTATTTATTTCCTCCTAAAATTAAAATGTTCATTATTAGATATATATTACCATATACGATAATTACCGCTTAATGCAAGCAGTGCAAATAAGTAAAGGCAATTATCATAATATCTTCTGTTTCCGGTGCGGAGAGGCGTTTCATAAAACAGTCTCACACACTCCTCGGCATGTTCACCTTTTGCTGCCAGTGACGCCATTGCATTGGTCGCAATAATTGCCACCGGATGAAGTGCAGGTTCATCAATAACCGTTCCGTCAATCTCATATATTTTGAAATCTTTATTGCCAACGGTTTCGCAGAAAAATCTCTGTATGTTATCAGCACATACCGTATTCCACTCATCCTTTGCAAACCATTCATAATCAAGTCCGATATTAGCAGCAACTCTGTAAGCATCACTATAATACCAGTCGTGTCTGTATTTGGCCCATCGGCCTGTACTGATATGCGGTGTTCCATCATATTCTGCATATTCTGCCGCAAGACCTGTCACCGGATGACATGCTTTCTTAAGATATTCACGGCTTGCTACCGCTGCTTCTTTCCAGAACTCTCTGTCACATTCATCTGCCCATAATGCAAACAACTCATAAAAATGAGGAAGATGATACGACGGATCTGACCAGTTACATTCTGCTACAAACTTAATAAGCTTATTATCTTTATCCCACATCGGGCTTCCCGGTTCTTTTTCTCCGTTATGAAGACAGGCTCTTAAAATATCCTTAGCTCTTTCGGAATAATTAAATATTCCTTCACCGTCTCCCCATCTGTGTGACGCAAAGAATAATGCCATTGCAAAATATTCTTCTCCGTCAGGCGCCGCGCCTTCGGCATTTTTCTCTCCGGTAGTCTTACATGACCAGCCAAAATAACCTTTATTATAACCTTCGGTATTATACATGTAGGTATATGCCCACTTCCAGATTCTGTCGAATTCTTCTTTCCAGTTCATCTGGACGCTCATCATCATACCGTAGCTCATACCTTCGGTTCTTGCATCATTATTTCCCGTATCTTCAAGATACGCCATGTCATCACCTACGGTATGATAGAATCTTTCGTCATCATTTCCGTAAAACACGGTCTGAAATGCATCTTTAATCTTCTTATCAATATCTTCCTGTGAATAACCGAGTTCAGCAAACACATTACGATATTTTCCGGTCTCAAATGCACCTTTCATCTATTTGCATACCTCCCGTTATACTACATGACCTTTTTGTTTTAAAACATCCGCTATCATGTCCGTATACTTTTTGCAAAGCTCATCGCTCTCTGCTTCAACCATAATTCTTATAAGCGGCTCAGTACCGCTTTCACGAAGAAGAAGTCTGCCGTTATCTGCAAGTTCTTCTTCCACCTGTTTTGCTGCTTTAACAACATCTTCATCTGTCAATGCTGCTTTCTTATCTTCCACTGAAAGATTAACAAGAAGCTGTGGATATATATGAACATCCTTTATAAGCTCAGATACTTTACATTTCTTTTCAAGCATTGCTTCCATGACCATAAGTGCGGTAAGGACACCGTCACCTGTTGCGGCATATTTTGCAAAAATAATATGTCCGGACTGTTCTCCGCCAAGAGAATAATTATTGTTAACCATATTCTCATATACGAATCTGTCACCTACAGCCGTTTTTTCATATCGGATTCCGGCTTCATCAAATGCCTTATACAATCCAAGGTTAGACATAACTGTTGTGACAACTGTATCGCTGTTAAGCTTTCCTCTTTCCTTCATATAACAGCCGCAGATATACATAATCATATCTCCGTCAACAAGGTTGCCGTTCTCATCAACACACAGACATCTGTCCGCATCTCCGTCAAATGCAAATCCAATGTCTGCACCCGTACTCTTAACAAATTCCTTAAGCCCCTCGATATGAGTCGAACCGCAATTATCATTAATGTTGGTTCCGGAAGGTTCTGCATGTATAACAAGTGTCTTTGCACCCAGAGCATCAAAAACTCCTTTTGCTATTGTTGAAGCCGAACCATTGGAACAGTCAAGTGCTACTGTTATATTATTAAATGACCTTTTTGCAAGTGAAATAAGATATCCTATATATCTGTGTCTTCCAATCGAATAATCAACGGTTCTTCCTATATCAGCTCCCGTTGCAAACGGAAGGTCATCTTTTTCTCTGTCTATGTACTCTTCAATAAGCTCGGTCAGGCTTTCTTCAAGTTTCTGTCCCTGGCCGTTAATTAACTTTATTCCGTTATCATAATAAGGATTGTGACTGGCTGATATCATTATTCCACAATCAAATCCTTCTGTTCGCACCACATATGATACACTTGGTGTAGGAGTTACATGCAACAGATATACATCTGCTCCGCTTGCCGTAAGACCTGCAGAAAGTGCATCCTCAAACATATAGCTTGATCTTCTTGTATCTTTTCCGATAACAATTCTTGCTCTGTCATCGGTCTTGTTGCTAAAGTACCATCCAAGGAATCTTCCTACCCTGTAGGCATGATTTACTGTCAGTTTTTCTCCTGCTTTTCCTCTGAATCCATCGGTACCAAAATACTTCATTATTTTGTCCTCCGAAATACTCTTATAAAAAATCAATCACATCTATACTAACACAACAGTATTCGATTTTCAACAAAAAATAAGCAGTCAATATGATATGCTACTATCTCATGACTGCCCATTTTCTGATATTAATTATTTAGACATCTGCTCTTCCTGCTTTTTAATCATCTGACGAACCATCTCGCCACCTACAGAACCACTCTGGTATGAAGTAAGATCTCCGTTATAACCTTTCTTTAAAGGTACACCAAGCTCTGATGCTACTTCCATCTTGAAACGCTCCATTGCGCTCTCTGCCTCAGGTACTTCCATGTTGTTTGAGCCTGAATTTGAATTCTGTGCCATTTCTTTCACCTCCGTGATTTAATTACAATATATATGAAGATAAGGAAGTAATTACTTCTTTATCCTGATAGATATTATTTCCCTGTCATGCCATATTATTCATTCACTTATTGGAAAGTTATGGTATATAAATGCATAGATATTTATAAGAAAAAAATTACAAGAAAAGCAAATATTATATGGAATACATAACATTCTTAAATAAATTTTTGTGGGGCGGACCTATACTCGCCTTACTATTATCAACTCATGTCATTATGACAATAAGAAGCAGATTTGTTCAAAAAAAGGTTCTTACCGGTATCAGATATTCAGCCGGCCAAAAAGGCGGTGCATCCGTTCTTTTTACCACTCTTGCCGCCACACTCGGAACAGGAAATATAATAGGTGTTTCAACAGCCATTGCACTCGGCGGTCCCGGTGCACTTTTCTGGTGTCTTATTACAGGTTTTTTCGGAATGGCAACTACCTATTATGAATGTTACCTTTCAACCAAATATAAAACCTCTGAAGGCGGCGGACCGATGTATGTAATGCGCGATGTTATGAATAAGCCGTTTCTCGGAAAAACATATGCATTCTTTATGCTTCTTGTATGTATGTCAACAGGTTGTCTTACACAATCAAATGCAGTTTCAGTTTCATTCGGACAGACTTTCGGTATATCTCCCGTTATTTGCGGTTTTCTTGTTGCCATAATATCAGGGCTTGTAATTGTGGGTGGAAAAGAATCCATTGTTAAAGCATGTACCAAAATTGTTCCTGTTTTATGTGTATTTTTTATATTGGGCTGTCTGTTTTTTTTATGTAAAAATATTATATATATACCGGCAAGCATCCGTCTGATTATAAATGATGCTTTTTCGCTCAAAGCCTGCAGCGGCGGTCTGGCAGGCGGTGGTTTTATACTGGCGGCAAGGTACGGTATTGCAAGAGGATTATTTACAAATGAAGCCGGAATGGGCTCAGCAGGTGTCTTTGCCGGAAGCAGCAACCTTTCTGCACACACCCAGGCACTTGTCTCAATGACCGCAACCTTCTGGGATACCGTCGTTATATGCACTGTTACAGGTCTAGTAATAATAAGCTCATTTCTTGCCGACCCTTCATCCATAAACGGTTATGGTTCGGGCGAATATGTCATGGCTGCATTTTCTTCCGTTCCTTATATCGGAAAACCTTTCCTTTCTTTAGCCATCTGTGGATTTGCTATATCTACAATCATTGGATGGTTTTATCCCGGAGAACAATCAGTCAGATTTCTATTCGAAAGTAAAGAGGAACATATTCTTCCAATAATAAAGACCATCTACATAGTGATGGTCTTTCTGGGTTCGGTATTTTCCTTGGAACAGATATGGGAACTTGCCGATCTATTCAATATATTTCTTATTGTTCCTAATGTATATATGCTTTTATTCTTCAAATCTGTCAAGAAGTGATTCAAACATCTTCATGGCAGAATTTACAGGTTTTTCGGTGCACATATCAACGTCACACATCTTAAGGAGATCTATAGGATCAAGACTTCCTCCGCTTTTCAAAAACTTTCTGTATCCATTGAGGACTTCTTTGTCGCCGTCAAGAATTGCTGATGATATTGCTATGGCTGCTGCAAATCCGGTTGCATACTGATACACATAAAATGGTCTGTAAAAATGTGGTATTCTCGCCCACTCAAGGGAGATTTCATCATCCACTACCGCATCTTCACCGAAATAGAATTCATTTAAATCCTTGTAGATTTTACACAGCACATCCGCTGTAAGTGTTTCGCCTGCAGCGCATTTTTCATGTGTTATCTTCTCAAATTCCGCAAACATCGTCTGTCTGAAGAAGGTTGTTCTGAACTGTTCAAGAAAATAATTGATAAGATACTTCTTTTCGCTCTCTGACTTTGAATTTTCAATAAGATAATTTACAAGAAGTGCCTCATTACATGTAGACGCCACCTCCGCAACAAATATCTTATACCCTGCATATATATACGGCTGATTTTTGTCTGAATAGTATGAATGAAGCGCGTGTCCCATTTCATGCGCAAGTGTAAACACACTGTTTAAATTATTCTGGTGATTAAGAAGCACATACGGATGTGTTCCATATGCTCCCCATGAATACGCACCGGCACGTTTCCCTTCATTTTCATATACATCTATCCATCCGCCGTTAAAACCTTTTTTAAGCATCTCGATATAGTCATCACCTAATGGTTCAAGTCCGCGTGCTACTATCTCTTTTGCTTCTTCATAGCTGATATCCATATCCACATCATCCACCATCGGCGCATACAGATCGTACATATGAAGCTCTGAAAGTTTCATAGTCTTTTTTCTTATTCCTATATATCTTTGCAACAGCCCGATATTTTCATGGACCGCATCTATAAGACTTTCATATACCTGCACAGGAATAGCCGCATCTGAAAGGCTGTAATGCATGCCGCTGTCATAATTTCTTGTCTTTGCAAAGAAATTATGCTGTTTGAGATTACCGGCATATGTTGCGGCAAGGGTATTACGGAATTTCCCATACTCTTTGTACAGATTCTTAAATGCACTTTCTCTTAAAACTCTGTCTTTCCCCTGCATATAAGACATATATTTTGCATGTGTAAGTTCTTTTTTGTTTCCGTCCTTATCCTCAGCATCTTTAAATCGAATATCAGCATTGTTAAACATCATAAAAATATCTGAAGATGTTTCCGATAATTCATTTACTCCTGCAAGAAGTTCCTCCTTATCCGCATCGAGGATATGCTTCTCTTTTCTAAATATAAGTTTAAAATATCTTTTGTATAACTTAAGTCCTTCACACGCATTTACAAACGCATCAATCTTATCACGTCCCATTGCCATGATAGCAGGTGTAACAGATGCTGACTGAATCTGATATTTAACCATTATATTCTGTGCTCTTCCGGACATATCCTGATACAATCCCTCTCCCATGTCTTCATGAGACTTCTGATTTGCATACACATATATCTTTTCAAGTTTCTCTGAAACCATTGCATCATAATCAAGAAGTGCAAGAAGGTTTTCTGCGCTTTCGGTCATTTTTTCTGTGTATGAAGGAATTTCTGCAAGCATCTCTTCTGCTTTCGCATAATCTTCCTCCCAGAGTTCATCACTCTCATACATATCCTTCATATTCCACATGTAATTCTTATCCGCTTCGGAACGTTTCATGACTTGTTATACCCTTTCAATTACAACTTTTATTTATAAATAATCTGATTTAACAAATTGTCTGCATCTTCAGGCGACAAAAGTGCACTTACGATTGCCGCAGCAAACTCTATAGCTGTTCCGAGTCCTCGGCTTGTAATTATATTTCCGTCTACTGCTACAGGCTCCTTAACGCATTTTGCTCCCAAAAGTTTTTCTTCAAATCCCGGATAACAGGTTGCTTTTTTACCCTCAAGCAAATCATTAACTCCAAAGATTGATGGTGCAGCACAAATTGCAGCAAGATACTTTCCTTCTTCTGCAAATGTATGAATCATTTTGGTAAGCTTCTCGCTATCCATAAGTTTATTGGTTCCAGGCATCCCTCCCGGAAGCACTATCATTCCTACATTCTCAAGATTAACTGCACTTATTCCCATATCCATCTTGATTGTAATTGCATGGGATCCGGTTACATACTCTGCATCATTTACTGATACCATACTTACAGGAATATTAACTCGTCTGAGCAAATCCACTACTGTAAGCGCCTCAATCTCTTCTGTTCCATCCGCCATAAATACTAATACTTCTTTCATACCCATTTCTCCTTTTGTTTTATTTTTCTATCGATCATCTATATCTGTCTGAATTGTCTGCAGATAATGTACAAAAACCCCATCGTGTGTAGATATACAATACTTTTCATCAAGCTCGTCAAATGAAAAGCTTTTTGGCCCGCCTTCTTTGGCACGTATATAAAACTTATACAGCTCCCTGTAAGGAAGATAATAATAAATATCTATTTTTGAAAAATAAATAAGCAGAAAAGCTATACCGTCCTGCTCTTCAAACTCTTTCATAAACTCTATCTGATGCTCATGTACATTGTGCATAGGAAATCTTTCGGTTTTACATTCCTTGGCATCAAAACATACCGGTATTCCCTGAACCACACCTATGTAATCAACCGTACTTTTCTTTTCAAAATAAGCCAGTGTTATGTGCTTTGACTCCTTATCAATATTAATAGGTGTAATAGGAGTCGGTATTTTCTGGACAACCGCCAGTTTTTTTTCACGATATTTCTCATTTGTAAGGTTAATAAGTTCTTCAAGTGATGAACCTCTTAAACCTCTTCCGTTCCATGCCAACGATTGTCACCCCTTCATCTCACGTCGAATGTATTTTTCAATATCATTTGGAACCGGTGCCGTAAAAGACATGCCGGATACCTTAGATAATACACCTTTTTCATTGCCGAACCTAAGCATGTATGAATGAAGCAGAAAATGATTTAACCCCAATTCTTTTCTTGCACCATATTTGATGTCTCCTGCAACCGGATGTCCGATACTTGACAAATGTGCCCTGATTTGATGAGTCTTTCCTGTAATAAGTTTAACCGAAAGATATGTTGAATTGTCATAATTTTCAATAACATCGTATTCAGTTTCAATATAATCTGAATGATCGTATCCGTCAGATGATTCTCCCGACACAAGCCTTACTTTATTGGTACGCTCATCCTTTATGAGATAGCCTGTAAGTCTTTCTCCCGATGTAAGCCTTCCGTTTACTATGCAGCGGTATGTCTTTTCAACTCTTCTTTCACGTACTGCCTCAGACAGTTCCTGAAGACCTTTAAGTGTCTTCCCACACGCAACAAGTCCGCTTGTGTTTCTGTCAAGTCTGCTGACGATTCCCGGCTTTTGTATTGATGATGCGTGACTGTTATCCGCATTTTTCTTCACATATGCCTCAAGAATGTCCACCAAAGACATGTCCGACATAACTGCTTTCTGTGAAAGAAGCCCTGCCGGTTTATTTAATATAACAATATCTTCATCCTCATAAATTATACCTACGGTGTATCTGCCGCATCTTATATAACCTTTATCTTCATTATATACAATCTCAGGCATATCCATTCTTTTCTCAGAAACCTCATTACAAAACGATTCTATTGTTTCCTCAGAAAGGAAAAGCTCAATAACGTCAAATGCCACCAGCTTTTCACTGCCCGTGGCTTTGCCTTTATTAAGTTTTATATTCTTTTTTCTAAGCATCTTATATATGAATCCCTTAGATGCTTTTGGCAGATATTTTAAAAGATATTTATCAAGACGCTGCCCTTCATCCTGCTCCGGTACTTTGATACTTCTCATACAACAAGTGTCCTTATGTATTTAAAACATTCTTCCTGTTTAGATGTCTTTTCGTAATCTCTCGTACCGATAATGTCAAGAAACTTACTGTAATCATCAAATACTTTTACTGTAAATCCCTCAATCTTATTATTTGCAAGACTTTCTTTCAGATAATTCTCAATGTAAGCCACATCCTGTTTTGCTTTTCCAAGCATACATAAAACCTGAGTATCACTTATTACAACAAAGCTAAGACCCATATGTTTATCAGGTGATGTTATCACCATATCTGTCATAAGAATCGCGTTTGCACTGACTTTTTCGCTAACCTCATCATAAAGTTCTTTTGATACCGATTTGTAAGGAAATAAAACAACATAAATAACAAATGCTTTTGTCATAGGAAGTACCATAAGTATCGCAAGTATCGTAATGAAATTAGCTTTATCGAAATTATGCAAAAGTAATCCCACGATAAACATAAGCACTCCAACACCTAAAAACAGGAAAAACTGCATAAGCTGTCTGTTCTTTTTCTTATTAGTATAACCAAATGATCCTCTTTCAAGTTCCTTAAACATATTCATCTAATCCTTTCAAAATTCTGTAATCATACTGTCTGTAAAATCTTGTATAAAATAATCTGCCGCCTCTATTTTCTTATCAATAAACTCTTCAGAATATTCATCGGCAACAGCACAGGTCCTCATTCCTGCATTTTTTGCTGCACATATTCCTTTATACAGATCCTCAAATACCAGACACTTCTTCGGGTCCACTCCTAGCTTGTCTGCTACAAGAAGATATATATCCGGTGCGGGCTTTCCGTGCTTTACTTCACTTGCCGTATGTATTTCACTAAAATAACCCGCCATATTATGTGCATTCAGACATGCCATACACAGTTGAATCGAATTACTTGTCGCTATAGCACATCTTATATTTTTTTGCTTTAATTTCTCAAGAAAATCAAGAACTCCCGGCTTTGGGAACACTTCAGTATTATACTTGTCCCATGCCATCTGATTCCAGTCAGCCTTCATCTTTTCTACCGAATCAGGTATCTTAAATACTTCCTTAAAGTACACCGCAATTTCATTGAAACTCATACCTTCTATGTCTGTCTGGTATTTGTGTGTGAAGGGAATATCAAAACGCTTAAAATACTCTATATCAATATCCTCCCACATCCACATGGAGTCCATCAGTGTTCCATCGAGATCAAATATTATTGCCTCAATGTCCTTAAACATCTAAAAACCCTCCTGAACCTGTTGAGCCCTGTATCCTTCCGCAATTACATCAAGCTCATTTGCAAATCTCTCAAGCATAGCCAGATCCTTAAGCTCATAAAGTCTGTAAAACTCTGCCTGAATCTTATCTATCTCTCGTCTGTTAGCAACGCCGTACAGATTCTGAATATTATTAAGTATCTCAGATATAACCGCGTCAGTATGGTTCATATAATTCTGTGCATTCATTATCTCATCACGTACCGACGACATCTCTTTGTCAAGCATAATAATAGCTTCCGCGGCAACCTGAAGTCTTTTCTTAATATGTTCCGGCATCTGTGATCTGTACTTATACTGCAGCGAATGTTCTATAGTTCCCCAAAAATTCATCGCAAGAGTCCTTATCTGAATCTCTGTCTTAATTGTCTTTGTCCCGGATATCGTCTGAACTTCATACAGAATAATCAGATGATAACTTCTATATCCGCTTGCTTTGCTGTGAGTGATATAATCTCTCTCCTCTATAATCTTCATATCTGAACGATTACGGATAATTTCAACCACAGACCAGATATCCTCAACAAACTGACAGATGATTCTGATTCCTGCAATATCCTGTATATTATCTTCGATATCATTAATATCTATATTCTTTTTCTGCGCTTTCTCAAGAATACTTGAAACCTTTTTAACACGTCCTTCAACAGACACTATAGGCGAGTATTCTCCCATGCTTTTGTACTCGTTATTAATATGACTGAACTTCATGCACAGTTCATCTACTGCTGCTTTATACGGCATAAGAAGTTCTCGCCACATCCTTGTTTCCATAACAAAGCCCCCAAATCCATTATTAATAATTATTATATCACATTATATCATCCTTTGCACAATAAAAAACGGCTCACTCTAAAATTAGCGTGGAACCGTTTTTCTCTTTAGTATTATCGCAATAAGCTTTATCTTATGTAAATCTATGACTCGAGTATAGATTTCAAAAAGCTCTGTGTTCTTGGATTCTTCGGATTGTCAAATATAACATCCGGCGGCGCCATTTCTGTTATAATTCCGTCTGACATAAACAACACCTGATCTGCAACTTCTCTTGCAAATCCCATCTCATGTGTTACGCAAAGCATCGTCATTCCGTCATTTGCAAGTTCCTTCATAACTGTAAGAACTTCCCCTACAAGTTCAGGATCAAGTGCTGAAGTAGGCTCATCAAAAAGCATAATCTCCGGCTGCATTGCAAGCGCACGTGCTATGGCAACTCGCTGCTGCTGTCCTCCTGAAAGTCTTGACGGATATTCATCTGCCTTATCCGAAAGTCCAACTCTGCGTAAAAGATCAAGCGCAATTATTCTTGCTTCTTCCTTGTCCATCTTTCTTACATTAATCGGTGCAAGTGTAACATTATCAAGCACGGTAAGATGAGGAAAAAGATTAAATCTCTGGAAAACCATTCCCATCTCAAGAAGCATTTCCTTCTGTTTAACAGGATCAATACGCTCTATCGTTTTATCATTTTCTCTATGCAAAAACAACTCATCTTTTATAAATATCTTTCCGCCTGTTATAGTCTCAAGCTGATTCAGCGAACGAAGATATGTAGACTTTCCTGCTCCTGAAGGACCGATGATACACATAACCTCTCCCTTTTTCACCGAGAGATTAACATCCTTAAGTACTTCAAGCTTTCCAAAACTTTTGCTGACATGTTCTGTCCTAAGTATATATTCGTAATTATCCATACATATGCCTCCTATTCGTATACTGAGAATTTGGCCTCAATCTTATTAAACAAATAAGTAAAGAAGGCAGTAATAATAAGATAAATTATAAGTGCCGGAATAAATACCAGGTAAGAAAGTTCATTAGTCATTATAACTTTGGATATTGTTGTAATATCCATAAGGGATATAGCAAAGACAAGTGATGCATCCTTTAATATCATAATAAACTCATTACATACCGGTGGAATCATACGTCTCACAGACTGAGGAATAATAATCTTTCTCATAGTCTGTCCATATGTCAGTCCGAGTGCCTTACCCGCTTCTGCCTGTCCCTTATCTATTGACTGGATTGCAGCTCGTACAATCTCAGCACAATAAGCTGCACAGTTTAATGAAAAGGAAATAAGTGCGGCAAGAAATGCACCCATATATACAGCTTCCACATCAGACATCGCAAAAAGGTCTTTCCATGCAAACCCAAATATTCCCGGTATGGCAAAATATACTACGAACATCTGGATAAGAAGCGGCGTTCCTCTGAAAAAGAATATATATGCACTACAGACTTTGCTTATAATAAAATTCTTGGATATCTTACCAAGCGCAAGGAATATACTTATTATAAATCCGAAAAATACGGTAAGTGTGGTAAGAAGTATGGTAAGTTTTGCACCATGAAATACATTTTCCCCACATCCGAGCATCCTGTAAGTATAATTAACCATCTGACCTGTAATCTTTGCAGCTCCTTCATTTGCCGGATAAACCTTTCCTGCAAATCCAACAAATCTCTCACGCATTGCATTAGCAGAGTTTTTGCTTGTTGTTGAAAATGAGCAGTAATTAATAATACCGAGACTGTTATAAGTAACTGTTACGGTTTTTCTTACACTGTCCTTTTCGGCTTCAAGCTGCTTCTGAATTTCAGGTGAGCACTGACTCATCATCGTTTCTTCAGATGGCTTTGTTATATTAAGTATAATACATACAATAAGAAGTACGATTATAACAATCCCATAAGTTATTCTTTTTTTATTCAATAGTTTAGACATATGTATCCCCTATCCGGTCTGTTAACAATTATTCTCCGCTTCCGAACCAGTAAGCTGCTGCTTCTTCGAAATATCCTTCTTCTTCAAGTTGTGCCATAGCTTCGTTAATAGCTACCTGAAGAGGTGTGTTCTCAAGACCTACTGCAATACCGAATTCCTCAGGTTCACCATTATCTATAAAAGCAATCTCATACTTATCAGGAGAACTTGCAACAAATCCTTCAGCAACAACACTGTCACATACAACAACATCAACTTCTCCGTTACTCATCTGTGTGTATCCCTGTAAAATCTGCTCTGTAGCAAGAATTGTACAGTCGATTGTTCCTGTTGATTTGTAATCGTTCATGATTGCATCTGAAGTTGTTCCCTTCTGAAGAGCAATAGACATACCATTAAGGTCTGTAAGTGCAGAAACCTTAATGTCTGATCCCTTAGGTACAACAACTGCCTGATAGTTAGAAATATACGGTGTTGAGAAAAGAACTTCTTCTTTTCTTTCATCTGTTATTGTAATAGCTGAAGCAACAGCATCATAATTCACACCGATTCCTGCAAGAATTCCATCAAAAGATGTGTTAATGAACTCAGCCTTAACACCCATTTTTTCAGCGATTGCATTAACAAGATCAATATCATATCCGATAGGTGTTACTCCATCATCAGCAAAATCTTCAAATGGAGGATATCCAATCTCTGCTCCGATTGTAAGGATTCCGTCATTGATAAGAGTAACGTTGCTCATATCAACAGTTGCTTCCTTAGCAGTCTCTCCGCTTTCATTAGTTGTCTTCGTGCCACATCCTGCAAGTACTGTGATACTCATGGCAGCAACAAGTGCAAGTGCCACAATTTTCTTAATCTTCATAATATTTTTCTCTCCTTCTTAATATAAATATCAAACACAAAAATGCAACGAGTACGAATTATATATACATCGTTGCATATGTTTGTATGTTACCATTTTTTTTAGCTTATGTCAAACATCTTACTTCATAAACTTATCGTATTTGACAATAAGATCATCTACAGCACGTTTGTCAGTCAGGAAATAATCCATTCCGTTGTTATTTACCTGATAGAAGTTATTATTGCCGTATTCAAGATACTTTACAACAACATCTTTTCCTGAGTTTTCATGGTAAGTAATTGTAAGCACAGCATCTGCATCTGCTATAACCTCCGCATCATCTGCTTCCTGTGTTGTTACAAAAAGATATGCCAGCGAGTATAATGTAAGAAGACCTTCCGTATCCTCGATTTTTTCTCCATTTACATAGTATACGTTTTCGTCATTTTCTTCTTTTCTTTCTACAATATATTTCTTACCGTCATATTCTACATCATAGCCCGAAAGCGAATCCACAAGTTCAGCATATATACATGCATCCGCTAACTGGATAGGTGCAAAATTAATCATAAGATTAACCGTATCTAATGATAAAGTATATACATTTACGGAACCTTTAGGATTAACATATACATAGCTGTCGCCTTCATCATCTGTATAGCCGTTTCCTATTGCAAGTTCAAATGTACTGTACTCTCTGTTTTCCATCGGAACAGGTGTTGCCTGAGCAGCAGCCGCGTCTTCTGTTTCCGATTCGTCAGACGCACCTGTAACAGTATAATAATCAATCTTGACCGTTGCAAGAGGATCCTCTAATCCATATTCAGACAAATCTTCACAATTATAAGCCACACACTGCTTATATTTTATTGATGTATAATTGGCAAGCTGAGCATTTAGCAAATCCGTATCGGCACGGATACCATCATAAGGTGCGGTAATCCTCCATGTATAATAATCCTTTTCGGAAAGTTCATCACCGATATATTCTGCCGCAAAATTCATGCCTTCTTTTACATTTACCGAAAATGCGGTTATATACTCTGCTGCAATATCAACTTCATCACCTATTTCAGTAAGCTCCACAAGACTTAATGTAAAAGGCTTATAATAATTATCTGATACTGTATATACCATTGTATCAGTGTCAAGAAGTGCATAGTGCCCCTTTGTTTCCGTCACAAGCGGTATACCGAATCTCGCATTATACTCTGTGCCGTCATTCATTGTAATGGTATAACTGAGTGTAGGTTTATCAAGGCCGTATTCTTCAAATCCTTCACCCTCTTCTGCCGGTATTGTCTTTATGGCATCAAAATCGGCAATTGCATCAAGCATACTCTGTACACTGTCTGCATTAAGCGGTGTTTCCGTAGCTTCATCAATCCATATATCATTTTTTGAAACAATGGTCACAGTGCCTTTACTGTTTGTAATAGCTATCTTTGCAACCTCGGCAGTATCAATATCATATATGTCAATAGTAGCACTCTCTGCTTCTGATTCTGCTGCTTCCTTTTCACTTTTATTCTGATTATAATTACCTATAATCTTATATCCGGCAAAAAGAGCAACAACACACACAAACATTATTACTAAAGACATAAGTTGTTTTTTCTTCAAAATAGGTGCCTCCCAAATCAGTGTTTTCTTCTTCTAAACCAAACAACAAATCCGATTCCGAGTATTGTAAGCGGAATAATTGCTATAGTAATAATTCCCCATATCGTAGCTACTCCACGGTCAACTTCCAGATATACCTGGTCGAGACTTCTCTGTGGTACAGCTATAGACTTTGAATCTTTGCCTTTCATCCAGTCGATGCAATCGATAAGGAATTCAATATTGGCACAGTTATAATAATTTATCCATTCATCCTTAAATGCATAAGGAGATGCAAATATAACTATCTTGCCTGTCTTATCTTTAAATGTATCTGTCACCTGTATTACAGTATCAAAAGGACCTGAAATATCACCATCTTCCTTTTCGATATTTTCACTTTCTGCATTGGTCTTTCCGTATGAATCCTCGGTTGTACTAATTATCTGCGATACTGTAATCGTACTTCTAAGTTTATCTCCGTCTACAACTTTAAGTCCTTGTACGATAGGCATAACCATGTAATCATCCAAAGTAAATTCAGATGATACGTCTGATGTTACCGAACCAAAGTTGTTAATTATATATGTCGGATAGTTTGGAAGATGCTCTCCCTCTCTTTCAAGTACAACACTGTGTGTAACCCCTACACCATAATACTCAAGAAGTGCCTCGTAATTAGTAAGCGGCTCATTGGTATATGCTGTAGTAAATATTGCACCGCCGCCGTTATCCAGATATTCTTTGTACAGATTAAGCTCTTCCTCTGAAATATCTGTTGTCGGACCGTTTATTAAAAGCACATTACAGTCCTCAGGAATCTCAGCTGCCGAAAGCATATCAAGAGGCTCAATAGTAACATTAGCCTTCTGTATAAGCTCTGTAACACCTTCTTCAAGTTCCATCTCTCCATGGGCTGATACAACATACATCTTAGTATGTGCTGTCTCTGTTACAAACTGCAATGCGGATGTAATCTGTCCCTCTGCGTCAAGGGTATAAGCATAGTCAGTACTCATTGTAGAATAATTAACAGACTGATCTATAATATACAAATCCGAAAACGGAATAAACTTACTTGCTCCCGTTGTATTATTTACAACAATAACATCATTTCCGGTTATCTCCTCATCCGTGTATTCCGCAGCAAACTGAGGATAAAGTTCAGGATCTTTCCATGTAACATCAATGTTATCAAACTGATTATACTGCTCCACAACATTCTGAAGCACCTCGTACTCTTCGCCTTCCTTAACGATGTAGTACAAAGAAATATTATCCTTAATCTCTTCCGCAAACTTACATGTATCATCTGTAAGCGTATATATTTCTTCACGGGTAAGGTCCACAATAAGTCCTAACTGTGACACAAAAAGATTAGCAAGAATAACAATCGCAACTACAAATGTAACTACAATCGTATTGTACATTCCCTGCTTAAAATTTCTATTTGAAAACGAACCCGTTTTTTTCACTTTTTTATTTTCTGTATTCACGATAACATCTCCTTTCTTAATATATTAGCTCCATCTCTTTTTCTTGATTCTCATTACTGTAAAGAACAGAAACAGGAAAATAACACTGAGATAATATATTAGAGATGATATATCAACAATTCCCAGCATAAATGAATTATATCTTTCGACTACGGAAAGCCAGCTGAGTATGCTGACAACAAGACCATCATAAAATGACGGGTGTACAAAATACAGAATTGCAAATATCGCCTCTCCTATTACGAACAGCGCACCTGACACAAAATAATTGTGCATCATTGAATAAGCTATCGCTGCAATAATAACAACCAGGATTGCCATACAAATCCACTGCGACCTGTGGTCTGTAGGAATAAGCGATGCAATACTTGTCATAAGATAAGTAAATATCATAACAATAAATGAAATAACCGCAGCAATCACCTGACTTTCAGTCAGTGAGGAAATAAATACTCCGATTGCAAGATAAGCTGCTCCCATAAGGAAGAATCCTGCTATGCTGCTATATGACTGTATAAGCTGTGCATCTCCATACATATTCATAATAAGCGGATATGTGCAAATAACCATAATTCCTATACCGTATAATGTAAGCAATGCGAAATATTTACCTGCAATTATCTTAGGAATACTTATAGGTGATGTAAACAAAAGCTGGTCTGTCTTCTGTCTGTTTTCATCTGCAATCGTTTTCATAGTTATTATCGGCATGATAAGCACTATAACAAATGTAATGGCACTGAGTGTCGTAGACATCTCTGCGTACATGTTAAGCATATTGACAATAAAGAAGTATAAGCTGACGATAATAAGCATGATTGCGAGAAAAACACATCCGATCATGGATGTAAAATATGATTTTAATTCTTTTTTATATATTGCACCCATTATTCAGCTACCTCCTCTGTCATCTTTTCCTTATATTTTCTGGCACTGTCTCTGTCATGTGTAAGAATAAGGAATATCTCTTCAAGCGTAAGCTTGTGAATATGCATTTCAAGTATCGGACATGACGCTTTAGCCATAACAGCAAAGAGATTCTCTCTGATATCGACATTCTCTTCCATCTTAATAACCATACCAACTTCTTCATCGCTTACTTTCTCATATCTGACATGTCTTATTCCTTCCATGCCGTCCACAAGCGACTGTATCATAGTCATATTTCCCTTAACAGTTACTATAAGCTCTTTAGATGCCTCAATCATTCTTCCTATATTAGCCGGAGTATCATATGCTATAAGCTTACCTTCATTTATAATGATAATCTTATCACATACGGCACTTACCTCCTGCATAATATGAGAACTTAAAAGTATTGTATGTTTTTTACTGAGACTCTTTATGAGTTCTCTAATTTCAATAATCTGATTAGGATCGAGACCAACCGTCGGTTCATCCAGTATAAGTATCTCAGGATAACCTACAATTGCTCCTGCAAGACCCACTCTCTGCTTATATCCTTTTGAAAGATACTTGATAAGTTTCTCTGATACATCAGCGATCTTGGTAAGATTCATGATGTCGTTAATCATCTGAGCCCTGTCTTTTTTCGGAACCTTCTTAAGTTCTGCAACAAACATAAGATACTCATATACTTTCATATCCGGATAAATAGGCGGCTGTTCCGGAAGATAACCGATGCTCTTTTTTGCTTTCTCCGGTTCATCAAACACATCATATCCGTTTACTATCGCCTGTCCGGAAGTACATGATATGTATCCGGTAATAATATTCATAGTAGTAGACTTACCCGCACCGTTAGGTCCGAGAAATCCTACAATCTCTCCTGGTTCAACTGTAAAAGACAAATCATCTACTGCAACATGACCATAATAATCCTTTACAAGATTTCTAACTTCAATCAACCTAGTGTCCTCCTTAAATCAAACTATAAGCATTGTATACTTTATAACAATATTGTCAAAAATGTGTGAACAAATGTGTATTACTTACTCAACATCAAATTGAAGACTGTATGTAATACCCTGATATTTTTCCTGTATAACCTTTTCAACAGTATCTCTTATTCCGTTAAGGAAAACAATATCACTACTTTTCACAAACATCTGATACCTGAACATATCGTTTACCTTGGATATTCTGTGTGGGGCAGGCCCCATAACCGTCACGGTAGTTTTTTCTCCGATAAGCCTTTTGCACACAAGTGCTGCATGTCCTATTATTTCTTCCGAAAGCCTTTCGGATGCAGACGATACAAACACAGTCATTATATATGCTACCGGCGGATATTTCATTATATTTCTGTATAAAATCTCCTGTTCATAATAATCTCTGTAGTTTTGCTTTGCTGCATTTACTATAGCATAATGCTCGGGTACATATGTCTGAATGACAACTTCTCCGGCATGCTCTGCTCTTCCTGCCCGTCCTGCTGCCTGTACAAGAAGTGTATATGTGCTTTCGGCCGCACGATAATCGCTCATCTTTACTGTCATATCGGCTGCAAGTATACCTACAAGTGTAACAAGAGGAAAATCATGTCCTTTTACAATCATCTGGGTTCCTATAAGTATATCTGCCTCATGATTTTTAAATGCTTCAAGAATCTTTGCATGACCGTCTTTTCCTGATGTTGTATCCGCATCCATTCTTAAAGTACGGACACCCGGCCATTCCTTCTTTATCATTTCCTCTACTTTTTGTGTTCCGACACCAAACCCGCCAATATATGATGAACCACATTCCGGACATTGTTTTATCATATTTGTCTCGTATCCGCAATAATGACACAGCAGTTTTTCTTTTCCGTGTCTGTGGTGTATCGTAAGAGACACATCACAGTGTGGACATGTTATGCTTTCTCCGCAATTTCTGCAAGATACAAACCCGGAATAACCACGCCTGTTTATAAACAACATGGCCTGTTCATTTTTGCTTATACACTCTGACAGTTTTTCTCTGAGAGTCCTGCTTATCATTGAATAGTTTTTCTGACGGAGTTCTTCCCTCATATCAACTATATGTGCTATAGGAAGCTTTGCTCCGCCACAGCGCTCATTCATCTCAAATCTAATTACCCGGTCTGCTCCTTCATATCCCGGTTCAGAACGATAATAAGTTTCAATTGATGGTGTTGCAGAACCCATTACAAGTACTGCATTGTTATATTCAGCAAGCTTGTCCGCAACTTCCCTTGCATGATACTTAGGAGGCATTTCACTCTTATAGCTTCCCTCATGCTCTTCGTCTATTATTATCATTCCGAGTTTCTCAAACGGAATAAATAAAGCTGAACGCGGTCCGATTATTATATCTATCTCATTATTTTTTGCTCTTTCGTACTGATCGTATCTTTCTCCTGCAGACATTCTCGAATTAAGTATGGATACCCTGTCGCCAAAACGCGCATAAAATCTCTGCATGGTCTGATATGTAAGTGCAATCTCGGGTATAAGCATGATAACCTGTCTGCCATCCTTTATAACCTCTTCAATAACACTCATGTATACTTCGGTTTTTCCGCTTCCCGTTACTCCGTGAAGGAGCACACGTCCGCCTTTGCGTCCGTAATATATATCAAGTATCCCCTGCTTCGCTTCAAGCTGTGACGGGTTGAGACTGAGTTTTTTGTCAGACTCTGTTGAATCAGCAAGCGGATTCCTGTATATTTTTTCTGAAATAACACGGATAATCCCCTGATTCATAAGGCTGTCAATAGTTGCCTTTGAAATATTAAGCGAGCCGGAAGCCATACGGTAATCAATGCTTTCGCTGTCAATGAGTACTGTCAACAAACGTATACGAGCTGCCGCATTCTTTTTATTTGACAACTCGTTAAGATACGCCTTTGCCCTTTCCTTATCGGTTGCAAGGACAATATATTTTTTAGTCACTTCACGCACACTTTTTTTTACGGGAAGCACTGTTTTAATAGCCTCGTTCATGGTAGAACCGTATCTGTTTTTCATCCACCACGCAAGCTTAAGCAGATTTTCTGTTGCAGATACCGCTCCCTCGGACATTCCTGCAATGCATTTCATTTTATCCGGACTTATCTTCGCCCTGTCCGAAATACCGACAACATAACCTTTAATACATCTGTTGCCTCTGCCAAACGGAATCATCACCTGAGAACCTACCTGTACCCTCTCGTCAAGTTCTCTTGGAATGATATACTGGTAAGTCCTATCCAGACTGTCTATATTAATATCTGCTATTATATCTGCATACATTTTTTTCTGCATCAAATGCACCTCTTTGGTATTACTTCAGACCTTTTATAATTTCGTCCATCTTCATTCCGCGTGAACCCTTGATTATACAAACATCACCTTCACCCAGATTTTCTTTAAGAAGTTTTGTTATATCATCTCTGTTATCAAAGGAATATACTTCACATTTTCCATGTTCTCTTACTTTATCCGCAATAAATGCCGCATTTTTACCAAATGTAATAAGTACATCCGTCTTTCTGCCGGTATCATTCATATTGTTAATATATGAGCCGATTTCCGTATGGAGTTCTTTTGACATTTCACCAAGCTCAAGAACGTCTGCAAGAACGGCATACTTTTTTCCCGTACATTTCATATCCCACAAAACATTAAGAATACTTTTAATAGAATCCGGGCTTGCGTTATATGTATCATCTATAACTATCGCATTATTAAATGTAAAACGCTCGCCTCTCATAGCCATAGGTCTGTATTCTGAAAGTGCCTCTGCTGCCGCTTCCACATCCACGCCGTATCTGTCTGCGAGAAGAAGTGCCGTAACCGCATTACATACATTATGAAGTCCTGTGACATTAAGCGTAACGTGAACTGTCTTTTCATTTATATACACATCGAATGATACGGTATCATTGTCATTTTCTATATTTACTGCTTTTACATTACAATTGTCACAGGTTCCGTAAGAAATAACTTCCGCAGTGTTATTAACAAGCTCCGATTCTTTTGTAATGACATTTAACATATCATCATTTCCACAGACATATAAAACGCCGCCATTCTCTGAAAATCCGTTTGTTATACTGAGTTTTTCTTTGCAAATGTTTTCTCTTGATTTGAGATTTGCGATATGTGATACACCAATGTTTGTTACTATAGCAGCTTCCGGTTCAGCTATATGTGTAAGCCTGTCCATCTCTCCGCTTTCACTTATTCCCATCTCAATTACAGCTATATCAAATTCCTTTGAAAGCTCGAACATCATAAGTGCAACACCAAGCTGGCTGTTACGGTTTCCTATCGTCTTTAATACTTTTTTCCCTGCCGCTAACGCACAGGCAGTCATCTCTTTAGTGGTTGTTTTTCCTACACTTCCCGTCACTCCTATAACCGGAATATCGAACTTTCTTCTATACCACAAAGCCAGTGTCTGAACGGCCTTAATGACATCTTCTGTTTTAATAAGATATATATCATCTTTATAACCGGAAGTATCTACATTTTCAGATATAAATGCACATACGGCTCCTTTTTCATATGATGCAGGGAGAAAATCATGTCCGTTTACTCGCTCTCCTTTTATACACAAAAATAATGTGTTTTCCTTTACTTCCCTTGAGTCGGAAGTAACATTATTTATAAATACATCTTTGACACGCGAGCTGTCGCCGTAGTAAAGCTCGGCACCCAGAGCATCAATTACATCTTTTATACTTATATTATCCATTAATCCTGTTTTCCTCCATATCTGTATAATATCTGACGATATCAGCATCCTTCATATAATATCTGCTGCCTTTTATCTCCTGATAATTCTCATGTCCTTTTCCTGCAACAATAACTATGTCGCCCGGCGCAGCAAATGACAAGGCATAATGTATAGCTTCTTTTCTATCCGAAATCATGATATAATCCGGTGCCTCTACAAGGTTAATCCCCATTTCTATGTCCTTCATTATATCATTAGGATTCTCATTTCTTGGGTTGTCAGATGTAACAATAATCATATCGGATAATTCTGCCGCAGCCTTTCCCATAGAGTATCTGCGTTCCTTAGAACGGTCTCCGCCACAGCCGAATAAAGTTATTATCCTTCCGTGCGCGTAAACTCTCATTGTGTTAATTATTCCCCTCAGGCTTATCTCATTATGAGCATAATCAATTACGACTATTGCTCCTGCCTTTGTACGAACCACTTGTAATCTTCCGTCCACTTTTATATCGCAAAGTGCCTCCGTATATATGGACAAATCATACTCTTCGTCACATTTACTAAAGATTATATCACATACCGAAGCCGCTGCCAAAGCATTATATACGGAAAATAAACCCGGCAGGGAAAGTACACATGTATGACTGCGTATTTTGTTTGAGTCATGGGATATTCTCATGCCAAACATAATTCCGAATTTATCATCCGAAATAACTTCATTTATATTCTCAGCTACCACATCTGTTTTATAGTTGTCGTAAACAAACTTACCTGTACTAAAAAAAGAAACATTATTTATTTTGCTGATATCTATTATTTTCTGTGTACATTCATCATCTGCATTAAATATTCCGTGCCTGCACATCGTAAACAGTTTTGCCTTACACATAAGATATTCGTCCATATCTTTGTGCTCCGTGCTTCCGATATGATCTCTTGAAAAGTTGGTAAATACGGCATAGTCATATATAATTCCGTCAACACGGTTCATCTTAAGTCCCTGCGAAGACACCTCCATAACTACGGCTTTTATGCCACTCTTGTACATATCGGAAAGAATCCTCTGCAACCTTAATGGCTCAGGTGTCGTATTGTTATTAGCTTCCGTCACATCATCATAGCTTGTTTCTATACTTCCTATAAGTCCTGTCGGAATATTTGCCCGCGTTAATATACTCTTTATCATATAAGACACGGTCGTCTTTCCTTTAGTGCCGGTAATTCCTATCATTGTCATTTTATCTGATGGTCTACCGTAAAATGTAGCCGCCATGAGTGCCAATGCATATCTTGTATTATTTACAAGAATTACAGTTATTCCCTCTGTTACATCTACATCCTTTTCACATACTATTGCCACTGCACCCTTATATATCGCCTGTTTTACCATTTTATGAGTATCGGTATTAGTCCCTGACGTGCAAACAAACACAGACTTATAAGTCATGTTTCTTGTATCTGTACATACATCCTTTACATCTATATCCACATTGCCGGATAATACTTTATACCGGACACCTGAAAGAAGCTTCTTAAGAATCATAACATATATTCCCCCGTAAACACTTCATTTGCATCACCGGTAAGAATTATATTCTTTCCGTTTTCATCATATGAAACTTCTACGGATCCTCCCGGCATGCAGACCTTCACATGCTCACCGCATCTTCCCGTAGCATGACATGCCGCAAATGCCGCACACGCACCGCTTCCGCAGGCAAGTGTCACACCACTTCCTCGCTCCCATATTTTCATCCGTATGTAATCATCCGACACAACTTCCGTAAACATGACATTTACCCTGTCGGGAAACATTCTGTCATTTTCTATTCTGCTTCCATCCTCACACAAATCATATATGTCTGCTTCATCTACATGTATCACCGCGTGAGGATTACCCATACTTACACAGCTCATATTGTATGACCTGCCACATATATTTACTCTTTTGTCTAAGATACTTTCATCATCTGAACACACAGGGATTTTTTTTGCTTCAAATACCGGTGCTCCCATGTCAACAGTTACTGTCTCAACACATGCTCCGTTTGTATGCAAATAAAGCATCTTAATACCGGAATCGGTCTCCACTCTGAGCCTCGTCTTTATCGTAAGCTTTCTTTCATATGCATATTTACCGAGAAGTCTTATCCCGTTGCCGCACATTTTCCCACGCGAGCCATCGCTGTTATACATATACATTCTAAGGTCGGCACAATCTGATTTTCCCACTACAATCAAACCATCAGAGCCAACCCCTTCTTTTCTGTCACTTATTTTCTTTGCAAGCTCAGGATATATATATCCTTTTACATCGTTTTCATTTACAAGCACATAATCGTTTCCGCACCCGTGCATCTTAATAAATTGCATAAAAACCCCACATACATTGATTATTCAATATATGTGGGAGTTTATGGTAAAATGACTATTTTTTTTATTTCATAACATCTGACATGTCGTAAAGTCCCGGTGTACGCCCTGCGAGATACTTAGCTGCTGCAATGGCACCTTTTGCAAATATTGCTTTTGAATGTGCTGAATGAGATATGGTTATAACCTCATCTGTTCCGGCAAATATAACATCATGCTCTCCAACGATATTGCCGCCTCTTACTGCTGATATTCCAAGTTCTTTCTTATCTCTCTTCTGTCTAACCTGACTTCTGTCATATACATACTCGTATGCACCGTTCATCTCGTCATTCATAACATCTGCAAGTGCAAGAGCAGTTCCTGAAGGTGCATCAAGTTTCTGGTTATGATGTTTCTCAACTATCTCAACATCAAATCCTTCCGGCGCAAGTCGTGATACCGCATCTCTTAACAGCTTCATTATTACGTTAACACCGATAGACATATTTGCAGATCTTAAAACTGCCACTTTTTCGGCTGCCTCATTTACCTTCACAAGCTGCTCTTCTGATAATCCCGTTGTACAAAGAACTACCGGAATCTTTTTAGCTACTGCAAAATCAAGCAATCCGTCTACTGCCGAAGCCGTAGAAAAATCTATAATAACATCAACGCCAACATTACAATCTTCTAACGAAGTAAATACAGGATAGTCATTATCAATTCCTGCATATGCATCTACACCTGCTGCTATACAGGCATTCTCATCTTCTTTAACAAGTCCGGTAATAACCTGACCCATCTTTCCGTTACATCCGTGCATTAATATCTTAACCATATCTTCCTCCTTCGGAACATTATACAGGATTTATGCAAGCTTGATACCTGCTTTAATCATTTCCTCTGCAAGAACCTTTGCATGTTCTTCTTCCATCTCTGTAAGCGGAAGTCTGAGTGGTCCTACATTGAGTCCCATAAGATTCATAGCCTTCTTAACAGGTATAGGATTTACCTCTGAGAATAAAGCATGAATAAGCGGAATGTACTTAATCTGAAGATCAGCACTTTCCTTAACCTTACCATCAAGATACAAACGTGCCATGTCATGTGTCTCTTTTGGAAGAATATTTGATAATACAGAAATAACACCCTTTCCGCCAAGTGACATAAGAGGAACTATCTGATCGTCATTTCCTGAATATACATCAAGGTCTCCCTGTGAGTAATACATAATGTCAGCAACGGCGGATATGTCTCCGTTTGCTTCTTTAACTGCAACTATATTCTCAGCTTCCTTTGCAAGATCAGCCATAGTCTTCGCAGCAATATTTACCCCTGTTCTTCCCTGAATGTTATAAAGAATCATAGGAAGATCCACTGCATTTGCTATGCTTAAGAAATGCTTCTTAAGACCAGCCTGTGTAGCTTTATTATAATAAGGTGAAACAACAAGGAGAGCATCTGCTCCTGCCTTATATGCTTCTGTAGAAAGATATATAGCAGTCTCTGTACAGTTGGATCCTGTTCCTGCGATTACAGGTATACGTTTTTTAGTATAATCTGCAACGACCCTTATACACTCGATATGCTCTTCGTGAGTAAGTGTTGATGCCTCACCTGTAGTACCGCAGACAACAATCGCATCCGTACCACCTTCAACCTGCATATTAACAATTTCTTCGAACTGCTCGTAATTAACTTCTCCGTTCTCTTTCATAGGTGTGACAAGTGCAACACCTGAACCCTCAAATACTGACATAATAAAATCCTCCTTATGATATGTAACAACCTAGAAAAACCGACACAAAGTGCCGGTTCGGATAACAAAATAAAACTTAATTATCAGATAGCACTCCATCATAAAATGATGACAGTCATATGATTATTCACCATATGCCCAGCAAGAACTGCAACAGGACAATCCCCCTTCGGCGTCATTTCCTTTCATTATCCATCTTCTGCTCCTGAATGCATCAGGATAACTACTAATAAAGAACGCACCTCTATCAATATCTCTATATGTTGGTATTATACTAGCACTCATAAAATAACATGTCAAGCTACTTTTTTATAAGCTTTATTTTAGACACAATATCTTTGTGCTGTAACGAATCATTTTAACATTCTGATATTTCTTCTAATACATATTCAAGCTTGCTGACTGAAACTTCATATGCAATTCTTTTTTCTATCTCCTCCTCAGAAATTTTCTTCTGATATTCCCTGCTCTGTATGCGTCCCCATATCTGAATATGACCACCCACATTAAAGGATTCTGCATATCTTGCATTACGACCCCAGCAAATGCACGGTATATAATCTGATTTACCGTAAGGTCTGTTAACAGCAAGAAGTATATCTGCTATTTCTCTTCCAAGAGGAGTTTTTCTATAAATAGGCGGCTTGCAAATAAATCCGTCAAGAAAAATCTGATTTGGCTTATTTCCGTCACTATCTGTAATTCTATCATCAGACAAACTTACTTCCCTTACAAATACAGAAAGAACAAGTCTGTTTTTAGTTTCTTCATGTCTGTTATATGATCTGAACTGACCTGTTGCACATAAGTAACAGCCTCTGTAATCCCTGTTAACATCAATCAATCTGTCTGATATCATAAGAGGTATTATATCGTATGTATCACTAAGTCTCGGCACCGACAATTCCAATATGTAGAAACCTTCACCATATACCTCATGACTGTACTGAAATTCACTTACTACCTCTCCCGATATTATTACCTGGTTATTTGTAAAAACTTTATCTGGCATAATTTCCCCCTTCTTTTTTCTGCCAATATGCATGGCAGATAAATGTACTTTAATAAAATTTATATTGGTATTATATTCCAAGAATTATGATTTGTAAACCATATTTTGTAAATTATTTCCATTATTTACCAATTAATTTTATTGAATACATTTTTCGGGAAATTACTCATTTTTTCAACAAATTATATATCGCTGTTAAATACAGCCATTATTATTTTTACTGAATTTTCTATAGCTTTCTTTTCAAATGTAGGATAATCAACCTGTGCTGAATTGTCAGCCTTATCAGATATCGCTCTTATTACAAGGAATGGAATATTGTTAAGATATGCAGCTTGTGCAATTGCCGCTCCTTCCATTTCCGTACATAATCCGTTAAAGTTTGACTTTATCCTGTTTTTTACTTCTTCACTTGCAACAAACTGATCTCCGCTTACAACTCTTCCGCGGAAAACATTAAGATCACTGCAAACTTCTTTACAACATTTTTCAACCAGATTTAGAAGCCTTTCATCAGCTTTAAATGATAATGTATCCATACGCGGAATCTGTCCTAAAGGATAACCGAATGCCACCGCATCCATATCATGCTGAAGTGCATCCTCTGAAAGAACAATATCTCCTATATCAATATCTGCATCAAGAGATCCTGCAATTCCGGTGTTAATGATTGCATCAACATTATACATATCGGCAAGAATCTGAGTACATATTCCGGCATTTACTTTTCCAATACCGGATCTTACGACTACAGCATCCTTATTATTTATTTTTCCTACATAAAAATCCATGGCTGCTTTTTTTTCAATAATGACATCTGTCATATTTTCTTTTATCTTAGCAACCTCTTCGTCCATTGCTCCTATTATTCCAATCATGATTTAACTCCTGTTATTTGCCTTCATATGAAATAACTGATTCCATATTATATTTTGATAACTTTTCTTTGTGAGGAATTCCGCAAAGTTCCATAAGTGTAACTATCTTAACAACTTCGCCGCCAAGTTTCTCTACCATCTCTATTATGGCTTCAAGCGTTCCTCCCGTTGCAATAAGGTCATCAATTATAACAACTTTTTCACCCGGTTTAATAGCATCTATGTGCATCTCTACTGTTGCTGAACCATACTCAAGCTCGTATGAAGCCTCAATAGTTTTATATGGAAGTTTTCCTTTTTTTCTTACCATACAAAAACCTTTATTAAGCAGATATGCAATTGGCATACCAAATACAAATCCTCTTGACTCAGGACCTACAACTTTGTCAAATTCAAGATCTTTAACACAATTTAACATGCTGTCAATAGCAAGCTTAAGTCCGTCCGGATCCTGGATAACACTTGTAACATCACGAAACATTATTCCTTCATGAGGATAATCCGGTATAGTTCTTACATAATCTTTAAGTTCTTTCATAGTAAATCAAGCCTCCGTAACATATTTATCATTTGTTTAATTATATCATACATTAATAAACTGTAAAACCATATTTTACTCTGATACTCGTATTCCTGTATCATCTGCCACAAGTATGGTTACCGCACAATTTCCGGTAACACCGTCCTTCCAGAAATCTTCATCTTTTCTGTTTTTTACATATGACATCATTGCCGCAATGGCTGCTCCATGTGCCGATACCAATATATTTTTATCTTTAAGCTGATTATCACTTGTTATATCCTTAAGAAAATCAGCTGTTCTTTTTTTTATGTCTTTAATTACTTCACCATTTTTTGCCGTATAACATTCAGGTTTAAAGAAGAAATTGTAAATTCCGTCATCAGGCTCCATATGATTTTTATTATAATATTTGCCTTCGTATTCACCAAACGACATCTCGATTATTCTTTCATCACAAATAATCGGAATATCCCTACCGCCTCTTATAATTTCAGCAGTTTCATAAGCTCGCATAAGAGGACTTGAATATATCCTGAAAAAATCAACATCCTTAAGTTCGCAGGCAGCCTTCTCTGCCATTTTTCTTCCTTCTTCATTAAGGCGTATATCCGAACGTCCCTGGAGAAGATTCTTTTTATTCCAGTCAGTCTGTCCGTGCCTTATCATATATATCTTCATCTTATCTCCACCGTAAAATAATAAATGTCTGTGGGCATTAATACAAACACCCACAGACATAATATCATATAAAACTTAAATTATCTAACCTTTATCTCGCTCTGAAGAGGAGTATGTGTATCCTGATCCCATACATAAAGGGTTGATGTATAGCTTTCTACAGGCCATGTTGCAACGATATTAGCCTGAACAAATCCGTTAGCTTCTGCCTCAATATTCTTAACACTTGTTCCAACAAGTTTTCCTTCTGCATCATATGCAGCCCATACAAGTGAAAGTTTCTTAGCAGCTCCGTCATTTGTAATGTATACACCAAGATCGTCTTCAGCAAATCCTGTCTGTACACCAAACTGCTCTGAGTCTCCTGCTACATGGAATACAATTCCATTTGATTTAACTCCGTTAGGTGCTTCACAACTTACCTTTACAGTCTTGCCTTTAAGAGCATCTGTAAATGTAAGTGAACCATTTGAAACACTTACTCCAACGTCATTTCCTGCCAAGTCTGTTACAGACCAGTTTCCGTTGTTAAACATTGTTCTTGAGAATGTATACTGTGAAGTAAAGTTAACTGTTGTGCCTGCTGCAACTGCTTTTGTTGAATCAACGTCAGCCTTAATAGATGCTCTTGAATCAAAATCTGCAAGACTGAAATCAACTTTTACAGACTGGCCTTTCATAAGCTTCACCTGCACGTATGGCATCATATCATCAGGATCAATACTTATATTCTGTTCTACACCATTAATAGTTGCAGAACCCCATTCCTGACCACATTTTACTTTTATAACATTGTTATCTTCATCGCTCTTAACTGTTGTTGAAACAGTCCAGTTATCAATATCCCAGTTAATATCAACTGTTGAATTACATCTTGCACGAAGACCTGTAATACTTCCTGTGTAAGAATCAGACATAAGTGTAGGAAGAACTTCAATAACTCCTGTATTAGAATATAACAGTGACTCATTGATTGCTCCCATGATACCAAATGCAGAGTCTGTACAGTATGTAGAACCGTGGTTAGCATTATGAGATGTCATCATTGTACTGTATTGGTAATTGCTTGTAAGAAGGTACTTAAGTACGTTCTCAAATCCTGTTACATTCTTAAGTCTTGCTTCTACAAGTGCTTTATGTGTAGGACCATGTGACTCTGATGCTTCCTGTCCGCCGTATGCTGCACTTCTCTTATCCATAGCTGTTATGATTCCGACACGAAGGTTATCATCTGTCTGTGACTCATAGCCAGGCCATGCAGGATATGCATGACTTACATGTCTGTGACCATGCTGTTCATCAAGCTTTGGTGTAGCCCATTCTTTTAACTCACCTGAGTTGGCATACAGATAATCAGGAATCTTTGATTCAAAGTCTGCCCAAACATCAAGAAGCTCATTCTTGTCTTCAGGATTAACTATATCAAGAAGAGATCTTGCCATGAACAATGTATCTCTTGCTGCAGATATATCCATTGTTGTATTGTATGCTACTGCATATTTTGAGTTTCCGCCCCACTGACCAGGAGTGTTCTCTGGTGAATATCCCGGTGTAAACAGATACTTACAGTTTGTATCACCGGCAGCGATTGCCTGATCAATTGTTGTTCCATCATCAACGTGCTCATAGCCGCTTCCGTCTGTATAATATCTGCCATCAACATACTGAAGCCAGAAATTCATTGTCTTCTTAACCATTGGATATAATATATCCTCAAGAAGATCCATATATCCGGTTGATGTTATTCTTTCAATATCTTCATCTGAATAATCAAGAACTTCTCTGTTACGTTCAATATCAACATCCTTACCTACAGGAATCTGCTGATTTCCGTAACACTGCCAGTATTCATATATAGGAATGATAAGCCAGTCAGTAATACCGTTAACATAAATGTGAGGGAATCCCTCCATGAAATGGTAGCTTCCTGCTTCACCTGTACCGTCAACTCGAGGCGGTGCCTTAATAGCATCTTCCATTCCGTAAATATTATGGGCATCGTCATCCCAGTCTTCAACCATTCTTACAATAAAGTTAATATATCCGTGTGTTGCTTCCTGCATATTACCTGTATTAATACCGGAAACCTGAAGGTTAGTATTAGCATCAAGCGTATAGTCACCACTCCATTCAGGGTTGAATGCACCGTTCCAGATAGCACCAAGTCTTGCAGTTGCATATCCGCTTGCACAAATAAGGCCAAATCTTCCGTTATTATATATTCTTTCCAGGAATGCCTTGTTAAGAACGTTTCTGTTTGAATTCTGCTTTGCAATAAGCTCTGTGTTTGTAAGCTCTCTGTCAGCCTTTTCATCATCAGTCTGACATAATTCTATACGAACATTGTTAAACATTCCTCCGTGTATAGCCACGTGAGGATCAGAAGCTTTCCATAACTCTCTTCATCAGAAGCTATACCCTTATCACCTATAATTCCATCGATATCCTCTAAGAGCGCATTATAAAGATTCTCTTTTACATCGTTTACATTACGGCAACCGTCATCAATACGATCTACCTTAGTTATAAGCATAACTGAGTTAGTGCCTGTTACTGTAAGTCTAGGATCATTTGCATTAATAGTTCCACCCTGGAAGTTTGATGGCACATCAATAGTTCTTCTTGCAGCGTTATAATTGATATTTCCTGATGTTACGACACGTGTTGCAGTTCCCCAACCACCTGATGAAAACTTAGTAGGCTGAACATTCTTACTACCTTTTCTGTTCCATATAGGGTATTTTGCAACCATACCGAAGGCATAACCGTTGTCATCCTCTGTCACAACATAATCTGTGTCCGGACGGTTCCAAACTGTTCCGAGATTACGCATCTCAACAAGATGATCCATTGTAAGTGTAATGTTAAGATCTTTTCCTTCCGGTGCTTCAATATATGTAACAATTATTTCATCACTTCTTGAAGCAAATGATCTTCTGTTCCACTCATTTCCTGAATTATCTTTCCACTGAACACCAACTTCACCTGTTTCATAGTTAGTGTATCTGTTATAAAGACTTGAATTCTCTGATGAATAATCATTATTGATAATTCTGTACTGAGCTGCCGGCTGGTATGGTCTTGACCATGTAAGACCCCATCCTGTTCCGTACTGTGATGAAGCATAGCTGTCAACCGCACTTACCCAAGGGAAGTTATTGCGATAGATAGCACCTTTTCTCTGCTCATCAAGAATATTACTGATTACAGGTGTCTCATAAATATCCTGGTTATCAGTTACTATCTTTGTATTGTTGAAAATAAAAACATCTTCTCTAGGATCGCAACTCTCGATAAATCCGATCTCACCGTTAGCTGTAACAGAACCCTCTTTCCAGTTATCGTTACCGGTTTTCTTATCAATTGTTTTGTATGTAGATTCATTAAATCCTATTGCATCTCCAAGACCATACTTCCACTCTGAGTCTGAAGCAAATGTTTCCATCTTATTCTCCTCTTCTGCCTTAACAATAGCAGGCGCATTGGCAGGTGCAGCACCACATAACACCTGTGCACACATTACTACAACAAGAGATACTGCTATAATGTGTTTTCTTCTCTTCATATGGTACCACCCTCCTTATTTTTTAATAACAACTTTTTTAACATTAGAAAACTTACTGTGTACAGTCTTTCCTGAAGCTTTCTTAAATGATTTTGCTTTTATAAAGTATTTGCCCTTCTTAAGCTTAATCTTACACTTTGTAATCTTAGCTTTCTTAACAGTTGCCTTTACTTTGTATTTGCCTTTCTTCTTTGAAGAAACATAAACCTTATATCCCTTAACACCTTTAACCTTTTTCCATGATACGATTGCTTTCTTTCCTTTTACCTTAACCGCAATCTTAGGTGCCTTAGGTTTCTTTACATTATCAACACCCGGCTGATCTCCCGGATTCTGTGGATTACCAGGCTGATTAGGACTTGACACTATAACAAACTTAGCATCAGTTATTGCCCCCTGAGCACCTACAGATACTGTATAGTTACCTGCTACAGCCGGAGCATTAATCTTAAATGTAACAACATTCTGTCCACTCTTTTTCTGTCCAAGATAAACAATATCTTTTGAAGCCTGAGCGATATCTCTGGTTCCTGTCCATGATGGGCTGTAACAGATTACAGATGCTTCACTTCCTATAATACCTGCATCAGTTATAGTTACTGTTACTGCAGAACTACCATCAGATGTTACTGTGAATTTCCCGTTAGCTTTTGCCTCAGTTGAAAATGACATGATAAAACAAAGACATGCCACAATCACAAAACAATGCATTAATTTAAAATACTTCATAATACCTCTCCTCTCAGTTATATAAATGCCTGCAAATAAATCAAGCACAGATACTATTATTATATCCGTGCTTGATTGTTATTGCAATTATTTTTGTTGTCAATGAGTAAATAAATCAAGTATTTAGTACAAATGTACAGATTATTTTATTTTACTGCAAAACCATTCACATAATTCGTCAACACCTTCGCCGGTTCTTGAAGATACGTTCATAATCTTAACGTCAGGATTAACATCTTTTGCATCATTTATAACTCGCTCTGTATCAAAATCAAAATACTCGATCATGTCATACTTGTTGAGCACGAGTCCATCGGTAGTTGCAAACATGAGCGGATATTTTGCAACCTTGTCATCTCCCTCAGGAACACTTAATATGGCAATTCTGAAAGACTCACCGATATTAAATTCCGCAGGACAAACAAGATTTCCTATATTTTCAACAAAAATAACATCAAGCTCATCCAGGTTAAAATCAGGAAGTATGTTCTGGATTGACATGGCTTCTATATGGCATGCACCATCTGTATTAAGCTGTACAACAGGTATGCCAAGTGCTTTCATTTTTTCTGCATCTATCTGACCTGCTATATCTCCTTCTATAACTCCGAATCTGTACTTATCACCAAGCTTGTTGATTATCGTTGTGATAAGACTGGTCTTTCCGGCTCCCGGCGAACCCATGACATTTACCAGGCACACCTTTTTGCTCTTAAGCTCCTCTTTTACTTCATTACTTACATCTTCGTTCCATTCCATTATCTGATGTACAACTTTAATCTCCATCTTCAACCTCCATGCTGTCTATATACATTTCTCTGCCGCGGATAAGTTCGACCTTATTAGCATCGCATACAGGACATCTGAGCCTATATCTTGCTATCTCGCTCTCGCTGCCGCATTCATTACATTTTATAACTGCCGGCACTATATCAAATTCAAGTCTTGCTTTATATGCGGGGGTATCCTCACTGATAATGTCGTAATATTCCTGAATACAGGCAGGCACCATTCCCGAAAGAGCTCCCAGCTTAATACTAATACGTGTTACTTTTCTGCCGCCTACCTTTTCGGCTTCCTTAACCGCAATATCAAGTATACCCTGTGTCACAGCAAGTTCATGCATAATATCACCTTCCGCATGGTATTGTATCATATTTTAACAGCCGATGTAAACCACAATACCGAATATAGCCATAGACACAAAAAAGCATGATGCAGCAACTGTTAATGTTCCTGCAACCTCATGCTTTTCAACAAACACATCGAGTGCTCTAATAAACTGTTTTAATTCGTATGTCATATCAGACTACCTCCTTTTGCAAATCTTTTTTGCTCTGTGTGATAGTCTGATATTAATATTTTAGGTGTACAAAAAAACCGACTTATAATTCCTGATTGCCCCGTGAAAGTCATGGTTGCCTCTGTGAAATCTTTGCCCACGGTTGCCCGGAGCTTCCACAATTTTTCCGTCTGACGCCCTACCAATCTTGTTAAAAGCCTGACTTAATAGGATACTTTTTTCGGTCGGCACCCTACTAATCTTGTCAAAAGTCTGATTTAATAGGATAATTTTCCCGTCTGACGCCCTACTAATCTTGTTAAAAGCCTGATTTAATAGGACAATTTTTCCGTCTGCAACCCTACCAATCTTGTCAAAAGCTTGGTTTAATAGGACAATTTTTCCGTCTGCAACCCTACCAATCTTGTCGAAAGCTTGATTTAATAGGACAATTTTTCCGTCTGACGCCCTACTAATCTTGTTAAAAGTCTGATTTAATAGGACAATTTTTCCGTCTGCAACCCTACCAATCTTGTCGAAAGCTTGATTTAATAGGACATCATTTCATTTGGCTCTTCCGTTGACTCCGGCGCGCCTGTCGGTGCAGGTGTATATTCCGGTTCCGGTGTTTCCTCCGGATCAGGTGATGCACTTGGCTTCGGAGTCTTCGTCGGCTTTGGTGTAGCCGTTGGATAAGTATATTTTATATGATCCTCATCAAATTCATACAAAAGTGTCTGTTCACTTGTCTCTTTATTTCTTCCGCCAACGAAATATCTGATATTATTGGCCGTCTTCATGTCTATGAGCATGTTATTAAGCATGTCTGACAGGTTCTTTCCGGTCGCTTCCATAGAATCAAGTATTGTGTGTGTCATAGGATAATCTTTGTCAGTTGTCTTTGTGTCGTAATTGTCCTCCGAGTTCAGCACAATAGGTCTTGCCGCCGTATCAAATGTATTCTCCGTTATAGTCGGATTAACAGTTCCGCTCATAAGTATTGCTGCCGTATTTCCTGCATTAATATTTTTAAATAGATTTCCTTTTATCACACAGTCCTTCCAGTTTATTGAGCGGATTGCATAACCAACTGTATTAATAATATTATTGTTTAGAATCTGGATTCCGGTATGGTAAACCTGTGTCGTACCGTCAGCCGGCGATACAGAATATTTATGTGTGCCGATTGCACGAAGCGAATCTATGAAATTATTATTTCTTATAATCACATTGTCAACCGGTGTACGGTCGTAGCTTGTAAATACCTGTCCGTATCCGCCTGTATTTCTGTCAGGCGTGTCTATGTTAATGGCCTCTTTATGGTCATTTGTATCATCAGTGTATTTGCTTCC
>SVEM01000059.1 GCA_015057375.1 Lachnospiraceae bacterium
TAGCTTTTCTATAACTCAATGCCATGATTAGTCACCTCCATAAATTCAAAGTTTGTCAAACAAGTTTATTTATTAAAAAAGAAAACTCTTTAGGGATTTTATCCACATAATGTAAATCCTAAATCTCCAATTACTTTTTGCATTATAATATTTTCCTCTTCAGTTCTCATTGTAGGAATCTTTTGCTGTGAAATAATATAATTCAAAACAAATATGCAAATTTCATGCGCATAACCGCGATTTCTATACGATTTGGCAACTCTTACATCTCCCACTTCCCAATAAAAATCTGAATATTTTTCAACGCAAGCACGTGCCACCATCTTATCTTCTATAAATAAGCCTGCATATATGGTTCCTTGGTTATATATATCATCCCATAAAGTGTTATCTATTACACTCTGACCACATAACTCCAAATGATTATTAAAAATCCGGAGTTCATCTTTATCTAACCACCTTATATAAAGCGAAGAATTAACCTCTCTTTTTTCCTTTGACAAATATTTATATAATATCTCAGCCAAAACAATCCCCCTGTCAAATTCATCTATTCTTTTATACCAAGTTCACCCAATACCTTCGCATATCTGACTTTACCAACGTTTCATATTCTTCTCAAACTTCTCAGTATATGCCTGCTTCAGTTCTTCAGCAGTTATTCCGTAACAAAGCAACACATCATTATAAAACATAAGAACATCCGCCATTTCCTCTACAAGATCTTTTCTCAATGCAACATCCGTAGAAGCTTTCGTTCCGCCATGCTTTTTTATAATGTCAATCACTTCACCAATTTCACTTATCATCCAGAGCAGTTGGTTTTTTCCTAACTCCGGTGAGAGCGGCTCCCATTTATCCTTATATTTTTCCTGCAACGCCTTTTGCATTTCCAACATTTCATTTAAACTGAAAGTCTGCATATTATATCCTCCGTAAGTTCGATTTTGTTTAATTCCTATACCTTTTTTGTATTAAAAAACACCATATGGCAGATATAACAAAAACCACTAAAAGCATTATCAAAGAACAAGCTATTGCCTTATTTCCTTTCAGCAATAACGCCACCACTCCACATATACACAATCCGACACTTATAAAAACACACATTTTACCCAATTGTTTTCCATATCCGACTTTGTCTTCTGTTACTTCAAAAACCTTCCCATGTATAGCAGAAGTATTCCCTCTTAACAAAGATATTGCAACCATAAGTATTACAAATGAAACAAACCACATCATAATACTAAAACCTATCATACAAACACCTCCGCAAAATTCAAAGCTTTCTATTCATTAAACACCTTATCCAATTCAGTAATCATAATCTCTGGATAAAATAAAGCATTTTCACAATGGAATTTACCTTTGAAACATTTTATTACTGTAGCAGGATAATATTTTCTAACATATTTAGCGGATTTTTTTGCAAGCATTTCATTAACAGCTGTCCCATGAAAGAAATACACCTCTGTATTAGGCGTGTTTATATTTTGACTTAATTTGAAATCGGCTATGTTATTTATACTATTTTCAACAGTTACATCTGACATATTATCAAGGACTTTCAAAAAGTATTCAAGATTATCTTCAGAAATAATTACTTTTGTAGCTTGTTCTACTGTTTTCTTATCTCGTCGCTGTGATTTGTGGGTAATATCAATATAAAATTTCTTCATAAAGCCTTTCATGAATCTATTATAAGATACTAACGGAGACCCATCAAAAATCACTTTATCAAACAATAATCTATTATTCTGCCATAAAGTTGCGGTTAATACTCCACCCATTGACATTCCATACACAACATATATTTCTTTTCCATAATGTGAAAGAATATAATCCTCTATTTCCTTTGCATCTGATGTAAACGAAATAAAATCTTCCTCAACTTCCGGGTTATGTCCTGACATAATAGGTATTATAATATGAAACTTGTTTTGATAATACTCTATATATCTGTTCCACACCTGCCAAGGGCACTGAAATCCATGTATCAGAATAATTTTTCTTTTACTGGTATCACCAAATTCAAGTATTTTCATATCATAAAACCTCCTCAAATTCAGCGTTATCGCCTCTCTAATCAATTATACCACACCGCACCCTCATTAACAACAAACACCACGGCAATAATACCGTGGTGTCATATACAAACTTTAACGTTTGATCTTATTAAACTGTCTTAAGCCTAATCTTCGTAACGAACATCGTATCTCCCGCTTCGTTACAGCCCTTGCACATTACTGTGTCGTCTTCTCTCGTTTGATATATCAAAAGCTTCTCGCCTTCAAGAACCTCTTTTTTATAATCTATCTGCAAAAACGATATCTGCTCCGTCTCAGGCAAATTAAGCGCATTAAGTACGAAATTGGTATACTTGGTATTGTTGACATGACCGTTGACATCGATGTCCGTATATCTGCTGACAACCTCATACGGAACCATATCCTCTGTCACCTCGAAATCGCCCGCTTTAAGTAACTTCTCCTCAAAGGTCGATTCCTGCCAATACTCATCAATGTTAAAATGAACATTCTTCGGCATTACCATCTTACGTGTGGAGATATCCACAAGTGCCCACAAAGAAGTACCTTTTATCAACAAATTATCATTCTCGTCCACAAGCTGAAAATCCCTGATAAAATCAAGCTTCTTGGCTTCATGGGGCCATGTCTTAGCCGTGACAAGCGAATACATCTTCGGGTATTCAATCACTTCATACTTCACACGAAGAAGTATCCAAAACAGATTCTGACTTATAAGATCTTTATGCCCTACTCCTATGTAGCCGGCATGCTCTCCTGCCATGTCCTGAAAAATATCCATAATCGACGCAGGAAGCATCCTGTCGTATCTGTCAAAATCCGCCGTTCTTAAACGGTACTCTCTTACTAATCTGTTCATTACTTATACCAATTCCTTTGTAAAACTAATACTCTTATTCCTCTTTTGCTGCTTCGCCGCCAAAATCATAATCCTTGCCCGGAAGAATTGCATTAAGAACGATACCTACAATCGCTGCTACCGCAAGACCTGAAAGTGAAATATTAACGCTTCCGATTGCGAAGTTGATGCCGCCTGCGATAACCTCTTCACCTGCTGCATTGTATACAGATGTGAACTTGATACCGATTGAAAGTACAAGGATCAAAGCTGCGATAATAACGTTTCTGTTCTTTGTAAAATCTACTTTATTCTCAACTACGTTTCTTACACCTACTGCAGAAATCATACCGTAAAGTACGAGTGATACACCACCGATTGTAGCTGTAGGCATTGAGCTTACGAGTGCCGCAAACTTAGGTGAGAATGAGAAGAATATTGCAAAATATGCTGCAATACGAATTACTCTCGGGTCATAAACCTTAGTAAGTGAAAGTACACCTGTATTCTCGCCGTATGTTGTGTTGGCAGGAGCACCAAAAAGTGATGCAATAGTTGTTGCAAGACCGTCACCAAGGAGTGTACGGTGAAGGCCGGGCTCCTCAATGTAGTTCTTACCTACTGTTGAAGAAATAGCTGAAATATCACCGATATGCTCTACCATTGTAGCAATCGCAATTGGCATGATTGTGATGATTGCCGTAACAATAAGTGATGCATCGGGATTTTTGAATATTGAAAATACTGTATCCTCGAATTTAAACGGAAGACCAATCCAATCAGCAGTCTTAACTGCCTCAAAGCTTACATCGCCCATAATAACCGCTACAATATAAGAACCGATAACACCGAAGATAATCGGAACAATCTTAATCATTCCCTTACCCCAGATATTACAAATAACTACTATCGCTATTGCTACTACAGCAACAAGCCAGTTAGCCTTACAGTTATTGATAGCTGATGATGACAATGTAAGACCGATAGCAATAATAATCGGGCCTGTAACAACGGGCGGGAAGAATGTCATAACCTTCTTCGCACCAAAAGCCTTAACAAGAGCTGCTAAAATAAGATACAACAAACCTGCACAGGCAACACCGAGACATGCATAAGGTAATAATTCTTTCTCGCCTGCGGGTGCGATTGCACCATAACCTGCAAGGAATGCAAAGGATGAACCAAGGAACGCAGGAACCTTTCCTTTAGCAAGGAAGTGGAACAATAAGGTTCCTAAACCTGCAAACAACAATGTAGCTGAAACACTAAGACCTGTTAACGCCGGAACAAGCACTGTTGCACCGAACATTGCGAACATATGCTGTAAACCGAGCGTAATCATTTTCGGCATTCCGAGCTGTCTTGCATCGTAAATGCCTTCGTTACCGATAGTAACTTTTTCTTTTGCCATTACTTTGTCCTCCGTCTTCATATATAGTTTTGTAAAAAACCGCAAAAAAAAATCTTATCATACAGCGTATGACAAGACATTAATCCTGCAAAAACAACAACAATATACCTTGAATACAACGCCGTACTCTTGATTTTTCTCACCTTTATAATCTTATAACAATGAGGTCTTTTTGTCAATATTTTCGGCTGATTTGTCTTGGTATTTTGTGGTCTGTACGACCATGAAAAAATTCCCTGCTTATACTTGACATTATAGAAAAAGCATTGTAAAATATGTTTTGTTTGAAATCAATCAAACTTGCCCAGATAGCTCAGTCGGTAGAGCAGAGGACTGAAAATCCTCGTGTCACTGGTTCGATTCCGGTTCTGGGCACTTTATGCGGGTGTAGTTCAATGGTAGAACACTAGCCTTCCAAGCTAGATACGTGGGTTCGATTCCCATCACCCGCTTTTTTTATTTTCAAAAACAGTAGTACAGTATACTAAAGGAGTTGCGTGACATCTATCACACAACTCCTTTTTGAGTGCATTTATTCTACATCGCCTTAACTTCAATTACCTTACTCTTGCTTATTTCTTTGCCGGCTTCATCAAATGCCGCAACATAAAACTCGTATATTTTGTTCGCGGGTGCCGCAAAAGGAAGTGTCGTCGCATTGTCCTTTTCGTCCTTAGTAACTTCACGTACAACAACAAAATCCTTCTCACCCTTTTCGCGTCTGTACACACGATACAATGAGGATTTCTCTACTCTGTTCCAGTTAAGCAGGAAGTTAGCCTGAGCCCCATCAATTGAAAGCTCGTGCATCACAAATCCGCCGATTACACCCTCCTCGTCTCCTGCAGACCAGTCCATGCCGGCCTCCGGATTCTCGATGTAATCTCTCGGGCAAACCAGTGCTTTTAACACGTCAAGCCTGTCATCCACATCATACTCTGCAATACTCTTTGCCACAATATTTGCAAAAAGCATAGCACCGTACACCTTAAGATGCGCATTATCCGTACAGCCCGCCGCAAATGCACTGTCAGGATACTGACCTTCTTTAATCCACATGTATATGCTCTTACTGCCCTCAGGACCATGCTCCGCCACAAGTTCACAGCTCTTTTTACCGAGGTCGATAAGCGGCAGGTTA
>SVEM01000002.1 GCA_015057375.1 Lachnospiraceae bacterium
ACCAAAGTCATGGCAGCCGTACTGACTGTTGCTATGTCCGCAAGTTGTTTTCTTGGCATCAGCCCGGCTCCTACAGCGAAAGCTGACACAGCAGCCGGCACCGGAGTTCTTGCAGGGCTCAGTGAATTTTCAATGGCGGATGTCACAGTAACTGATCAATATTATGTGGATATCGCACAGAAAGATATTGATTTCCTCAAAACATTTAATGTTGATAAGTTATTAGCAAGATACCGTGAAATCGCGGGGCTTTCAACAAGAGGCGCGAGTTCATATGCCGGATGGGAAACAACACAGATTGCCGGACACACTCTCGGCCATTATCTTACAGCCTGCGCACAGGCATATCTGACTGCACCAAACGAATCAGACCGTACCTGGATGAAAAACAGAGTTCAGACACTTATAGACGGTCTCTTAGAATGTCAGAACAGCACCAGCGGCAGAGGCTATCAGCCCGGTTTCGTTTTCGGAACAATTATCAATGATGCTAATAATAAAGAGTATCAGTTTGATGTTGTTGAAGGCAAAATAAACGGAAGCCACTGGGTTCCTTGGTACAACATGCACAAACTTTTGACAGGTATTAATGCCGTTTATAATTATGTAGGCTATGAACCTGCTAAAACATTAGGTTCAAAACTCGGTGACTGGGTATACAACCGTGCAAGCAAATGGAATCAGAGTACCCGTGACAAGGTTCTCAATGTTGAGTTCGGTGGTATGAATGACTGTCTTTATGACCTTTACAAAATCACCGGAAAGCAGAACCATTTAACTGCTGCTCATTTATTCGATCAGGAAAGCCTGTTTGAAACCGTAGCAAAGGGTACCAGAAATGTACTTAACGGAAGACATGCAAATACTACTATTCCAAAATATCTCGGTATCGTAAACCGTGTAGGCACTATAAGTGATACTCTTTCTGAAGAAGATTCAGAACGTTTCCTGAACTATGCAGAGACATTTTGGGATATGGTAAACGAAAGACATACATATATCACCGGCGCTAACAGCCAGTGGGAGCATTTCCGTAATGACTATGCTCTTGACGAACAGCGTACACAGTGTAATAACGAGACATGTAACGTACACAATCTCTTATTATTAAGCCGCAGATTGTTCAAGATTACAGGTGATAAAAAATATGCTGATTTCTATGAAAATGCATTTATCAACTCAATTATGGCATCTGTTAATCCTGAAAATGCCACAACAACTTATTTCCAGCCAATGGCATCAGGATACTACAAAGTTTACAGTGATCCGGATGTAAATAAGAACCTCTTCTGGTGCTGTACAGGTACAGGTCTTGAGAACTTTACAAAACTCGGAGACAGTATTTATTTCTATAAAGATAACACTCTTGTAGTTAACCAGTACTTAAGTTCAAAACTTAACTGGCGTGCAAAAAATGTTACTCTGACACAGCAGACAGATATACCTGAAACAGACACAGCAATATTTACTGTTAACACTTCAGGTAACACTTCATTTGAACTTGCACTCCGTCTTCCTGACTGGCTTGCAGGCGATGCTGTTATAAAGGTTAACAACAACAATTTTGATGCTCAGATTACTGACGGATATGCTTTCATCGACCGTGCATGGAGCAATGGAGATACTGTAAGTATTCAGCTTCCTATGGAAGTTGTTGCACACAGCCTTCCTGACAGCGAAAACACTCTCGCATTCAAATACGGTCCTATCGTTTTAGCTGCTGAGCTTGGTAAAGACGACCAGATGGCAAAACGTTCTTCATGCGGATGGTGGGTTGCACTCCCTGAAAACAAGAGAGTAGGAACTGACACAGCAAATCCTGGAGACGGACAGAGAAGCGTACTTAAATCAGAAACATTGATACTTAACGATTTAAGCGTAGAATATTTTGCGAAAAAGATTAATTCTTTCCTTGTAAGAGAAGACGGTCTTAACTTTACACTTACAAACACTTCTCTTACATCAACCGGAGAAACACTTACATTCTCACCATACTATACATTACATGACCAGAGATACGGTGTTTACTGGTATTTCTCAGGCACAGGAACAAATCCTAGCCATGATACTATATTAAAACTTAAGAGGGACGGAAGAGACGGAAGAACCAAGATTGACGGACTTCGTGCCGGATACAGAGTTCAGGACGAGGAAGATGCAGTTCATCAGATTCAGGATAACAACGGAACAGCTTCTACCGGAAATCAGGCAGACCCTGACCTTAACGCTCCTTCACGTTATGCTAATCAAAACGGTTTCTTTACATACAGAATGATCGTTGACAAAACACAGACTAACTACCTTGTACTTCAGCTTGCAAAAGCCGACAACGGAAAGACATTAAAGATTACTTCCGGCAATACTGTTTTGTATGAAGGAACTTTAAATAACGACGGCGAACAGGACTTATATAAGCTTCGTGTCCAGATTCCTGCAGAAGTAGCAAGTGCTGCTGAGACAATTACCGTTTCATCAGGAAATGCAGAGAAAACTGTTGACGTTGTTCCTATTACATTTGCAGGTGTAAACGGTGCAGAATCTGCCCGCCTTGTTGGTGAACAGAGTGTCAATACTGCATACTCAAGCAATGCAACAATCAAGGACATCACAGCAGAAAACGGAATTACAAACGCATACGATGACAATAGTTTTACTGTTATTGTACCTGGCGACACTGAAGAAGCTGAATTAGACTTTAAACTTGGCGATCAGTTCGGACTTCTGTATATTAACAACGAGCTTGTTGATGATGCTCTTCCACAGAAAATTAAGCTGGTTGATGATGACACTACTTTAGAGTTGAAAGTATACGGCGAGGACCACACTACCGTAAACAACTATACTCTTACAGTTAAAAAAGACACTGAAATTGCTGTAGAATTAGACGTATTTAAGTATTTCACATTTGATAACACTTTATCAGATGCCGTAACAGTATCCGGCGGTGGCTTCAAAGAACCTGCAGCAGTACAGTCAACACCTGTATATACCGAAGGAATATATGATAAAGCTATCAAGCTTAACGGCCAGTACGGTTTATTACTCGGAAACTCCAACGGTATCGGTGAAGACTTTACTATCTCATGGTGGATGAAGCCTGATCAGATAAAAGGCGGTTATGATCCTCTCTTCTGTGGTGGAACATTTACCAATCCTGAATACTGGGTTAGTGCGACCTTTGATGCAAAAGTTTGGTCTAACGACGGTACAAAACGTTCAATGAGCTCAGCAAATGCATATAAAGCCGGCGAATGGCAGCATGTTGCATTTACTGTTAAAAAAGACGACTCACCAATGGGACTCTGCTTTGGTAAACTTTATCTTAACGGTGAACTTATTACCAGCGGAGAAGTTGCACCAAGCACTCTTAACAGAGATGGTGCCAGAGCATTCTTTGGTGCAAACTACTGGGATGCAGTTTACAGCGGTGAAGTAGACGATATTATAATGGTACGAGGCGCACTTAACAAACTTGAAATAAATGCCGTAAAAGAACATTTCCTCTCTCCTGTTAAGGAAGAGAACGACCGCAACGCATCAGGTGCCGTAATTGATAAAATTAACGCTATCGGCACAGTGGCATACACAAAAGAATCAAAGATGCTCATTGATGCTGCAAGAAGAGGATACGACAGACTTACAGATGACCAGAAAGCACTTGTAGACAATCTCGATATCCTTGTACAGGCAGAAAAAGATTACCAGACCTTAAAGGAAATTGAAGATGCTAAAAAACAGGAACAAAACAAACCTAATCCTGACAATCCGGGAATAAACAATCCTGGCAACAATACTCCTGATAATAATCAGCTTACAGATACGCTTAAGCTGAAAAAAGCAAAGATACTCAAACTGCTTTCAGGAAAATCCGGTACATTAAAGATTAAGTGGAAAAAGATTAAAAAAGGTTCCGGATACCAGATACAGTATTCCACTAAAAAATCATTTAAGAAGGCATTAACCAAGACAAAGAAGGTTAAAAAAGCAAAAACTACAACATTTACAATTAAGAAGCTTAAAAAAGGCAAGAAATATTTTGTAAGAGTAAGAGCATTTAAGAAAACAGGTGGCAAGGTTGTTTACGGAAAATGGAGCAAACCTGTTACCAAAAAAGTAAAGTAATATTTGTAACAAAAAAACATATGTAGTTACCATCTTATCCGTCAAATAAGGTGGTAATTACAATTAACTTAGTGTAAAATTTATAAATATAGAAGGAGGTATATATATAATGAAAAACCACAAAAAAGGAAGAAGCATTATGAAAAAAATCATTGCAACTAATATTGCTGCTGCCATGGTTCTTACATCATTTCCTGCAACCGGAAATGTGAATACGGCAAAAGCAACATATGCACCATCAGGCTTAAAGGATTTTGCGCTTAATGAAGTTCAGATTACAGATGACTACTATCTTACTGCACAGGAATCTGATATAGCGTTCCTTGCAGCATTTGATGCAGACCGTATGTTGTCAAGATTCAGAGAAACTGCCGGACTTAGCACTCAGGGAAAAGCTCCTTACAGAGGATGGGAAGACAGTTACCTCGGCGGTCACTGTGTAGGACACTATCTTACTGCTGCTGCACAGGCTGTTAAAACAACCGGAGACCAACAGCTTAACGACATACTTACATACATGATTGACGAACTTAAGGTGTGTCAGGATGCCCGCGGAACAGGCTTTATCTTCGGTGCAAAAATTCAGGACAAAAACAATGTAGAAAAACAGTTTAACATTGTTGAAGGGAAAGACTCAGGTGATACATGGGTTCCTTGGTACAATATGCACAAGCTCGTTGCAGGTCTTATCGATGTATACAGATACACAGATAACGAGAAGGCTCTCGAGGTAGCAAAGAATCTCGGAACATGGATTTACAACCGTGTAAGCAAATGGGACAGAAATACACAGAACAGAATTCTCTGGTCAGAATACGGCGGAATGAACGACTGTCTGTATGAACTTTACAGAATTACTGATGATACCAGATATCGTGATGCTGCCCATAAGTTTGATGATCCTGATCTTTACAAGACAATTACATCAGGTTCTGCAGATACACTTAACGGAAGACATGCAAATGCTACAATTCCTAAGTTTGTAGGTGCTCTTAACCGCTACAGAGTTCTTGAGGAAAAGGGTGAGCTTACATCAGAAGATGAACAGTATCTCTATTATGTAGAAGATTTTTGGAATCTTATGATTGAGAAGCATGCATATGCTACCGGTGGTGTCAGCGACATGGAGCATTTTAGAAAAGACAATGCCCTTGATGCTACACGTACACAGTGTAACTGCGAGAGCTGCTGCGTACATAACATTCTTAAGATAACAAGAGAACTTTTCAAGATAACAGGTGATGTAAAGTATTCAGATTACTATGAGACAACTCTCAGAAATGCTATCATGGGTGCAGTAAAAGCTGATACAGGCGCTTTCTCATACTTTACTCCTATGGCAACAGGATACTTTAAGTTCTTTGGTGAAACTGATCCTGCAAACAACATGTTCTGGTGCTGTACAGGTTCAGGTATGGAAAACTATACAAAACTTAATGATAGTATATACTTCCATAATGATGATTCAATTGTTGTAAATCAGTATATAGCATCTACACTTTCATGGGATGAAATGGGATTCTACCTTACACAGGAAAGTGATGTAACAAGAAGCGATGAAGCTACATTTACTGTAGAAGTTGATTTTCCTACAAACCTTAGCATCTATCTCAGAGTTCCTGAGTGGATATCAGGTCAGGCTTACCTTACATTAAATGGCCAGAATGTAGCTAATTTAGATACTTCAGACGGATATATTGAGCTTAATCGTACATGGAACACAGGCGATACATTTACAATCAAATATCCAATGACAGTTCAGACTATCGGACTTCCTGATAATGATACTGTATTCGCTTTCCGTTACGGACCAACTCTCCTTGCTGCAAAACTCGGTACAGCAAGAATGGATCTTAAAAACGGCGACAACCTCACATGGGCAGGTGCTAACTTAAGCGCAGGTGCTTACAAGGTTGTAGGTAACGAAGAAGCAAGACTTACTATCGGATATAACACAACAAACCGTCAGATTCTTGGTACTGAAACACTTGCAATTGACGGTGCTTCACTTGACCAGTATATGTACAATATCGCTGATTACCTCGTTCGCGATACAGAATCAGATACACTTTCATTCAAGCTTACAGGAACTGACGCTGATGATAACTTTGATGGCGGCCTTGAATTTGTTCCATTTAACACATTAAACGATGAGCGTTACGGTATCTACTGGTACTTCAGTGCATTAAGCCAGGAAGAGCTTGAAGCAATCATCATGAAGGATAAGGAAGACAGACGTAATTCAAACAACCTTATCGACTCAATACAGCCTGGATACGGACAGTATGAGCAGGATAAGATACATGACATTCAGGAAAGTGATTCTGTAGCCGGTACAATAGAGCAGGGCGGAAGCACAAGATACGCATCTGCAGGCGGATACTTCCAGTACAACTTCAAGATTGAGCCGGGCAAGGGCAACTCAGTACTTTGCCGTTTCGCAAAAGAAGACAATGGCAAAACAATTAAAATCACTGTAGGTGATACCGTTATTGCTACTGATACACTTGATTACTCAGGTGATGAATTATTCTATACTAAGGCATACAAGATTCCTGATGATGTTCTTACAGCAGCAACAAAAGATCTCACAGTAACAAACGATGCCGGAAACGAAGAAACATTTAAGGTTGTTACAGTTAAGTTTGAAAGTAACGATAGCAAAGACAGTGCAAGACTTGTAGGTGGTGTATACACACTCCGCGATTTCGACAACAATGCAACAATCGCTTCTATAACACCTACTACAGAAGGAATCCTTACACAGAATGGCGACACATATACACTTTATGTTCCTGCAGGTTCACAGAACGTTAAAGCAGCTGTAGACCTCGCAAACAAAGCAGGTCTCCTCTATGTAAATGATATCCTTGTAAATGACGGTAAAGTTCAGAACTTCACCGTAAACGGAAATGATGCAACATTTACACTTAAGGTATTTGCAGAAGATCACGCAACAAGTAAAACATATACACTTAACATAGTACAGGGTCTTGAGAAGGCTCCTAAACCTGATAACCCTAACGGAGGCACTCCTGGTACACCGGGAACACCTGGTACTCCTGGCACACCTGGTACTCCTGGCACACCTGCAAAGGCTAAGAAGGGTATCAAGATAAAAGGTAAGAAAGTTGTTAAGGTTGGCAAATCTATCAAACTCAAGGCTAAGCTTACAAAAATCAAGGGCAAGGTTAAATGGAGTGTAAACAAGAAGAAACTTGCTAAGATTACTCAGAAAGGTAAACTTACAGCAAAGAAAGTTGGTAAGGTTAAGGTAACTGCAAAGGTTAAGAAGTTCAAAGCAACAGTTACAATTAAGATTAAGAAGAAATAAATCAACTTACATTTTCTCCAAAAAAGGAGCAGGCTCAAAATTTATGAGTCTGCTCTTTTTGTTTGATAAGCGAGGCGGGGTGATACTTGCCGGCCCGAACTTTTGGGCTTGCCGGCCCAGCGTTGATGCCAAAAGTATATATATGAAATTTTTCTTGATTTGGAACCACTTTTTTCGTGAAATCAGGTATAAAACAGCTATTTTTCTTGATTTTGCGTATCTATACAAAAAAATCTTGCATTTGAAACCACTTTTTTTAAAAAAAGTGGTTCTGTTTTGTCAATTTTTTTCTATAGATACTCGCCGCCACATAAAAACCTCAAAAAACACATACCAATCCCAACTTCTACTTCCTATTCTTCTTTCCTCTGCGCTGATAATCAGCATCTATCTCTTTGCTCCAGTCAGCATCAAGATTTGCACCTGCTCTTACACTTGAAACTGCCTTGGTAACAGTCTCATATACAATCTCTGTTCCTTTGACATCGGCCTGATAATTTACCGCCCTGTCCTTATCAATGCCATATCTTGCAGCCGTTTCGACAGCATCAATATTTGCCCCGATAAACAGAAACTCCCAGCCATACTTTTCTTTCTGGCGCTCGATCATCTTCTTGACTGTTTCAGAATCGTAGCGGCGGCTAGCATTTTCATAGCCGTCCGTTGTGATGACAAACATTGTATGCGCCGGTACATCCTCATTTCTTGCATATTTGTGAATATTGCCGATGTGATGAATTGCACCGCCGATAGCATCCATAAGCGCCGTACAGCCGCGTACATAATAATCCTTATTTGTCATCTTCTGCACATCACCAAGTTTCACACGATCATGCAAAACCTCACTAATATCATCAAAAAGCACAGTTGATACATAGCATGCGCCGTCCTGCTTCTTCTGCTTTTCAATCATGGCATTGAAACCACCGATTGTGTCCTTCTCAAGACCTTCCATAGATCCGCTTCTATCCAAAATAAATACGAGTTCTGTAATGTTGTTTTTCATAATAAAAACCTCTCTTTCGTTTGATGTTTTAATTCTACATCAACAAAAGAGAGGTTAGGTCGCATGGCAAGCGACAAATGATTTTTCTATAATTTCTCTGCCCACTCGGCTTCCTTAAATCCAACCAACACAAAATCATCGCCAATAACAATCGGTCTTTTGACAAGCATCCCGTCTGTAGAAAGAAGTTTAAGCATCTCGTCCTCTGTCATTTCAGGCAACTTGTTTTTAAGTTCTAATGACTTATATAATAGTCCGCTTGTATTAAAAAACTTTTTAAGCGGCAAACCACTTTTCTTGTACCATTCGGTCAACTCTTCAAGAGTTGGATTGTCAAGTTTTATGTCCCTTAATTCATATTCAATTTTGTTATCATCCAACCAATTTTTTGCTCTTTGGCAGGTGGTGCATTTTGGATAACAGATAAACTTAATCATGATTTCACCCTCCTAAATATCTGCAACTAATATTTGCATTTTTAATCCTTTATCATCTTCACTTGGATTTTCGGGGATAGATTTGCATCCAAGTTTTGCCGTTATAGCAAGGCACAACGCATCAAGCATATCCTCTTTGGCTTGGCCAGATACCATTCCAAGCAACTCATCAACATTATATACGTATTTTGATAAAATATCACGCCTTAACTTAATTCCCTCTTCAGAATGTTTGGAATATTCTAATCCATTTCCGTTGTTCAAAGCCTGAAATGCACATTCAGGATGACTTTCTAAAAGTCGGTTTTGCCACTTAGGATTTTGCAGTAAAAATTCATCAACCTGACGGATACATTTTACGATTCCAAAGCTTTGAACCGTAATCTTAGCCCCCAACTCATCTCGCAAATTCCAAAAATCAGCTTTGGACGCCGAATATACCATTTGCCTGTATGGCACATTAAATACAGATGATTTTCTCTGTGCAACCTTCAAATATTTTCGCGCAGCCTGGTCCGGACGCTCCTTTGCCTGTTTTTCATTTTCAGGAAGTCCTATCGGAACATCTATTAGAATTGCATTTGCATTTGCATAATATTCACAAAGTTCACTTATTTCTTCAAAAATACTGTAAGAAACTTCTTCGTTAAATAATTCTACTGCAAGCCACTTGCCATTCATCCAGTCAACACCGACAAATTGATTTTCTGTTTCGCCTATAAGAGCTCTAAATCTGCGAATAAATGAATTCTTTACCAAGGAAAAATCACAAAAATCATATTCTAATTTCGAAATAATTTTTTCTTTATCATTGCCGATTTCTTCACCCATGAAATGCAAAAACTCATAATGCAAAACCACATCATCAATTTCAAATATTAATTTTCTCTCTTCTTCAGTAAGTGACGGATTTATCCATTTATCAAATATTGCTATTTGCAGTTTTTCTTCAATCTCTAAATATTTTGGAAGTTGTGCTTTAATTGGTCTTGTAACGTCTGAAAGATATGCCTCACTTGCATCATGCAAAAGACATCCCAACTGCACACGTTCAGAATATCCGCGAGCCTTTGCTTCTTTTGCACAGTTAAGCGAATGTTGTGCTACAGAATAAAACTGCGGGAAATGTCCATTTGCACGACAAAGTAGAGATAATGCATGCGCAATATCTCTTATATCAATCTCATTTATATCCGCCTCAATCGGATCAAAATGTTTTTTAAGATATGTTGTTATGTAACTCATATTTTGATTCTCCTTAACAGTTCTTTTGATCAACTAAAATTCATCATAGAAATCATCACATTCCATACAATATAGCTCTTCGTTTACTATATGTTCATTTCCGTAATCATCAAAAAAACTTTCTGTTTCATCAAATGAATCTCTATCCCTTTTATCATTTTCAACTCTGGATTTTCGATTACGTTCATAATTATGTCTTTCATAACCAGTATTACTGTCTCCTGACGAAAAACCAGAAATAAAAATACACACAAAAATTATAAATATAAAAACTCCCATAGCATATGCTCCTTTCAGGTCTGATATATAATATATCTAACTAAAATAATCATCCCAAAAAACGGACTTTAAGCAACATATGCCAAAAATTTATGTTCTCACCCTCCCAACAAACTCTGGTCAAAGGCAAACAGCGCCTCATTTATCTCAAATATATTGTAATTTCCGTTACTTATAAAGTATTCGATTATGATGTCAAACTTGTTACTGTGTGACAGCGCAAAACCTGCCTTCCTCAACATGTCTTCGGTTTCATCCAGCGAAAGTTCCAAAGATATGGCAAATGCAATGGCTGTTGGCTTGCTCGGTTTATAATGAACATCGCTACGAATTTTGGAGAATAGTTTGCGGTCAATATTGGCTTTTTTGTAGCACTCCGCATCTGTCATTCCTTTTTCGTCAATCTTGCGGAGAAGCATTTGTGAAAAACTCTCGTCAATCTGCTTGAGCTTTGCGTCGAGGTCAAACTCCGCTGTTTTCTTGCTCGCTTTTCTCGGTTTGCTTAGTTTGCTTTCGCATACGCTGGCATCCATAATTGTTGCAGATGGCAGCGGCATGCTCATACGCATACTCTCTCGCATGTAATCCGTATGCTCGTCCACATAGTTGTCGTCTATGTATTCCTCAATGTCAGCAAACAGCTTCTCGCTAATTTTATATGATGTCTTGTCAAATATAACGATATATACTTTCATCTCATTTTCGAGAAGGAAATCACTAATAATATCAATTGCAACTTTCAGCGCCTGGTCTTTCGGATAACCGTACACACCGGCGGATATAAGCGGAAATGCAACCGTTTCGCAGTTATGGTCTTTTGCAATCTGCAGCGACACCTTATAGCAGGACTCTAATAATGCCTTTTCATTTTTGCTGCCGCCCTGCCACTGCGGACCGACCGTATGAATCACGTACTTGCAAGGCAGGTTGTATGCACCTGTGATTTTGGCACTTCCGGTTTCGCAGCCACCAAGCGTTCTGCACTCTTCAAGCAATCCTTTTCCTGCAGCGCGGTGAATACAGCCATCAACACCACCGCCACCAAGCAGGGAACAATTTGCGGCATTTACAATGGCATCAACCGTCATTTTTGTTATATCATTTCTTACAATTTCTAATGGCATAGTCTTTCACTCTTTTCGTGTGGGTTTTTATAATTATTCTGCAAATGTTACCCCTCTTGAACGGAGGTAAATATCAATATCATTATTAATATAGTTATGACCTGTAGTATGCAACACGTCATAAAACTCACGAATATAATCAAACACTCCGTAACGTTCAAATAATGTTGACACTTCATGTCCTTTTAAGTTTCGATGCTCCTTATAGCTCTCTAAACAAAACACCGTAAATGTCATTTCTTTTGACATCCCAAACACCTCCTATACATCTGGGAAACGAATCTCACCATTTTCTTCTTCCTGCTCGAGCAAGGAGTATAGCATCTGTGTGCTATATTGCCATACTTTAGTTTCTTCATTTTCAAGTGACGCATAGAGTCTTGAGCGGTATAGCTTCTTTATCGCTTCCTCTTCAGGCAATCCCTGTTTGTTCACAATCATAGCAATCAAATCTGCACTGATATATGGCATCATTGCTACAAATTTTTCCTGTCCCATAACAACCTCCCTACTTCACTTCTTTTTCTTCGATAAATTTAAGATAGCTTAATATTTTGTCTGTGTGCAAAGTCCATTGATCATGTAATATCTCTGTTTTTAATTTCTTTACTGTATATTCTGCATCATATGCTCCGGTTTCAAATAATCGAATTGATTGATATACATTATCATCGGCAACCGGACCTATATGCATATCGGCATTATCATTTACCGGTTCCCCTTTACGATTATTTACAACAAACGTTAACCACTCTTCATCAGCAAGCTCAAATCGCTTAATACACAGCTCCTGCTCAGCTCTTCCCAAATCAAATTCATATTTAGACACATATCCTATATTCACATTTTTTCTTTTCATTTTTATCTTTGCCCATCGTTCTGCCTGTTCATATGATGTGGTTGTATAAAATCCTACTCCAAAATCCAGATATACATCCCCTTTACGAATTTCCGGAGCATCTACATTTTCCGTACTGCCATGATATAAAATCATTTGAGTCCCTCCAATATTTTCTGAATAGTTTTCTGTTCTTGTCTCAACGCAGCTAACATCTTTTCATAATGTTTCCTCTGTTCTAGTTTTTCTCTAATATCTGCGACTTTCTCTGATTCCTTACCAATATAATCATCACAGACTTTTCCATCCTGATTACGATACTTCAAGTAATAATACTCATTTTTACGTAGTATCAAGGTTCCTTTAGGTAAACCGTCTATTCGTTTTTCATATTGCTCTATCATTTGATTGTTTCGCAGAGCCTCATTCCTTATCACAGAGTCTATTATCATTTTATCACCCAATATAAAAATACCACACTATAATCGGTATTTCAATTGTTTGTGTGGTATTATTTACATTTTGAACATTTACTACTTCAAAAACTTATCCTCTATATTGCTTTTTTCATTTACTTCCTTAAATCTCTGCTTTAATACTGCTTTTTCCTTTACCTTGTCGTATTCCTTAGTCCAGGTTGTTTTGATTTTGTTTCCGTCTTCTTTGGCTATTTTGTCCAAATATTCTTCTTCAAGAGCCTTTGCATATTTTTGTATTATGCAGCTTTTTGCCATTTGTAGCTCCCAAAATTCACTTTCTGTATCATTTAAATCGGCAGCTTCGGCAAGGTACTCAATTCCCTTTGCTTCTTCTGTCATATTCTTCTGGTCGGCTATGTATTTTTCAATCTCTTCTTCGGTGGCATAAATTCCGTTGTTGACCGCTTCAGCATATATGGCATTATATTCTTCCATATATTTTACGGCAGCTGCCTTTGCATCTTCTTCGCTTTGCCCCTGCAGAATATACACTTCCTTTGCATCCTCGATTTCCTGTTTAGTTATTAGAATATCTCGACCAACGGAAAATATTTCGTTACCTAATACAGTATATTCGGAGCATATGCCTTCTGTTGAAATTTTATATTCTGCTGTCTCGTCTATGGTTGATTTAGTAGCAAGTAACTTGCTAAATTCAGACACAACACCGCCGTCCGTACAAAAACGAACGACAGTTAATATAGCAATCACTAATATTATGATAATGCATAATCTTTTTTTCATAGACATCTCTCCGTTCAATACTTTGATATTTATCTTGATTTCTCTTATGTTTCCATGTCTTTCTACCCACGAGCACTCTCCTTGCTTGTTATGGGTAGAATAATCTGGAATCATCAATGCGTCTTTCTACCCGTGAGCACTCTTTTTGCTTGCTACGGTTAGAAGAATCTTTGATTATCATGTTTCTTTTCTTACCATAAGCCATTATCTGCTTTCGATGGGAAGAATGCTTTTCATGTTTTGGGAATTCGTTCTGCCCATAGTAGCCATAAAATTTCTTATGGTAAGACACTTACCCTACTTCATTACTTAATTCGTTGCAATAGTGTTTCTTCTTACATATCACCATGAAAATCTTTCAAAAGTTCACCTCATCTGCACATATGCAAATAAGGTGAACCTTAGTATTACTTCTTTATAAACTTATCTCATCGACTTCATATAAATATAGGCTTATACACTGGATTATTCTTTATTACCGCATTCCCGACAATGTTTCTTAAACAAATTAGCTAAAGACTCAATCCATTAGCTTACAATCGCCAATTAATTGTTTTCAACAAAAAAAACGTTCATATACCTGCGAAATTTTACAAGTATATGAACGCTATTCCGTTTTTAATTAATCAAATACTTTTTCATCCACGATGGGTATATACTAAAATCAAAAATCACTTCTTCCTAACTTTAATTCTCACTGTTTTCAACTCAACTTTGGCAGACTCCGCATTAATACGATCATCATACTTCCAATACGCTGTGATTTTAAGTTTTTTATCCTTATATTTTTTAAGATTAAGTTTCTTAAATTTAAATACACCTTTTTTGTTTGCCTTTGTAGTAACGATTTTCTTTCCCTTAGCCGTTCTCAATACTACTGTAGCTTTCTTTTCTGTTACTCCCATAATATTTTTTGTAGTGATTTTTATCTTCTTAACCTTGTAAACTTTTAATTTTTTTTCTAAATCCTGAAGCAAAACACTATTTTTTACCCACCATTTTTCTTCCAGTGCGTGATCCGGTAAATTCTTTTTAAATTCAACCTCGCTAATTTTGTTGTGGAAAAACCATGTATATTCAAGACTTATATCTGTTAGCAGTTTTAGGGATGGAAGTGTCGTAAGTTCATTATTTGACGAGTCAAAATAAAACAACTTTGATAATTTTTCCACACCATTCAGACTCACCAATTTATTGTTTGAAACATCTAAACTATCCAACTCTACTAAATTTTCCAGTTGAGTTACGCCCATCAATTCATTATCTGATACATCCAAAGATTTTAATCCCGTCAAGTGTTCAATTCCTGATAAAGTCGTCAATAAATTATTATCTGCGGATAATGATTCAAGCTTTGTTAAACCTTTAATAGATTCTAAATTAGTTAGGTCGTTATTTGAGATTCCTAAACCGGTTAGTCCTGTCAAATTAGCTACAATCTGTTTTACCTCGTTGTCTGTCAGCCCACAATTGCTAATATTTAAACTTTTTAGGTTAATTAAATTAGCAACTGTACTCCAATCCTCAATTTTATTTCCTGCAACCGACAACACTGATAATTTTGGCAAATCCTTAATCTCATTTATCTTCTTTAATTTTCCGTTCTCAATTCTTATAGTTTCTAATTTTGTCAGTTTTTCAATCCCTTCAAGGCTTGATAGGTCATTGTCGTCATATATTGCTAAACTAATCAAATTTGCAAAATTTTCAATTCCTTTTAACGACTCAACTTTACATTTTTCGAAACCCTGAACAGAAATAACGCGTATTTTTGCGGCTTCATTTTTAGTAAAGGTCTCGTCACTTCCTTTATCCAGTGTCCTTAATATAGCTTGATACAAAGTCTTATCAGGTATTCCCGTCTCATCATTTGGAATAACCTCACTCTTAGCCGTAACAACACTCACTGAAAATAATATCAACAACAGACATGTAACTATTGAAAATAATGCTACTCTTTTCATACTTTTCATTCCAAATACCTCCTTATTCCGATCTACTTTTTAATTCGTCACAAAGAAGCATTTTCTTGCATACATTTACTAAAAATTATTTATTAAATATGGTTTTGGTGCATCTGTAAAATCAAACTTCTTGTCTTCTGTTGAAGTAACAATAATTGTTTTATCACTCTTTACTCCAAGCACATAATCATATGCAGCTTCAACAAATATTATGTCTTTCCATAAAGATGCTTCACTCTGTCCGTAATCTAAATGATATGCAAGCTCAACAGTATTATCCTTACATAATCCTACAGTAGTTTGAGGCACGGCAGATATTTGTATAATATCCTTCCAGTCTTGCACATAACACTCTTTTTCATAGCCGTTCGTAAGTACAGTTCCGTCTGATTTAAGACCAAAGAAAAAATGACCGCATTCTATATCTATAATATCCTTCCACTCTGAAAAATCTTCCTCTGTATATGTATGTGCCACAATAGTTCCGTCATTTTTCAAACCAATGACACCCTCGTTATAAGCTTTGTATTTTACTATATCTTTCCATGTTTCTATTATATCTATATCCTCTTTAATCCAATTCACGCCATTGATAACGGTGGTGCCATCTTTTTTATTACATATATACCATTCAGGATATTTCATATGAATATTATCAATGGCATCAAGTTCAAGCATCTCTTTTTGCAGATTATAAACATGTGCAACAGCATTTCCACCAAGTTCAAAATCAGACACAATTTCTTCCCAATCAGGTAAGTATTCAAGCCTACATTTATTTAACACATCAAAAAACATTAGCTCCCCATCACTATTTAATGCTGCAAGCTCATTTTCTCCACCGGATATCTGTACTATAGAATCAAATCCGGAAATGTATTCTCCCGAACCATCGTCATATGCAATATATACTTTACTGTCCTCTGTAATGTATGCGATATATTTGCTTTCACATACAATACTACTCTCAGGCACAGTATCTAATCCACTTGGTGGCTGATTTTCTTTTGTACAACTACATAAAACAAACAACATTACGCATAATATAGACATTGAGTAATTCTTAACGGTTTTCATGTGCATTGCCTCTCCTTAAAAGAATTTTTATAGTTCTTATTGTGCTATGCACGTAACTTAGAAAAGCTTTATTATTTATCTTCACGCATTGCTTTCATTCATTGCTGTCCCTTCAAATATAACATAATTATCCATGCTTTCTGCTCTAAATCTGAATAATATAACAGCTGCTTTTGTTCCAACATCAAGGCCGTCACTAATTTCAGACGTCTTTATCTTTACAATAACATATTTTTTATCAGCATATGGTTTTTCTGTATATCCACAAATAAAATCGTCTTTATTTTCAAAAACAACCAAACTGTATTGTTTATCCTTCTTCTGAATTTTTAGGATTTCACCCTGCGCCGCAAAGGTTATACCGCCAGATATATCTATATCATTTGAACCAGGTACATCATTGGCATTTTGATTAGCCGGTATTTTATTAGCTGTCTTACCAGATATATCTATACTATTTAAATCTGGTATATCATTTGCATTTTGAGTGGTCGGTCTTTTATTAGCTGTCTCTGATGCAGTAACCTTCACTTTAATTTTATACACTGTCTTTTTCTTGTTATTTATAACCTTAACAGTACACTTTCCGGTTTTTAATGCCGTAACTTTTCCCTTTTTGTTTACCTTAAGTACCTTTTTATTGCTAAGCTTGACAGTGCTTCCTTTTTTAATATTCAGCTTGTATGTACTACCTTTTTCAAGCTTAATTGTTTTTGCAGCTGAAGATGTTATCGGAATCAAACATATAATACATATAAGGGCAAGTATTGTAATACTCATTTTCTTTTTTGACATAGTTGTTTCCTCCTCATTTCACTTATAATACACGTGGCTACTTCATTACTCAATTCGTAGTAATGCGGTTTCTTCTTACATATTACCATGAAAAATATTCATCCCACAATATAATAAGAATAAAAACTTTTTTATCCACGCACATCTACATCCCATCAAACAATCTTACCATCCGAAATCTCAATAATTCTTCCACACTGCTGTGCAACCTCCATGTCATGAGTTACAACCATCACTGTCTGATTATACTTTGCGGCACAACCGAGTAAAAGGTCCAGGATTTCCTGCGATGTAACTGAATCCAGATTTCCGGTTGGTTCATCTGCCAAAACAACCTTTGGTTTATGAATCATTGCTCGTCCAATAGCCACTCGCTGCTTTTGACCACCGGAAAGCTGATTTGGAAAACAATGTTGCTTCTCTTCCAACCCCAGTGTAGAAACCAATTCATCATAAAACTCTTTTTCAACACTTTTTCCGGCAATTAACATCGGCAGCATAATATTCTCTTTTACAGTCAAAGTAGGAATCAGGCAAAAAAATTGAAAAATAAATCCTATCTTCTCCAAACGATATGCTGATAACTCTTTCTCTTTGGATTTTACAATGTTTTTTCCGTCTATCAATATTTCCCCGGATGTAGGTACATCCATTCCTCCGACTATATTCAACAGAGTGGTTTTCCCGGACCCGGATTTGCCGATAACAGCCACTGTTTCACCATCGTTGATTACTTCCGAAACTCCGTCCAAAGCCCTTACTTCATACTCTCCACTATTGTAGATTTTAGTCAAATCACATATCTCAATCATTTTCTCTAATCCCCTCCACAATACTTGTTCTTGCAAGATTATATGTAGCAACAAATGCAACAACTAAACTTAATGTTATGGCACTACAAGAACCAATCCACAAATAATCCCACGGTATAACCACATTTACCTTGCTTGCCTGCGACAGTAACTTCAACAGTTTTTCAAGTAACATAACCGAAACAACTCCACCAAGCATACTGCCTAATATTCCGTATATGGCATGCTCCCACAGTATACTTTTCTGAATCTGCCACTGTCTCATTCCCAGCGACATTAACACAGCCTGTTCTTTTCTTCTCGCATTAAGATTACTTCGAACTATGTTATAGATATGAATAATACTGATAAGCACAACTATCAGAAAAATAACTCTTATAATGACTCTTGTTGTCATCTGATTATCATGTGCTGCCGCATATTTTTTCACTTCATCTATTACATAATAATCATATTTTACTGAATTGTTACGAAGAAAAGCACCTACTTCTTTTTCTTTTCCTTTTTTTGCATTGATGTACATCATCTGATTATATGCATCAAACTTTTCACGCACCACATCTTCCGGCAAAAAGATATTAATACCTATAAAATGATCTTCTCGGCAATATAACTTATTTCCTACTCGTCCACACAACACAATCTCTCCGCCATCAAATTTATATCCTTTTCCATCTCCATAATCTACATCTTCAGAATTATATTTCAGGACATAATCTTCAGGGTTAATATTGAGCTGATTAACATATTTTTTGACACCATCCTTATCAGTTTCAACACATATATCATCGATTAATGCTTTCCCTGACTTTACCCATTCTTCATAGCTCATCTTCTCCCCGTCAAACCACTCCAGATTCTCATATTGTTCTCGTGATATTCCATCAATTTCTATACTTTCCTCATCCCACATAAATACCTCGCCAGCAGTATAGCCATAATGATTTAAGTTATAATACTGCTTTAGTGTTTCATTTTTTATGTCAGGAGAAATGTTGAATACCGCTCTACTTATGGATGCAGTGTATTTAAATTCTGTATTTGGAATACCGTCAATAAACTCTTTAGGAAATTTGTCATAAAAATCTCTGCTTATTGTATACTGACTACTCGGTATCATCGTTACATCTTCTACTACTTTACTGTCAAGAATCTCTATGAAACTGCTGAAAGTAACAAAAAACATAACGACTATCCCAAGAGAAAAAACCACACTAAATGTCTTTACTTTATTACGGAAAATGTTCCTTTTTCCTATCAAAAAACTAGCAGTAACCTGATAGGAATCAAAACTTTTATGCGACTTCCGTCTGACTGATTCATCAGAGCCACTTCCGTTTAATAACTGCATAGGCGTATTGTTTCTAATAAGCCTTATCGTTGTAATTGTAGTAATTATTAAAACCATTACACCAATGAAGCCTGCCCCTGCAAATATAACCGTTCCTGATATTGATATTTTCAAATCACTCATTGCAGATATACGCATAAACTGTATAATCTGCTGGGTCAGCATCTTTTCAAAATTAGCCAGAATAACACTTAAAACAAAAGCAACACAGAAAATAATTCCGCTTTCAATCCAGCAGGATAAAAGGATTTTTTTAACTGAAGCACCGCAGACACGCAAAAGACCGTATTCTTCCCGTCTTTCTTCTATAAGAATATTGTATATGTTCCAAATAATCATTGCAGAAACTAACAATATAAATATTATCAGTATCTGAGTAATGTACATTACGGCTTTCTCTGAATCGTCAGGTGTGCCTTCATTTATAAGGTGTAATAATGAACTGTTATAAATCACATGATATTCTTCCAGTGATTCATCTGTGTCAATTATTCTATTTCCCTGTTTATTAATTTCGTTTTCTGAAATTCCCAACTCATTTGTAAGCTGTTCAATTTTTTTAACAAGGTCTCCACCGGATTTAACCTTAACATATACGTTTTTTTGTATTCCTTCTTCATCGCTTTTTACGATTGCTTTATATACATTATCAAGCTGTGCCGCATTGAAATTATCCAAAACACCCGAAACAGTGTATGTCTTTGTGTTTCCATCAGGCGCTTTGACACCAATTTCCCCGCCGTCTTCTGCTTCTTTATATGCATAACCTTCTGAGAATTCTATGCCTGCAGACAATAATATCTCACTATCTTTTACAGGCAGATTTCCTGAAGATAATTTCAACATGTTTAAATTGATTGCAGCTTCATCCATAGTGGCAATATCTAGCTGCTGTTCTTTATCTATTTTCTGATTGTTAAAGTTAAGTATTTCTTCCGTATCAAAAATACTTTCCCTGCCAATCGTTTCAACCAAATCACTGTTCTTTAATAATAAATACTCCTCGTCAGTAGCATTTCTTATATAAAAATGATATGCCCCGTAATTTTCCTTAGTATGTTCCAATATCATTTCCTGATATGATTCATACATTCCAAACAGGTTGATAAGAATAGACATTGCAACAAACAAACAAAGAAATATGGGTATGCTTTTCTTTTTATTTCTTATTATCTGTCTTACAGAAATAAACCAACAAAATTTCATCCTATTCCTCCATCAAATATCCACACGATCCGATATCACTACATCCCGTTAACTCAATTACTTTTTTTTCAAGATTTTCTCTTTCACCCTTTTTACTATCTATATAATATGTTTCATACCCAAACAATGCACTCATATTCTCTCCGTCTTCATCCATTCCAAATATTTCCTTATATCTATTTTCCGGCAACAATAATACACACACATCACTAGTCCACTGATAGTCTAAATACCATGGTATGTCATCCGAAATCTTTTCAACTGTAATATTATGAGTCTGACTTTTGCCTAATTGATCCGTATATCTAATTTCCAATTTATCTTGTTCTTCTACATATATAGGCCATTTCTCTTTTAACAATAATCCCATAGGATTGTCTTTTATATCATGACGCATTGATAGAATGTTTTCTTTCACATCTGAGGTTGTGTAAATAAATATCATAAAATCTATAAATCCTCTGGATTTTATCACATTCTCGTCAGCATCCTCTAAACGTAGTTGATAATAATCCGGATGCACTTTATTAATATCCATAAGTAACTGACCTGTTGTTTCAGTTACTACTTGTGTTCTTTTTACTTCAGGGCAACTGCATATCTCATTCCATATGCTTTCCCTTTCCTCTTTAAAGGTATCTGGTGGAAAATATGCCTGAAATCTCGTTCTAATCTCGTCCGGTTCAATTTCGCGGAAATGATTATCACGAAATTCATAATTGGAGGAAGAGTCTTCCATATCCTGAAAATCATCTTCATACTCATCTTTAATAACGTCCTCTGATTCTCCATTCACGTCTTCTGTTTCTTCGGCATATTCTGCTGTCATACTTTCTCTTTCGCATCCGGATAACATTAATACAATAGATATACATAATAATAAAAAGAATGTTTTTTTCATAATGTACCTCCTAAATCTATATTTCAGATACCGATTCTAGCAATCTATATTTTAACTGTAACAATATGATATTACTTTGTCAACAAGCATTTAGTTTTTCTAAATACTATAGCAAATAACTATCTATCTATTGAAAAAACAATATTTTTTATATAATATATAACTGATAATAAATTTTATATCTTACGAGGGAGAAAGATGGCATCATCACGCAATAGTTTTAAAGCAGGTTCTTGTGAAATGTTAATACTTTTTATATTAAAGAATTACGGCGATTGCTATGCTTATCAGCTGTCACAGCTAATCAGGCAATTGTCTAATGATGTTATTTCTTTTCCTGAAGGCTCTTTATATCCCGCATTTTACAGATTAATTGATAATGAATATGTATCAGATTATAAGAAGCAGGCAGGGAAGAGACTCGTTAAAGTTTATTACCATCTCGAACCTAAAGGAGAACAGTATCTGAAACAATTATTAACCGAATATCATAACACTATAAACAGCATCAACATGATATTAGATTATGATTTTTCAAATGGAAGGGGTTCAGAAGATAATGACTAAAGACGCCAAAAGATATTACTCAGACATTAAAACACTTATTCCATCAAAAGGAAAATATGAACGGGATTTATTAAAGAAGACCAAGGCTCGTATTATTGAACTCGACAATACACATGAAAACATTACATGTACCACTTTAGAAGAAATACTCGGTTCACCGACGGACCTGATTAATGAATACTATGCAAATGTTGACACAACATATTTGCTTAAAAGGCTGCGTACAACAAATGTTATAAGAAGAATTATATATATTATACTAATTCTTGCTGTGTCAGCATTTGTTATAAAAACAGGTTTAAACATAATATCCTATATAGAGGCAAAAGACGCATATATCCATAGAGAAATTATAATTATAGAGTAACCGATTTTTATAAAAGACATATTAGAATTACACCATTGTAAATTTCTAATATGTCCTTTTTTTATTTCGAACCTTACTTAACCTTAACCGAAACCTTCTTGCTCCACGCACCGCGTTCGTCGCCGTTAACTCCGCGAACCTGAATATAAATACGCGCTCCCTTCGGAAGTTTCTTAAGAACAACTTTTCCGGCTGTACCACCATTTATTGCCTTCTTCATATTCTTTTTCAAGCTATAACGAAATTCATAATATCCTGTGTGTTCTGACTTCTTAAATGTCACTCTGACTTTTCTTTTACCTATTGCCTTAACCTTAACTTTAGTAACCTTCTTAGGCTTTAATGAGTCTGTGTTTTTATCGACATTCGGAAGCTTTGTCGTATTGTTCAGAACGTTATTTGAATTATTATTCAAGTTATTATTTGGATTGCTAATTATGTTATTATTTGGAGTATTAGATGTATTGCCGTTTGGATTGCTTGAACTGTTTCCGTTATCAGGATTCACGATATCCGGCTGTTTGTCTGTCGCAACAAATGTAATTCCGTTTTCATTTGCATATGTCTGCGCTGCTGAACCTGTTTTTCCGTGAATGGTAAATCCGGAAAGTAAGCCGCACTCCATTGATGTTACCCAGGTGTAACCAAGTCCTCTGAATGAAATGGTTGTAACGCTCTCAGGAACGGTTATGCTTTTTAATTTATCGCACTGTAAAAATGACTCTACACCGATAAATTTAAGTGTCGATGGAAGAACAACTTCTTCAAGCATCTTACATTCCATAAATGCGTTGTCGAGAATTTCAACAAGACCTTCCGGAAGTGTAACTTTCTTAACCGCTGTTGCTGCAAATGCATATGTCTCGATAGCTGTTACAGGATATCCGCCAAGTGTCTTTGGAACTACAACCTCAGTGGCACTTCCCATATATCCAAGCAATGTAACGGTTGTTCCGTCACCATTCAAATTATAATTGTAATCTCCGTCAGTACTGTACGCACTTGCGGTGTTTGTTGCTCCAAACAGCACAAACATACAACATAAAACAAATAATATCTTTTTCATAAATAAGCCCTTTCTTTACTCTTATGTTTTTTCATTTTAATCCGTTAGTATTATATCTAATGTCCGGTATAAAAGCAATAATGCTATTGAAATAGGTGCTGTCCTACTAAACTGTCACTTATGCCGGATTATTAGGGACAATTTTTTGTTCGTTGTCCTATTAAGCTTGCAGTCACTTGTTTTTAATAGGGCTAATTTTTTGTCTGCCGCCCTATTATTCCGGCAGAAGATAATTTTCAGTAGGACAATTTATCCGACCGCTGCCCTATTAATTCTTGCATAAGTATGATTCATTAGGACAATTTATCCGGTCACCGCCCTACCAAAACCATCCAACCAACCCCTCAGCCCAACAACTCAATAAAAGAATTGTATATATCTACCCGTCCGTACCCGAAACTCCTATCCGGAACACTAATCCCCTCCGAGTCCGCACCTCTTATAAGAAAATTTCGTGCACTCACCGTATTGTTTGGCCGGCCTCTTAGGCTCCACTCTGCAATAAGTGCAGTTATGCCGCCTCCGAGCGCACATGCCATACTTGTTCCGCTTACCGGGCCGAACTGCCTTACACTCCGCGCTGACAATGCCGTATAGACTTCCGAAGCAGGAGCGGTGATATCAGGCTTTATCCGCCCGTTTCTGGTAAAGCCACGCCCTGAATAGATATATATGGCATCTCCTGATTCATCAGATCCTGCCCATGTGATTACATTGACTGCGTTACCCGGCTCGCATATGGTTATGTCGGGATCCGGCATAAGAAATCTTACCGGCACTTCATTGAACTGCTCAAGAGGAAGCCACGCATCATATATTCCCGAAAGCGGTCCCTGACTTATAACCCTGATTGTCCATACTCCCTCTGCCGGGTCCACAAACCTGAAAAATATAAGCTCATCGCCCGTGCTTCTTTCCACAAGCTCCGCTGACACATACACAACCGAGTCATTAAGAAGAAACTCCAGCCGCCTCTTCTCATTAAACCTCGCCTCTATAAGTCCTGAAAATTCTCCTATCGGTGGTTTTACCTGCACTGCAAACCCAGACGAAGTTCCTCCCCACAATTCCATCGTAAAGCCCTTTCCGGCACCGGTCACATTTATTTCCATGTCCTGATATTCATCCTCACTAAGAAGTCTGCTTCTCATGTGATGTGCTCTCGTACTTTCATTCCCGGCCGCGGTGCAAATATATACGCCCTGCGAAACAGCGATTGTATTCAAATATTCTCCTAAAAACCCGCTTCCGTTGTGATCCCCCTGATTTGTTCCGAGTCCAAGACATATAACAATCGGACGTTCAAGCATTTCTGATATTCTTATAAGATAATTCACTGCAAGAATTATGTCATTTTCCTGAAATGCAACTGCATCATCCGCAATTCTGTAATAATCCCTATAATACTGTTTCGCACGTTTCAACTTAACAACCGCAAATTCCGCAAGCGGTGCCGCACCCGAAAAGTCTTCTTCGGGAAGTTCCCTGCCTCCTGCTGCCGCTGCCATCTGTGTGCCGTGCCCTGTTTCGTCAACAAGCGTGTTGATCCCTTCCTCTGAATTTTCTGAGGATATTGCCGCCCTTATCATTTCCTCCGTATACTCCGAACCATACCCAAACCCCTCCGGCGGCATGCCGGCTCTATCTGTCTGATTCCATGCATATACAATCTTGCTTCTTCCGTCCTCCCATATAAATGCATCATTTCTAAAATTAATTCCGTCATCAACAATACCTATAAGTACACCCTGTCCATACAAAGAAAGAAAGGGCTGCCGCCTTAATGCCAACACTCCGGTTTCTTCCAACGCATCTGTTGAAAGAAGTCCGTAGCACTTTGGTATAAAGCGATAGCCCAGATTAGTAAATAGAAAATCCCTTGCATAGTCGGGAACGTAAAGAACAGCCTGTCTGTCTGCAACATTCTGAATACATGCCCCCGGAAACTGCTCCAGATTATAATCAAGCCCCTGTGCATAATCAATAATAAGATCCGTATATTCCTCCGAATATACCGCCTCTTCACAAATTAATTGTTCAGGCATTACATATACCGCCCATATCTTTTATATATATTATACAGGTGGCGGAAGCAGTTTGTTACCTCTCAGTTCGATCAGCGGTGCACCTTTATTTTCAATATAATCTCCTGTAATCGTCACGCGCCCGATGCTGTCATCCTTAGGAATCTCATACATAATATCTAACATTATGTCCTCAATTATGGCTCTTAATGCTCTTGCACCAATCTTCTTCTCGACTGCCTTTTTAGCAATTGCCCTTAACGCCTCTTCTTCAAATATTAGTTCAACCTCATCCATTGCAAGAAGCTTTTTGTACTGCTTAAGAATCGCATTCTTTGGCTGCGTAAGAACCTTTACCATCATATCCTCATCAAGCATCGACAATATGCATAAAATTGGCAATCTTCCGAGAAACTCCGGTATCATACCGAACTCCCTGAGGTCTTCTGCATTTACCTGTTCAATAAGATTCTCATCCTGCTTATCATTTTTCAAATATGCGTCAAAGCCCATGGAACCGGTTTTGTCGATTCGGTTCTTTATTATCTGGTCAAGCTCGGGAAATGCACCGCCGCATATAAACAGTATGTTTGAAGTGTTTACTGTATATAACGGAACCATGGCGTTCTTGTTTGTTGCTCCGACCGGCACTTCCACATCACTTCCTTCAAGAAGCTTGAGAAGCCCCTGCTGAACCGACTCGCCGCTAACATCACGCGAATTAGTGTTGCGCTTCTTTGCAATCTTGTCTATCTCATCTATAAATACGATTCCGTGCTCCGCACGCTTCACATCATTGCCTGCTGCCGCAAGAAGCTTACTGATCACGCTCTCAACGTCATCACCTATATATCCCGCCTCTGTGAGCGAAGTTGCATCCGTAATTGCAAGAGGCACCTTAAGCATACCTGCCAGCATCTTTACAATGTAGGTCTTGCCGCTTCCGGTAGGCCCTAACATAAGTATGTTAGACTTTTCTATACTTACCCCGTCGTCGACAACCTCATTCTTCTCTGAAAATACTCTTTTATAATGATTATAAACCGCAACGGATAGTATCTTCTTTGCCTTTTCCTGTCCCACAACATGCTCATCAAGCCTGTGCTTTATGACATGTGGCGGTGGAAGCTCAGCTAATGTAAATTCAGGTTCAGGCTCTTTATCTTCACTTTCCTTCTTAACTTTAACCGTCTGTCTTTTTCTCATTTCTTCCTGCAGATTATCCATATTAGGCATATCCATCATAAATGCAGACATACCGCTGTTATTAATCTGGTTAAATGTTGTCTGCAGACAGTCTGAACATATATTAATATTGTTAGGCATCTTTATAATCTTTCCGGCTTTGCTTTCCGGTCTGTGACACATATAACAAATATCTTCCATATCTGTACCTCTCTGTTTTATTAGAAAAATATTATACATAAATAAAGTAACAATGGCAAGCAATACAAAAGAAAATACCGAGAAGCATACAAACATCAGATCCCGGTATTTTCTGCTTATATATTAATGAAAGAGGGAGAATTTATTACCACGGCATAAAATCGCCAAAATAGTCATCCCATATGTCATTGAACGCATCGTCATTTCCATTGTTTCCGTTATTGCCGTTACCATTGTCAGGCGCGCGGTTTGCATCGTTATCCTGAGCATTGTCCTGGCTGCCCTGGTTATTAAGTCCTATCTCTTCTGCTGTTGCAAGTGTTACGGTTGTTTCCTTTGTATCATATCCGTTACCGTCTGCACGTCGTCTGCTGAAAACCACCTTAATCTCTGTTCCGGCACGGTAACTGTTTACTTTGTCAACAGCCGCTGAGCTGGAGTTAACCGCTATATCATTTATCATTGTAATGATATCACCTTCCAGAAGACCTGCCTTGTCTGCCGGGCTCTTCTTCTGAACTGCTGCAATATATACTCCATCAGGAACACCGTACATTTCTACAGCATCATTTGATATATCCTGTAAACTTACTCCCATATATCCACGCTCTTCTTCTGTAAGTGTTTCTCTGTTCATGAGATCTTTAATAATAGGTGTTGCCTGTGAAATAGGAATTGCATAACACATTCCTTCTACATCAGTACTGCTTATCTTTGCACTGTTGATTCCGACCACCTCGCCGCCTGCATTAAGAAGCGGGCCGCCGCTGTTACCGCCATTGATGGCAGCATCTGTCTGTAAAAATGACATTGTCTTCGTTTCTCCTGTTGCACTTCCTATATCAAGCTTTCTATCCTTCGCACTTATATATCCTACCGTAACAGACTGACCCATACCCTGTGCATTACCGATTGCAATTGCCATCTGACCAACCTTAACTTTGTCAGAGTCACCGAGAACTGCTATTTTTATAGAATCCATAGTTTCTTCATCTATATCTTCAAGTTTAACTGCTATAACCGCAAGGTCTGCATCTGCAGCAGTTCCCTTTACAATTGCTTCCGCTGTTTCTTCATTATTAAATGTAACCTGTATGCCGGTTGAATCTTCCACAACATGATTGTTTGTTGCAAGAAGAAGCTCTGTATCATTCTGTCCTACGATAAATCCGGTTCCGCTTGAAGCCGCCTCCTGCTCATACGGCTGACCAAACATCGAATATCCCTGAACCGATGTTGTACTTACAATAGAAACAACTGTCGGCATAGCTGCCTCAACTATTTCAGATACATCCACCGCACTTCCGGTGTAAGTTCCGACATCTGCAAGTTCTACCGGCTTTGCAGTTTCCTGTGGTGTTGCATTTTCCGCATTCCCGTCAGCATTATTAGAACCTGCCATCTGTGCTGCATACTGATCAATTATCTTAAATGTACTCTTAACAAATGTTACACCTAAACTGATTACTATAAATGCAGCAAGTGCAATGCCAACTCCTATAAGCCATTTCTTTCTGTTGTTTTTATTTTTCTTAGGATTATTGTCGTAATTGTTATTATAGTTATTATTGAAGTCATTGTTATTGTAGTCGTTATTATAATTGTTGTTATAATTGTTATTATTAGCTTCAAAATTATCCATACCCGTCTCTCCTTTTCCTTTTGTTGTGGCTTATTATAGGCAGAATTTGTGTATACTTTGTGAATAGTAAAAGTTTATATTGTGAAATCACGCATTTTCGATTATGATGTATGTTGTAATATTGTATTAATTTGACTTTTGGAAGGATAAAATCGTGATTAAAGAAAATCAGCGTTTGCTTAATTTGTTTCATCTCGTAATAGATGCGCTTATTATCGTTTTTTCATTTTGTTTTGCATATCACTTACGATTTGATATAAAGGATAGTTTCCTTATACGTTTCGATATAATTAATGAGCCTATCGGCCGATATCTGTCTTTAGCAGAATATATGCCGATGCTCATATATCTTATACCTTTTTATATTATATCTTACTATATTTTCGGTCTGTACAACCCAAAACGTACTATGGGAAGACGTATGGAGATATGGGCACTTGTTAAGGCGAATGCAATAGGTATATTATATTGTACAACTCTTTTGTACTTTTTTAAGGCAACCTACTACGCCAGACTGTTTCTTGCAATCTTCTTTATTTTGAATATAGTTCTGGATTTTATTTTCAGACACCTTGTTTCAAAAACACTCAGAAAATTACGCCGCAGCGGACGTAACCTGAAGCATGTTCTTCTTGTAGGCTACGGAGATACTGCCAAAGGATATGTTGACAGAATTCTTGAGCATCCTGACTGGGGATTTTATATTCACGGAATTCTTGATGACAACGAGAAAAAGGGGACCGAATACCGCGGCATAAAGATTGTTGGAGACATCGATTGCCTGCCTAAGCTTTTGGATTCTAACGAATATGACGAGATTGTAATCACACTTAAATTAAAAGAATACGAAAAACTTGCGGGAATTGTAATTACAACTGAAAAATATGGTGTTCATACCAAGTTTGTACCTGATTACAACAATGTTATTCCTACCAAGCCTTATACCGAAGACCTTGAGGGCCTTCCGGTAGTACATGTTAGAAATGTACCTTTAAGTGATCCGGTTAATAAGTTTTTAAAGCGTATATTTGACATTGTCGGAGCTATATTCTGCATAATCATTTTCTCAATTCCTATGCTTATTGTTTCGCTCCTTGTTAAGTTCACATCACCGGGACCGCTTATATTTAAGCAGAAACGTATAGGTCTTCATAACCGTGCATTTAATATGTACAAGTTCCGTTCCATGCGCGTTCAGACTGCTTCTGAAGAGAAAAAGGCATGGACAACCATGAACGACCCTCGTGTTACACCTGTCGGAAAGTTCATAAGAAGTACAAGCCTTGATGAGCTTCCACAGTTTTTCAATGTTCTTAAGGGCGATATGAGCCTTGTTGGTCCCCGCCCTGAAAGACCTTACTTTGTTGATAAGTTTAAGGAAGATATCCCTCGTTATATGGTCAAACATCAAGTTCGTCCGGGTATAACCGGCTGGGCACAGGTTAACGGCTACAGGGGAGATACCTCTATCAAAAAACGTATTGACTGCGATATTTATTATATAGAAAACTGGTCACTTAGCCTTGACATCAAAATCCTTGTACTTACACTGTTCAAGGGCTTTGTAAATAAAAATGCATATTAAGAAGGGACTTCTATGTCTGATAAAAAGAAGCATAAACGCAATAAAATAATTCTTTTTCTGGAAATAATCCTTATTCTGATTGCAGGAGCTCTTGCATTATTTCTGTACACATTTGAAAAACTCGATAATATCGAATGGACAGATTCAGAAGTCTATAAAAATGATCTGTCCGATGATATTGACGGCTATACCAATATAGCTATTTTCGGTGTTGATTCCCGTGAAAATGACCTTACCAAAAATACACGAAGCGATTCTATAATCATTGCAAGCATTAACAATCGAAGCAAGAAGGTTAAGCTTGTATCTTTATATCGTGATACTTATGTCTATATACCTGACCATGGTTACACAAAGCTTAATCATGCATATGCTTACGGCGGACCAAAGCTGGCTATAGAAACTATAAACCGCAACTTTGATCTGAATATTACTGACTTTGTTACAGTTAATTTCAGCGCCGTAACAGATATCGTGGATGCACTCGGCGGAATAACCGTAAATATAACAAAAGAAGAACTCAAACAGGTCAACCGCTATGCAAAAGACGTTGCAAATATCAATAACAAAGAATGGACCAAAATAGAAAAACCGGGCGAACAGACTCTTACAGGAGTCCAGGCCACCGGTTATTGTCGTGTACGCTATACCGCAGGCGGCGATTTTACAAGAACGGAACGTCAGAGAACTGTCATTTCCGCAATTCTTGCCAAAGCAAAATCCCATCCTGTAAAGGCTGTTAAAGCTATGAACACCGTGCTTCCTCAGATATCGACAGGTATGGACAAATCAGAACTTGCTAAGCTTTCTGTTTTCCTGCCATTTTACAATATCGATGAGCAGACCGGTTTCCCATTTGAAAATAAAACGACAAAAATAAACGGAGCTTCCGTCGTTCTTCCTACAACGCTAAGCTCCAATGTATCCGAACTTCATAAGTATTTGTTCGGAATAAATGATTACCAGCCTTCATCTACAGTTGAAGACATCAATTCCCATATGTAAATTCTACACTTGCATAGTTTTTTTCTTCTGTACTTTCAAATACTACAAGCACCTTATCATCAGATTTATATACTTTTGGAATAAATGTATCTCCAAGATACGCCTGCTGCTTATACTCGGCACGTATTCTTCTTATATTATCAACATCATCAATATAATGTGACGCAAGCTTAACATACTGACTGTTATTTACATGGTTGTTGGTATCAAGATTGCCCTTTTCTATCTGAAATGAAGGCATCGTCTCATATTCGATTCCAGCTTCCGGTGTAATCTTTCTTCCCATGTACTCCATGTCAATCTTTTCGCCGCTTCCAAACACCTCGGCCATTCCCGGAAGTGTAGGAGAAGGCTTTCCATTGTCCCTGTTTACAAATGACCACAATGAATTTGCTACCGAAAGAACTTTTCCTTCTTTATTTTTCAGTATAAAATTACGTGAACCTAAGAACCCTCTCATATCGTAAGGGATTGTTGTTATTACTATGTCCTCGCCAAAATCCGGCATCTCATATATATCTATCTGCCATGAATTAAGCGCCCAGAATACATGATGTTCTTTAAGCACATTAACACCAAACCCGAGATCCTCTGAGTGGAACGTCGCAATATCCTGATAATAATCTAATAAAGCAAAAGGAGACAGCTTCCCATTTGGTGCCGTCTCACTATATCTTATTCTTGATTCCATGTTATACATATACATTACCACTTTTCTTTAATAGTCTCTGCAAAAAAACCTGAAGCAGATATATCTTCCCCGCCTTTTGCAAGATGCATCGTATCTCCCATAACCTGGCATCTGAAATATGCCTCGCCGGATACTCTCTCTTCCGTATCAAGAACTGTCACTGATGTCGGTGCAAGAAAGAATCCATGCCATAACGCCGGTGCTGATATGCCAAGCAAATGAGCCATCATAGCCATCGTAACCCCAAGATGACAAAAGATAACTATAGTTGCATCACTATGCTCAGTACATGTGTAATATCTGCCTTTTCTTACATATCCGTATCTGGCAATGATACTGTCTATACCTTCGCATACTGATGTCCATTCAGCATGTATATCATCTTTGCTTGTAAGCATAAGATCTGTCTTTGCCCAATTGTCCTTATCATACATCTGCTCAATATCAGTCCAGTGAGCAGGAAGAAAATCCCAACATATACCATCAAAATCATTAAATGGATTATGCACTCTCCCCTTAAACTCTCTGAGCCATGGAAAAACTTCTGCAGTGCGGTTAATACGCTTTAATGTACAGCTTGCCGTATCTTTCGCACGTCCAAGCGGAGAGCAGTAAAAATCTGTAACATCCCAATTAACAATACGGTCAGCGAGAAGCTCTGCTTCCCGCCAACCCTTTTCTGTCAGTGAGTCAATCGAATAATCAGGATCTCCATGTCGTACAAATATAATTCTCATAAATTTCCCTGAATAATACCTTCTTATTTTATATTAGTCCTCAATAAACAGCTTCATAAGTTCATCAACACAATCATTGATTTCTTTGCCTGTTGTGTCAATTACGAGGTCTGCATTGTGAGGGATCTCATACGGACTGTTAACGCCTGTAAAGTCTTTAATCTCATTTCTCTCAGCCTTAGCGTAAAGTCCCTTAACATCACGCTTTGCACACTCTTCCTTAGGGGTAGATACATATACTTCCCTAAATGCCTCTCCTATAATATCAGCTGCATTTCTTCTGTCCTTCTCATATGGAGCAATAGCAGATACAAGGACTATAATACCTGCGTCATTTATGAGTCTTGCTGCTTCAGCAATTCTTCTGATGTTCTCTGCACGGTCTTCTTCTCCAAAACTAAGGTTACTGTTAAGTCCGTGACGAACATTATCTCCATCGAGAATCATTGTGTGTTTACCAAGCATGAGAAGTCTCTTCTCAAGGGCATTGGCAAGAGTAGATTTGCCTGCACCGCTTAATCCTGTAAACCATACAGTCTTAGCCTTCTGTCCAAGTTCCTTCTCTCTGATTTCTCTTGTTATATCCATATCCTGCCATACAACATTGTCTTCACGATTAAGCTCGCGTTTTACAACACCGCATGCAGATGTCATATTAGACTCGCCGTCAATAAGGATAAAGCATCCAAGAGAATTAATCTTACTAAACTGTGCAAGAACAACCTTGTCAGCTGTCATAATCTCGCACACGCCAATCTCATTCTTATTAAGTGTATCGCATGTTACACGTTTTCCTGAGTTAATATCAATACCATGACATACTCTTGTAATAGAAGCAAGAATCTTCTTTGTTCCTATCTTAAGATAGTAGCTCTTTCCTGTCTGAAGAGGTTCGTCATCCATCCAAAGAACCTGACTTCTGAACAGGTTAGCAACCTTAGCATCTGTCTCTCCTACGATTACACAGCCTCTGGAGATATCCATCTCACGGTCGATACATATAGTAACAGGCTGTCCGCTTATAGCCTGACGAACCATATTATCACATACATATACTTCGGTAACAACTGCAGTCTCTCCACTAGGAAGCGCAGTAATCTTATCACCAGGTTTAACTGTACCCTCTTCGATCTGTCCCTGGAATCCTCTGAAAGTTCTGTCAGGTCTGCACACTCTCTGTACAGGCATAACAAATGGCTTATCAGTATTTTCACTCTCTGTATCAATATTCTCAAGGTACTCTAATAAAGGTACTCCGTCAAACCAAGGAGTCTTGTCTGATAATGTTGTAAGGTTATCACCCTTAGTAGCTGATACCGGAATAACATAAATGTTCTCATATTCGATATCTTCCATAAGATCCATGATATCTGCCTTAATCTTCTCAAATACTCTCTTGTCATAATCAACAATATCCATCTTATTAATAACGAATACGAAATGCTTAATACCCATAAGCGCACATATTCTAAGATGTCTTCTTGTCTGAATGAGCACACCCTTAGATGCGTCTGTAAGAAGAATTGCAAGGTCTGCAAACGATGCTCCTACTGCCATATTACGTGTATACTCTTCATGTCCCGGAGTATCTGCAACGATAAAACTTCTGTTTTCTGTTGTAAAATATCTGTAAGCAACGTCAATGGTAATTCCCTGCTCACGCTCTGCCATAAGACCGTCAAGAAGAAGTGAATAATCAGGCTCACCGTCATTACTTCCTATCTTACTGTCCATCTCAAGAGCCTTTTCCTGGTCTGTGAAGATAAGCTTTGCATCATAAAGCATATGTCCTATAAGTGTTGACTTACCGTCATCAACGCTACCACATGTTATAAACTTAAGAAGGCCTTTCATTAGAAATATCCCTCCCTTTTTCTTCTTTCCATACTTGCCGCACCCTCATAATCAATTACACGGCTTGTACGCTCTGATGATACTGCACTAAGTGTCTCTTCTATAATCTCAGGAAGTGTTACAGCATCTGATTCAACACCACCTGTAAGAGGATAACAGCCAAGTGTACGGAAACGTACTTTCTTCATCTCGACTTTCTCACCCTCACGAAGCTTCATTCTGTCGTCATCTACCATGATAATGTTCCCATCACGGTAAACTACAGGTCTCTCTTTTGCAAAATAAAGAGGAACGATTGGAATATTCTCACGCTCGATGTACTGCCATATATCACGCTCAGTCCAGTTAGATAATGGGAATACTCTTATACTTTCACCCTTAATAATCTGTGTATTGTAAAGTTTCCACATCTCAGGTCTCTGGTTCTTAGGATCCCAGGCATGCTTGCTGTTACGGAATGAGAAAATTCTCTCTTTTGCTCTTGACTTCTCTTCATCACGTCTTCCGCCACCAAATGCTGCCGTGAATCCATACTTATCAAGTGCAGCTTTAAGAGCCTGTGTCTTCATAACGTCTGTATAAATTGAACCATGGTCAAAAGGATTAATTCCCTTATCTATACCATCCTGGTTACTATATACGATCATCTCCATACCGGATTCTTCAGCAACCTTATCTCTGAATTCGATCATTTCCTTAAATTTCCACGTTGTGTCTATGTGCATAAGTGGAAACGGCGGCTTCTCCGGATAGAATGCTTTCTGTGCAAGTCTAAGCATAACAGAACTGTCTTTTCCGATTGAATAGAGCATAACCGGCTTTTCACACTCAGCAGCAACTTCACGCATAATGTGAATAGCTTCTGCTTCAAGCTTATCAAGCTGTGATAGTGTACTCATCTCTTTCCTCCTGATATATTATTCTTTTATAGTAAACTCTTTACCTGTATCATAAAGAGTACCCATACAATTAACATATAAATGATATCTGTCTTTAGGCAGTCTGTCAATAGGAACTGTCATTTTATAACCATAATTGTAGAACACTGCCAACAACTCCTGATACGTACTTGTATAGTCCATACAATAGGTGTTATTTTCGCCAACCATATACAAATGACTTACCATATGGTCAATCGCATACATATACATGTTGGTGCCCTTTATTGTAAATGAAGTGCTTCCGATTCTCTTGGTATGATCAAGGTCTTCCCACTTTCTGCCCTGCATCATTTTTTCCCATTCTTCTTCCTTCTGTTTTCTGGTTTTCATCGTACGCTCTTCTTTAAGCTTTGTATCCTTCTTCTCTACAAACGGAAGCGGAAGCGCGTTCTTTACATCCGGAGTTTCACAAGCTTCAGGATAGAAGTAATCACCGACAACCACCGGATCCGTATTTATCCTTTCAGCCAAGGAATTAAAGTCTATCGTCATAGGATATGCCCTGTAGAACTTCTTTGCAATTCCAATCAGATTCTTAAGTGCTTTGTTATAGTATGAATACTCATATATAAGCCCGGCTGCTCCCTCGTAATTCTTCTGGAGACATCCGCTCATCATCAGGAATCTGTTATTATCGCCATCATATACGGCATTTGATCTTACAGTTGACTTCTTACTCTTGAATCTCTTGTGAAGTCTTACTGTATTTGTCTTTATATTTACGAAATAAATATTTCCGTATGAATGTCTGTCATTATCAAAATTATCTGTCTGACGTCTGCTCTGATAATGATTGTCATATAACATAATTCTTAAGATATCAGGATCATCTCCCGGTTTCTTATCTAACTGATAGCTTGCATGTGCCTGATAGAACCACTTGATATCTTCATGCTCCGGAGTAAGCACATACTTCTCCATGGTTGTGCCTTTCCAGAAGAACGGATCTCCGAGTATCCACAAAAGTTTACCGGTAGTCCAGTCAATCTTAAGTACACTATGAAGATTTCTTAAACATACAAGTACAGAGTTGTCCTGTCTGTTGTATGACACTGTATTCATATGAGCCCAGTCTGTACTGTCTTTTACGGATGGTTCTGTAACAATATCATCCATTCTAACTTCTTTTACTGTAAGTCCGGTAACTCTGTCAATCTCGGCAACTACGTCTTCGCAATACTTTTCAAGAGAACTTGTAGCTATTAAGAGATTGCCTCCAGGTCCTATCTCGTATACATCGTGATGAACACCATTTTTTATGTTATATGTCTTTCGGATACGTCCCCACAAATCCATCTCATATGCTACTGATGCATGTGGCGCACCAAATGATGCTCTGCTTATGTCTCTCTCACAGTGGAACATCATACCGCCTGACATAGGAAATACACCGTAATTCTTGCTAGGCTTCTTAATATAATATCTTACTTTTCCTTCTGAATCTATAATAGTAGGGAACCAAACATCCACTCCTGATATATAATAGAACGGATACTTTGACTTTTCTGTTGACTTAAGAATAGTTGCAAGATTCTGACATGAAGACGGAAGTCCTCCGGTTTCTATCTGGAACTGTATAGTTCTTACTCGCTTATTCTCAGGGGTATATAACTCTATAATTACTTTGTTTACTTTATCTGCATACAATCCAAAAATAGGTATTCTGTGCTTATAACATGCCGGAAGCTCGCCCTTCATAAGGGTATCCTTCTTTCCGTCTACCCATACTTTTGATTTGAGAGGCTTGGCAGTAGTGAATACGGCAAGTGCAGACAATGGCACATAGCCATACGGATCTTTTATAATCAAAATGTTATCCGCAGTATATTCAGGATTGGCTGCAAGATCATTAATAACTCTTTCTCTTGCAAGCAACTCAATCTGCATGTCCTTTTCTTCAGGTATGGATTCTGATATTGCAACCATGTTCTCCTGATTAATCTCGTCTATATAACGGTTCGTCTGCTCATTAAACTGCTCTTCTGATGCAAATACTACTTTGTCATATCCTTTTTTAATCAATCTGAGTTTTCTTAATATTTTTTTCATGATTTTATAGCACATCCCCTTGTGTTAGTAAATATATCCAGCTAAATATAGATTATCCTTACATTTTTGTCAAACATGTGACAGCATTTGATTAATTCCACTGAGACATATACATCTCATAATAACGGCCCTTTTTACTTATAAGCTCATCATGTGTTCCGCACTCGGATATGCCTCCGTTATCAACAACCAATATACAATCCGCACCACGCACCGTCGAAAGCCTGTGCGCTATAACGAAACAGGTTTTTCCTTTCATAAGTGTAAACATTGCTTTCTGAATAGCCTTTTCGGTACGGGTATCAACATTTGAGGTTGCCTCGTCAAGAATAAGCATGTTGGAGTTTACAAGCATTGCTCTTGCTATCGTTATAAGCTGTTTCTGTCCCTTTGATATATTGCCTCCGTCCTCTCCGATAACCGTATCATATTTTTTAGGAAGCGTCATTATATATGAATGAAGTCTTGCAGCCTTAGCCGCATTTATAATCTCTTCTTCCGTTGCATCTTTTTTGGCATAGGCGATATTATCCCTGATTGTGCCTGCAAACACCCATGTATCCTGGAGCACCATCGTATATGCTCTTCTAAGGTCATCTCTTTTTATATCACGAATATCGTAGCCGTCAAGAAGTATCCTTCCTTTATCCACATCATAAAATCTCATAAGAAGATTTATTATAGTAGTTTTTCCTGCTCCGGTAGCTCCTACTATAGCTGTTATGCTTCCCGGCTCGGCAGTAAGATTCATGCCCCTTAATACAGGATGGTCAGGATTATAACCAAATGTCACATCTTCGATATCAACCTTGCCCGACACCTCTGAGAGTTCATATGCACCTTCCTTATCCGGCGTTTCTTCGTCTTCATCAAGCAACCTGAAAACCCTCTCTGCTGCAGCAAGTGCAGACATTATCTCGTTGTACATATTTGCAATTTCATTTACCGGACCCGAGAATTTTCTCGAGTACAGAATAAATGATGATATCTGTCCGATTGTTACCATTTCAAACAGATAAAAAAACGAGCCGCACATAGCCACAAGGGCGAGAGAAAGGTTATTTATAAAGCCCACACTAGGTCCTATTATAGTTCCGTAATAATCAGCATCAAAAAATGCATCTGCTGCCTCTGTATTTATATCATAAAAATCCTCTATAACTCCGTCTTCATGTGCATATGCCTGAATAGTTTTATGCCCCGAAAACATTTCTTCCGAAAATCCGTTTAACTGTCCGTATTTCTTTGAACGTTTTGCAAATAACGGTCTTGTTTTTCCGGTCATATATTTTGTATATAAAATAGAAAGCGGAAGTGTTATGCATGCCGTTATTACAAGATTTGGGCTTATATAAAGCATCATTCCAAATGAACATGATATGGTTATTAAACTCGATATAATCTGTACAAAATCAGTTGAAAGCGACATGTTGATAACGTCAATGTCATATGAAACTCTGCTGATTATATCTCCGGTCTGATTGACGTCATAGTAACCTACAGGAAGTTTTGTAAGCTTTTTAAATACTTCCCTTCGCATATCATTTGATATTTTTCTTCCTATTATTATCATGAGCGTTGATACAACATAGTTCATAACAGAAGAAAATACATAAAAAATCAGCATTAATCCTGCATAATAATATACTTTACCAAAATCTACGTTTCCATACCCGGCAGCAATAACATCAATCGCATTACCCGAGAGTTTTGGCCCGACAAGTGCAAATATATTCGCAAACACAGACAGAACCGTGACAATTATCAATATTAACTTGTGCGCAAACAGATAGCGAAACAAACGTTTAAGTGCACCTTTTACGTCTTTGGGCTTGTCTGTTTTGGTACTAAACCTTGCCACGTCATTTTCCTCCTATAATCCCATCTGTGATTCGTATATATCTTTATAAACGTCACATTCTTCTATAAGCATGTCATGTGTTCCCTGACTAACTATACGTCCTTCGTCCATAACGATAATATGTGACATATTTTTAACAGAACTGATTCTCTGAGCAACTGTTATCATTGCATGTGCAGAGTAGTTTTCTTCTACGCTGTTTCTTATTGCTGCATCGGTTTTATAATCAAGTGCACTTGAAGAATCATCAAATATTATAATATCCGGATTACCTGCAAGCGCCCTCGCGATAAGAAGTCTCTGTCTCTGACCTCCAGAAAGATTCATTCCTTTAATGGCTACCATGTGCTCATAACCATCCGGAAGAGTCTCAACAAATGATGCTAACTTTGCCGTCTCTGCGGCCCGTTTCACATCTTCCATGCTTATATTTCTTCCGAAATTGATATTTTCATATATCGTATCGTTAAACACGGCATCATTCTGAAATACAATTCCAAACCTGTTTCTTATGTCATGAAGTGAAAGATGTCGTATATCACATCCATTAAGCTTTATAGTTCCTCTGTAAGTATCATAAAATGCAAGGAGCAAATTAATTACCGTCGTTTTTCCGCAGCCGGTTGACCCGATTATTCCAAGTGTTTCTCCTTTATTAATCTTGAAAGAAATATTTTTTATGCTGTCGTCGCTGTTGTCACCGTAATGAAAACTTACGTTATCAAATTCAATTATCGGAGCATCATCATTAAACTGTGCGTCGGTTTTAGTTTCTCTATTATATTCTGCTGCTGCAAGCACAAGTGCTATTCTGTCTGCAGACGCACCTGCCTTTGAATACTGCATAAATATTCTGTTCATACCCATAACTGCCATAAGTATCATGTTAAAGTAAGTAAGGAATGCAAGGATAACACCCGGTTTCATATAACCTGCATTAACCCTGTGAGCACCAATCATTATAATTATTATGAGTCCAATATTAAGGAACAGATTCATGATAGGATGCGGCAGTGCCATAAGCATTCCGGCTTTTATGTCAGTGCGTGTAAGATCATTATTTGCTGTTTCAAATCTCGCCTTTTCGTATTCAGATTTTGACAGAGCACGAATAATACGCATACCCGTTATATTTTCTCTTAAAATGCGTACAACCATATCAAGCTTTTCCTGTACAAACCTGAACATCCGCACTCCGCGGTAAGATACATATATGGTGATAAATGCAAGCACCGGAATTATGCACAAAAGAACGAGTGCCAGATGCATTTCCATGGCACCTGCCACTACAAGACCTCCGACAAGCATAATCGGAGCCCTTACCCCAAGCCTCTGAACCATTCCTATAAAACTCTGTACATTATACGAATCCGATGTCATTCTTGAAATAAGTGAAGGGAGCGAAATTCTATCGAATTCCGCCCCACTAAGATATACTGTTTTTCTGAATAAATCTTCACGCAGCGTATGTATTCCGTTTCTCGCTGTGCGTGTTGCCACACGGTTGGCCACAACATTAAGCTCGCGTACGATAATCGCAAAGACTATCATACCTATACCTAATGCAATAACAAGAACAATGTCTTTCTTCGGAGCAGCTTCATCTATCATGTATTCCAAGAGATACGGAATAAGCAGTTCGAGTATGACTCCGATAAATTTCAAAACAACCGTGAGTGTAATCTTGCCCTTGTATGGCTTCATATAGGACAATATCAGCTTCATTTGTTATTCTCCGTGGTTATTTATTCTTTTTTTCTGCTTCAATTACCTTCTGATACTCATTAACCTCTTTTGCTATAACTCCGCTGAGGGCAAGAAGTGCTATAAGGTTAGGTATCGCCATAAGCGCATTTGCTATATCAGAAAAGCTCCATGCTATATCAAGAGCAACTGTTGCTCCAACATATACTATAAGTGAAAATACTATTCTGTATATCATGTTAAACTTAGGTGTTCCGAAAAGATATTCAAATGCTTTTTCTCCATGATACTCCCATCCGAGAATTGTTGAAAATGCAAACAACGCAATGCTTATACAAAGAAGCCATGCACCAATCTTTCCAAGAACTGATTCAAATGCGAGAATAGTAAGCGGAGCTCCCTTTATAACTGTTCTGTTTATATATTCTCCTTCATCATTATACTGATAATGATTACCTTCTGCATCTGCCCATGTTCCGATTATCTGTCCTGACGCAGGATTTGCAACTATCGCATCCTCTGCATCTTTTCCGTCCTGGAAATTCTCCACAGGAACAAGTGTCAGGGCAACATTTCCGGTAGCATCATCTGTAAGGATAAGTTCATTTTCATCTATCTCATATGTATATGATGCTTCTACCGCTTTTTTATTTGTATCTTCTGCAGATATAACTACTTTATTTCCGTTTAAACTGTATGTTCCCTGTGCATTAAGCTGTGTATGTCCAAGCACGCCTGAACATGCAATACAAAGACCTGTAATAGAACAAACAACGATAGTATCCCAGAATGTTCCTGTCATGTTGATGTATCCCTGCTTAACAGGATTGTCTGTTGTTGCCGCTGCTGCTGTAATTGCTGCAGAACCCATTCCGGCTTCGTTTGAAAATACACCTCTTGCAACACCGAATCTCATACCATTCATAAGTGCCGCTGTTATGGAACCGCATAAACCGCCTCCTACAGCCTTAACACTGAATGCCATTTTAAATATCATTGCAACGCCTTCAGGAAGATTCTGAATATTTCCAAGAATAACGATAACTCCTGCTACCATATAGAAGATTGCCATAAACGGAACAACAACCGATGATACCTTAGATATCGTCTTAATTCCGCCAACTATTATAATAAGCGAAAGTACTGTAAGGAAAATACCTGTCACGGGGAGCGGAATATTAAACGTTGATAAAAGTGAATCTGATATGGAGTTTGCCTGTGTAAGGTTTCCGATTCCGAATGATGCAATAACAGCAAATAATGCAAACAGCCATCCGAGAACTGATCCAAGTTTCTTGTTCTTAAATCCCTTCTTCATAGTATACATAGGACCGCCGGACATCTCTCCACGCTCGTTTACCTCACGATACTTTATCGCAAGCATACATTCACTGAACTTAGATGTAAGCCCGAAACATGCTGATATCCACATCCATACAAGAGCTCCTGGACCACCTGATACCATCGCGGTTGCCACACCAACGATATTACCTGTACCGATAGTAGCTGCGAGCGCTGTCGTAAGTGCCGAAAAAGGCGATATGTCTCCTGTTCCCTTATCACTCTTTCTTGACTCTTTACTTAATGTCTTCTTTATGGCATATCCAAGGTTACGCCATGGCAAAAACTTAAGTCTGAACGTCAGAAATATACCCGTTCCAACCAAAAGAACAAGCATAACCGGTCCCCATACAAAATCATCAATTGCCGTAAGAACTTTTGCCAATGTTTCCATACCATCTTCCTTTGCATTGTTTTTTATATATGTAAAAATAAAATTTACAATACGATATTAGTCTTATACTGCTGTCAAATGATACAGTCTTGCTTTGTAATCCCCATGCTCATGTCTTACAGGGAGTCCATAGTTCATAAGAACATCTCCGCATACATCCCTGTCAAGATAATCTACATGGTATACTGTATCCTCATCAAGTCCCGCAAGTTTTATTGTAGGATCAGGATATCCTGCAATTGTACGAACTGACGCATATGTTACGAGAGCTTCTCTCTTATCCTTTGATACAACCATATAACTGTCATACACTTTATTTTCTGAGTAAGATGCCAGTCTGTAATAATCACCTTCTCTTACAAGGTCATTATACTTATGATACATAGCAGTCTGCTCAGGAATCATATTTCTTTCTGCTTCTGATATCTTTGTAACATCAAGCTCATATCCAAATGTTCCTGCAAGCGCTATGATTCCTCTGGTTTCAAACGGAGTAGTACGTCCTACCGAATGATTAGGACAATCTGTTACGTGTGCGCCCATAGTTGACAATGGATAGACAAGTGCTGTTCCTTCCTGTATTGTCAATCTGTCAATAGCATCTGCATTGTCCGATGTCCATATCTGTGGTCCGTAATAAAGCATACCTGCATCATAACGTCCGCCACCGCTTGAACAGTTTTCAAGGAGTATGTAAGGAAATGCAGTTGTTATTCTATCCTGAAGTTCATATACTCCAAGTACATATCTGTGATATATCTCACCCTGTCTGTCTGCAGGGAGTCCAAGACTTGCAACATCTGAAAGTGCTCTGTTCATATCCCACTTAATATATTCTACATTAGCGCTGCTAAGCACCTTAGACATGCTGTCAACTATATAATCTCTAACTTCTTTTCTTGTTATATCAAGAACCATCTGGTTTCTGGAAAGAGCAGGTGTACGTCCCGGTATCTGGAATGCCCAGTCAGGATGCGCACGGTAAAGATCTGAATCCGGACAAACCATCTCAGGTTCAAACCACAGACCAAACTTCATTCCAAGTTTATTAACCTCATCTACAAGGTACTTAAGTCCGCCTTTAACCTTATCTTCATTTACAAACCAGTCACCAAGTGCTCTATTGTCATCAAATCTGTTGCCGAACCAACCATCGTCCACAACAAGCATCTCAATGCCAACCTTTGCGGCATCTCTTGCTATGGCAAGAAGCTTATCGGTATCAAAATCAAAATATGTACCTTCCCAGTTATTAATAAGGATAGGTCTCTTAATGTTGCGGTACTTTCCTCTGAGAAGATGCTTTCTGTAAAGGTCATGGAAAGTTCTTGTCATTTTTCCGAGACCGGCGTCAGAATGAACCATAACAAGCTCAGGTGTTACAAATTCATCATCCTTCTCAAGTTTCCACGAGAACTTGTATGGATTGATACCGGAGACCATTCTTATAAGGTTTCCGTTCGTAAGTTCGCACACCTCAACATGATTACCGGAATATATAAGGTTCATCGCAAATACTTCACCCATATTCTGGTTAGTTCCCGGTGATACAAGTGCCATAAACGGATTCTCCTGATGGCTTGATGTTCCTCTCTCAACAGAAACTCCCTGACGTCCTCTTGCAACTTTTCTTCTTTCTATACATCTTTCTCTTCCCCATGAACCATGAAGAGTAATAAGCTCGTAGCCTTCTTCATTTCCTATGTCAAGACATCCCGACATAGCCTTGGTAAGTCTGATAACACCATCTGATGTGTTCTTTATCCTTACACTTCTTGTTATAACATCAAGATTCTCAAATACGGTATAAAATAATGTAATCTGAACACCTGTAGGCGCATCTATAAGCTTAATGGCAATAGTTGTACAATCATCTTCCTCTGCAAATGTAGCAGGAAGTCCCGGAAGTGCCGGTTTGCCTTTTGTAATTTCGTGTGAAGCATATACAGGCTCAAGTGCTGTATATCCCTCTTCTGTCTCTATCTCTATACAGTGCTCTCTGAAATCTCCGCAGCCTCCTGCCGGATATTCCATAGGATTGCCATCCATGAACCATATTTTTTGGGCCATGTTTATTCCAGGCATTCCTGCAGGTGCCGCATCACCTTTAATCTTCTTTCCGTAGTACAAATGAACCAAATGTCCAAGTTGTCCTTCGATTCCCATCATATAACTGGAACTTATGGTATCCAGCTTAAATACTTTTTCTTTTTCATTGAATATAATAGCCATAATGCTCATCCTTTTCTTTTACAAAAATTATTATCATTATAATTATATATACCCTGAAATAATACAATGGGAATATGTTGTCCGTATACTGAATAATGTTAGTTACTTTTTTATGCAAGAGCTGCCGTTACAATTGCCATGGAGTATACCTCAGCTGCAGTACATCCTCTTGAAAGGTCATTTATCGGAGCATTAAGTCCGAGAAGAATAGGACCGTATGCATCAAATCCACCCATTTTCTGAGCTATCTTATATCCGATATTGCCGGCATTGATATCAGGGAAAATAAATGTATTCGCCTGACCTGCAACTTCAGATTCAGGGCATTTTGTTCTTGCAACACGTGGCGATGCCGCTGCATCAAACTGAAGTTCACCTTCCATAGGCAGATTAGGATACTTTTCCTTAGCTTTAAGAAATGCATTTCTCATCTTATCTACATCTTTTCCACTTCCCGAGCCGAGTGTTGAATAGCTTAAAAACGCAACCTTAGGATCAATTCCGAATATTCTTGCACACTCAGCTGCTTCTCCTGCTATATCAACAAGTTCATCCTCTGTCGGATTGATATTAATTGCACAGTCAGCCATTGCAATTACTTCCGTAGCTCCTGTTCTCTCTTTTACAAGTATGAAACACGAAGAAACTATCTTCTTTCCCGGTTTTGTCTTAATAAGCTGAAGTGCAGGTCTTACTGTATCTGCTGTAGAATATGTAGCACCTCCGAGAAGAGCATCCGCTTCTCCCATCTTCACAAGCATTGTTCCGAAATAGTTGGCCTTTAAAAGGGTCTCTCTTGCCTGTTCAGGGGTAACACCTTTTCCTTTTCTAAGTTCACAGAACAGTTCAATCATCTCATCCATTCTGTCATATGTCTTAGGGTTAACAATAGTTATTCCTCTTATATTAAAACCACTCTCTGATGCAACCGCCATAATCTCTTCTTCATCTCCTACGAGAACAGGCTTTAAAAAGCTGCTTGCAAGAAGCCTTGAAGATGCTTCAAGAATACGTGGGTCAGTGCCTTCTGTAAAAACTATGGCTCTAGGGTTTTTCTTTAATATACTGATAAGTTTTTCGAACATGATTAATCCTCCTGAACGTACTTTAATTTACTAGAACTAGAATACTCTTTTTTATCTATAAAATCAAGTGTTGTAGACAAATGATGATACAAAAAATATATAATTTTGCAATATAAATCAGCTCTTTCGTTTACATATTATTTTGATACTGTTATAATCACTAAAGAACAAAAAATGTAAAGAGAGACAGCTATGAAACAACAGACTCAGACAACCGCATATATTGCCTTGTTTGTTGCACTCACCGCCATATGTTCATGGATAATGATACCATCACCGATTCCATTTACATTGCAGACATTTGCGGTTTTTTTATCATGCATACTTCTTGGTGGCAGAAACGGAAGTATAACCATAATTGCATATATTGTGCTTGGCGCTGTAGGTCTTCCGGTCTTTTCGGGATTTCGCGGCGGACTCGGTGCTCTCTTAGGCCCTACCGGCGGATATATCCTCGGATTCATTTTTTCCGCACTTGTCATCTGGCTTATTACTTCTTTATTCGGCAAAAGTTTGTATGTATATATACTATCAACGATACCTGCACTTCTTATATGCTATGCATTTGGTACAGCCTGGTATGTCCTTGTATATACAAAAAGCACGGAAACAATATCATTTATTTCCGTACTTTCATTATGCGTAATTCCTTACATTATTCCTGATATCATAAAAATATGTCTGGCCGTATCTCTGGGATCTTCGCTGAAAAAAAGGTTACCGAAAGACTTTTTTGTTTAATCAGGCTGAGGTTTGTCCTGCTTAATTAAGGTTTTTGCATGTTTAGTAGGATGTTTGACCAAGTTTTTTCCTACTATTTCACGCTTATTGCTCGTCTAGTAGGGCAGAAGACAGAGTTTTTGTCATACTAAATCAGTCTTTTGTGAGATTAGTAGGATGCGAGTAGCAGATTTTGTCCTACTAAATCGACTTTTTTCAAAATCAGTAGGATAGCAGACGGAAAATTCATCCTAATAAATCTATCATCTTGCTCATCTAGTAGGGCAGCGAGCAGAATTTTTGCCCTAATAAATCTATCATCTTGCTCGTCTAGTAGGGCAGCGAGCAGAATTTTTACCCTAAAAATCTATCATCTTGCTCGTCTAGTAGGGCGGTGGACATCAATTTTATTCTCAAGAAAAATCACTAGCACCAAATATCTACATTTATTGACAAGTTGCCCTTCTTGGTTTCTTTTACCGTAGCGATGTATTCAAATCTTCCGAATCCTCTGACCGTAACAAGATCATTTTCTTTCAGTGTGCGCCCCGCACTTTCACAAGTTATCTGATTTATAAATACTCTTTTATTTTTGACAAGCGTCTGCGCATCATTTCTGGAAAGCGTATATACTTTTGCGATAAGGTTATCCACCCTGAGAGATGACACCAATATGTTTCGGCTTTCCTTATTTATGGATATGTCGATATTATCATTTGTCAGTAAACAATCCACCGGCGTATGCTTTACTTTTTCAAGATTATCCATAATAAATTCTGTCATTGTATCCACGCAAAACAGATACGCCGTATTGTCCCTCAAATATATATCGCCTATATTACTTCTGGTCGTACCCAGATTCAGCACGGCACCGAGTATGTCCCTGTGGGCTAATTTATCAGCATACTTTTGCATACGCGGTTTTATGTGTATGCACTGTATCGGAAATTCACATTCATACCCAAATATCTCTTCATTCCCAAATGCCGCCATGCACCTTTCGCAACCGTCCATTCCTCCATACAGTTTATACGAAAGTCCCGACATCTGAGGCTCTGCCACAAATAATCTCTTAAGTATGCTTATCTCTGCCGGGGACAAAAATCCGGTGTATGTATAGTAACTGTTATTATATGCTTTTAATGCAAGTTCCTTAATTCGGCTTATAAGTATATCATCTTCACTCATAATCTGATCTCCTTATCAAGTGCAAATGAATACAATATCATTTCTTTCACAGGCTTTTTGTGTGTTTTCTCAATTGCCTGCTTATAGCAGTCAAGTTGTGCTCTATAACGGTCTTTTAAGATTTCTTCCTCACCCGGATAAATCCTGTCGGTTTTGTAATCGACAAGTACAATACCGTCCTCTTCTTCAAAGAACATGTCAATTATTCCCTGTACAAGTACTGTCTCTTTACTTTCCGGCACATCATATATTTCCGATGCAGGAAGTCCCATGACAAATGGCTGCTCGGCATAACATGTGCGCTTTGCCTGTGCCATCCCCATTCTCTGTCCAAGACTGCTTTTTGCAAACTTAAATATTTTATCAGCCCGAATTATGTTGCCTGTAAGCGTATCCTCAGGAAGTATTCCTTTCGCTATAAGTTCATTTACCTGAACTATAACATCATCCAAAGATGCTATTTCGTTTATTTTGATATGCTCCATAAAAGTATGGTACACGGTTCCTCTTGCCGCACCACCAATACCTGATTCTTCTTCCGCATTTTTAGCAAACCCCGGCACATATTCCGGCTCAGTCTGTGCCCAGGCTGCCGTCACCGCCTCTTCATCAACTGCCAGAGCCTGCCTGTGTTTAATCTCTGATACGGACATTTTTACAGCTATATTTGCTTCTTTTTTGTATGGATAACTGTACTCCATTACAGCGTCATACATCCTGCTTTCGCTGTCGGAGAGAGTCTCATTTTTTGCCATGCAGACAAGCTCTTTCTTTTTCTTCGAAAGATTAAGCGCCGCTTCCGCACTGTCTATAATAAGCTCACTTGCATGAACATTTACAAAATCAATATCAGGATAATCACCCTCCGGATTATCCGCACCAAACCATGTAAAACACCTGTGTTTTGCAAAACATGGTGTAAGCCAGCTGTAATAGGAAATCTCATTTCCCGAAATGGTTTCATGTGAACCAAAATACTTTTCGAGGTTTTCTATAACACCGGTCATTATAAGTTTACTCTTTGCTCTGGTAAGTGCAACGTACAATACTCTAAGTTCTTCGCCAATGCTGTCGGAAATGATTTTTCCTGCGTACGCTTTCTTTATCAGCGTTCTGTGCCGGGTTCTCGTGTTTCTGTCAAAATAATCTATGCCTACACCAAAATCTGAATTAATTACTACATTGTTTCTGGCGTCCATAAGATTAAACTGTTTTTCCATGCCGGAAACAAACACCACAGGGAACTCAAGTCCCTTACTTGAATGTATGGTCATTATGCGCACGGCTCCCGCTGCATTTTCCGCCGATGCCGTACCAAAGTCAATGTCTGCTTTTCTCATTTTATCTATATATCTGATAAAATCATAAAGCCCTCTCTTATCCGTGTTTTCAAAATTTACAGCTGTTCTTGCAAGCATGTTTAGATTCGCCACACGCCTGTCTCCCTGGGAGAGTGCCTCCATATGATACATAAAATCATCGGTCTCATATATTTTTAATATGAGTTCATATACCGTCATATATGCACTGTCACGCCTTAATCCGTTTAGCTTTTCAAGAAACGCCGACGCCTTGCCCGAAATCTCGCTTTCTGTTGCCGCTTTGCACAATGCCTTATACATGCTTATTCTTCTGTTTTTTGCACGGATGACTGCAAGGTCAGTGTCGGCAAACTTTCCAAACACCGATTTTAACACCATCGTAAGCGGTATATCCTGGTCCGGATTATCAATTATCTTCAGCATAGATACTGCAAGCTGAACTTCCTTTGTTGCAAAATATCCCGTATGCTCATCACAGATAACCGGAATATCATTTGCCCTCAGAACTTCGGAAAATTCCGTAGACCATGAGCCCATACTTCTTAACAATATAACTATATCATCATAGTCATATTGTCCTGTTTCTTCATCGGTAAGCTCTTTAATTCTTTTTGCTATATATGCCGCCTCAAGCTTCTTTTTTCCGTGCTCGGATATATCATAATCCTCATACGATATGTATGCCGCTTCCGGCACGTCACCCGATGCATCTCCCTTATCATAATAAAAAGCATGTGTATCGTCATATTCAATATTACCGACGTTTTTACGCATTATATTTGAGAAAATATAATTTACGGTCCCGAGTATCGCACTGTCACTTCGGAAATTATTTTGCAGCATTATCCTTTGAAAACTACTGTCTTCATCCGTATAAGTGCTTCTCTTATTCTCAAATATATCCGGATTGGCAAGACGGAACTTGTATATGCTCTGCTTCACATCTCCAACCATAAAAACGTTAGGAGTTCCCTCTGCTTCGCGCGAAAGCAGATAAATAAGTGTGTCCTGCACTTCATTTATATCCTGATACTCGTCAACAAGAATATGCTTGTAAATACCCCGAAGCTCCTGTGCCGCATAAGAATCCGGAAGGCTGAGTATATCAAGCGCCATATGTTCAACATCCGAAAAATCAGCTATGTTGAGCTGTCTTTTTTCTTTTTTGTACCTGTCAGCAAATTCCAAAGTTATATCAATAAGCGCGTCTGCCGCCTCTTTACAGTTTGCGACCTCCGCATATATCTCTTCCGGAGATTTATAATAATATTCCTTTATAAGCTTGTTAATCAGCTTGCCTTTTACATATGTTCTGATATCGAGAATATTATCTTTAATTTCTTTTATATCATCATTAAGATTTCTTAGCGACGGAAAACGTGCAAACACAAGCTCATTAAGACGTATACTGTATTGTCTGTATGTGTTTGCCGAAAGCATCCTTTCAATATCATTTCTTTCGCCGACAAGCATATCATATACCGCTCCAAGCTCTGGCAGCCCGCACATATTTATAGCTTCATCAAGCATACGAATGGCTTTTTTTATAACTTCACGTGTATAAGGAAGTATCTCCGTCTTTTTTATAAAATCCGGAGTTTCCTCATCTTCTGACGCTTCTATGTCATATGCCTTTTTCACTTCATTTAACCAGTTTGCCGGATTAGCATGGCTTTCTGATATTTTATATAGTCTTATTATGTAATCTTTAATGACATCAAGGTGTCTCTTAGGAACGAGCGACTCCATCATATTAATAAACGCCTCATCACCTGCCAAATATTTTTCCTCGAGAAGTTCATCAAGCACATCCTGTATAAGAAGTGTGCTTTCCTGCTCATCAGCTATCCTAAAGCCGGGATCTATGTCGATCAGATAAAAATAGTTCTTAACTATATTCATACAAAGACTGTCAATCGTTGTTATCTGGGCATGCGGCATAAGCGCAGCCTGTCTCTGAATATGCTCATTTTCCGGTTCTTCCGAAAGAATGCTGTTACATGTGTTAAGTATTCTTTCTTTCATCTCCTGAGCTGCTGCCTTGGTAAATGTCATTATAATAAGCTCATCTATATCGCACGGATTATTTTTGTCCATGATAATGCTCATAACTCTCTCGGTAAGAACAGAAGTCTTTCCCGTACCTGCAGATGCAGATACCAAAAGATTGCCCCCGCGTGCGAGTATGGCTTTTTTCTGGGATGGAGTGTACTTTTTCAGTCTGTCAGTCATACTTTTCCCTCCATTCGTCCCATATTTCAAATTCATCGATTTCTTTCAGCTTCCTGTATCGGTTACCCGGCTCTTTTGCGTCGAATCCGCATATGCCTCTATATTCACAATAATCGCAGGCAGTCCTGTCGCCTGTCTTATATGGATTAACCGCAGTACCGCCCTGAATTATTCTGTCACCGATTTCAAAAATCTTATCCTTTGCGGCTTTCATTATATATGAAAATTCGTTGTTATTTAATGTTTCGGCACTACCTTTTATGTCCCCTTGCTTATCCGTACTTACCTTGATAATCTCCGATGTAATTCCCGGAGTAAGCCGGCCATCTGCATTGAGTCGCGAATCTATAAGATACGGCACCGGAAGCTCACGGTTTGCAGGTCCCTCCATACGATACGGTGCATCTTTTTTGTCCTCCTCATATACCGGCTCATCTATATGAAAATAAAACATTCCGGCAGGAACAACAATCTTGTCGGCACGGCTTCTTTCCATGATATCTTTTGTTGCATGAAGATATACCGAAAGTTGCATATCAAGTCCGTAGTATAATCTTTTAAGATCAAACTTTTTAGCTCCGGTCTTGTAGTCAATAATCTTAACATATATCTTTCCGTCTTCTTCAAATGTATCAATTCTGTCTATTTTCCCGGTAAGATGAAGCATGCTTCCGTCTGATAATTCGTAGTTAAACGACGGCACATCCGAAAGTCTTTCAAATGCTATCTCATATGCAGTCTGCTCAAAACTTCCCGCTTTCATATGAGCTGCCACCGCGCTTATTGAGCTGACCGCAGTGCGCTCAATCCTGTCCATCAAATATGTATTTTTACCGGAACTTTTCATAATTCCGTTGCCGTACTCTTCACACACTACCTCTGACAGTTCATGCGTCCAGTCTCTTATCAGCGTCTCATCCACATCCTTAAAGCTCATGTTATTGTGCTTAAGGCGTCCCGAAAATTTCTCTATTATTTTGTGAAAAATGTTTCCTATGTCAGGAATATCTATTCTGTATTCTTTTCTCTCAGACAATAGAAGTCCGTATCTGAGGAAATGTGCATATTCACATGCCTCAAATGTTTCAAACCTGCTTATACTTCCGATAAGCTCACCGCCGTAAAGAATCTTCGCTGTTTCCTCAGGTATTCTATTTTCTATTTTGTCATGAAATGCCTCGTCTAATAGGTCGTGGGTTTTTTCGTCATCCATAAGCTTTTTATGTATGACGCGAAAGTCCCTGTCATCTGCCGCATCTTCTTCTCTGATACCCAAAAGCCAGTAACTTTTTCCGCCATCGCCCAGTATTTTTGGAGCAAATTCATTTTTTCTGTAATCTCTACGGGTAGCAATATCCGGGAACATATCCCTTACAGTATTTACAAACGAAGATGCCCTGAGCTGCGCACCATCGCAGGAATGATTACTGTATGATATATACAGACTGTGTGAAGGTTTTGCAACATTAAGATACAGATAAAATCTTTCTCTAAACAACTTCTCCCTTGCTGTCGGTGCAAGCTCCATTCCACGCTCTGTTAGATATTCCCTTTCCGAGTCAGAAATGAAACCACCGTTTCGCACATTTTTCGGGATTATGCCATCATTAACCCCGACAAATATAAGAACCTTTATGTTGTTTAACCTTGTTCTTTCTATATCGCCTATTATAACGGTGTCAGTCCCCATAGGTATAAGTCCTACATTTGCCTCTGTAACACCCGTTTTATATAATTCGGTATATTCCCTAACAGACACCTTCTCTTCTCCAAGAAGTTCCGCCATCTGATCAATAATTCCTATAAATATACGATATATCTGCTCATACTCCTTTTTCTGATACGGGTTATTCTCCCTCTCGTAACGGCTAATAATATCCTCTATTGCATTCTGCAGATTATTTTCGATTACAAATGAATACAGCACCTCGGAATATTCCTTTACTGTTTCTGCTTTCTTCATACGATTAATATAAGGAAGAACCTTATCCACAAACTTACATCTCGCTTCGTTCACAACTGTAATATCATCCACAGAAAAATCTCTTCCGCGATATGTCCACTCGCTGTTCCATGCTGATTCTCCTCTTATGCCTGTTGCCAAAAGGAAATTATCCAACATATCAGTATATTCCGAATCAAACGACATATAATCGCGGACAAATCCGTTTCTTAAGAACTTAAGAACATTATCCCTAAGTAGTCCGTATTCGCAAAGTTCAAGAAATGCAAGCAGCATGTCAATAAAGCTGTTGTTAAGTATACTTCTTGTGTAATCCATAAAATATGGCACGGACAGCTTCTCAAATTCTTTCTGTATAAGTCTTGCATATCCTTCCATATCTCCGGTAACAATTGCAATGTCTCTGTATCTCATGCCCTCATTTCTGACAAGCATCTCTGTTGTATATGCCGCATACATACACTCCTCATACGGATTGGCAGCTTCGTATATATGAATATTATTGCAATCTGCATTTTCATCAAATGATACATGTTTGCCCCTGTATATATTTTGTGAAAGGAAATGAAGCTGTTTATTATCCGCACCGCAGCCCTCGCACCAGATAGGCTCACATATACTTACACCACTGTTTACGGCAATCTCATTTACCTTCTTAATCATGGTTTTACTCATATAAAAAAGGTCATACGGATTACCTAAGACGAACGGATCAGTCCCTTTGTCAACAGTCACCGAAATATATATATCCGAACAAATATTAAATAACTTTGAAAGAAGTTCATACTGTATAGGTGTAAATCCTGTAAATCCTGACAAAACAATCGTACTTCCACAAAGCAGTTCCGACTCCGGCACATAGTATGCAAGTATTTTTAGAATCTCTTCTGCAGATATATATCGGTCCTTCATATAACTGTTATAATGTCTGTACAATGCGAGCAAATCTGTAAGCTTCTTACCTAAAAGACGTCTGTCTCCGGCATTTTCTATTACACCGATGAGTTCTTCCTCCGAAATATTATATTGTAAAAACTCCGTAACAAGCGACTTTACCTCTTCTACAAATCCCGGTCTTCTTATATTCGTACCAAAGCTTTTCCATTCCGTCTCATGCTCCAATAAAAGCTTTCTTATTATCATGCTTTTACCTTCATCATATAAAACAGGTTTATTAATCTCCGGTTTCTCACCAAGCACCCTGTGAGCAAGACGCATAAAACTAAGGACATCAATATTCATGATGCCCTTATTGTCACTTAACTCTACCATATCCTTCTGCGTCTGCATGGTAAACTGCTCCGGTACAATAATCATGTACTTACCGGAAACATTCTCTTTTGCAAGTGTCAGTATTCTGTTGTACATATACGTAGATTTTCCGGCCCCCAAACTGCCGAATATCCAATGTAATGCCATTCTGCCACCCCTATTAGGTTGTTTAATTTAACTCTGTAATTCTGTCGATCTTTTTATCGATATCCGATATGTTCAACTGGCCATTCTTTATGGAATCTATAACTGCTCCTACCTGTTCTGTTGTTCCCTCTGCACATGAAGGACCAAACTCTGTAAATCCAAGAGCATTATCCTTAAATCCCTTTGCCCAGTCAGCATCAACATCTGTTTCGTTAATCATGCTTTCAATAACATATTTATAATATACTGACCAATTATTCTTTATACATGTAAGCATAGCATCCGGCGCAGACTTCAACATGTCTCTGCCGTATCCAATAGTATAACATACATTTCCTTCTTCATATGCCTCTTGAACTGCACTTGATACAGCCGGTGAATAAGTATGCTGTCCGATAAATACGCATCCGTCGTCGATAAGCTTCTTTGCAGCTTCGCTTTCTGCTTCCGGAGCTGATTGAGAATTTGTATACATAACATCCATCACAACATTATCCATTATTGAACGTATTCCAAGGAAGAAAGAATTATATCCTGATACACACTCTTCATCAGGGAAGGTTCCGACATATCCGACCTTAATATTGCCTTTCTTATTATATGCCTTATCCGGAAGTTCTCCCGCCTTATGAAGTTCCGAAAGCTTCATACCTGCCACAACACCTGCTACATAGCGAGCTTCAAACACGTTAGTGTCTGCATTTTTAAAATTAGGAAGGTTTGCCTGATTAGCCGTATCCCCTGATACTACAACAAACATCACATCTTTAAACGCATCAGCCGCCTGCTGAATATAGGACTCATACATTTTGTGATCTGCAACAATAATATTACATCCTGCAGAAACAAGTTCATTCACTTTCGCAGAGCACTCTTCTTCTTTAACATAATAATTCCAGACAAGCTGGGCTGCATCCCCTCCGAGATCATCTACAGCCTGATATAATCCATCAATATGAATGTATGACTCTCCACCGCCGCCATCGCCACTTAAAATAATACCCATCTTGATGCTCTGAGCAGGTTCCTCTGTTGCTTCCGGATTATTCTGTTCCGGAGTCTTGTGTCCCATTTTATATAACCCGCATGCCGTAATATCAAACATAATTGTTACAAGCATTGTAATAACGAAAAATTTTGATATTAGTTTTTTAATCACTTTAATATCCTCCTGCAAGTATGTTATAAAACTATATTACATTCTGTACAAACCAGTGGCAAGTACAAAATCAAAAAAAATATTTATTATCCTCGATTTGTATTTTTTATGAATTATTTAGGTAATGCAACTATATATATTAATATATGTAATTAGTATCGGAGGAAATATGATGCGGGGAACACGAATCGTTGTATTAAGATTAAAGGAATTAAAATATACTATGCTTTTTTTCGGAATAGGTATTGTACTTATATTGTTACTTGTCTTTATTGTAAAACCAAAAAAAGAACAAGCCGCCGAAACTACAGGGAAATACACTGCCGGTATATATACTGCACAACTGGAATTGAATAATACCGCCCTCAATCTGGAGGTTATTCTCAATACCGACAAAATATCCTCTATCAGACTTGTAAACACCTCTGATACCGTTGAAACCATGTTTCCTTTGCTTATACCTGCAATAAAAGAAATCAGTGCCCAGATTATCGAAAACCAGACTACATCCTGTGTAGAAATGTCCTCCGAAAGCCGGTACACTGAAACTCTTTTATTAAATGAAATAGATTCTATTATTAATGAAGCGAAGATAATTCCTGAAGCCACGCATTAGCCGATGCGTCGCTCGGCATTCTAAGGTCTCCCCTCGGCGACAAGGCAACCGTACCTACTTTAGGTCCATCAGGAAGGCATGAACGCTTAAACTGCTGAGAGAAAAATCTTTTATAAAATGTTGTAAGCCACTTATATATTGTTTCCTTATCATATTTTCCTGCAAATGCAATGCATGCAATTTTATATATCTTGGCAGGCGAATATCCAAATCTCAATACATAATATATAAAGAAATCATGCAGCTCGTAAGGTCCGACTATATCCTCTGTTTTCTGGGATATTCGGCCCTCACTCGGCGGCAAAAGCTCAGGACTTACAGGCGTATCAAGTATATCAAGAAGTACCTCTTTAAGCTTCTCATCCGGTGTGTGCTCTGCCTCATATGCAACAAGATGTCTGACAAGTGTTTTAGGAACAGAGCTGTTCACTCCGTACATACTCATATGGTCACCATTGTATGTTGCCCATCCAAGCGCAAGTTCTGACATATCACCGGTACCTATAACCATACCTTCGCACAGGTTCGCAATATCCATAAGCACCTGCGTACGCTCTCTTGCCTGGCTGTTTTCATAGGTAACGTCATGATTGCCCTCATCCTGTCCTATATCTCTGAAATGACCTCTTACAGCATCTTTTATATCAACTTCCTTTAGCGTTCCGTTAAGACATTTTACAAGTGTCACAGCGTTGTTATACGTTCTGTCTGTTGTTCCGAAGCAAGGCATCGTTACTGCAAGGATTCCGCTTCTGTCAAGCCCTGCCATGTCAAATGCCTTTGCGGTAACCAAAAGCGCAAGTGTGGAATCAAGTCCGCCCGATATCCCTAAAACAGCCTGCTTACAACCGGTATGGACAAGTCTCTTCTTTAAGCCCATCGCCTGTATCTTCAATATTTCTTCACATCTTTTATCCCTATCAGCTTTATTTTTAGGAACAAACGGCGAATCACTGAATCCTCTGGTAAGGACTGTCTCTTCCTCATCAAGCTCAAATGTCACAACTTCATATCCGCCTTCTTCAGGATCCTTTATATCAAATGTACTTATCCTTCTTCTTTCACTTACAATCTTTCCGAGATCTAATTCAGTTATTATGATGCCATTTGTAAAGCGTTCGCTTTCTTTAATACAACGTCCGCACTCCGCAATGATATTATGTCCTGAAAATACAAGGTCTGTTGTAGACTCTCCCTCTCCGGCAGCAGCATATATATATCCGGACACGAGCCTTGCTGACTGATTAAGCACAAGTGAACGTCTGTATTCATCCTTTCCGGTTGTCTCATTTCCTGCAGACAGATTGGCAATAATCGTAGCTCCATACATAACATGCATACCTGACGGTGGTGCCGGCATCCAGACATCCTCGCATATCTCCGCAGCTATCATAAGATCCGGCATATTCTCACTCTGGAAAATAATCTTGCTTCCGAACGGAACTTCCTCTTCGTATCCCTTTACATATGCATATGAAACATCGAGAGGTCCCTCTGCAAAATGTCGTTTCTCATAAAATTCAGAATAATTAGGTATATTGGTCTTTGGAATAATTCCGAGGATCTCACCATTCTGATATGCTACGCACACGTTATATAATTTCTGATGCTTCATAAACGGCATACCGATCATACATACCATATCGCTGCCTTCAGAATATTCTACAAGCTCGCACAATGCTTTCAGTGCACTATTTAATAATGTATCCTGCAAAAACAGATCTTCACAGGTGTATCCTGTTATACATAACTCCGGAAGTACAAGAACCTTAACACCTTTTTCAGTGCACTCATCCATAATCTTCTTTATGCTCTGTTTATTATATTCACAATCCGCAACCCGAATATCAGGAGTTGCCGCCGCAACCTTAATATACCCATACTGCATAACTGTCTACCTATTATTCCCTTTCACATTTTTTCTTATTATAATATTATAACCAAACGATTGCAATGCATAACAAAAGCTGTTACAGAAATATATTATCCATAACAGCTTGTCTTCTTTATGTATACCCGAAATGCCGTTCCCTGATTTTTGACTCCTAGCGCATGCTAGGTGGGCAACCGCACATATATTTCTGCCATCCGTTGATAATATACCGCAAAATGCAGCAGTGACGGCCCGACATCTATATATAAATATTGGAATCCCGTTTAAAGTATTGTAGGTTCAAAAATTCAAGGTTTATCGAACATTCCAGGCTAATGTATAATAGTTTTTAAGGTAATCTAATTATACATTACCTTATATTACTTTGCAACAACTGATTTGGCTTTACTGTAAGAGCCGTATATGTTTTCACCTGCAACAGTTTTGTAAGCTCTTACCTTAAAATAAAACTTTTTATTTTTCTTAAGTCCCGTCTTTACATAACTTATTGTCTTCTTTTTTGTAACAGTTTTAATAAGCGAATAATCCGTTCCGTTTTTGCTCATTAATATCTCATATCCGCTTGCTCCGTCTAAAAGCTTCCATGAAAGAGTTGCTCTTTTCTTGCCGGATTTTACCTTAAGAGTCTCTTTATTAAGTCTGGTCGCGGTTTTATATTTTACGGAGTACTTTCCGTATTTCTTTTCTTTATTTACCGTAACATATGCCCTTACTCTGTAACGATATTGCGTTCCGGCCATAAGCCCCGTATCAGTGTAGGTGTTCACTTCACTTCCCGGTATCTGTTTTAAGAATGCATATTTTCCGGTTGTTGGATTATATCTGTATATTCTGTAGCCTTCTACACCATTTATGGCTTTCCAGGTAAGAGATATCTGAGTTTTCTTATTTCCGGTCTTAACAAGCTCAGTAACCTGCGGAACAAGAATATTAAATGACTGCAGCTTACTTCCGGTGTAATTGCCCTTACCTGTTACAGTAACAATACCTGTTCCGGCATTAACATTATTTGAATATACAAGAGTGTAATCAACATCTTTTACGAGTTTATAATTGCCATCGATTATGCTGACATCAGGCTTAATCTCTACACCGTTATAAATCTGATCAGGAATTGCAGAAGCAGGAAGTTTTCCGATATCCGTCTTTTCTATCCCGTCTGATATTCGTATGCTATACTTTGCAGGTGTGTAATTTTCTGCAGCCACTGTTATTATTGCCGTTCCTGCGCTTACAGGTGTTATAACTCCGGTTTCCGTAACAGTTGCCACATTAACATTACTGCTTTCCCATGTAACCTCTGCTTCTCCGCCTATCATTATATAAGGAACCGTAAAAGCATCTGCCTTCTTTTCTGCATCAAGATATATAACAAACTCTTTCTGCTCAGGAACTATCTTTTTACCTGTAATAGGGATAAGCGTAATGTCTGCTTTAACGTTTTCATTTACATTATATAAATATGTGATTTTCTCGGGAATTTTATTCAAGTCTTCAACAACAATCAAAGTATCAGCATCTGTTCCCGACAATATGGCATTCGCAAGGTTTTCCACTTTTGTATAATCGATTCCGGTATCTTTAAGATATGCTTTACCCTCCGAATCCACATATACCTCTCTTACATTTCCTTCGATAGTGATATCCGTAAGCGGAACATTTTCCGGCACGCTAAATGCACCGAGATGATTATACGATATGTTAAGTTCCTTTAATGAAATAAGTTTATCAATGTCAAATGAGTACAGATTATTATTATTACATATGACTCTTGTTGAAGCTTCAGGAAGCTTAAGTACTATAATATCATTATATGAACAGTCAATATCACTAAGAACTTCATTTTCTGAAACATCAAGAACTGTAAGCATATTATCTGCCACATTAAGATATGTAAGCTTCTTGTATTCAGAAAGAGCAATACTGTCTTTAAGTCTGTTCCCGCTTATATTGATACCCTTAAGCTCTGTGAGTCCTTTTAAATTGATTTCAGATATACGATTATCTGCCGCATTTATGTGAGTAACCTTTACATTTGCCGACAAATCAATACCCGAAACATTATTGTTACTCATGTTTAATATCTTAAGATTTTCAAAGTATTCGATACCCTTAATATCGGAGATCTCCTTTGAACGTATATTTATATGTGTAACGGCTTTTCTTTCTGATACTGTCAGTATCTTATCCTTGTCAATATCGGCTTCTGCAAGAATATACTCACGAAACTTTGCATCCGGAAAAGAAATTTCATTTATATTTATATTGGCCATAACGTCCGGAGCCTGTGTGGATTCAGGTAATCCGGTCGTTTCAGGTGCAGTGGTTTCTTCCGGACTCTCTGTTGTCTCCGGTGTATTAGTTGCCTCCTGGCTTGGAGCCGGTGATGGCGAAGCAGTTTCTTCTGCTGCCACATTTCCAAAATTAAATGCTATTCCTGCAAGCAGAACACATACAGCACTTATAATACACTTCTTACATGATTTTCGCATAAATATCCTCCCTTTGTTCAAATCCTTTAGTGTGTATGGTATCTGCTCATTATGTCATACGTGTGACTATTTTAAAAAAATATATGACATGTTTTAGTCACAAAGGAAATCCTCTATGACATCCATCAGGTGAATAGGCTCCAACGCTTCTTCGTTCAGTAAATTGACGAACCGGATGATATTCTCTTTATTCAAGGATACATCCGGTACGTAAACATCATCTTCCAGTGACATAATTCCATACGTAATATATGGTTTGCCATGAATATCCCAAAGACATTCTTCGACAACCTTATACATCTACAAATTCCCCCCAGAATTCCATATTTTATTTTGACACTGTCGAAAATGATACCATGCACAAAATTTTTATTCTATATTTAATCACGTTAAAATTTCGTTAATATTTAATACCTTAATATAATATTTTTATTACATTCCATGACTGTTTCGGTAAAATAAATGTACATTTTCCATCATCTGCTACATCTTTACCGGACAACATAGGCGCAACTGTATCCGGGGCTGCTTCTGTATTTTCAGCCTTAAGATTTTCATGTGTTAGAATAATATGTTCTTTTATCTTTACATCGCCAAACTGTCTGAGGTCACATGTAAGTTCCATATCTTCCTCAAATGACTTGTTAACTCCAAATATAACTATTTCATTATTTTCTTCATTCCATACAACTGCACTGTCAAGATACGGTACATCACAGTAATTCTTACTGTCGTAAACAGGCGAATCAACAATGCTTGTAAGGACCGTTCCTCTTCCGAAGTTAGACGCATGCATAAACGGATAGTATATGGTCTGTCTCCAGATACCTGTATCCGAGGTCATTATCGGCGCGATAACGTTAACAAGCTGGGCAAGGCAGGCAATCTTAACTCTGTCGCAGTTATTTATAAGTGTAATGAGCATGCTTCCTACTAAAAGTGCATCCTCCATGTTATAAACATCCTCAAGCTGATGAGGCGCATGCACCCATTTTTCAAGTTTTCTGTCTGCCTCGTTAGAGTGATACCATACGTTCCACTCATCAAATGACAGGTTAATCTGTTTCTTGCTGTGTTTCTTCCCTTTTATGTAATCACAGGTTGCAACCACTGACTTTATAAAGTCATTCATGCCAAGTGAATTTGCGAGGAAATCAGCAGAATCATTTGCATGATTGTTATAATATGTATGAAGTGATATATAATCTACAGAATCATAGCAATAGTCAAGCACGGTTGCCTCCCAGTCACCAAATGTAGGCATCCAAAGTCCGCTTGAACCACAGGCTACAAGTTCAATATTCGGATCAAGTGTTTTCATGGCTTTTGCAGTTTCCCATGCAAGTGAACCGTATTCGGTGGCTGACTTATGGCCTATCTGCCAAGGTCCGTCCATCTCATTTCCAAGACACCATAACTTTATGTTATACGGCTCGTCCACCCCATGTTTTTTTCTTAAATCACTGTAATATGTACCACCCTTGAAATTACAATATTCAAGTACATTTCTTGCCGCATCTATTCCGCGTGTTCCAAGATTAACCGCCATCATCGGCTCAGTACCGGCAAGTTTAGCCCATGTCATAAACTCATTAAGACCAAACTCATTGCTCTCTATAACCTGCCATGCAAGCTCAGGGCGTTTCGGGCGCTCATTTACGGGGCCGACACTGTCTTCCCAATTATAAGCAGAAACAAAATTTCCACCCGGATATCTTGTCACCGGAACATTAAGCTCCTTTACAAGCTCTATCGTATCTTTTCTAAGCCCCATCTCATCGGCAAAAGGGCTTCCCGGCTGATATATTCCCTCATAAACCGCACGTCCGAGATGCTCAATAAATGAACCGTAAATTCTCGGATCCACTTTCCCTGTGACAAAATACTTGTCTGTTATTAATGATGCTTTTAACATATTACCTTCTCCTCCTATTTGTGCCGCTTACTCATTTTTAAACGCTCTATATGTAAGACTTCTGCATATATCATAACACATTCCTCTATCATCATGTATATAAAATTATCCTGACTTATTACAACTGTTTTGAAAGCAGCGTTTTGAAAAAAGTGCCACCATATAGACAGCACTTTTTTATCTTATACAACCATTTTTAATTTCTTGTCCTCTCACGGGGCATTGTTCTAAAATTTTCCTCCGCCCACATTACGGGATGACCCGGATGAACCCGAAGAACTGCTTTCCTTCTTTTGACGATCCACAACACGATAGAGGAAAAAGTCAGTTGAATATGTAACCTTCATGCTGCCAGGTTTTGTATATTCCGTTGCCGCAGCTTTTTTCTTTACCGATTTCAACTTACTCCTCATAGAGCCGGTTACAATAAGAGCAATCACAAGACCGATAGCAAGGCTGATCAAAAGATTCTTCATGAATTTAAATGGGAAGCCGTTGATTTCACCATCAATCTGATACTCACATTCATCAATAAATGTATTAAAAGCGTCTGCATAATAGCCGTCACTAAGAGAAGATACAATGGCATCTCCGATATCCTCAATATCATCCGGACTGATAGCATCTGCGCCTAAGCCATTGGAGAGAATACGGTAATCGCGTTCTTCCATAGATACAAGCAACAGCACACCGTCACGGGTTTCACCGTATCCGTAATCATTTATATCGTAGTAAGATTCAACAAATTCATCCGCAGTATAGTCGCCCACGGTTTCAACGGTAGCAATGATAACTTCAACCTTGTATTTTTCGCTTACTTCATCAATACGGCTTTGCAAACTGCTTTCTTCAGAATCGGTGAGCAGATCTGCAGAATCATATAGTCTTGGCATATCACCTTCTGCAAAAGCGGTAACTGATACAGAAAGGTATACAAAGAGCACAAAAATTACTGATAAGAATTTTTTCGTCATAATCTGCACCTCCCTTATAAAAGCCACATAAGATAAGAGATAGCAAACGCAACAGCTCCTATTATGCCGGTCAAGCCAAAAAGCCATTTTTTATAAGCTCCCTTATCAAGAGGCAGATCGCCAACGAACTTTCCGGTTTGTCCGTTCATAGCGAATGTGTATTTTTTACCGTTCCATGATGTATTAAGAAGCCAAACCGGATAGAGTGCATACTTGGCAACACCATTTTGCAAGCTAATACTGCTCGCTTCAGGAATAACAGTTACATAGCCCTGAACCGTAGATAAAAAGGCATCTTCAGTACTTTTTTTAATTCTTTCATTTGCTCTGGCAATACTTTGCTCAGAATCCACATCATATTTATCGGCAAGGAAGCCCGATAGATATGCTGTCTGGAAATCTACTGCACCCGAAAAATCAAATGGTTCGATAGATTCCATCAATGTATCATCCATCTTGGTTGATCCGTCTACCGGAACTCTCTCAAAACCAATCGTTCCTCCTCTTATTACAGAATAAAAACTGGTTTCAGTGTATCGGTAGCTACTATCGCTCCATGTTCGCACCCTTGATGCTTTATAACGAATATTAGCATCCGCATCTGCATCAAAAAGCCAGACCGGAACGTAGATTCCTTTGACCTCATCAATATGATTTTGATTTGCGAACACCTTAGGAAGAAGACGTTTGCCGCCATAGTGCTTTTTAAGCGCCTCCACGGCTGCTTTCTTATCATATTTAAATGGAATCACATAATCCGGCTTTAATGCACCCGAAAACTGGCCCATCATAATCAAGGGATTTCCACAGAAAGGACAACTTGTTGCAGCTGTTGTTTCATCTCCTACAATCTCGCCGCCACAAGATTTACAGGCATATACACGAAGTCCTTCTGCTTCTCCTTCCTGCCATTCACAACCGGCTGTAGTATCCCAATTCATATTATCTGTTTGCTCATTTTTTAGCTGGTTATCATAGGATACAAGTGTTTCCATTTCAAACTCAGTGCCGCAATACGGACATTTCATTTTCTGTGAACTACTATCAAATTCAATCGCACCATCACAGCATGGACATTTATACTGTTGTAATACCGACATCAGCTCATCTCCTTTACATAAAAGTAAATCGGTTCTTTTGTTTTAAAGTTGGGAACCACAACTCTGACAGAACTTGCCACCGTCACACGGAGCTCCACAGTTCGGACAGAACTTCGGACCTGACTGTGCTACAGGAGCAGGCTCAGGAGCAACAGGTGCAGAAGCAAACTGAGGTGCCATTCTGCTACGCTGTACGACCTGTTCAATCTGCTGACACATACCAACATACTTCTGATATCTCTCCTGCTCTAAAGGACTGCCCACATTCACCGGTCCACTAGAGAAACTCATACCCAAGAAACTACCGGTAGTAGCGCCTCTGGTCTCTATAGTAACTGTCTTGGAATTAATCTGAAAACGGATATCATCAAAATAAGGATTGTTAGCAATCTGCATATTTATGTAGAAATCATACTCTGTTTCATATCTCGGAGGGTTATAGCTAATTTCATTACCCTGACTGTCCTCTTGCTTTAACTCCGTCTCTTCGGTACGAATATCAGTCGTGCAGGACATCAAATCCTTAAACTCAATAATATCAGGATTTTCATCCATATAACTATCCGCATCGGTAACCAAGAAGCGCGAAGGAACTCCATTAACTTCCTCGATATACATTTTATAATAATCACCGATAACCTGACTAACACGGAAATTCGCCAATTTTTCTTCATTCTTTGCTCTGTAAACTAACTGCTCCTTAATCTGATCTACCGTAGAGTGACGGCGATCATCAAACCAAGGTGACAGCTTTTTTGCGCACTCTTTGCAACAATTACCATCCTCTAATTTACGATTTCCTAAAAGGCCTATTTCACCACCACAAATATCACATTCTTTTTTCTCAAATATTTTCCCAAAAATACCCATTATTTTTCCTCCTTAAACTATATCACCATTATCAAAAAGATCTCCACATTCAGGACAGAACTTAGGTGCTTTAGTTGGATCAGCAGGCTGCCAACCACACTTGTCACACTTATACTGAGGAACACCTGCAGGCTTTTGACCACCACAGTTCTGACAGAATTTACCTTTGTTTACAGTACCACATGAGCAGGTCCAACCATCCTCGGCAGGTTTCGGACTGCCGCATTCAGGACAGAATTTGCCGGTAGCAGTAGCACCACAAGCACATTTCCAGCCATTTGCCGTCTGAGGCTCCGGTTTCTTAGCTCCACATTCAGGACAGAATTTGCCGGTAGCAGTAGCACCACAAGCACACTTCCAACCATCCTGTGCCGGTGCCTGTGCAGGAGCACTCTGTTGCTGAGTCTGCTGTTGCTGTCCCATATTAAATAAGTTTTGTGCCGCATTGAAGCCGCCACCCATAGCTCCGCCTGCCATACCCATGCCCATAAACCCGGTCATGGCACCGGCTGTGTTACCGGCTGCGGTCTCCATTGCATTAGCAGTAGCAGTTGTCATACGACCAGCCATCATCGCAGCATTTGAACCGTAAGCCACAGAATCTTCCATTTCCTGAATCTTCTTCATATCCTCATCGTTGAGTGTGATAGGATTCAGGGCAATTTTTTCAACAGAAATACCTCGTGATTCCACCCACTCGTACTGCAATGCATCATTCATTGCCTTCTTAAGTTCATTTACTTTTGCAGGCAACTGAGCAGGACGAAGCTCCAACTCTGCAAGTGCACCAAAAGCAGGCTGCAGTGCTGACACGAACTCTGTCTTCATCTGCTCATCAATCTTATCGCGAGTGAAATCCTGCTCTACATTTCCGCAGACTTTGGTATAAAACAGCAATGGATTGCTGATGATGTACGAATACATACCGTTACAACGAACATTAACGGTACGGCTGAAACCGATTTTCTTGTTCATAACTTCAAAGATAATAGGGCTTGGAGTGCCAAATCTATTACCCATAATCTCTTTTGTATTGAAATAATAAACTCTTTGATCCTTTCCTGTATCGCCACCGTAAGCAAAACGCTTGCCGATAGCTTTAAAGGTATCCTTCAGGCTCTGTCCGAAAGATCCCGCAAAAATAGAAGGCTCAGTTGAGGTATCATAAGTATATTCGCCAGGTTCGGCACAAACCTCAACTACCTTACCCTGCTCTACGATAATCATACATTGACCATCAGCAACAGCAATTCCCGATCCGTTAGAAATCAAATTGTCGCTTCCCTTAGTATTGGAACTGCGACCGGAAATCCTCTTCTGACCCTTGACCACAAGGGTATCCATATCCATTGCCTCACAGTAAAAAAACTCCTTCCACTGATCCGCCAATACGCCACCAACGGCGCCAATTCCTGCTTTAATAAGTCCCATAATAATTACTCCTTTACATTAGTTTTTGAATAAGGGTTTTTATTTTCTTTCGGTGGGTCCTTGACGGAACTACACTCTGCAGCCCATCCCATAATCCACATCCCTGAAAGGATAATCAGGATCCAAAAGGCCAAACCACCAACAAACCACCAAATTGAAATATCCAGCCAAATATGAAGTGCCAACAGTATCCATGCGGGAATACTCCACTCCAGATTCAGCAGAAGATTGATAAGTAGGCAGAGAAAAAAACTTCCTCCTCTGCTGGTATGTCTCAAAATTTATACCAACTCCTCTCTTAACAGAGCAATCTGCTGTACATATTATTATGCCCATGGATCAGCAGACTTTGGCTGGCGAATGCTTACCAGCAAAAATTGATCCCACAATAACCAGGTGCCATCCCCCTTCTGTCGCAATACAATTTCACGGGCATTATCCGCACCACCGCTCTTAATGTGCAGCTTCTTATAACCGTGATTTGCATCTGCATAAGGACCCGCCTCAATTGTCAACTTATATGGCACAGTGGGCGTGTAATCGTTATCCGGGGTTGCACCTTCAAAGTATGAGAACGGCACATGATGTCCCCCACGGAAACGGTCGTTCAAAAACGAGATGTCCATAGCACTAAGCGGGCGTGGTCCACGAAGCCAATTAAGCATTTCTGTACCAATATTTCTGTCTGCCGCATATACACACAATGCACAAACCGTCAACGCAGCTGTTTGAAACGGATCTGTCAGTACAGCCTCAGGTAAAGCCTGCATTTGTTCAAGTGTTTCCGGCAAAGCTGAAAAACTGAAGGTCTGGCTCGACGAATGATTCGCTGATGTCGCAGGAGCTGAACTCTGTGCGGGGTTATTATTCTTCAAATTGTCAAAAATAGACATAACCAACTCTCCTCCTTTTTCTTATATTTTATATAACCAAAATAAAATTTCCATGATACAGCTATTCTTTTTCAGCAAAACGCTTTTTCTCTTCTTCCACAAGTTTACTAATCCATGCCGATTCAGCAGGCTTTAGAGATTCTTCTCCCACCACCGATTCATCAGCAAAACTGTCAAATTGCTGTTGTTTATTTTTCAGAAGTTCCAACATGCTTTCGTCAATTGTGTCGTCCGCAAGCAAACGATAAACTAACACATCACGTACCTGCCCCATTCGGTAAGCACGTGCAATAGCTTGATTTTCAATAGAAGGCTTGATTTGTGGTTCGCAAAAAATGATGACACTGGCACTTTGTATATTAAGCCCTGCACCACCGGCCTGCACCTGACTGGCCAACACAGCGTCATCCTCCGCTTTGCTGAAAGCATCAACGATTTCCTGTCGCCGCTGGGGCGAAATTTCACCGGTAATAGGCTCCAGGCAACGGTCTCCCAACAATTCAGTAACCTTTTGCAGCGTGGAACGGAAAAACGAAAATACAATAACCTTCCGTTTCTGTTCTCTTGCTTGTTCACACAATTCAATCAATCGGGCAGCTTTAGAAGAATTTTTTAAATCATCTACCTGCCAGGATACCTGACGTATTGCCATAAAGTTACCGGATAGTACTGCTTCCTTGTAATCCTGTCTTTCTTGTTCCCCTAAAGCACACCACTGTTCCTTTTCAATAAGTTCAGGTAATTCTTGTAAAACAGAGTCTCGGGTTCTACGCAAATATACCGGTGCTAACTGTAATCGGAACTGCTCAGCTGTAGAGAGATACTTTACATCCTCCAACTCCTTTGCAATCTGTGGTTGTAAACAATTTACCAAAAAGCACATTTCCTCAACACGGTTTTCTAACGGCGTGCCGGACATAAAGAGAACATATTCGGTTTTATCTAATAATTTCAACAGTGCCTTTGTGCGCTGCGTATCAGGGTTCTTCACATAGTGGGCTTCATCGGTTATCACCATAGAGATTTTGAATTTTTCAGGCAATGTAAAACGACTGATAGATTCAAAAGTAGTCACCGCTACTCCTCCGTTTTCACGCCAATGAAGTAACCCTTCTTCGTCATTTCCATGCACTTTGATAGTCTCTAAGTCGCTGAATTTTTGGATTTCACGACACCAGTTTATTAGTACGCTGGCAGGACACACCACCATAAAGTGACTTTTTCCTTCAGCAGCTAAAGCAACCATAGATGCAATTGCCTGCACCGTCTTGCCGAGCCCCATCTCATCCCCCAACAAGCATTTTTTCTGATGAACAATGTATTTAGCACCAAAAGTCTGATAGCTACGCAAAGTCGCTTTAAGATGTTGAAGATCCAGTGTCTGTGCTTCAATCTCGGCTGCCAATTGTGCCGGCAATCCTCCTGCAGTCTCTTGTTTTTCCCAATTCAACCCCAGACTTTCCAACTCCGTATAGTACATTGGTGCATTGGCAATATAATCAGCCCAATAAATATCGGGAGAAGCATTTTCCATCTCTTCCCATGCTTGCAATCCGCAGCCAAAGTCTCCGGCTAGTCTTGTGCGGAGCATCTCTACGCCGTTTATGATTTGCTGTTTGGCTATCTGCGATCGAAAAAGCCAGCCAAACCCATTGAGAGCCTTTCTGGATAATGTCAGTTCCTGCTGTAAAGGTTTATGATGTGCCGTATACAGAGTCTTTCCACGTTCACACAAAGACTTAGCATGAATACGAATATACAACGCCTTAATCAAATCGTCATCCACTTGTCCGGGATTTTCTGATTGAATGCGTACTCGGATTGTTTCCTTGGTATTTTCCACAATCTGCTTAACCGTATCTAGAATCTTACGTACAGATTGATCACCCAATCCATCAATAGCACACAGCTGCTGAAAGTTTTTCTTTGAAAGTTGCCAGATATTCTCAATGCCATTATCACGCAAAAGTCCCACCCTAAGACCTTGCTTCCCTCGATTGATATGTTCCACATCCATCTGTTCAAGTGCTTTTTGGATGCGATCATCATAAAGTGCTTGGGCAGCCTGCTGGGCAATCCTACGATGGTTTTTATCAGAATTTTGCATAGTCTGCAGCCCCGCATCAATTCGGATTGCTTCTGTTATCATCGTCTTAACTTCTGCCGAACCGGGCCGTAGAATCTTCTCTTTCCCCACTTTTGTATCCTTTCTGCAATACTATTCGAGTACAATGTTTCTCTTTCGTATAAATTTTACTGTGTATTGGGTACAACAATTCCAATTTTATGCATAAATTATATTACATAATTATTAAAAATTCTACATAATTTAATAAAACTATTTTTATAATTTCATTGTTTTCTATTTCTTTCCCGTTGCGTTATATTCCCAACCGGCTCTGGTATCCCTTAACTGCACCACAATAATACATAAAAAAATATGGCATTTAATGCGTATACATAAATATCATTTTACTGCACATCCTACTCACTGAAGGAGTGTGCAGCAAAATGACATTAATTTTTTCGTGGATAATCAAATTAATAATCGGCGGCAGTATATACTATACGCTTGAAGTTATCGCCCGCGGCCGATCGCACTGGACCATGTTTCTTCTTGGCGGCTTGTGCTTTATTTCCTGCGGCATAATTCATAATATATCCGGCGGACAACTTGCAATATGGCAGGAAATGGTGTGGTGCATGATTATCATCACTCTTTTGGAGCTTATATTCGGCATCATACTAAATGGCCTCCTGTCCATGAATATCTGGGATTACTCAGGAATGCCCCTTCATATTCTCGGCCAGATATGTGTTCCATTCATGCTAATCTGGTATGTGATAAGCTTTCCTGCAATTATTTTAAATAGTGTCTGCGACTATTTTCTTAAACTCGTATAGACGCTTTCTATTCTGATTCTATTGCCTGTGGCATCGGTGTTTCTGCCTCAGGCTGCCTCGTAACTTCCGGCACCGCCGTAGCCGGAACATCTGATGGTTTAGGAGCATCCGTAACCTGTACCTGCGGAACATCCGTAACCTGTGGAACTACATCCGGCACCTGGACCGGCATATCTGTCGGAGGATATGTCGGATAAGTATTCGAATCAACATCCGGTTGAATAGTCTCCATCGGTTCTTCGGTAGGCTCAGGCGACTCTGTCGGCTCATAAACCGATGAGTACTCTGACTTCGGAAACTCTTTATCAGGAAGTCCTTCATGTATATTCTGCATAAAAGCCTTCCATATATAAAGCGGATAGGTATTACCAAGCAGATTACTTATTGATTTCGGCGTATCGCATCCCACCCATATTACCGTTGTATAATAAGGTGTATATCCTGCAAACCATCCGTCCTTCTGCTCATTTGTCGTGCCTGTTTTTCCTGCACATGACATTCCTGAGAGTGCATGCCCAGCTGCGGTTCCCTTTGTAAGAACTCCCTGCATTACATCGGTAAGGGCCTTTGCGGTTTCCGCGGTATATACCTCTTTCTCATCAAATATCGTATCATTAAGAATCTTGTTGCCTTCTGAATCGGTAATCGCCATGATACATGTCGGCTCACGGAATACACCTTCATTTTCAAGTGCCGCATACGCAGAGGCAAGCTCTACCGGACTTACTCCGTTTGTAAGGCCGCCAAGTGACGCCGCAAGAGTATAATCTCCCGGCACAAGCTTTGAAAAATTCATGTCGGTAAGATATGAAAGACATTTCTTAGGTGAAATTTCATTAAACAGATTCCACGCTATCGTATTAATCGAACGTTCTACCGCTGTTCTTAACGAAACATTTCCCATATATTTGCCATTAGAGTTTTTCGGTCCATCCTTTACAGGCTCATCCTTCATCATACTTACCGGCGTATATCCGTTATCAAATGCCGGTCCGTATACAGCAATCGGCTTTATCGCGCTTCCCGGCTGTCTGTAACTCTGATATGCGCGGTTTAATGTGTATCCGGTTATCTGAGACTGGCTTCTTCCGCCCACTACGGCAACCACTTTTCCGTTTGCATTGTCAATACATACTCCGGCTCCCTGGAATTCAAACATTCCGTCTTCGCCTTTTTCCTTATTGTCTGCAAGCTTCTCATTTATAGATGCCTGTAAAAGCTTCTGTTTTTCTCTGTCAATCGAAGTAAATATTCTGTAGCCTTCTCTGTACATGCTCTGCTGACACTGGGTATACATCTCATTGTAAGCTTCCATATACTCCTCGTCGTCAGATATGTTTACATCATAACGGAACTCAAATCCGGACTGCTTCATAAGCGCACGGACGGCACAGTGCATAACATAAGTTTCAATATAATTACGCACTTTCTGCTTCGGAACATCGAGAACAATCTCCTCTTCGCATGCCGCCTTGTATTCCTCAACCGTTATCATTCCCTGACCATGCATCTGCTCAAGAATTCTCTTTTGGCGGGCAAGTGTATTGTCATAATTTTCTATCGGGTCATATCTTGTCGGACTGTTCGGAATGGAACATACAAATGCGACCTCCGCCAGGCTGAGCTTATTACAGCTCTTACTGAAATATCCTCTGCTTGCCGCTTCAATTCCATAATATCCGTTTGCATAATAAATATTATTCAGATAAAACTCCATGATTTCATCTTTACTGTATTTCTTTTCAAGCTCAAGTGCGATAAACATCTCTTTTATCTTTCTTGACCATTCTTTTGCATGATTAAGAAAAACGTTTCTGGCAAGCTGCTGTGTTATCGTACTTCCTCCGCGCCTGAGTTCTCCGTTATTTCTCACCAGCGAAACAACGGCTGCACCTATCGCCTTTATGTCAATTCCGTTATGGGAACGGAACTTCCTGTCTTCTGTTGCAATCATCGCATCAACGGCTGCTTTAGGAATCGTATTAATATCCACATAATACATATCCTTCTCGCCTGTAAGTGTGGCAAGCTGCTTGCCGTTTACATCATATACAATTGAAGTTTCCGACGCACGAAATGTATCCTTTGTCGACTCCGCAACAAGAGTAACGGCATTGTTCTTTGCCTCTGCCAGATTATCCCCGTACTTAACATATAATAATAATGTGACAATCAGTGCCAATATAAGAAAAATAAACAGGCTTGTTTTAAGAATAAATCTTCTCTTCTTTTGTTTATTACTAAGACGCTTCTTAGTTTTTTTCCTTGACATCCTATCACCTTCATTTCCTTAATTATTTAAGTTATAGTAACATTTCCCTTGCATATATTCAAGAAAAAAGGTAATATATCAAATGCAAAAAGTGAGTTCGAAACCTTCCTCACTATAAACAAAACTAAAGGAGAATGAAAAATGAATACTAAAACAAAATTTATTACACACGCGGCCATTATTGCGGCAATTTATGTAATTCCGAATCTTGTTATGACCATTAACCTTACCGGCGGTATAATTCAGTGCAGGGTGGCTGAAGCATTTACAATTCTTCCGATATTTACACCGGCAGCAGTACCGGGATTATTTGTCGGATGCCTTTTGTCAAATTTGCTTATGGGCGCAGCCTTATATGATGTAATATTCGGAAGCTTAGCGACGCTCCTTGGTGCCATCGGCACATATGCACTCAGGGATAATCCTTATCTTTCCGTTATCTCGCCTATTACTGCCAATACGATTATTATTCCGTTTATATTAAAATATACTTACGGATTCGGAGAAAGTATTCCGTTTATCATGCTTATGATATTTATCGGAGAGGTAATAAGCTGTGGTGTTTTAGGAATTATTTTATACAAAGCCATGCAAAAATCAGAAAACACATGGTATAGTCTTTTTAAATATTGATTTACTGTTAAGATAAATAATTGGAGGAACCTATGAAGAAGCTTTTAATGCTTGTCTTCGGAATTGTTGTTTTATTTTTAATAATATACATACCGTTTTTCGCCGACAAAGATTCCGCTTCAGGTAACGAAAATGAAGAATATGAATATGAATACTATTATAACGATTCTTCTAACGGAGGCGAAATTATGGACGAAACCCAGTCTCAGACCGTATCAGGCGATATGTCAGCCCCGGGAATTGATGTCAATCCCGACAGCTACACCGTATTTGTAAACAAAGAATACGGGTTGCCGGAGGACTATGTTCCGGATGATCTTATGGTGCCGGATATACGTTTTTACGGTGGATTTTCCGAAGAAAAAAGCTATATGAGAAAAGACGCAGGACTTGCTCTTGAGAAAATGTTTTCCGATGCAGAAAAAGAGGGCATGATACTATACGGAATTTCAGGATACCGTTCTTATGAACGCCAGAAAGAGATATACAGTAAAAATGTCACCATGCACGGAAGCACAGAAACCAACAAGGTCTCTGCAGAGCCCGGACACAGCGAGCACCAGACCGGTCTTACTATTGATATTTCAATAGCAGAACTTACAGGCTCTCTTTTAGAAGAGTTTGGCAACACCGAAGAAGGTATATGGGTTAAAGAAAACTGCAGCAAATATGGCTACATTATCCGTTATCCGAAAAATAAGGAAAAGGTTACCGGATATTCATACGAACCGTGGCATTTAAGATATGTGGGTCCTGAAATGGCCGAATATCTTACAGAAAACAAGCTTACATTAGAAGAATATTTTAACTATATACCAATATCTGCATATACCGACTCGATTATATCGGATGTACAGATCATTCCTTAATACACATACAATACAAGGAGAAAAACATGAGAACAGTACTTATCGTTTTATCGCTGATAATTATATCTGTAATCAGCATACCGTTATATCTGGTTACATTTATAATAAGCAAGTTTAATCCTATGAAAAGTCATATGTTTGCACAGAAAATAGTAAGTCTCGCATTTAAATTATGGCTTTTCATTGCCGGAACTAAATATGAGATATACGGCCTTGAGAAAATTCCGAAAGACGAAGCTGTTATGTATGTATGCAATCACCGTTCATTTTTTGACATTATACTGAGCTATGCATACATGCCGGGACCTACATCCTATGTTTCCAAGCAGTCTATTAAAAAAATTCCGTGTGTAGGCCAGTGGATGTATTTTCTTTCATGTTTATTCCTTGACAGGGACGATATAAAAAGCGGTCTGCAGATGATAAAAGACTGTATCGCACTCATTCAAAAAGGCTATTCCGTATACATCGCGCCGGAAGGCACACGAAATGTAGAGGACACACTGCTCCCGTTTAAAGAAGGCAGTTTTAAAATTGCGACAAGAACTAATTGCAAAATTGTACCTATATGTTATACTAACACAGAGAAAATATTTGAAACACATCTTCCTTGGGTCAGACGAACCAAAAATGTTACAATGGAATTCGGAGACCCGGTTGATATTACAGGCATGGAGCGTGACGAATTAAAAACTCTCGGAGTTCGCCTTAACAATATCATCCAGGAAATGTACAATGAAAGGAGCAACTTATGATAAACAATACATTTTTACCGGTCATTCTTGCATGGCATCCCGTACTTATTGTCTTACTTATTATACTCGGAGTTCTTCTTGCAGTTCTTATAGCACTCAGTATCGTAGGAAGAAAGATGCAGAAAAAGCAGGAAGCCAACGAAGCAACAATGAAGCAATCCTCACAGGTTATGTCAATGCTCATTATTGATAAGAAGCGTCTCAAGCTTAAAGAAGCAGGACTTCCACAGATTGTTATGGATCAGACTCCAAAGTATATGCGCAGAGCTAAGCTTCCTATCGTAAAGGCAAGAGTTGCCGGCAGAACAATGAACTTTATATGCGACCAGAAGATATTCCCTGTACTTCCTGTTAAAAAAGAAGTAAAAGCAGTTATAAGCGGAATTTACATTATGGATATCAAGAGTTCACGTAACAACCTCGAGACTCCTTCTAAAACAAAAGTCGGAAGACTTGAACGTCTTAGAATGAAGGCTCAGAAAACACTTGATGCTAATAAGAAGTAAAAAACATCTCCATATTTTGCTACGGGTTTTGCTTTCGCAAAAATAACGCAAAATATGGAGATATTTTTTATATAAATAAGGCTTCGCATGAGTGGCAATTCTTGTCCGGTCTATTCTTTCAAATACAACGGCTGAAATATCATTCGCGGATATCTTTCCATAAGAAACTCATGCCGCCTATTATAATACCGGTATGAATTATCTTGTTGTGAACATCCTAACCCAAGCTCTACAAATCCCCATACTCCGAAGCAATTCTAATTGCCACATTACAATCGGACACATATGAGTAATTGATATCCATCGAATAATCTATATCTATCCGGACAGATTTTTCAGTCTCAATAATATCCATCTTTTTTGTATTAAATCCAACCAGCATATTGCCGAACAATGTTTTATAACTGCTTGTACAATACTTGTCTCTTTCAAATACAAGACAGGTGTTCATGCCTGCTGTGTTTCTGCTTATCTCTATTCTGTTATCGTCGTATTTGAGCATACATTTGATAACTTCATTACTTTCGTCCAGCTCTTCATAGCTTACATATGTTTTGCCGTTTCTTTTATAGAATTTCCCTTTTGATATAACTTCTACCGCATCATTTTCCGGAAGCGTTATCTGAATACCTTTTATGGAAATAAATATATCTTTATTCATTTTTATCCTCTTTTTCCTGTAATTACTCCGAATACTGCTCCATATTTACACATTCCACATAGTCAACACTGCATGGAAGTATTCCAAGGGCAAATGTACGGAACTTGCTTACGCTGTCGCTGACATAAAACTTATGCTCCGCCTTTCTGTTCTCTGCGGAAAGTCCGTTATCAACCAGCACCTTCTCAAGTGCTTTTGCAGTCTCATAAGCCGGATTAATAAGCGTAACATCATCGCCTACCACTTTCTGGATAGTCCTTCTTATAAGCGGATAATGTGTACAGCCAAGCACAAGTGTATCAATGTCATATGACATAAGGTCATGCAGATATCTGTCCGCAATCTCGTATGTAACAGAATCATACAGCCAGCCCTCTTCCACCAGCGGAACAAAAAGCGGGCATGCTTTGGAAAATACCTGAAGCTCAGGATTAATTCCTTTAAGGACTTTTGCATATGTATCACTCATTACGGTTCCTTCTGTTGCAATGATTCCGATACGTCCGTTTACGGTTGTCTTGTTGGCTGCGTATGCACCAGGATCAACAACACCGATAATCGGAATATCTGTTTCTTTGCTTATTTCAGGAAGCGCAAATGCACTTGCCGTATTGCAGGCCACAACAATCGCCTTAACATCTTTAGTTTTAAGAAATCTTATAATCTGCTCTGAAAACTTCGTTACGGTTTCTTTGGATTTGCTGCCGTAAGGAACTCTTGCGGTATCGCCGAAATATACGATACTCTCATTTGGCAGCTGTCTCATTATTTCCCTTGCTACCGTAAGTCCTCCGACACCTGAGTCGAATACTCCTATAGGTGAATTATTCATATGTACCTCATTTCTTTCTTGCAAAACGACATTCTGCTGACTCAATAAGCTTTGAAACAAGTGCTTTACGGTCTATTCCTTTTGCTTCCCAAAGCATTGGATACATGCTTATCTCGGTAAAGCCCGGAAGTGTATTTATCTCATTAAATATAATTCTGTCCGTTTTATTTTCAACAAAAAAGTCAACTCTTGACAGTCCTTTTCCTGATATGGCACGGAATATGTCCGCGGCAAATTTTCTTACATTATCTACAACTTCTGCAGGAAGGTCCGGGTCAATAACTGTCTTTGACTCTTCATTATTATATTTTGCATCAAAGTCATAAAACTCTGCTGCCGCCAAAATCTCTCCGAGTCCTGATGCCTTAACGTCTCCATCTCCGAGCACGGCGCACTCAATCTCCCTGCCGTATATAGCTTCTTCCACAAGGATTCTGTCATCATGCAAAAGTGCCTCTGAAAGCGCAGCATAAAGCTCCTCTCTTGTGGACGCCTTGGATACTCCCATGGAAGAACCTGCATTAGACGGTTTAACAAAAACAGGATATCCAAGCTCACTCTCAATACGGCCTGCCTTCTCAGTCAGATCTGAAAAATCTTCCTTAAATACGGCAACATATCTTGCCTGATCTATATGTCCGAGAGATTCAACAACCTTTTTTGTAGTAAGCTTATCCATGCCCACTGAAGATGCAAGCACTCCGCATCCTACATACGGAATTCCTGCCATCTCAAATACTCCCTGTATGGTTCCGTCTTCTCCGTATAAACCGTGAAGTACCGGAAAAATAACATCCACATGCTTTACATAATAAGGATTCTCCTTATCATTCTTATTATGTACCAAAACTCCCTGTGTATATTTGTCCGGAAGTATAACTGCTTCAATATCTCCATTTGCAAAACTTCCGTCTTTTATACATGACACGTCATCAACAAGCAACCATCTTCCGTCCTTGGTAATGCCGATGAGCATAACATCATATATATCCCTGTCAATATTATTAATAACTGTCGTAGCTGAAATGCACGATACGTCATGCTCTGATGATTCTCCTCCGAAAATGACGCATACAAGCTTCTTATTCATATGTCAGACAGCCCCCTTTTTAAATTCTCATATGCGGACATTTTACCACATATCCTTTATCCATTCAACAATGCGGAATTTAATTTTATACTCTTCCTCTTCATTTTCATCCAAATCATTCTCTTCCGGCATAACCTGATACGCCTCATCCACTATACACAACGACGGAAACATCACGCACCACCAGTTTCTTCCTTTGCCTGCCCCTATTTTCATACGCACTGCATCATACTCGCCCTCCGGAAAAATGTACTTACCATATATCTTAACCGGAAACCAGCTTTTGCCGATGTCGGCGGTCACATTGTATGCATACCCATTTTCTCCGGCAATTCGTTTTGCCTCTGTAATATATGTATTCATATTTTTTTGCATATATGCCATCGCATCGGTCTTACAGTTTATCCCTTCCTGCGCCATATCCTCTGCCGCTTTTTTTGATATTTCATCCTTTATCAATAGCTTAAGCTCCTGGTCCGCTGTATCATCACTGTTTGCCAGAATATGAAAACGCAGTACAGAGTCGGCTATATTTCCTGTGTAAATATACTCCTGCGCAGTTGTTTCTCCTCTTTGACAGCCAAGAATCAACTCCACCATAATTATAAACATTATAATCCTTTTCATGATCTTCCATCCCTCTTTTAACAGTTGTTTTACTATCATTCTTGACCGTTGACAACAAAATATACATACGATATCATTGTTGCATATTGCCACGGGAGAAATATTATGAGTATTCAGATATCGGATCATTTTACATACGGACGATTGTTCAGGTTTACTATACCGACAATCATTATGATGATCTTCACTTCGATTTACGGAGTTATTGACGGATTATTTGTAACAAATGTAGTCGGAAGCGAGGCCTTTGCTTCCGTTAATCTTATTATGCCTTTTATTATGATTTTAGGTGCTTTCGGATTTATGATGGGCGCCGGCGGAAGTGCGCTTGTCTCAAAAACTCTCGGTGCCGGAAAGAAAGAAAAGGCAAATGAATATTTTTCAATGATTATTCTTTTTATAATCATTGTTGGTATTCTTTTATCTGTTTTTGGCGCCTTGTTGATGGAGCCTATTTCAATACTGTTTGGCGCAGAGGGAACTCTTTTAGACGGCTGCGTTTTATACGGCCGCATGTCCATGATAAGCCTTACTGCGTTTATGCTTCAAAATGCATTTCAGAGTTTTCTTGTAGTCGTTGGCCGGCCGCGAATGGGACTTCTGCTTTCCATAGTTGCCGGTGTAACAAATATCATAGGCGACTTCCTTCTTGTATATGTATTTGACCTCGGAATACTTGGAGCTGTTCTCGCAACCATTTCAAGCGAAATGCTCGGAGGTATTATTCCTCTTATCTTTTTTATAAGAAATCGCTCCACGGATCTTCGTTTCAGTCTGACAAAAATACGTATGCGCATCATTGGCAAAACTTGCTTTAACGGAAGCTCGGAGATGCTGTCAAACATATCCATGTCTCTTGTAAACATGCTTTATAATATGCAGCTTATGCGCCTTGTCGGTCCGGATGGTGTTGTTACATACGGCATCATCATGTATATATCGTTTATATTTGTGTCAACATTTATAGGTTATTCTATCGGAACTGCACCGATTATCGGTTATCACTACGGTGCGGAAAATAAAGACGAGCTTAAGAATATTTTGAAAAAGAGTCTGAAGATAGTCGGTGTTGCCGGCGCAGTAATGTTTATTTCCTGCGAATTACTTTCGGGCGTATTATCCGGAATATTTGTAAGTTATAGCGACAACCTTATGAGCATGACAAAACATGCCATACATATATTTGCAATATCATTTTTGTTTAACGGCTTTTCCATATTTGCCTCGAATTTCTTCACGGCGCTTAATAACGGAATAATCTCAGCAGCCATTTCATTCATGAGAACCATGGTGTTCCAGGTTGTCATGATATTCCTTCTGCCGATATTTTTCGGACTTAACGGAATATGGTTGTCTATCGTAGCCGCTGAGATTCTGTCTGTAATTGTTTCATTTATTATGCTTGGCTTATTCAGAAAAAGATACGGATATTGATTCTTCCGCAAAATGCACGGCTATAGCTCCGTCTGCGGCAGCTGTAATTATCTGCCTGAGTTCTTTTTCACGCACATCACCTACCGCATAGACCCCCGCAATGTTAGTGCGCGTTGTTTCATCTGCAATTATATATCCAGTGTCAGTTAAATCAATCTGTCCTTTCACAAGCTCTGTCTGTGGTATTCTTCCTATGCTTACAAATACTCCGTCGCACGTAATCTCACTTATTTCTTCAGTCTGAATATTTTTTACTTTGATTCCTGTTATTCTGTCTTCATACAGGAGTTCAGAAACGGTACTGTTCCATACAAACTCTACATTCGGCATAGCCTCAAGCTGCTCCCTGTAACTTTTTGCAGCACGCAGGCTGTCTCTTCGATGCACGATAATTACTTTTTCGGCAACCCTTGCAAGAAGTATTGCATCACATACCGCCGTATCACCACCGCCAACTACAACAACTGTTTTCCCTCTAAAAAACATTCCGTCACAGGCTGCGCAATATGATATGCCTTTTCCGGTCATTTCTTTTTCACCGTCAATACCAAGCTTTCTAGGCTCTGCTCCTGCAGCATATATCACGCATTTCCCAAGATATTCCCCTGATGAAGTCTCTACAACCTTCGGATTGTCATTTAGCCTTAAATTCTGAACATTCACATATTCAATCTTAACACCCTGATTCAAGGCACCCTGTCTCATCTTTTCAGCAAGACTGAAGCCGTCGATACCGTCTTCTCCGGGATAATTGTCAATCTGATGAGCCTGCGTCATCTGCCCTCCGACATATGCCTTTTCAAGCAAAATAGCATTTAATCCGGCTCTTGCCGCATATATAGCGGCTGACATGCCTCCCGGTCCTCCGCCTACAATAACAATATCATAAATCATTTTTCTGCCTCCATCTCCTTCTAAAACATAAAGCGACCATTATATATGGTCGCCTTTGTTTTCTTAGATTATTCCTGCTAATTTAGCCATCTCTTTAATAGACTTTTTCGAAACCCACTTTCCTTCATATTCCACCAGATCTTCTGTATCACCTGTAAATGTATCTTTGCGGACATATTTCTTTATGATAATCATATCATCCTCTCTTCTTATATCCACATCTTCCTCTTCTCCTATATCAAGCTGTTTTCTCCACTCTTTAGGAATAACAACTCTTCCAAGTTTATCAACTTTACGTACCAATCCTGTTTCTTTCATATTATTCATCCGCCTTTCGTGTTTATAAAGTTTTTATCAAAATAATATAATTATTGTTTTTTTATAACTAAAATTTACCATTTTTGTAAATTTTTGTCAACATCTCTTTTTGTAAAAAGGTAATATTTCCCATATATTTTTATAGAATATAGCAAAAAAGGATTTTTATGCTTAACAAATTATGGGGTTTAATGATTGTTGCCGGTATATGTGTATCTGCATTTAACGGAAGCATCGATAAAATCGGCACCGCTGCCATTGATTCTTCTAAGGATGCCGTATCTCTGTGCATAACAATGCTTGGCGTTATGTCTCTTTGGACCGGTCTGATGAATATCGCCAAACAGGCCGGTATAATTAACGCACTTACCCGTTTTATGACACCTTTTCTTTCATACTTATTCCCGGGCATTCCTAAAGGTCATATCGCAAATGAGTATATCGCGACAAATATAATCAGCAATATGCTTGGCCTTTCATGGGCCGCCACTCCCGCAGGACTAAAAGCCATGGAATACATGAAGGAACTTAACGGAAAAAGTAACATTGCCAGCACAGATATGTGTACATTTCTTATTGTAAACATATCCTCATTACAGCTTATACCGGTAAACATCATCGCGTTCCGAAGCAGCTATGGCTCCGCTTCACCAACGGATATAATCGGCATGGGACTTTTTGCTACTACAATCTCCACACTTGTCGGCATATTATTCTCTGTCATCGCCAGAAAGAGGTCTTCATGAATATTATATACTATCTGTCAGACGGTATAATACCCTTTACCTTTATCATCATTGTAGGCTATGCCTTATTAAATAAGGTTGACGTATTTGACGCATTCATAGACGGGGCATTGTCCGGATTTCAAACCGTTATAAAAATTCTTCCAACGCTTATCGGACTTATGGCCGCCGTGGGGATACTGCGAACCTCAGGCTGTCTTGATTATATTTCCTCATTTATAAGTCCCGTAACCGATTTGTTCGAATTTCCTTCCGAACTGGTTCCGCTTGTCATCATAAAAATGTTCTCATCTTCGGCTGCTTCCAGCTTACTCGTTGACATATACAAACAATCCGGTCCGGACAGTTCCGTAGGAATTCTTGCATCTGTTCTTATGAGCTGTTCAGAAACCATCTTTTATACAATGAGTGTATATTTTATGACGGCCGGCGTTACAAAAACCAGATACACCCTTGCCGGATCTGTTGCCTGTATGATTGCCGGTATAATTGCGTCTGTCTTCATAGTAGGAATATCCTGATCCGTTTACGGATTATAGGTATGGGAAACGGTTGTGAAAATGCCTTCGCACATATCTTCACATGCTTTTTTTGCCGCAGCGGCTGTTTCTTCATCCTCAAACAAACCAAATACGGTAGGCCCGCTTCCGCTCATCAGGGAAATAAATGCTCCGTTATCCTTCATGCACTGCTTTATTTCTTCAATAACAGGGTATGCAGGAATGGTGACAGTCTCAAGTATATTTCCGATATGTCCCGCCATTGCATCATAATCCCTGTCATGCATTGCAGCCATAACCGCATCTATATCAGGATGCTGTACATCCCCGGTAAGCTTAAGATTCCCATATACAAATCCTGTAGACACCTCTATAGGCGGCTTTGCAATAAGAACCGTAACACCATCAAAGTCCGGAAGCTTCGTAAGTACTTCGCCGATTCCTTCCGACAGTGCCGTTCCCTGCATAATGCAGTACGGAATGTCTGCTCCAAGTTCTACAGCCATTTCCATAAGCTCTTTCTTAGAAATATTAAGCTCAAATATATCATTTATTGCCAAAAACATAGCCGCTGCATCGGTACTTCCTCCGGCCATTCCGGCTGCAACCGGAATATTTTTGATAAGCTTAACTCTAAGAAACTTTTCTATGCAATAATTTTTTTGCATAAGCCTGATGACCTTCATAACAAGGTTGTTATCATCAGAAGGAAGCGAAGAATCACTGCAGATAAGCTCGTTATCATCGCCATCTGTAACTTCCACCTCAAGAATGTCAAACAAATCAATGGTTTGCATGATCATCTTAAGTTCATGATATCCTGAAGGCAATCGTCTTATAACATCAAGACCAATATTAATCTTGGCAGGTGCTTTTATTGTGTAGCTCATCCTTTTCTCCCTTCAAGCAGCGCATTATATATATCGCGTTTCGATACTCCCCTGTCTTTTGCAACAAGCTTCATTGCTTCTTTTTTGTCTATACCCTGCGAGGTGTACATACCCATATGCTCATCAAGCGGCATATCAAGAAACTGCTGCTTTTTACTCTCGGCAAGTGCCATCATGTCTGCTCCCTCTATAACAAGCACATATTCTCCCTTAGGCTCAGTCTCCTCATATAGCCTGATTGCTTCGCATATCATTGTGTATATACATTCCTCATGCTTCTTTGTGAGCTCCCTGCACAATGTAAGTACACGGTCACCAAGCGTCCCATACAATTCTTCAAGTGTCGCTTTAAGATGATGAGGCGCCTCATAAATGATGATTGTACGTGTCTCATTTGCAAGTCCTTCCAGTACATTTCTTCTTTCTTTTTTGTCATATGGAAGAAATGCCTCAAATGCAAATCTTCTTGTCGCAAGCCCCGACATTGTGAGTGCCGTAATGCATGCACATGCTCCCGGAAGAGATGTCACTTCAATCCCGGCTTTCACGGCCTGTCTTACAAGCTCCTCTCCCGGATCCGATATTGCAGGTGTACCTGCATCCGTCACAAGCGCAATATCTGCCCCTGAAAGCATCTTGTCGACAAGCACCGCGGCTTTTTCTATCTTATTATGTTCATGATAACTTGTGAGAGGCGTATGTATGTCAAAATGATTCATCAGCTTCATACTATGTCTTGTATCCTCACAAGCAATAACATCAACTTCATTAAGAACCCTTACAACCCGGTATGTTATGTCTTCAAGATTACCTATCGGTGTTGCGCATATATATAATTTACCGGGCATAATTTTAGCTCCTTTTTTGTTTTACTTAATACCCATATACCGTACGGATTTCTTCGCTGTATTGTCCGTCTTCTCCGTATATGATAACGGGGTTTTCAATATTGATACGTCTTTTTCCGCCTTTGACAGCTTCAATAAGAACCATTGACGGTTCCTTGTCAACATACGGATGCACAAACTTCATCCTCTTAGGCTCAAGAGAATATTTTGTAAACTCCGTAATGATATCCACCAGTCTGAATGGCCTGTGAACCATATAAAATCTGCCACCCGGTTTAAGCACCCTGCTGCCTTCGCGTATAACATCATCGAGTGTACACATAATCTCATGTCTTGCAATAGCCTTTGCCATGTCAGGATTCACAAGTCCGTGACTGCCTGTCATATACGGAGGATTAGAGACCACCACATGAAATGACGCGGCTCCAAACAACTTCGAAGCCTCCTTTATGTCTCCCTCTATTATGTCAATCTTTTCCTGCTGACCGTTAAGTTTCACACTTCGCTGTGCCATAGACACATTTCTTTCCTGAAGCTCAAGTCCCGTAAAATGTTCTCCACAGGTCTTTGCTTCTAAGAGGATGGGAATGATGCCATTTCCGGTTCCCAGATCTAGAACATGCTCGCCACGCCTTACATTTACAAACCCCGTAAGCAAAACAGCGTCCATTCCAAAGCAGAACATATCCGGATTCTGAATAATATGGCAGTTATTTCTCTGCAAATCATCCAGTCTCTCTCCGGGCAGCAGTGTAACTTCACTACTCATTAAGCTTTGACTTTCCTTCCTTTTTCTCAAGCATTTCAAGCTGCTTAAGTTCTTCATCTATATCCTCGTTATCGCGTCTCTTTCTTGCACGGAATCTAAGCTCGCTTATATGATACTCGCGCACTTCCTTCTCATCACTTTCAAGTTCAACGATAACCTTAACTTTCTGCTTAAGAACACTTACGCTCTGAACCTCACCTTTAAGCTTGTCAGGTGTCTTAACGATATCTCCTATATTTGGAAGATTCTTATTAAGCTCCTCATATGCCTCCTCTTCATTTTTAAGACAGCACATAAGTCTTCCGCAGATTCCTGATATCTTAGTCGGATTAAGTGAAAGGCCCTGCTCTTTTGCCATCTTAATCGAAACAGGCGCAAATTCTGATAAGAAACTGTGACAGCATAAAACTCGTCCGCATATTCCGATTCCGCCGAGTATCTTTGTCTCGTCCCTTACACCAATCTGTCTGAGTTCAATTCTTGTACGGAAAACAGATGCCAGTGACTTAACAAGCTCTCTGAAATCCACTCTTCCGTCTGAAGTAAAGTAAAATAATACTTTATTATTGTCAAATGTATATTCTACATCAATCAGCTTCATGTCAAGCTCGAACTGCTTGATCTTCTCAAGGCATATCTGAAATGCTTCCTTTTCTTTTTCCCTGTTTCCCACAGAAACAGCATCATCTTCCTTTGTTGCTATTCTTATGACAGGTTTAAGCGGCTGGATAACCTTTTCGTCTTCTATATCACAAACTCCGCAGACAACATTTCCGTACTCTACTCCACGGGCAGTCTCTACGATAACATTGTCACCCTTTTTAATATCCAATTCACCCGGATCAAAATAATATACCTTACCGGCGCGTCTGAAACGCACACCTATAATTCTTGTCATCTTACCATATCTCCTTTAATGTCAAAAGCAAAAGCTCTATCGTAACGTCAAAGTTGACATTTGCATTAATTCTTACCTTTGCCTTAGTTGTTGCACTGATACATGCTTCAATATTCTCATAACTTCTTACTTTAGCTTCTGCGACAATATTTTTCACTTCGTCCCTGAATATGAGCATATTTGTATCTTTTACTGCTTTATATAAAAGCACATCTCTGTACCATAATATTATAATATCAAAATAATCATTTATATCATAATGCTCGTCTTTTATGTGCTTTATGGTCTCTAAAAGTTCATCTGTTTTTTTGCCTTCAATGCTTCTTAAAATCCTGATAACATCATTTGTAAGGGCAATGAAGTCTCCGTCAGTTGCATATCTTACGGCCTTTCCTATATTTCCCTGCGAAAGAACTGCACATCTGTGTGCCACATAATCCGGAAGCTGAAATTCCTTAATAAGATATTCACTGATAACCTGCTCACTTACCGGCTTCATGTTAAGAAGCAAACATCTTGACAATATTGTAGGAAGAAGCTTCTCTTCACTTTCCGCAAGAAGAATCATTACAACATACTCCGGCGGTTCTTCAATAGTTTTCAGAAGTGCATTCATCGCCTGCTCCGTCATCTTATCTGCTTCCGGAATTATATATATCTTATAAGGATACTCATAAGGTTTTATTGAAACAGTATTATTCACCTGATTACGTATCTCGTCAACGCCGATGCTTTTCTTTTCATGGGTTACGGTTATTACATCCGGCTGATTGCTGCCTGCCATCTGAATGCATGACTTACATGTTCCACATGGTTCTCCCGTATGTTCGCTGCCCTCATAGCCTCGGCACTGAATTGCCTGCGCAAAAAACTTTGCAAGCTCCATACGCCCGGTACCCTTTTCGCCACATATAATATATGCATGTCCTATCTTGCCGCTTTTAACGGAAAGACTTATGAAATCTTTTATCTGTTCCTGTCCGAAAATAATACCTCTATTCATAACAACCCCTCCCTCTGATGATTATAGCATATCGTTTTTTATGTTGGCAACACACTCATCTATATCATAGTTCATGTACATTTTAGTAATATCAAGAGCCTTAAGCCTGTCTTTTGAAAAATCGTGTTCATCCGCTATATATCTTCTGCAGACTTCCTCGAAGCTCGGATTTTTCTGCTTAGCCTCTCTGTTGATTGCACGAGTAAGTCTTACATGATCATCGACACATATATATACGGGGCAAACATACTGCGCACCATAGTAATCGCGCAATTTTTCATATACATCAAGTGTTCCTATCAGCACATACTTCGTTTCCGGACTGCGCACATCATCATTTTCATCAACCGTATAATATGTCCAGATGCCGTGGACCGTATTGTACTGTCTGTATTCTGCAACACGACCCTCAGCTTTTAATCTTTCAAACGTATCATTATCCGTAAAATGATACGCTTCGCCTTCCTTCTCTCCGCTTCTTATCGGTCTTGTAGTATAAGGAATTATCTTTTTCAGTCCAAGCTCCGTATCCTTAAACAATTTGGCATATACAGAATCTTTTCCGGTTGCACTTTTCCCCATAATTATATATATCATAAAATGCTATCCTCCTGCTGTACGGTCTCTCCCATAACCTTATAGCCTTTATCTTTAAGTTCATTTATAAAGGCTCTGACTTCCTCTGTTATCCTTTCTCCGGGAACAACAATCGGTATCCCCGGCGGGTAAATGTAAATCATTTCCGTCGCTATGCTCTCTGCAGCACATTTTTCTTTTGCACGTTCTGCCTCACTCATAGGCATTACATACTCTGCCTTTGGATAAGTATATTTTTCACATGACGCACCGCCGGCAAGCCCTGCATCTATATCACACAATATTTTTACAAGTCCCTCGTATGCATCTTCATTGTCCCACGCGCTTGTCATAAGTACAACATGATACAAAGAAGACATCTCCGGCATAATTCCGGCATTTACGAGCATATCATAAAGTTCATGTCCTGATATCCCTGCCCTGTCAGTACACACGACGATCTTTGATGCATCCCTTCCACTGCCGTACGGAAGAACATAAAGATTATCAAGACCTGCAAGCTTATCATACAATATTTTTAACCGTTCCGAATAGTGATTATATAATTGCACTCCTTCGTGGCAAATATAAGTCATAGCATAGTCAATTGCTGCCATAAGTACATACGAAGGACTGCTGCTCTGGAATATACTAAGACTCTGCCCAAGCTTTTTTCTGTCCACAAGATTTCCCTGCACATGAAGAAGCGCAGTCTGCGTAAGCGACGGAAGCGTCTTATGAATACCGTTTATAACAATATCTGCTCCTGCCTCTACCGCACTTTCCGGGAAAATGCCGTGAAACTTCATATGTGCTCCATGTGCCTCATCAACAATCACAGGAACTCCATACTCATGCGCCGCCTCTGAAATCGCCTTTATATCTGACACATATCCCTCGTAAGTAGGAGAAGTTATAAATACACAGGAAATGTCTCTGTTTTCTTCAAGCGCTTTCCTTACTTCAGATGCACTTATCTCTCCTGCAAGACCGTCCTTATCTTCCGGCCACACATAAACCGGCCTAAGCTGATTAATAAGCACCGCATTATATACTGACTTATGGGAATTTCTTGCAAGAAGTATCCTGCCTCCGGTTTGTGTGCAGGCTCTTACTGCCGCAAGTATTCCGCCCGTACATCCGTTTATAAGAAAATAAGTTTCATCAGCACCATACAGCTTTGCCGCTCTCTCCTGAGCCTGCTTTATACATCCTTCAGGGTGGTGAAGGTCATCAAATCCGTCAATCTCCGTAATATCAATCTTATACGGATTGATACTAAAAAGCTCTTTAGGTATATTTCGTTTATGTCCCGGCATATGAAACGGATATGCGCCATTTTCATAATGCTCACAAAGCTTTTTGTATAAAGTGTCGTCTCTCATACTGTCTGCCCTCTTGCTGTCGCTGCTTCATTATTTTTCCAAAATAGATTATATCCTATTTTACTTGCAGTTACAATGTTTCAAATGATATACTAACGACAAAACTAAGCACAGATTAGGAGGATTTGAAATGTTACTTGGTTCACACGTTGGAATGAGCGGAAAAGAGATGTTTGCAGGCTCCGTTAAAGAAGCCCTCTCTTATGGTGCCAATACATTTATGGTGTACACAGGCGCACCACAGAATACGAGAAGAAAATCCATAGATGAGCTTAACATACCGGCGGCTCATTTGCTGATGAAAGAGCACGGCATTGATACTTTCATAGTTCATGCCCCATATATAATTAACCTCGGAAACCCGATAAATGAGGACACATATAAACTCGCTGTTGATTTTCTTGCAATAGAAATAGAGCGGACTGCCGCAATGGGTTCTCAGACACTTGTCCTTCATCCGGGCTCACATGTCGGAGAAGGTGTGGAGGCAGGCCTTTCCCGTATAATCGACGGCCTGAACAGTGTCCTTACTGCTGATACAACCGTAAATATCGCACTTGAAACAATGGCCGGAAAAGGAAGTGAAATCGGACGCACATTTGAAGAACTTAAAGCCATCTTTGATGGGGTTAAATATAACGACAAACTTCGCGTATGCTTTGATACCTGCCATGTAAATGATGCAGGTTACGACATCGTAAATAATTTTGATGAGGTTGTAGCTGAATTTGACAAGGTTCTCGGCATAGACAAAATTGCTGCCATTCACATAAATGACAGCAAAAATGAACTGAATGCGCACAAAGACCGTCACGAAAACTTCGGTTTCGGAAACCTCGGTTTTGACGCCCTGCTTAATGTAATAAACTATCCGGCATTTGAAAATGTGCCGAAGATTCTTGAAACACCTTATGTTCCGTCGCCGGACAACAAAAAAACATTTGCCCCATACGGCCACGAAATTGCAATGATAAAGAGCGGAAAATTTGATCCGCTCCTTAAAGAAAAAATAATCGGTGCTATTTAGACCACATATAACAGTAAGTCTGGGTTCTTGATGCAAAGAGATTGTCTCTGATAAGTTCCCGGACTTCTTTTTTTGTATACCAACGCGCCTCAATCTCTTCATAAGTTGAGGTGCTCGGTGCAAATTCCCCGTCTGCAACGCCTATAAGCGTCCTGTTCTTTTCATTTGAGAATCCCACAGCACTGAAACTGTCAAATAAAATGTCATCTATTCTTACGAGGTCGAGCCCTGTCTCCTCCTTAAGCTCTCTTGTCGCGCCCTCAAGAAGCGTCTCTCCTTTTTCCACAAGTCCTGCCGGAAAGTTATAAACCGGTTTGCCTGCTGCCATACGAAATTCCTTGTTAAGAAGAATCTTCTCTCCTGTCACGTCATGCATAATAAGCACCACCGCATCATGGGTGCCCTCCGCCAGATCTTCATAGGTTTTAATATCTTTATTTCGGCTTATCATCTCATAAATCTTCGTCTTATGATCCACCGTCTCATATGTTATATCGTATCTCGCAATAAATGCACCTTCATGCACTTTTTTAATACCTTTAAATTCCATCTTTTATACCTCTTTAAATATTATAATTATAGAACTCTGTTTACATAAAGCCCGGCAAAAATCCTGTGCCAATTTTATCACAGCAAAAAACATAAAGCAACTTGACATAAAAAATGAGGAGTATATACTAAAATATAACCAAAGCAATATGGAAATTCTTAGTATCGGAGGTATTTTACAATGACAAAAATAGATATCATTTCAGGTTTCCTCGGAGCCGGAAAAACAACACTTATTAAAAAACTTATTGATGAATCACTTAAAGGACAGAAGCTCGTTCTTATAGAAAATGAATTTGGCGAGATAGGCATTGACGGAGGCTTTTTAAAAGATGCCGGAATTGAAATTACCGAGATGAATTCAGGCTGTATCTGCTGTTCCCTTGTCGGCGATTTTGGAACCGCTCTTAAAGAAGTTATCGACACATATTCACCTGACCGCATAATCATCGAGCCTTCAGGTGTCGGCAAGCTGTCAGATGTTATAAAAGCTGTGCAGGATGTTGCAGCAGAAGCCGACATCGTTCTCAACAGCGCAACAACCGTAGTTGATGCAAATAAGGCAAAGATGTATATGAAAAACTTCGGCGAATTCTTCAACAACCAGATAGAACACGCCGGCGCAATCATCCTCAGCCGTACTCAGACTTCTAAAGAAGGTGTTGTAACAGACTGCGTTTCACGTATAAGAGAATACAATGAAACTGCTGCCATAGTAACAACTCCGTGGGACGACATAGAAGCCGCTACTATTCTTAGTGCAATGGAGCACACAAATGTAATTGATGACTTGATAAGCGAAGTGGTCCATGAGCATGAGCATCATCATGAACATGGCGAATGTTGTTGTCACGGCCATCATGAACACGAACATCATCATGAGCATCACCACCATGAGCATGAAGAGTGCTGTTGCCACGGTCACCATGAACACGAGCATCATGAACACCATCTTGAGCATGAACATGGTGAATGCTGCTGCCATGGACATCATGAGCACGAACATCATCATGATGCTCATTCTGAGCACCATAACCATCACCATGCTGATGATGTATTTACAAGCTGGGGCAAAGAAACTCCTGTTATATACAGCAAAGAAGATCTTAACCAGATTCTCGCAACACTTGCAAACACAGATGAGTACGGATTTATTCTTCGTGCTAAAGGAATGGTTGCTTCCGAAGACGGCGAATGGTTACACTTTGACCTGACACCGGGCGAATATGAAGTAAGACACGGTGCTTCCGATTATACCGGCAAGCTCTGCGTTATCGGAACTGATATAAACGAAGATGCTCTTATGGAATTATTCGGTCTGAATTAAGGAGGTCCATATGTTTCACAGAGAAATTCCCGTTTTTCTGTTTACAGGTTTCTTAGAAAGCGGAAAAACATCATTTATACTTGATACTCTTTATCAGGACTATTTTGCGACCGGCGAACGCACGCTTATCATAGCCTGCGAAGAAGGCGAAAAAGAGTATGACAAAAAAGAACTGTTAAAGATAAACACCTATGTTGAATACGTTCACGACGAATCAGAACTTACAAAGGAGCTTTTTGCAAAATGGCAAACCTCCCACAAACCTCGTCGCGTCCTCATTGAATATAACGGAATGTGGAATGTGGAATCAGTTCTTGAAGAAATATATCCCGCAAACTGGGTACTTACACAGGTTATTTCAACCATCGACTATTCAACATTTAATATGTACTGGACAAATATGCGCTCACTCGTAACCAATCAGTTCAGTCTGTCGGATATGGTTATATTTAACCGCTGCGACGAAACTGCAAAACCGGGCGAGCTCAGAAGAAATATCAAGATTTTTAATAAGAAAGCCCAGATTGGCTACGACTGGCAGGAAGGCGTAAACAATGAAGGTATGGCAGAACAGCTTCCGTACGATATGTCCGCTCCGATTATTGAAATACATGACGATGACTACGGAATCTTTTATATGGATGTCATGGAAAATCCAAACAAATACGCCGGAAAAACCATCAAATACAGCGGCCTGTTTTTCAGACCATCAAACTATTCTATGGACAAGTTCGTTCCGGGAAGATTTGCAATGACATGCTGTGCCGATGACATAACATATCTTGGCCTGGTATGTAAAACCGAAAAAGATGTAGACCTTCCGGAAAGACAGTGGATTACACTTACTGCCGAGATTAAAGCAGAATATGTAAAAGAATACCGCGACCTCGGTCCTGTGCTGTACTTAAAGGATATAGAAACCGGCACACGTCCGGAGGATGATTTGGTGTATTTTTAAATCTATATTAAAAAGCGGGGTGTTTCACCTCGCTTTCCCATTTTTCACAACCTTTTTAACCTCCTGCAATCCAAAACTTAACAAGAATCCCGCCACACTATAACCAATCATATAAATAAGATAACTACCATCATATACAGCTTTCACATAATAGGTTGGCGGAAAAATCATCTGTAACTCCGACATGCCTCTGAATTCAAAAAATATAGAACAAACGCCTATAAGCACAACCGCAAGTAACGGAATAATAGCAGCATAGCTGCGAATACTTGCAAATATCTGTCTTAAACATAAGCAAAACGATGCACAACAGAATGCATATAGCAACATCGAAAATATTTCTTTAAAAATATTTCCTGCAAGACGCGACAAACAAAGTGACAACAGCACAACTACAGAAACATTAACAATAGCAGTTAACACACAGCCCAGTGCCGCTATCCCTTTTCGTCTTTGTTTTACACGGGCGAAAGTTCCTGATTCTTCATCCTGCATATAATACAATGTGGCTGCCATACCACATATCACCATCAAAACGGCAAGAAGCCCACGTATCGGCGAAGTTAAGTAATTCGCCTCGTCATCATTTGCCGATATGTCAGCCGGATTTCCGTAAACAAACAGCGTTTCATCTACACGCACTTCTTCAAAGTAAGTTATAAGCTCCCGGTCTGATAAATCATCCAAATCGGATATATTAGTTCTTATATAATCAATATAAAATGCCTTTGCACAATATTTATACAATTCTCCCACCAGCTTATCTCTGGCCAATCGCAACGAAACACTCTGTTCCTTCGTAACAACAGACACAACATAATCACTGCGTCCGGTTACAAACCCTTCTATTTCGCTTTCCGTATTGTCCGGAAATATCCAGGCTTCATCTGCCAATCCATTTTTTACATTTTCAATTGCTGTATCCGGCGTATCTGCCTCCGTAAATTGCACTATCGACTTTGTACTTAGAAGCTCGTCTATAATCTCGGTCGATACACTGTCGCTACTATTCTTTTGCGCCAAAACTATATGAACAAATCCGCCATCTTGATTTGCCGCAATGCTAAATGCAAACATACAGATCGGAATAAGCACCAGCAACACAACAAACGACGGTTTTTTATAAAGACGCTTGCTTAGCATGAAACCCCATTTGAAAATTCTTGCCATGCTTATCACCTCCTGATTCCCACTATTTTACGGATACGCAATAGCAAAGCAAATGCGTAGAAAACACCGGCATAAATAATAAGTCCAATAAAGCTAAAAACCGAGGTGTCAAAGGTAAAAAATGTCGCAAGATAACTTCTTACTATTCCTGTTGGTAAAAACGCCGCAAAATCCACAATTATTTTTGGGAATGCATATATCGGATACATACAGCCGGACACATAGCAAAGACCTATGGCCACAAAAAAATGAAGCAGAATTCCACTTACCAAATTGCTTGAAAGCTCAAACATAAAAATATTAAATGCCGATATCATTATAATAATCGGAACAAATTTAACAATAAGCCCTCTCCAGCCTTGAATTAATATTCCGCCTAACACTTCCGGTGCACATCTCTCTACAATAAAGCTCACAATCATTATCGCTACAACCAGCAAAAGCATGGTAATAAAATGCACACCATACTCACATCCCAGTTGTTTCCCGCAGGAATATCCCCGAGAAACCAACAAACGATTAAAAGCATAGTCTCTTTTTATATATAACACAGCAAACGGCATGCCCATAAGCACAAATAACATCACATATATTACGCAGACATAATATTCGGTGGTAGACAAGCCATCAGCCACACCCAACTCATTTACTGAATAAAGTTCATTTCTCTGAAAAATAAAATCTGCATACTCAAGACTGATTTTATACACATGCCTGTAAGCCGTTTCTCCCAAATCATTACCGAAAAGAGCGTCGTTAACTCCGTACGTGCCTTTTTGAGAATACACCACTATATCTGTGACAAACGCCGTAATCTCCCTTTTTAAAATCGAGGCAATGCCCTCCATTCCGGAAGATGTAACATAAGTTACAGGTTCTATGTCACCATAAACAGCTTTTTCCATAAACTCTTCGGGCAATACCACATAAGCGGATATGTCACCTTTTTCAAGTTCTCTGCGTGCCTGTGCTTCATCCATCTCAACAAATTCTATCGAAAATCTGGCCTCATCAAACATCTGCAACGCTGCAAGACCCCAGCTTATATATTTGTTGTCAGTATCACCCGCAATGGCCACTGTAAAACGCGTATTATCTTCCCTGCCATCAAACATTGCAAGCAAACCAAAAAGAATGGTCACAAAGCCAATATACAATGTCACCGCCACTACTAAAGCAAGAGGAAAAATCTTTGACGCACGTTTGATTTGCAAATAAAAATATTTTTTCATACTATAAGCTCTTCACCAATTCTTCAATGTTACCGTTATACTCAAACCGAGTAAGCAGACCGTCCTTAATTATATACCACTCATCACAAAGCTCAAGTTCAAGCAGGTCATGCGTAGCAAGAAGGACTATGCCTCCCGCAGCTTTGTGCATTTTTATATACTCTGATATGTTTTGTTTGCAAACAATGTCAAGCGCCGCCATGGGTTCATCAAGCAATAAAACAGATGGCTTTTCTGCCACGGCACACCCGATGGATAGACGCTTTTTCACGCCTCCTGACATTTTTGAAACAGTGGTTTTCAGAAACTCATCAATACCAAGGCTCTTAAGAAGCCCTTCTGCAAGTTCCTTCTTAAGAGTCTTTTTATCATACCATAGCAATAAATTATCATAGGCTGTGAGTTCTTCAATTAGCGGTGTTCCCTGAGGAACATATCCCACCAAACACGAATAATCCGCAGAATATTTGAATAAATCATTTCCATCAAACAAAAAGCTACCGTCATCGGCAGGCTGGACACCGGCAAGTATTGAAAGAAGAGTTGACTTGCCACTTCCGTTACTACCTAATATACCTATACACTTCCCTGCGTCCACAACAAGATTAATTCCGTTCAGCACATATTTAGAACCATATTTTTTATGTATGTCTTTTATTTCAATATCCATAACAAACTCCAATAATGAATCTTGGCGCTGATTTTACAATCAACGCCAAAACATAGTTTAAACCACTTTTTTAATATACGCCCTCTAAGTCATAGTCTTCTAAATTGAAGTCCTCTAAATCGTAGTCTTCTAAATCGTAGTCTTCCATATCAAAATCTTCGTAATCATAATCCTCAAAATCATAGTCTTCCATGTCATAATCTTCCATATCATAGTCATATGATGGATATAACATTGATTCAATAATGGCTATAAGATCTGAAGAAACTCCCAATCCTTCGAACTTTTTAATCAAAGCATCAGTGTCAATACCTTCTAACCATTTGTCAATCTCATCTTCGCTATAAACATTCGCTGTATCTGGCAATTCTATCGGTGATGCTGCTACTTCTTTTCCGCTGAATGTTAAGCCCACAAAGATTTCGTCTCCGCTGATAAGATTAATGGCCGTTTCCGCTGAATCTTTAGATGACACACAGTTGATTTCGAGTGCCAGATTTGCAATAGAAAGTACAGTTGCACCATCATCAGCAATTCCCATAGCCTCAAGAATCTCAGAAGAAGGCTTTATACGAATATTTCCATTGAGGTAATCAGTATTTGTTTTGAAATCAGTTACAACTACATCACAGAGTTTTTCCTCGTTGCTCTTAACAGAAAATTCTCCATTAACGGTATTTCCTTTTTCTGTTCCTGTACCGGCTACCGCTACCTCTGCAGCTTCTAATTCGAAAGCAAAATCTTTGCCGTCACTAACGAGCGCATAATATAAAATCTCTTCATTATCTACTACTATCTTACGACCAACAATCTCATGATTAGCATCGACATAGTCAATCCATGAAACTGACGTATCATCTTCAGATGATGCCTCTTCAATATCATTAATAGCACCTTCAATAGAGTCAAGGAACACATCATAAGCTATACCCGCATCATCATTCATATTTTTCTTCTCAAGGTATGCTGCTATATCTTCAATATACTTTTTAAGTTCCTTGTCAGCCTTAGCCGCCTCAAGCACAGCCTTTGCTATGTTTTTAGTATCTTCCTGCTCAATTTTAACTTCTAAGGTTGTGTATTTCTTCTCAATACCGGAAACTTCCAAAACATCTGATGATTTTTCGATTTCATCCATGTTTTCAAAAATAATCTTTATGTATTTGTCAAGAAGCTTATTAAGTTCTTTCTCTGATGGCAAAACCTCTTTAAACTCAGGGTCGGAATAAAGCTCTGTAATTCCGACATAATCTTCATCTTCTAAAATCCCTGTACCAGTCTTAAGATATTTATCGCTCATAGAAAGAAACGCCATGAAGGTTTCACCTGATTCCAAATTCATGATCATATCCATGTCGACAAATGATTCCCCGTTAATATTTAAAGCGGCCGCTACCTTCTCAAGATTGTCCTTAAGATTTACGTTCATATCAAGAGTAACGGTGTTAAGCCACGAAAAATCCGAAGAAGGATCCAGTGTGCTCTCAAGTAATGAAAGTGCACTGTCGCCAACATTTAACTTAACAGACGTTTCAGCGGCGGCATCTAACTTTAAGCTATCAACAACAGTTCCATAGTATTCAGAAACTTCATCAGTCACAGAACCAAAAGCTTTACTTTCAACATACATAAAATACTTATCATTTGAACCGAAAGACTTAAGGAAGAAACCTTGTACCGTTTCAAAATTAGAAGCTACAGTTACAACCGCTATTAAAACAACCGCTACAACAGCAGCTATAATTGCCGCTAATTTTTTCTTAGGTTTTTTAACAGGAACATCAACCTGCGGTTCCGCAAAATTAGGTTGTGCTATATTTTCATCAACAACAGGTCCTTCTGCCTGAGAGTTTTCAACAGGTTTGCCACACTCAGCACAGAACACAGAATTTTCTTCAATTTCTTTTCCGCAAAATTTACATAACATTTCCACATACCAGCAGCAAAACACTGCCTTTTCCTTTCTTTTTTTAGTTAATTATATCATGCGCGTTTTGAAAAGACAACATTCCAATAATCCCTGCCAAATGCCACCCATTCTGCCAAAACACAAACGGGAATTGCTACAAAAATATCTACTACAGAATGCTGCTTAACAAATGCCACAGATACACACACAAGGATACAAAATACCGTAATAAAAACCTTACACCTTTTGGATGCCATTCGTTCCTTTAACCACACAGAAGCAATTCCTACGGAATATGCCACATGAAGAGACGGACATACATTTGTGCTTGTATCAGCCGTATATATCAATCCCATAATATCTGTAAAAATGTTCTCCCTTACAAACATGTACGGTCGCAAATCCTGTCGATTCGGAAATACGATATAGATTACCATGGCTGTAATTTGAGTAACAATAATAAATTTCATTAACCTTTTGAAATTATCCGGATTATATAAAGCAAAATATATCAGCGAAACAACAATTAATATGTACCATCCCACATACGGAATTACGAAATATTCACAAAAAGGAACAATATCATCTAATACACAATGAACCGGAACACATCGCTCCCGAGGAATCAAATTTTCTGTTAGAAAATACAAGATAAAATATCCTACCCATCCCAACAGATACAACAGATGATTAAACTCCGGCTGATTAATTTTTGAAAGTCTAAAGGTGCGATAGTCGACTACCGGTTTTCTCCATTTTTCTTTCGGAATCTCCGGCACCTTATCCGTTTCCTTATTAGTTAAATAATATTTCTTTGGAATATTTCTATACGGCACTACAGTGTGTTCCGGCAATGCTCTTGCCATTTCCGTAATCATCTCAGACAAACAGGTACAAATCCGTTTTCTTTCCTCTTCAATTGGCTTCTGACTATCAAAAACAATACCTTTTCCAAAATACATTTTTCTCATCTTTCTCAGGGAAAATAACAATATTAGCACCCTCATTTAACTTTTGAATTGTACTTTTAAACGTTGCCATAATCCGCATATCCCTATATACCGGAATTGTACGGGCATTATTAAAAATAAGTTCTGCAAGAGGTGCAATTATATGAGATAAAATCCTGTAAAACGGATGTGACCATTTCGGCTTCTGTGCCCAAAAATCATTAAAAGCATATTCCGGCACTTCTTTTCGGTTCATCATCTGACCGGCACACCAGGTATAACAATTCTCGGGAAGAAAAAAATCTCCTGCTATAGGTCCATTCATCTGAGTATGGTTACCTACAATAACCGCATTGTTTTCCGGCAAATTTTCCTGACCGACAACTTCTATTTTCCCATAACATATCCTTACAATTTCTTTAAGAATACGAAATAACAATGTAGGTTTTTTCTGCATCTTTCTTTCGCCTCTTTGCTAATCAATTTACATTCACTATCCTGGCTATTCTTTGCCTGCTATAAATAAGACTCCCAATGTTCCCGGTCCGCAATGGCTGGTTATTACACTTCCTGCTCTTGTAATAAGTATTTCTTCAAACCAGCCCATTTCCTCAAGCTGATTCCTAACCATATCGATAATACTTTGCTCGCAACCTGAATGTGTAATAAACACTCTTTCTTTATTCGCAGTTTTTAATTCATTTTTCAGATCTTCAACATACTCTCTGATGACCTTATCCATTTTCCCACGATACTTCTTACCCGGCTGCATTTTCCCGTCTACAACAGATATATACGGATGCAGCTTTAATGTACTTCCGGCAAACGCTGCCACTCCACTACAGCGGCCTCCTCTGTATAAATAAGTTAAGGTATCTACTACAAAACTTGCTCTCACAAATGGCTGCAACGATAAAATATGTTCTTTAATCTCCTGTGCTGTCTTTCCCTGCTCAGCAAGAATTGCGGCCTCGATTATTTGCAATCCAATTCCTGTTGATAAATTTCGGGAATCTATCACAAAAACCCTCTCCTCTGCCTCTAATTCATTTGCGGCCATCCTCATCACGCTTGCACAAGAGGACATATCTTCAGAAATACAGAAGCAAATTACTTCTTTATGTGTTAAAAGTTGCTTTTCCAAACATTCTTTTGCTTCAAATGGCGATAATGCAGATGTCTTTGGCGTCGCCTTATTTGCATCCGACCATTCATAAATTTGCTCCGGAGTTATATTGACTCCGTCTGAATATTCATCCTCTCCCAAATGAATATGCAAAGGAAATGTTGTTATTTTATACTTTTCCAATAACTCTGCAGATAAATCACAGGTACTGTCTGAAATGATTGCTACCGTTCTCATATTATATCCTCTCTCGTTCATCTTTTTATACATGAAGCAACCTTAAGTGTTTTCTCAGAATTTCCTACAAAATCAACGGGCTTATCTGTATATTAAACTCCTCTGCCCATAATTTGTACTGTGTTTCGAATACAGTTCTTTGTGACTGTGAAATTATTTCTTCTTTCTTCTGTGCGGTAAGGCTCTCCTCGTTTTCATTTACACAGTAAATAACGTAACATCCGGTCCCGGTTGTTAAAACGCCGCTCATTTCTCCTGTATGAAGTGAAAGAGCCGTCTCCGCAAATGCTACATTTTCATAGTCGCGGCCAATAATCATTTCGCAGCTTTCCGCATCAGTATTTGCTCTTGCAACAGAAAGAAAATCTCCGCTTTTTACCGCTTTCTGTCTAAGCTTCTCAGCCTTATCAATATCTCCTGATGCAATGTAGAGATACTGGATGCTTGTCTGTCTTACATCTTCATCGCTTATATTGGTATCTACTGCACCGATACAAGCATTGTATACTCTCTCGGCAATTTCATTTTCCATATATACATTTGCTAACGAATCGATGGTAAGCTTATATTCCTGCTTATCCTCCTCTGATGCGCTCTGATATATGGTCTCGACATATTTTCTGATGTCTTCTTTTTCATCTGTTCCCAGCGAAATGCCGTAATTTTCAGCCTTGCAGGAAATAATTTTAAGCTCTGAAATAAGACTTATCGCCTGTTCTTTTGCCACGTCCTTAAAGCTTCTGTTTTCCGAAAGGGTATAGTTCCATATGTCACCGCCGATGGAATTCTGATACTTTGTCTTAAGAATGTACATGTAAACAAGATATTCCGCATAAGTTGCAGTCTGCTCTCCAACGGCCACAACAACTGAGTCCGCAGAAAGCTCCTTCTCCTCTACGGCAGCAGCGTCCTTTGCATCTTCATTTTCGGAAGTTATCACTATATTGTTATTATCCTTCTTGCAGCCGGCAAGTGTAGCGGTGATAAATACACATATCATTGCCATGCACATTATTTTCTTAAACATCTATTGCTCCTCCTCAATAATCAGCTGCTTCATAGCCTCAAGCAACTCCCTTATTCGCTCAAACAAATTCTCAGAATCAGCAAGCCTGTATACAAACTTCGGTTTTCCTTCCTTAACAAATGTCATTCTCTTGCCGAATTCTGCAAGGAATGCAGGAATTTTTGTAATGTCAAACGGCGCATTTTCATACAGCATAAATGTAATGATATCTTTCGGTTTCTTGTCTCTGAGACTTGACTTGTCTTTTCTGTGCGAAACCTGTGTTACATAAACCTCATGCGCCATATGCTTAATTAGCGCAATCTCCATAAGGTTATGCACCGCGTCAGGAAAATGTCCGAATCTGTCCACAAGCTCATCCTTGCAGTCCGACATCTCGTCCATCGTTTCTATGTCAGATATTCGTTTATACATCTCAAGCTTATGAAATTCACTTTTAATGTATGAAGTCGGAATGTACGCATCCACTTCCATCTCAACTGTTGTATCATAAGTCAGAATATTTTCTTTCTTCTCACCTTTAAGTGCAAGCACCGCCTCATTTAACATCTTACAGTACAAATCATATCCCACTGCTTCGATGTGTCCGTGCTGTTCAGCGCCTAAGATATTTCCGGCACCTCTTATCTCAAGATCCCGCATTGCAATCTTAAATCCGCTGCCAAGGTCGGTAAATTCTTTTATTGCAGACAATCTTTTCTCTGCATCCTCTTTGAGCATCTTGTCCCTTTTATACATAAGAAATGCATATGCCGTACGATTAGACCTTCCGACACGGCCTCTCAACTGGTAAAGCTGTGACAGTCCCATGCGGTCTGCTTCATCAATAATTATTGTATTCACATTTGAAATATCAAGTCCCGTCTCGATAATCGTTGTCGAAACAAGCACATCTATATCTCCGTGTATAAAATCAAACATGATGCCCTCAAGCACACGCTCGCTCATCTGTCCATGTGCAAATGTAACGTTTGCTTCAGGCACAAGCTTTGCAACCATATTTGTTATTACATCAATGTTATTTACACGGTTATAAACGTAATATACCTGTCCGCCTCTCGCAAGCTCTCTTGTAATCGCCTCTCTTATTATCTCATCATTGTGCTCCATAACAAATGTCTGCACAGGCAGTCTGTCCATCGGCGGCTCTTCAAGTATGCTCATATCGCGGATGCCAACAAGGCTCATATGCAAGGTTCTCGGTATCGGCGTTGCAGACAATGTCAGCACGTCAATATCTTCCTTCATCTTCTTAATCTTTTCCTTATGAGACACACCAAAACGCTGTTCCTCGTCTATAATCAAAAGCCCCAGATCCCTAAACTCCACATCCTTTGAAAGCAGACGATGCGTTCCGATAACAATATCCATATTGCCCTTTTTAAGTGCCTGAAGAGTCTTCTTAACCTGAGCAGGCGTACGGAATCTCGAAAGCATCTCAATATTAATCGGAAAATCCTTCATTCTCTGTACAAATGTATTGTAATGCTGCTGGGCAAGTATAGTTGTCGGCACAAGATACGCAACCTGTTTCCCGTCAGACACAGCTTTAAAAGCTGCTCTTATTGCAACCTCTGTTTTACCGTAACCGACATCTCCGCAAATAAGTCTGTCCATAATGCGGTTGCTTTCCATATCACGTTTTGTATCTTCTATTGCACTTAACTGGTCTTCTGTCTCTTCATATGGAAACAGCTCCTCAAACTCTGTCTGCCATACAGTATCTTCCCCATAACGGTAGCCTTTTTTCTCCTGTCTCTTTGCATACAAAGTAACGAGTTCCTGCGCGATATCCTTTATCTCTGAACGCACTCTCGCCTTTGTATTATTCCATTCCGGCGAACCAAGCTTGTTAAGCTTCGGCTTTCTCTTGCCATCCTCCGCTGAACCCGAATACTTCTGGAGTGCCGAAAGCCCTGTTGCCGGAATATACAGAACACCGTCCTTAGCATATTCTATAGTCAGGTAATCCTTGATAATTCTGTCAACCTCAATCTTCTTTATACCACGGTAAATACCAAGTCCATGACTTTCATGTACAACATAATCACCAACCGCAAGCTCCGAAAAACTCTGGATGGCCTTGCCGTTATATCTTTTCTTTTTCTTTCTGACCTTTTTATCGCCAAAAATATCCGCTTCCGTAATAACGGCAAAACGAATCTGCGGATAGTAAAATCCTTTATGAACGGCACCGTATGCCGTCATTATCTCTCCCGGATTAAGCTCCCTGTTGCTGTCTTCGCTGTAAAATGCCTCTATACCATACCCTGCAAGATCCGATACAAGCCTTTTTGCCCTCGTACTTCCCGGTGCCAGAATAAGAATCCTATACCCATTCTTCTTCCATCTTTCAAGGTCCTTAACCATAATTTCAAATCGACCGTTATAAGACGCAACCGCCTGAACACTGAACGAATATACCTCTTCATACGCCATATGCTTCGGCCTTGTATCCATCGTTGACAGCATAACAACATTACGGTTAGCAAGCTTTCCGTATATCTCTGCCGCCTTATAAATAACCTTCATCTGCCCCGGAATAATATATCCCTGTGAAAGCCTGCTCTTCATGCTTTCTTCAAACTCAAACTCTATTGCCTCACCATGCTCATAACTCATGTTTGGCTCATCTATAAAATAAACCGTCTCATCTGCCGGAAAATAATCATAAAACGACTCTGTCTGATCATAAAAATAGTGCAAATAGCTTTCAAGCCCCGCCATACCCTTATAGTATTCAAGATTCTCCTTTAACTGATCAAATGTCTGCCACAGCTTTGCCGCCGCCTGCATATTATGAGCCTTGCGAAACTTCTCATCATTTGCCTTAATCTCTTCTTCAATACGTGCAAGTCCGCGGGCTATTCTGTCTTCATCTGCCATGACCTCTGTTGCGGAATATAATGAAAAATCATGCACCTCTTCAATTGAGCGCTGACTCTCTACATCAAAGGAATGAATCGAACTTATCGTATCGCCCCACAGTTCAATTCTGTACGGGACCTCCTCAGTAAGCGGAAATATATCCACAATACCGCCACGGATTGCAAACTCTCCCGGCATATTTACCTGTGCGGCATATTCGTATCCAAGAGTATACAACTCATTTCTCAGATTATCAGTATCTATATCTTCATCTATAACAAACTCCATTATACTGTGCTGATAGGAATTAAGCGGAACACAGTGTTCCATTCCGCAGTCGAGAGTTGTTATAATAACAGCCTCTTTCTGCTCTAAAATGTTTCTGATAACATTCATTCGCTCCTGTACAATCGCACGGCCGTGAACATCAGCACTGTAAAAAATAATATCTTTTGAAGGATAGTAAAAAACAGGCACCTTATACAACTTCATATCGTCGTAAAGCTCCCTCGCCTTAATTTCACTATATGTTATTATCACCTTATATCTATATCCTTCTCCCAAACCATTTATAACATGGCACTTTTGCGTATCAACGCATCCGGATATATATAGAGGCGTCTTTTTTCTTTTAAGACTGACCCTTGCCTCTTCGAATTCAGCAAGTTCATGTAAGGGTTGTGTTAATGCCTTCAACTCTTCCTTCTACATCCTTCCTGTTCTGATAAATCTCTCTGTTAATTGTTATGTCTGTTCATGGCCTCTTCTATACCAAAACAAATAAAATCTTTACATGCCTCACACCCGATTCCAAGCACGTCTCTCATTTTCTTATTGTCTTCATCATTAAATCTTGCCAGAACATGATCCGCAAGATCCCAACCTTCAGGCTTTGCTCCAACCCCGACTTTCATTCTCGGAAATACATTTGTTCCAAGATGGGAAATAATGCTCTTTATTCCATTATGTCCACCGGCACTGCCTTTCTTACGAAGTCTCAATCTGCCTACATCCATACTTACATCATCATAGATTATAAGAAGCTCTTCCTCCGGATTAATCTTATAATAATTTACGAGTGCTCCTACACTTTCTCCGCTCAGATTCATATAAGTTTGCGGCATGGCAAGAAGGACCTTCTGTCCCGCAATAAATCCTTTTGCACACAATGCCTTATGTTCTTTTATATTAAATGACATATTGTAATCATCTGCTATTCTTGTCACTACATTAAATCCGATATTATGTCTTGTCCCTGCATACTCTCGTCCGGGATTTCCAAGTCCAACTATAATATACATATTCTCCTCCAAAATAAAAGACTACAATTAAAAACATTGTAGTCTTTTACATTTGCAAAGTCAATTATTCTTATTTCTTAATCTTAATTTTCTTAGCCGCACTATAATCGCCGTAAATCTTGTTACCGTCGGCACCGATCTTATATGCTCTTGCTTTTACGAAGTACTTTTTACTCTTCTTAAGTTTAGCTTTCTTAAACTTCTTAATTTTAACTTTTACTTTCTTTGTATTAATAACCTGTTTCCCCTTGAAGTTCTTCTTCTTTGCGATAACAACTTCATATCCGTCAACATCGCTCATCTTCTTAATAGCAACCTTAATCTTCTTACCTTTAAGATTCTTAGCTGACTTAATAATTGCCTTGTCAAGCTTATTATCTGTAGGTGCAGGTGTTACTGTAGGCTGATTTGTATCAGGCTGAGCTGATGGCTGTACTGTTGGAGTTGGTGCAGGTGTAGCAACAACTTCCTCAGTAAACTTCCAGTAATCGAACTTGAACATTCCTGTATCAGTTTCGCTGATTACAGAAGCAGGATCCATTTCACTTGCAGGTTTAGCATAATCACCCTTAAATACTAAGAATAAATCATGAACGCCTGTAACTTTTTTATCAAGATCAACTGTAAATTCCTTATACTCATCTGTAGTATTATCAACATCTACTGTTGCAACTTTATCGCCTTCAGTTAAGAGATTGAAAATGTTCATTGGATTTTTGTCGTTATCAACACAGTTTTCATCCATTATGTATACTTCAATAGAAGCATTAGCATCTGCCTTAACATCTTTAACTGCAGCTGTAAACTTAATCGCTCCAGCCTCACCGAAGTCAACGCTCTCAAGCTTAATATAATCATTGTCATGCATGTTATATACTGTTACGCCCTGAGGGCCTTCTTCCTTAGGCTCTTCTACAGTCTTAACACCATATTCCCAACAAATTGTCTCTGCTTCAATCTGCTGATAAGGATTAAGTGTATCAACCGCATTGGCTCCGTTAAGAGACATTCTCATAACAGGAATCTTACCATCTGCATCATACTCAAACTCTTCAATACAAGCTGAACGGTGATATCCGCCACCACCTGCAAGAGCTCCGTTATGATAGAACATAAATGATTTTCCTTTATAATCTACAACACCACCATGGATAGTAAAGCTTCCGTGTCCGCCGTTATCCTCAACTGCTGAAATGCTTTCCATCTCCATAACTGAACCGTGATGTGTCCATGGTCCTGTAGGTGAAGTACTTGTTGCATAACGCATAGCCTCACCTGCATTACCGTGTCCTGCATATACCATGTAGTAAAGCTTCTCACCATTATCATTAGTTCTTGCTGTGAACCAAGGTCCTTCAACGTATCCCTCAAGACCAACTGAGCCCGGATCCTGTTCAACGATATTTCCTGAATAAGAAATCATGTCATCATTAAGTTTTACATACTTAATAGGGCTCTGGCACCAGTAAAGATATGCCTGGCCGTCATCATCGATATAAACTGTTGGGTCGATATCTCTTCCGCCACCGATTACAAGAGGTTTTCCAAGTGCATCTCTGTAAGGGCCTGTAGGACTGTCTGATACAGCAACACCAATTGCAAAGTATCCGCCTACGCTACTTGTACTTGGAAAATACATATAATACTTTCCGTCCTTCTCAACTGCCTGAGGTGCCCATGCTCTTCTGTCGTTCATGTTAGCCCATGATACATCCTCTAACTTAAGAATAACACCATGGTCTCTCCAGTTAACCATATCTGTTGTTGAATATGCACGCCACTCTCTCATAGTGAAGAAACCACCCTCAGTGATATCCTCATCATGGTCTGTGATTGCATAAAGTACATTGTCTGAACCTACAAATGGCGCCGGATCAGATGTATAGAAAGTCTGAACAAATGGATTGTCAGCTTCTGCTACTGCCGGTGCAAATGAAAGTGTAAGTGCAAATGCACTAACGGCACAGACAATCTTGGTAAATAATGATTTTCTCTTCATAATTCCCTCCTATAAAAATTAAAACATAATTTTACACAAAAACTTCTTTTAACAGTTTACTCTTTTTTTATACTTATTGCAACAAATAATTAATAATTACACCTAATTTATCATGTCTTTTTCATAAAAATACTGCCACTTTACGATATGTCCGCAAAGTGGCAGTAAATTATATCACATTATACGATTATTTCTTTATCTTAATCTTCTTAGCCGCACTGTAATCGCCGTAAATCTTCTTACCATCGGCACCGATCTTATATGCTCTTACTTTTACGAAGTACTTCTTACCCTTCTTAAGTTTAGCTTTCTTGAACTTCTTAATCTTAACTTTTGCTTTCTTTGTATCAATAACTTGTTTTCCCTTGAAGTTCTTCTTCTTTGCTATAACTACTTCATATCCGTCTGCATCTCCGACCTTTTTGATAGCCACCTTTATCTTCTTACCCTTAAGATTCTTAGCTGACTTAATAATTGCCTTGTCAAGCTTATTATCTGTAGGTGCAGGTGTTACCACAGGCGGATTTTGTGTCTGACCACCAGGCTGAACGGTCGGCTGTGGTACAGGAGTAGCTTTAACTTCCTCTGCAAACTTCCAGTAATCAAACTTAAACATTCCTGTATCTTTTTCACTAATTACTGCCGAAGGATCCTCTTCGCTTGCAGGTTTCTTATAATCACCCTTGAATACGAAGAACACATCATGTACGCCTGTAATCTTTGTATCAAGTTTAACTGTAAATTCCTTATACTCATCTGTAGTATTATCAACATTAACTGTAGCTACCTTATCACCATTTGTTAAAAGGTCAAAGATATTCATATAGTTCATGTTCTCAACACTGTCATTATCTCTGATAAATACTTCTATAGAAGCATTTGCATCTGCTTTAACGTCTTTAACTGCAGCTGTAAATGTATCAGCGCCTTCCTCACCGAAATCAACACTCTCAACCTTGATGTAATCATTGTCATGCATATTGTAAACGGTTACACCCTGAGGACCGTCTTCCTTAGGCTCTTCCACAGTCTTAACACCATACTCCCAACAAATTGTCTCTGCTTCTACCTGCTGATATGGGTTAAGTGTATCAATAGCTTTTACTCCGTTAAGAGACATTCTCATCTGAGGAATTGTTCCGTCAGGATTATACTCAAACTCTTCTACAGATGCTGAACGATGATATCCCTCACCGCCTGCAAGCGCTCCATTGTGATAGAAAAGATATGAATGATCTTTATAATCAATAGCTCCTCCATGAATAGTGAAACTTGAATGTCCTTTTCCGTCATCAACTGCGGCGAAGTTCTCCATTTCAAGTATAGAACCCTTATGTGTCCATGGTCCTGTAGGAGAATCACTTGTCGCATACTGCATATTCTCACCGTTAGAGCCATGTCCTGCATACATCATATAATAAAGTTTCTTGCCTTCATCGTTAGTTCTTGCATAAAACCAAGGACCCTCAACATATCCCTGAAGGCCGATACTTCCGGCCTGCTGTACAACAGGCTGTCCGGAATAAGAAATCATATCATCGTTAAGCTTTACATACTTAATAGGGTTCTGGCACCAGTAAAGATATGCCTGACCATCATCATCAACATAAACCGTCGGATCGATATCTCCACTGCCTCCGCCTACAAACGGCTTATTTATAGCATCTCTGTATGGACCTGTAGGATTGTCTGCAACAGCAACACCAACACCGAAATATCCTCCGTCATTATGAGTTGCATTGTACTCTGCACTAATAACACATGGGAAATACATATAATATTTTCCATCTCTCTCAACAACCTGCGGTGCCCATGCTCTTCTGTCATCCATGTTAGCCCATGAAACATCCTCAAGTTTCATAATAACACCATGGTCTCTCCAGTTAACCATATCTGTTGTTGAATATGCACGCCACTCTCTCATGGTAAAGAACTTATAATCTGCATTATATCCGTTCTCGATTATATCCTCATCGTGGTCAGTAATAACATATAATACGTTATCTGATGCTACAAACGGTGCCGGATCAGACGTATAAAATGTCTGAACAATCGGATTATCCGCCTCTGCCACTGCCGGTGTAAGCGAACACATAAGTGCACATGCACTGACAGCGCTTACAATTTTAGCAAACAACTTTCTCCCCTTCATAATACCTCTCCTTTATAAAAATAATATAATACATTATTTTATCGTTTTATCAGGCGTTTTGCAACAAAAGAAATATATATTTACCTTACAATTGTCCATGCTGTATATTTAAAATCACTGTTTTTCACTTTTGGGCAAACTGACCCTGAAAAATCTTCTTAACAGACCTCGTCCGTTAAAAGGTATAAGCGGATACAGATAACTCTTACCATCAAATGTTTTATTGAAAATAATTCCTACTGCTGCAAGCACTATTCCTCCGATATATCCGAAGAGTCCGAACCACTGTGTTGCAACAAGTGTAATAATTCGCATAAACTTAAGTGCATATCCAAGTTCAAAATTCACCTGCGTATAATTTGCCACCGCAACAAATGCCATATAAAGCATTATTTCCGAATTAAACCAACCTGAACTTACCGTAAAATCTCCAAGCACAATACCTGCAACCACACTTAGCGGCGTACTGAGCATATTAGGCGTATTAAGCGATGCAAGCCTCATGCCGTCAATCGCAAATTCCAAAAGAAGCAGCTGGATTATAATCGGTATATTTATGGGATCCTTTATCATAATAAATTCAAGTCCGGCGGGAATAAACGACGGATTGTTCATTAACAGTAAAAATGTAGGCGACAAAAGAAGAGCCGCAAGATTTATTATAAATCTCGATAACCTGAGATATGTCCCTGTAATCGGCGGAAAATAATAATCATCCGCATCTTCCACAATATCAAATATAGATGTCGGAACAATAATGGCATTAGGAGAATTATCGACAAGTATTACTACATTTCCTTCAAGAATACATGCTGCCGCAGTATCCGGTCTTTCAGAAAACTTGAATTTCGGATACGGATTGTACCATCTGTGCGGATAAAAACATTCTATAAAACTTTCCTGATTCATCGTAAGGGAATCCACATCTATGGCAGCAATCCTGTCATTTACCTGCTTGAGAACTTTTTTGTCAACCCTGCCGTCTATATACGAAACAACAACGTCAGTTTTCGAGCTTTTTCCGACCGAATGTATTTCCATCACAAGCTCCGGATTTCTTATACGTCTTCTGATAAGCGCGGTATTAAACACCACAGTTTCTACAAATCCATCACGAGAACCACGCATTACCTTATCTTTTTCAGGTTCGTCCACACTTCTTGCCGGATAGGTCCTGAAATCTGAAGCAATAAGCATGTTGTAACCATCGATAAACAGAATTGGTACTCCCGACAAAAATGACTGGAGAAAATCCTTATCGTTACCAATAAGATTCGTTTCTCCATATGGCATGTGCCTGTTCATAAATTCCTCCGGCGACGACGGCATATCGTCCGGAGTAAGCTTGAACAGATACTCCATAACTTTTTCCATAACTTCATCTTTACAGAATCCGTCTATGAAATAATAACAAGCCTGTCTTCCGGCAATTACGAGCGGCTTTTCCATAACATCGAAACTTTTTTTAACATGAATAAGCTCATCCAAATGAGGCTTGGTTGTTTTATATTCCTTAGAATAGGATGAATTATTATATGCCATTTTTTCACAACTCCATTCCATAATAATTCTTAGTATGCTACAATATTTCTATATTATTCACGGAGGTTTCGTTATGACTTTACCAAAAGACCCTTTTATACTTTTAAGTTTTATTAACACCGAACTCAGAGATAATTATGACAGTTTAGATGAGCTTTGCGCTGCAGCTTCTGTAGACCGTGCAGAAATAGAAAAGAGCCTCACCTCTATAAATTATAGATACGATGAAGCTCTTAATCAGTTCAAATAATATGTTGGAAGATTTTAGTATGCCTTGCCCCAATAAACCATATGTTTAGCCGGTTTTCCACAGCATACGCATACATCTGAAATCTGTTCCTGTTCAAATGGCATACATCTTGATGTAGCAGTTGTGTCTTCTTTTATCTTAAGCTCACATTCAAGCTCGCCACACCACATAGCCTTTATAAATCCAGGTTTATTTGCAACCGTGTCTTTGAAATCTTCGTAGTTATCAACAGCATAAAGACTGCTGTGAAGATGCTCATATGCGCGGTTGTACATATCTTCATGTTCTTTATCAAGTATCTCAGCAAGCATCTTTGGTGCATCTTCGATAGCTACAATAGTCTTTTCTCTTGTATCTCTTCTTACGATTACACACTGTCCTGCTTCGATATCCTTTGGTCCGATCTCTATTCTTGCAGGAATACCAAGAATCTCCTGCTCTGAGAACTTCCATCCCGGACTCTTATCAGAATCATCAAGTTTAGCTCTGAAGCCTGCTGCCGTAAGCGCATCCTTAAGCGCTCCCGCAGCCTCAAGAACTCCGTCCTTTTTCTGCTGAATTGGCACTACCATAACCTGTGTAGGTGCAACTCTCGGCGGAAGTACAAGACCTGAATCATCACCGTGAACCATAATGATTGCACCGATTATTCTTGTAGACATTCCCCATGATGTCTGATGAACATATTTTAATTCGTTATTGTTGTCTGTATACTGGATTCCAAATGCCTTTGCAAATCCGTCACCAAAGTTGTGGCTCGTACCTGACTGAAGTGCTTTTCCGTCATGCATCATTGCCTCTATAGTATATGTAGCTGCTGCTCCGGCAAACTTCTCTTTGTCCGTCTTCTTTCCTTTAAGAAGAGGTATTGCAAGAACCTCTTTACAGAAATCAGCATATACATTAAGCATCTGAATTGTTCTTTCCTCTGCCTCTTCTGCTGTTGCATGTGCAGTATGGCCTTCCTGCCATAAAAACTCTGCCGTACGAAGGAAAGGTCTTGTTGTCTTTTCCCATCTGACTACAGAACACCACTGGTTATAAACCTTAGGAAGATCACGATATGACTGTATAATATTAGAATACAAATCGCAAAACAGTGTCTCTGATGTAGGTCTTACACAAAGTCTCTCCGCAAGCTTTTCATTTCCACCATGTGTTACCCATGCAACCTCAGGTGCAAATCCTTCAACATGATCCTTTTCTCTCTGAAGAAGACTTTCCGGAATAAACATAGGCATATATACATTCTCTACACCTGTTGCCTTAAAACGTGCATCAAGTTCCTTCTGTATGTTTTCCCAAATTGCATATCCGTTAGGTCTTAATATCATACAACCTTTAATACCTGAATATTCAATAAGCTCTGCATTCTTAACAACATCTGTATACCATCTTGCAAAATCCTCGCTCATTGGCGTCACATTTTCAACCAACTTCTTTTCCTTTGCCATGAATCTATATACTCCTTCCTTAACTTACCTGTAATTTAAACTTTTTTATTTCTCTTTCGTCATTCACATCTATCTTTTTCATACTTGCGCCAAGTGCAGTAAGTTTCTCTTCAAATGCTTCATATCCTCGCTCAATATATGCTATCTGATCAAGAATTGTAAATCCTTCTGCAACAAGACCAGCAATAACAAGCGCTGCTCCGGCACGAAGATCGGGAGCACTTATCGCTGCACCCATAAACCCTTCTACTCCGTTAATAACCGCCATATTGCCTTCAACCTTAATATCAGCACCCATTCTTGCAAGCTCTGCTACATACTTGAATCTGTTCTCAAATATACTTTCGGTAACAACACTTGTTCCGTTTGAAAGTGCAAGCAGTGTACTCATCTGAGGCTGCATGTCCGTCGGAAATCCGGGGTACGGCAATGTCTTAACATTAGTATGTGATAATCTCTTATTTGCTACAACACGTACCGAATCATCATATTCCTCTATGTCACAACCTATCTCAACAAGCTTAGCTGATATCGCATCAAGATGCTTAGGTATAACATTCTTTATAAGAACATCTCCCCTTGTTGCAGCCGCTGCAACCATGAATGTTCCCGCTTCTATCTGGTCAGGTATGATGGAATATGTGCTTCCATGGAACTTCTCCACACCTTTTACTCGAATAACATCTGTTCCTGCACCTTTTATGTTGGCACCCATACTGTTAAGGAAGTTCGCAACATCAACAATGTGTGGTTCTTTTGCTGAGTTCTCTATAATTGTTGTTCCTTCCGCAAGTGCTGCCGCTAACATAATGTTAATTGTTGCTCCAACAGATACCACATCGAGGTATATATGATTTCCCTTTAATGCTTTTGCAGTCGCATTAATAATTCCGCCCTGCTCAATCGTTACTTTTGCTCCAAGTGCCTCAAACCCCTTCTTGTGCTGGTCAATCGGTCTGCTTCCGATATTGCATCCTCCCGGAAGGGCAACCTGAGCTTCTTTATATTTCCCTAAAAGAGAACCTAAAAGATAATAGGATCCTCTGATTTTCTTGATATATTCATAATCAACGTATACAGACTTGATAGTTCCGCCGTTGATTCTCACAGTATGTCTGTCTACCCTGTCTACTATAGCACCGATTCCTGCGATGGCATCAAGAAGCACATTCACATCATCGACATCCGGCAAATTCTCAATAAGCACCGGATCGTCTGCCATAACAGCACCCGCAAGAATACCAAGCGCAGCATTTTTTGCTCCGCCGATAACTACCTCGCCGACTAAAGGATTGCCGCCTTTAATTATATACTGATCCATATAAGCACCACCTAAATTTATGTCATAAATTTGTCAAATCAATCAATTCAATGTGTAGTATATCATAAATAACTGTTTTGTAAAAGATTTTATAAAATATCTTTTGCAAAACAGTTTAATATTATACCGTAACAAAATACTTTATCTTATTTTTAAGTATCTCTTCTTTAAAGAACATCTTTGATAAAGGCTCTTCATCATCTACAAGTATCACAACAAGCTGTCCCGGATACACATCCAATATGCGAATTATTCCGTTTATCGTCTGTGGGTTCATCTTAGATGCGCCTTCTATCATTACACATGATCCCAAAAGCTCGTCAATCTGATCTTCAATATTTAAAGTATTAAGCATCTCTGCGCCAATCTTCGCTATCTTTATCTTAGGCTCATTCATATATCCTATGTTCTGAAGCTCTTTTGTTATTTTCTTTACTATAGTAAGATAATAAGTAGGCTCTGATGCAGCAAGTGCTATATTAATAGGGAATTCTTCCCCTGACGCAATTCCTCTGAACAGCGATTTTACATGTGTGTAAGGAAGTTCCCTTCCATATTTTGAAACGTTCGGACGGACTTCCGCTTCTTCTATAGGCGTAGCCTTAATTTCCTGTTCCTCAGACAATACTCCTTCTTCCTGCACCTCTTCTTTTGAAATCTCCTCTGAAACTTCATTTTCGATATCAGCAACAGCTGTACTGATTCCATCCATAATTCCGGATATGATGTTATCAGTAAGCTCTGTATCAATACCCGAAACATTTTCCGCAAAAACTTCTACAGACGCTGTAGAAACCTCATCTTCTATCTCTAAAGCAGGCTCATTTACCTCTGCCTCGATCTCAGCAGAAGGCTCTTCTAACTCTCCTCCCTGAAACTCCTCAGACATTTCTTTATTAATAAATGAACTGATATCCTTACTTATACTTTCCTGGAAATCTTCTATGACTTCATCACTTACATTACCGTCATAATGCATCTTAAGCAGCTTTGCCTTATTGGCAATCTCGCCTCCGGCAAACCATACATTTATGCTGTGACACTCGCTAATACATTCATCAATATAACCGGCTTTATGATACAACTTTGCAAGCTCATAAGCCCATTCTTCAATATACTCTATCTCTTTAATATCCTCTAAATCCCTAATAAGAACCTCTGTGTCAGCATCCTTAGCCTTATCAAGTTCATATTTAAGAATAAGTCTGTCAATACTACTTGAATCCTTAAGCAGATATATCTGATATAAATTCTCTGCTTCCTTAATATCTTCACATTTAATGCATAACGAAATAAGCTTGTACAAAATTCTACGTGTACTAAGTTCATTATATATAGTCTTATATATATCCTTTGCTTTCCCGTATACTTCATTGGCAATATAAACCTCTGCCATAAGTTTAAGGTCAGGAAGTTCCTTTACTTTTTCAATATCAATATCCTGAGCAAGAGAAAGTGCTTTGTCATACTTTTTCTCGTCAAGATACTTGCCCATCTGAACATACTTTAATGTTGTCTCGTATTTACCCATAACATCCTGCTCCTCATACGTGAATATATAAAAATCCGTGCGCCCTGTTTCGAATCTGTAACCCCGGACGTTACCTCTTAAGTAAACTCGATCCAGGCACCCTCACGGCACACAGATGGTTTTGCTTAGTGCTGCTTCATTCCTGACCTGACACGGTTCACAAATATCTGTTGCGTAAGACCCAGACGTCAACGTCCCTTTGAGAGGGCAGCTCCAAAGCCACAAACCCTAGACCGGACATCACCCCTGCTATAGCGGATTGCAGGTTCAGGGCACCGCTAACTCCCCGGCTGCACGGAAATATTAAGACATAGTCATACAGTATTTAGTATACTGTGAATTCTAATGGGTGTCAACTTTTTTTGTTTTTCTGAGCCGGGCAAAAAAATCACTTAATATGCTGCTGCATTCGTCATGCAATATATCTTTTACGATTTCTGCCCTATGATTAAATCCACTCATTTGAAGAAGATTAATAACCGAACCGGCACATCCTGCTTTAGGATTCATACTGCCAATGACCACTTTGGGTATGCGGGCCTGTACAATAGCTCCGGCGCACATTGGACAAGGCTCAAGAGTAATATACATGGTACATTCCTCAAGTCTCCAGTCTCCGGTCACTTTTCCCGCTTTTTTGATAGCTGTTATCTCTGCATGGCCAAGTGTACTTTTTATGGTATTACGTCTGTTATATCCTCTTGCAATAACTTTTCCGTCACGCACTATAACACAGCCAATCGGCACCTCATCGTACTTTAATGCCAGTCTTGCCTGTTTAAGTGCTTCCTTCATGTATTTTTCATGAATGACTCTTTCTTCATTTTCCATAACAAATCCCGTTTCCTCTTATGCAAATGATGTTAACAAGTATATCCTACTATTTATATTTTGTCGAGAATGGATATACACCAATATCCAAATTCACCTCTGACATCTTTCTTACAGTTCATTGCTTTAAACACCTCAAATCCAAACATTTTTGCCATAAATTCATCCCTGTTGTGATACACTCCCGGAACTCCAATCATGTAACACGGGTGATCTTTACAACTTGTTTTCATAAGCATAAGGTGTCTGTAGCTGTAATATCCGTGAAGTAAAAAACTGTTATTTGCAATTACCCACGTATCAATTGGAAGCTGGCCGATATCCTGCGGTTCAATGCGTATGCACCACTCCATTTCATCATCCTCAAACGGATACATGCGCGGATACATTTGCTTCATTTTTTCGGCAGATTTTATTATCTGCTCCCGTATACCTTCCGGTTCTTTTATTACAGAAGCTTCAAGCGCTGCTGCCGTCTCTTCCTGTTCATCAACAACCGGCTGTTCATCAAATTGTTTATCTGACAGTATATCATCTGTCTGTTCCTGTGGTTCCGGCTGCATTTCCGGCTCTTCCTCATGCTCAGCGTCTGCTTCATATTCAGACACATCTGCCTCTTTAAGACCGTGCACCGTAACAGGGTTGTCATCCCATGCTGACGCATAAAACTTACTGTCACTATGATATATTATTAACCCGTCCATATCATTTAATCCATATATGCTTTCGGCCACAGAATTTACAGGAAATATATAACTTGCATCACAGGCTCCGTTTTTCTGTTTTATCCGGCCGATACTAAATCCTTTTACCTTATAACCATTTCTCATGTATAAATACACTTCCATAGGTTCATTTACACTTAAAACATTGATATGTACCGTGATTTTTACCTTCTTATCCCTAATTTCAATTCTTGCATACCCGATGTTATTTTTCTTTTCTTCCTGTTCATAAGAATATATATACGATATCCATCTCTTATATTCTGACATGACAAAACCCCCTTCATACATATAATGTATGCAGAGGGTTCGTCATATAGAACTTTTTATGGAATTAATATTTATTCGAGGTCTTGTTCTTCATCAATTTCGCTGTCGGAAGGTATGTCTGCATCTTCTTCATCTTCATTTATATCTGCAGGATCCGGCGTAGCTGTCGGCGGCGTATAATTTTCAAATCTATCTCTTGCATAGCTCACTATTGAATAGAGATCTTTTATGTCCTGATTAATAACATAATCACTGTCTAAATGAAGTATTTCCTCCGAAGAATCGAGCGGTATCTTTCCGTAAACACCACCGGCCACCTTACAATAGCTCTTTCCTGTAAACTTGAGAAACAGAATATATTCTTTATCCAACTGCATTGGAATATATCCTTTTACATGTGTATAACACTTGTTTTCTGCGTTAACCGTTATACCTTCCTTAACCATTATCTCGTCATCAATTTCTTCATCCGTATTGTTCCACAGAACAGAAGACACTTCGAATCCGGCCATAAGGCTGTAAATATCATCGTCACCCGTTATGCTTAAAATTGACTGTTTTTTTGCACCTCGTACAACGATGTCGCAATCCATAAGCATGTCATCCACATTATTATATTCCGCTACAAATGATGCCATGTCGATCTCACATGCATACTCATCAAGTAGCTCCGCTATCTCTTTTGTAGACAATCCCACAAGATCACTGTTCTTTCCGCTTGCAATTCTGTCAGGATTATCTCCTGAATGATTTTTTGATGGTTTTTTTGAATGACTGTCATCTTTATCATTGTCTTTATCATCATTTTTGTCGTCATCATTATCAACCACATATGTTGGCGCTTCTGTAAAATTAAACATCTCATCGCCTCTGTCAACAAGGTTGTCTGCAGGTTGTTTTCCTACGCCACTTCCGTTACCATGTGACAATGTAAAAAATGCCGTGAAAAATACAGCCAGGCATGCTACCATCCCTGCAAATCCATACATAATGCGTCTTCTTGTACGTGCTTTTGAACTTACTCCCGTCTTATCAAAAACCATTTCCCATATTCTCTCTTCGTTAAGACCGGACTCCCATTCATACTGCTTCTTAAGAAGCTCATCTGTCTCTTGTTCATTCAAATTGTCTAGAATTTGTCTTAGTTTGTCTTCCATCATATACCTCCGGGAATACTTGCCATTAGATATTTCTTAAGCTTTCCAAGCGTTCTGGAACTTCTTGTATCAACCGCCGTTACCGTCATTGACAACCTCTCTGATATTGACTTTGAGCTTTCGCCCATATAATATTTCCTGACTATAATCTCCCTATCAGGTTCTCCCAGGCTGTTGATAGCCTCAAGAAGTGCCTTTTTCTGTTCACGTTTTATGTACGCCTCTTCTATATCAATGGTGTCTGCAATATATACATAACTTTCTTCATCATCAACTGATATGTTCCCGACCTCTTTAATCTTCTTTCTGAACGTATCAATTGCCCTGCGTTTTGCAATGACGCATAAAAATGCCTTCAGACTTCCTTTCTCTTCAGAAAATCTGTCTATATTATTATAAAAATCTATAAACACGTCACTGGCACAGGCTTCCATTTCAAACTCATCACATACACTGTTTATTTTTTCGCGTACAATGGAACATACTAACCCCATATAATCTGACATAAGTTTGCTAAGACCTATATTCGGATTACGCTTTATAAGTTCAATCAACTCGTTGTCTTGCATTAATTTATCCTTCCCTCTGCCTGATAAATCAGGTCCCCCTAAATTTCTCTTCGCAGCGATTTGCAAAATCTTACACATTTTTTCAAATTATTTTTTATAAATGTCCATCGCTTTACCAAGCAGATATTTTCTATCATTATGTTTTGGCTCATCAAGTACATCCTCAAGAAGCCTGTTCATTATATCTCCGATTATCTTACCCTGCGGTATTCCCACCTGCATAAGGTCGTTTCCACCGATACACAAATCCTTTATAGACACGGACTCCTGCTTATCTAAAATATCCTTTACAATATCCTTTGCTTCCTCAATGCGACTCCTTTTTTCTTCCCGATTATAATCACTTTGTCCGCACAAATCCGCTTCCATAAGAATAAACAAATACGGCAAAATGTCAACTCCTGCCTTACTCATAAACCTTCGTATGTTGCGCCTGTTTCCATCAAATCTGTAATCGTGATAATTAATAATTCTTGTCACCATACTGATTGTATAATTATCAAACTTCAGACGCTTTAAAACCTCCTGCGCCATACGACTTCCCTTCTGTGGATGTCCATAAAAATGATCCGTACCGTTTTCATCTGTTGTAAGACAATCCGGCTTTGCGACATCGTGAAGAAATGCGCTCCATGAAAGAACCCTAAGCTCTCTCTCATCATTTCCGGCATACAAACTTTTTACTGCCTGTAAAACTTTTATTGTATGCTCGCCTACAGAATATATATGATTAATATTATTCTGTTCCGTCGATGCCATGCGGTCCCATTCCGGCAGAAAATACTTTGATATTCCTGTTTCGAAAAGAAGCATAAGCTTGTCCGGATTATTGGAAATAATAAGCTTTGAAATCTCAACCATTATCCTTTCACAGCTTACCTTAACAATATTTTCCGACAATTCTGTTATGGCCGCCTTTGTTTTTTCTTCTATTTTAAAGCCAAGCTGTCCTGCAAATCTTATTGCCCGAAGCATCCTAAGTGCATCCTCCGAAAATCTTTCTATCGGATTTCCAACACATCTTATAATACCGCGTGACAAATCATTTACACCGTCATACATGTCTATAAGACCATCTTTCGGCGAATACGCCATGGCATTAATTGTAAAATCCCTTCTCATAAGATCCTCTTTAAGGGATGTGGAAAATGAAACCGAATTCGGATGTCGTCCATCATCATATTTTCCGTCAATACGATATGTTGTCACCTCATAATTCTCTCCGTGCAAACGCACCGTTACAGTACCATGCTCAATACCCGTATCTATCGTCTTTGGGAATATCTGCTTTATCTCCTGCGGTTTTGCGGATGTAGTAATATCCCAATCCTTAGGTTCTTTATTAAGAAGCGAATCTCTGACACAGCCGCCTACACTGTAGGCCTCAAAGCCATTCGCGTTTAATTCATTTATTATATATTCAACATCTTTGGGAATTTTTATTTTTATATCCATTACGCTCCCCCTTTACGGTTCATTATAGCATAAGTTTTGACAAATGACAGTTATTATACTATCATTTATACATATTACTGAGAATAGAATAATACTATGGGGAGGTTATTTACTATGAAATATACTTATAAGACTAAAGGAACCTGCAGTAGACAGATAGATCTTGACATCAACGGCGATGTAATTACCAACGTAAAGTTCTATGGCGGATGCGATGGCAACCTCAAAGCAATCCCGGCACTTGTTGACGGACTTACAGTTGATACTATTGAGAAAAAATGTGCCGGAATCCAGTGTGGTTTTAAAGGAACTTCATGCGCTGACCAGCTTGCACACGCAGTAAGAGCTGCTTACGAAGAATCTAAGAAAGAGTAACATTTCTTACAATATATGTTTCATATATTGTTTTAATCGTTACAAGGGCAACCGGTCCAAGTATTATACCGGATATGCCGAACAACTTTATTCCTACATAAAATGCTGCAAATATATATATGGGACGGAGCCCGGTGCTTTGTCCCATTAATTTTGGCTCTAAAATTTCTCTCGCACACAGACACAGAAAATATGTCACCGATATAATAACTGCTTCTTTTATTTTTCCCTGAAACACATAAACTATCGCCCATGGCACCAGAATGCTTCCGCTGCCTATTATAGGAAATGCATCAAGCACGGCAATAACCATTCCTATAAGAAGTGCATAGGGATTTCTTAACAAAATAAGGCCCACCGAACATATCGCAAAAACGACCAGTATAATTATCCCCTGCGTTTTCAGATATCCTCCGAGAGTTTCCTTAAGCCCCTCTATAACCGGCAATATATATTTATAAACAAATGTTGAGCGATATTCATCTCTAAGTGCTGTATATTCTTCTGTAATAAGCCATGTGGCAATTACAAAAAAGAGAAAACTAAAAGAGACCGAAATCAGATTGCTGCATACATTTATAGCCGTATCCGTAACTGCCGGAAGGACCCGTTCCCCCATATTCTCTATCATTCTGTAAACACCGCCACTATCTGTTCCCAACAATCTGTCGCATCTCATACATAAGTTACTTACCACTGTATTTACCTCAGTCTGTATGAACGGCATATTTGCAAACAATCTTCTCCCCTGATATATCAGTATATATACAAGGCCACCACCACAGAACAATACTACTGTTAAAATGCCCACAACTGTAAGTATGGCAACCCCTTTATACGACAGTCTGATTTTCTCTGTCAGTCTCTTTACTATCGGAAATATCCATGTAGCAGCTATTATTGCTAATATAAAAGGAACCACAAGCGGCAACATATATCGTAAAACAATATATACTATAGCTGTGGTTCCACATAGGCAAATAATTCTGTTCAAAAATACTCTGTGCTGCATAATCGGACTCCCCTGAAGATAATTTTATATTAAATAATTATCCGCAGAGAAATACTTATCTATACATTAAGAATTTTTGAATCTGTATCCAACTCCCCAGATTGTCTCTATGTACTGAGGCTTAGATGTATCTTTTTCAACCTTTTCTCTTATCTTCTTAATGTGAACTGTAACTGTAGCCACATCACCAACTGACTCCATACCCCATATCTTCTGGAAAAGCTCCTCTTTGGTAAATACATGGTTTGGATTCTGTGCAAGGAATGTAAGAAGGTCAAATTCCTTTGTGGTAAAAATCTTCTCTTCATCATCAACAAAAACTCTTCTTGCAGTCTTGTCAATGCGTATACCGCGAATCTCGATACACTCATTATTATTAGAATTGCTTCCTACAAGTCTTGTATATCTTGAAAGGTGGGCCTTTACTCTTGCAACAAGCTCGCTTGGGCTGAATGGCTTAGTAATGTAATCATCTGCTCCAAGACCAAGACCTCTTATCTTATCAATATCATCATTCTTAGAAGATACCATAATAATAGGCATCTCTTTCTTCTCTCTTACTTTTCTGCATATATCAAATCCATCTATGCCAGGAAGCATAAGATCGAGTATTAACATATCATAGTCCTCTTCAAGGATCTTCTGAGTTCCAATCTCACCGTCAGTCTCAACGTCAACCTTAAAATCACTGAGCTCCAGGTAATCCTTCTCAAGTTCTGCAATCGCAAGTTCATCTTCAATAATAAGTATCTTATTCATGCGCTAATTCACCTATCCTTTTTATTTATCCTTGTTAATATATTTACATAAAAACAACTTACTAAAGCCATAATAAAAAATATTTCTACTATATTATAATACATTGTATTAAGAATTTCAAACATTTATTAAAAAAAAATAATATTTATTTGGCAATTGACGATTACACCGAAATATTGTATTCTCTTTAGAGAGTGTGCCAGTCCGTAAATGGACTTTTTTTATTCAAAAGGAGGAAAAAAGGATGGAAAAGAAACTTTTTACATCTGAATCAGTTACAGAGGGACATCCTGACAAAATATGCGACCAGATAAGCGACGCAATATTAGATGCTCTTCTTGCACAGGATCCATACAGCCGTGTTGCATGCGAGACATCCATTACTACCGATTTTGTTCTCGTAATGGGCGAGATAACAACCAAAGCAAAGATAGATATTGAAGACATTGTACGCAATACTATAAATGAAATCGGATATAACAATCCTGAATACGGATTTGATTGCAATACATGTGAGATTCTTATAAAGCTTGATTCACAGTCTGATGATATTGCTCTCGGCGTAGACAATTCTATTGAAGCTAAGACCGGTGATGATACAACCTCATTAACAGGTGCCGGTGACCAGGGTATGATGTTCGGTTATGCAACCGATGAAACCGAGGAGTATATGCCTTATCCTATATACCTTGCTCACAAGCTCACAAAGAAATTGTCAGAAGTAAGAAAGAATGGAACACTTCCATATCTCCGCGCTGACGGCAAGAGCCAGGTTACTGTAGAATATGATGAGAATGGCGTTCCTGTAAGCATTAATGCTATAGTAATTTCTTCACAGCATGCTGCAGAGATTACACAGGAGCAGCTTCGTGCAGACATCAGAAAATATGTTATAGACCCTGTTATCCCTGCACACCTTGTGAATGACAACACATTATTTTATATAAATCCAACCGGAAGATTCGTAATCGGCGGACCTAACGGAGACAGCGGACTTACAGGCCGTAAGATTATCGTAGATACCTACGGCGGTTATGCACGTCACGGCGGTGGCGCTTTCTCAGGAAAAGACTGCACCAAAGTTGACCGTTCTGCAGCTTATGCAGCCCGTTACGTCGCAAAGAACATTGTTGCAGCAGGTCTTGCTAAGAAATGTGAAATTCAGCTTTCATATGCTATCGGTGTTGCAGAACCTACTTCTATTATGATAGACACATTCGGTACAGGAATCATGGATGATTCAGCTTTAGTCGATATCGTAAGAAAGCATTTTAATCTTCGTCCTGACGGAATAATCAACATGCTTAACCTCAGACAGCCAATCTACAAACAGACTGCTGCCTATGGCCATTTCGGAAGAAATGATCTTAACCTTCCATGGGAAGCAACAGATATGGCAAAAGAGCTTGAAGCATATCGCTAATGCCGCTTTAGTTAAATGGATATAACAAGCCCCTCCTAAGGGCTAGTTGAGGGTTCGATTCCCCCAAGCGGTGCCACAAAAAATGCCGGAATACTTGAGTGTATCAAGGATTCCGGCTTGATTTTTTTACTCTCCGTGAATTACCTGTATACTATCGTAAGAACAATTCCAAACCAGTTATCTCTCTGTATATTTTAAAATCAAAACTCCTTTTATTACTAACAACAGAAATACTACAATTACAGCATATACTTCTCTTGTCATTGTCAAAAATAATACCATCAAAATACTGATCACCATCGATACACCTGTCATTATTTTGCTGATTCTATCAATTCCGGATTTTGCTAACAACAGTTTAACAACGCCTGCTGCAATAAGCGAAATAAACATAATCCAATATAACAAACGATTTAATGACGATGCCTGGGTGTATTCAAATAAATTTACCGAATAAACGAATCCATTTACCATATTAGGATAAAGTGGCAATACAATCAGAATAAATGAACATACGTCAAGAATTCCGATTATTAAATCACACATGCTTCGCAGATTTGATTTGTTTTCTTTTTCTGCAATGGAAAGCAATTTTTCGCTCGATAACAAATCATCAATTGTTACCGAATAATAATTTGATATTTCTTTTAACGAATCTATACTTGGGTATCCTCTCCCCGATTCCCATTTCGATATGGCAGTTCTGGACACATATAAAGCCTCTGCTAGTTCTTCCTGTGTAAGCCCTCTGCTTTTTCGCAATTCCTGAAGCTTTTCATGAAACTCCATGACAGAACCTCCTACTTGTTTTTTTCTTTATTACAAAATAAAACAACTGCTTTATAAATACAAAACAATCCCGAACTAAGTATAATTGACCCCACAATATCCGTAAACCAATGAACACCGGAAATTAGTCTTCCCAATACCATAAAAACAGAAAAACAAATGGCAAAAACTTTTACAATACTTTTAACAGTTGCATTTTTCGCCCTACGATTTATCTGTTCGGAAAGTGTAGGCATTACACAAAGCACAAGAAGTGTAGTTGATGATGGATATGAAGCCTCCAAAAATCCTTCAATGAGTACCGGTCGATAATTAATAGGTATCATTTCAAAAAAAAGATAGCCGAATATCACTACAATATAATATATCCCTAAGATAATAATGTCGCAATCCACTTTTAACAGACTGCTTCTCTTTATCAATTGGACGAAACCACCCACACCAAATAACATACATATAAATATCGGAACTAGTCCCAGCCAATCTGTGATATTATAGAGTTCCATATGCACACCGGTTAATTTATGAAACCAACTGTTAACCGTTGCAAATCCTATATTTGTTCCATTTGCTCCAAGCGGCTGCACATCTATCTTCTGTATCAACAACGTCCATATAACAAATACTGCAATAAATATGCTTCCCAAAATTATTAATCTTTTCGTATTTTCCTTCATCGCCCTTACGTCCTTTTTCTTTTAAATTTTATCACCAGACTTCTTTAAAAGTATCAAAGGACAGTAAATACATAAAGAAACGCAGTGTCACATATATGATACAATTCGTGTCATGTATGAGAACACTGCCTTATACTAATTTCACCTACCCGCCTGCTTTAACACCGCAATAATCGGACATATAAGCATTCCACAGAAAAAGTTGCTGACTCCGTGAATAATATCAAACGGCAATCCCGCAATAATCCACGCTATCATTGCATCAAAACTCATACCAAACAACAGCGCCTGTGCAGGAGCATACAAAACTCCAAACAAGAACCCATGTGACGCACACAAACACATATATACTATCGGTCTTATTTTCTTCGGCATATTTTTCGGAACAAGCATCGTCACCGCCCACAAAATCGTCCATATATAAAGATACGGAATCCACCAGGTGGCAAATCCCGTAAACATTCCGGTCAAAAATACATATGTGTATATCGGATATAATGCCTTCCTTCCATATACAACTGTTATTGCTATAACAAAAACACCTATCAGATGTATATTAGGAAGAAGCTCCATAAGAACCTTCGATGCATACATAAGTGCACCGAGCATTCCAAATATCGCAATCTCATGTACATTAATCTTCATATTGTCCTAATCTCTCCAGCTTCCTCTCCTGTAGCTGCTTCTGTAACTGTTTCTATAGCTACTACTACGACCTCTGCTTCCTCTGCCGCCTCGTCTATATCTTCTTTTTCTTCCGTAATATCCAAGATATCTCTTTCTGAGTCTTGCTCTCTGTATAAATACCCATGCAACAAAACCAACTATAACAACCACTACGGCAATAATAATTATCTTAACCGGTGTTGGCAAATGTTTCTTCTCTTTCTCAGGTTTTTTTGCTGTATCATCTTTGATATCTTCTGTGTCTTTTTCCTTATCTTCCGCTTTTTCTGCAGGTTCTTTTTCCGCTATACTCTGTTTCAAAAGCTCTGCAATGTTATAATTAAGCGCATTTTCCGTCATTTTTGTCGTGTCATAAATTATGTCTGCAGACCCCGCCTCTTTTCCAAGATAAGTATATGACACTCTTCCTACAACGTTCTTACCGGAAACGATCTGTACATCATCATATAATGTTGTTGTCCGTTCAGCCTTTGATATTTTAACACCTTTCGGAAGAACCACCCCGGCATTTTCTTCTATATATAGCGGAGAATTATCATCATCAAACAACGGGCTGTAATTCGTAAAAAGCGAATACCCGTTTTCCGCGTCCGCATCTCCTAGACTTTCCTGCATAGGATAGTAAGAATAATTATCAAATGCAAAATCAAGCAACTTGGTAGAATCCGTGTATTCATTAGGCTCCACTCTCGGCGGGCCATTTGTCTTCATTACAACACACACAAGCTCCATATCGTCTTTCTTTGCAAATGTAACCAGCGTCCAACGTGCAATATCAGTATATCCCGTCTTTCCGCCAATACAATAATCATAACCGTATGGATAAGAAATAGGATGAAGCATATTGTGCTTATTATACAAGTTACGCGCATCATTCTTGTTCGTCTTAGGAATTGTATAATTCTTAGTTCCCGTTATCTTACGAAATACCGGATTCTTCATTGCCTCCGTAGCAATAAGTGCCATATCATGCGCTGTTGTATAGTGATTGTCCAGATAAAGTCCGTTCGGATTTGCAAAATGTGTCCCCGTGCAGCCAATCTCTTTTGCACGTTCATTCATCATGTCAACAAATGCATCTATACTTCCTGCTACATGCTCAGCTACTCCGTTACACATTTCATTTGCTGACATAAGCATTATTCCGTACAGACAGTCTTCCATCTTTATCTGCTCGTCCGTAACCACCCACAAATGCGAGCTTCCTGCCTCAATACTCGTAACAGCATGATGTGAAAATGTAACCGTATCCGAAAGATTTGCATTTTCAATACAAAGAAGTGTTGTCATTATCTTCGTGATACTTGCCGGATATCTCTTGTCATCAATATTTTTCTCATAAAGAATAGTTCCCGTATTAATATCCATAACAATAGCAGATGCAGCAGAAACACTTCCTGCTGATGAGCTGTTCGGCCATTCTCCGCCTGCCTTTATGTGTGAATACGGGCTGATAATTGCCGCAAGTATCGCAATTGCTAAAACAATGCCTGATAATCTTTTCATGACGCACTCCTGTACTTTTACTTCTGTAACAGTATACTCGATTTACCCGATTCTATCAAGGTCATGCACAATTTAATATTGATTATTTTCAAATTATTTTATATACTTTCGGTATTATCATAAAAGGAGGCACCCGGCTTATTGCCGGCTATTATAAAATGAGACTGAGAAATGTACCGGGCTCCCGCGAATATATTGAGGCAAGCCCTTATGCCATAAAAAATCCCGAAGATTTAAAAGGAAAATGGCGCGATATTTTTAACAAAAATGCTGATGCGCCGCTTTATGTCGAAATCGGCACAGGAAAAGGTCAATTTATAAGCAAACATGCCATAGACAATCCCGATATCACCTATATTGGTATCGAAAAGTTTTCCAGTGTTATAATCCGTGCAATTGATAAGGCTGAAAATCTCGAGCTTAAAAACCTGAAATTTATTAGATTTGATGCCGAATATATAGAAAATATTTTTGCAAAAAATGAAGTTGATAAGATTTACCTTAACTTTTCTGATCCATGGCCAAAGGACCGCCATGCCAAAAGAAGACTTACATCTTCTAATTATTTGAGCAAATACAACAACATCCTAACTCCGTCAGGAACTATTGAGTTTAAAACCGACAATCGCTCATTGTTTGATTTTTCAGTAGAACAGGCAAAAGAAAGCGGATGGAACATAGATATGATCACATATGACCTTCATAACAGCCCTTACTGTGAAGGCAATATAATGACCGAATATGAAGAGCGTTTCTCATCACTCGGCGTACCTATTAATAAAATGATTTTGTCCCGATGATTACATCTATAGCATAATCTACATATATTAGTATTAAAAAAATAATATAGGTTATATTATGGATATGAAATGTTTTATAAGAAAATTTACTGCCTGCAACGGTTCTTTAGACAGGATTCTTCTTAAAATAACGAAATCCTGCAACGTGGTTTGCTCTTGTCTGCAATCCAAGAAAAAGAATTGCAAGTAAATATTATTTTTTATTTATTTTTTATTTATATAATATTTCTTGTCAAATAGACAATATGCTTATATAATACTATTTGTTGTTTGTTTTTCAAACATGTGCACCTTTAGCTCAGTTGGTAGAGCACCTGACTCTTAATCAGGGTGTCCAGGGTTCGAACCCCTGAAGGTGTATTACAAGGTCTTAGGATTAGGAAGTCTCTGGTTCTGGGGCTTTTTTTCTGCGTATTTTTACAGTTACATTGATTACCTATATAACAAAGACGCAGCTAATTACTCAGCTACGTCTTCATTATTATTCATTGCCAGGTTAAGAGCACGTTCTTCTTCCTTGGACAATGTTGTTTTTACATTTCCTTTAGTTATACGTTTAACATATGTATAACAACCCTCAGAATTACTGTGCATGCAGTTCATCATTACACCACTGTTTTCTTTATTTAAAAGAACAAGCACAAAACTCATCTTTCCGCCGATTTCTCTGAAAGCATCATATTTTACAAGTCCAATTTTTTGGAAAGTTATCAGCAAGTTATCATCTATATCTTTCAATCGTGTGTAGATTTCCTTAACTGCATCATCATGCATGTCAACTAGTTTAAACTTATTAAGCATCGCATCTTCTAAAGTTTTACCATCACTGCCTTTCATAAATGCAGTATATTTCTTTTTTACACTACTTGTTTTAACCAGTGCACATATAATCAGTATAAATAACACCAACTGAAATGCTACTATTCCGATCAACAAATAATCTACCGGTATTCCCAGGGTTTCCAGTATATTCCCATTCATATCTCTTATTCCTCCATATTTATCGTGTCAACATACCAATAAGTCTTTCCAACTCAACTTCTGAGTAATACTCTATTTCTATTTTACCCTTTGTATTAGATTTACGGTTGATTTGAACCTTTGTACCCATACTCTGTTTTAACTTTTCTTCAAAATCCGCATATATATCTTTATTTTCAAGTTCAGGTTTTTTCTTTTTACTATCATCTTTGATATTATATTTCTTGATCAGTTTTTCTGTCTCTCTAACGCTTAACTTCTCATCAAACACCTTACATGCGAGTTCATACTGATCATCTTTATTCTCAACAGCTATTAGTGCTCTGGCATGACCACTTGATATACATTCTTCTATTACCATATTCTGAACACGCTCATCCAGTTTGAGAAGTCTGACGGAATTAGTTATAGCAGTTCTTGACTTGCTTACTTTCTCAGCCACTTCATCCTGCTTTAAATTGTAGTCCTCAATAAGCTGTTTATATGCCTTAGCTTCCTCTATCGGATTAAGGTCTTCTCTTTGAATATTTTCAATCAAGGCAATCTCAACAATTTGCTGAGGAGTATAGTCTTTTATTACTATAGGCACTTCAGTCAAACCTGCTATCATCGCAGCTCTAAATCTTCTTTCTCCGGCAACAATCTCATAGTAGTCGTCTTTTTTTACGACAATAAGCGGTTCTATAATACCATGCTGTTTTATAGACTCTGCAAGTTCATTTAATCTGTCCTCATTAAATAATTTACGAGGCTGTTCTTTGTTTGGTTCAACCTCACTTATTTTTACTACGGTTGTTCCGGTTTTCTTCTCTGTTTTTTTATTTTCAACCACAATACCGCCACCCGGTATCATAGAATCTATTCCTTTTCCCAATCCTCTTTTTGCAGCCATTTTTTTCTCCTTGTATTATTTATTTATAAGCAATTACTTCTTCTGCAAGATTTCTGTATCCCTCAGCTCCTGCTGAACGAGAATCATACAAATTAATTGGCAGTCCATGACTTGGTGCTTCTGCAAGGCGAACATTTCTTGGTATAATTGTATTGTATATGTTATGTTTAAGATTTCTTCTTACGTTTTCTACAACCTGCATAGATAAATTAGTTCTTGAATCAAACATAGTAAATACAATACCCTCTAATTTGATATCAGGATTTAATCTCGCCTGCACAAGTTCAATAGTCTTAATAAGCTGACTAATTCCTTCCAATGCATAGAATTCACACTGAATAGGAACAATAACTGTATCAGATGCAGTAAGAGCATTAACTGTAAGAATACTTAATGATGGCGGACAATCAATAATTATGTAGTCATACTTTCTTTTAATCGACCTCAGACAATTCTTTAATATGTAACTTCTGTCATCTGCTTCTATAAGTTCAATTTCTGCACCGGATAAATTAACATTTGCAGGAAGAATATCAAGATTATCTATAACATCTTTAATAATTGTCTTTTTTATATTTGCATCACCGATTAACACTTCATAAATAGTATTTTCAGTCCTGTTTTTATCCACACCGAATCCACTTGTCGTATTTCCCTGGGGATCCAGATCAATTACAAGCACTTTTTTATTCTTTTCAGCAAGACACGCTGATAGATTAATTGTCGTTGTAGATTTGCCTACACCGCCCTTTTGGTTTGCTATAGATATTATTCTCGCCATACTTTATCTTCTCCCGTTCAATAATAACTATTATATCATTTATATTGTACATTATCTACTATGTTTCACGTGAAACATAGTAGATTTTTTGTTTTCTTATGTTTCACGTGAAACATTCTTACATCAAAGGTCTTTTTAAAGGAATTCCATTTTTTCTAGGATATTTTTTTGGAGTGTCTCCATCTTTATATATAAGACAAAGGCTACGCATTATATCAGAATCCGGAAGTTCAAATATAGCAACATCATCAATTACTCCACCTAATTCTTCCACAGCAATTTCATATTTATCTATTTCTTCCTTTATCGCACCGCTCTTATATGGTATAAAACATCCACCAGGTTTTACAAGAGGCAAACAATATTCGGATATAACCGATAAATTAGAAACAGCTCTTGTTACACATATATCAAAAGAATCCCTCGCCTTGGTATGACCATATTCCTCGGCCCTGGTATGAATTGCACAAGTATTAAAAAGCGACAATTCCTTTATAACATTATTTAAAAACGTTATTCTTTTATCCAACGAATCAATCATAGTCAATTTTATAGTTGGAAATGCAATTTTTAGAGGAATTCCCGGAAATCCGCCGCCTGTTCCAACATCTACAACAGTACATTCCGAGTTCATATCTATAATATTTACAATAGAAAGACTATCAACAAAATGTTTAAGAACAACATCTTCAAAATCTGTTATACTTGTAAGATTACATTTACTGTTATATTCAATTAGCATATTATAAAATTGCACAAACTGCTCGCACTTTTCATCAGAAAGATTAATATGTAATTTACTAACCTGTTCCTTAATATAATTTTTCATAGAAAATATCGCTCCTTATTCTATACTTTTCAAATACACCAGCAAAACAGATATGTCAGATGGAGATACACCGGATATTCTCGAAGCCTGACCTACTGATACAGGCTTTATTGCAGTAAGTTTCTGTATAGCTTCTTTGCGAAGATTTCCTACCTTTGAATAATCGATATTCTCCGGTATACGCTTTCCTTCCATCTTTTTGTATTGATTTATCTGCCTTAACTGTCTTGCAATATAACCCTCATATTTAATAATATTATCTACCTGTTCAATTATATCTTCTCTAAGAGGTTCTCTTTTAGGATCAATGCATGCAACCAATGTATAGTTCAATTCAGGTCTTTTTATTAATTCCTCTAATGTAACACCCGTAGTTATATTAGTTGAATTATTCTCAGAAAGAAAATCATTAACTTCTTTAGTAGGAGATATGTTAACTTTTTTTATTCTTTCAACTTCTCTATTAACTTTCTCCATCTTGTCAAGATAATCATTGTACCTATCATCGTTGATAAGTCCAACTTCATGTCCGATGGAAATTAATCTCTGATCCGCATTATCCTGCCTGAGAATTAACCTATATTCAGCTCTTGAAGTCATCATTCTATATGGCTCATTTGTCCCTTTTGTTACAAGGTCATCTATAAGAACTCCAACATATCCTTGCGATCGGTCTATGATAACAGGATCCTTGCCTTCTATATATTTAACACTGTTAATACCGGCAACTATTCCTTGTGCTCCTGCCTCTTCGTATCCTGAACTTCCATTAATCTGACCTGCAGAAAATAGGCCTTTTATGTTCTTAAATTCAAGATTATGTTTAAGTTGAAGAGGATTTATACAATCATACTCGATAGCATATCCATTACGTACTATATGTACATTTTCAAGTCCCGGAACGGATCTGTACATTTTATATTGTACGTCTTCCGGAAGAGATGTTGACATACCTCCGACATACATTTCATTTGTATATTCTCCTTCAGGTTCAATAAATACCTGATGCCTATTTTTATCAGCAAATCTCATTACTTTATCTTCAATAGAAGGACAATACCTAGGGCCTGTTCCTTCAATAACTCCGGCATACAAAGGAGAACGACCTATATTATCTTTTATGATAGTATGAGTTGTTTCATTTGTGTAGGTAAGCCAACATGAAATCTGTTCCTTATCCAAGCTTTTTCCATAATTTGTAAAAGAAAAAGGAACAATATTTTCATCACCTTTTTGCTCTTCCATTTTAGTAAATTCTATAGTTCTTTTATCTATTCTTGCCGGTGTACCCGTCTTAAATCTCCTTATTTCAATTCCATTATCTATAAGTGACTGCGAAAGACTATTTGCCGCGGCAAGGCCATTTGGTCCTGTATATGTTATATCATCTCCGTATATACATTTTGCCTTTAAATACACTCCTGTACATAATATGACCGCCTTTGCTTTATATACGGTTCCGGATGTAACTTTTACTCCTTTTATTACATTATCTTCTATAACTAACTCTGAAACTTCTCCCTGTCTTATTGTCAAATGCTCTGTGTTTTCAAGAACATTTCTCATTTCCTGCGAATACTGTTTCTTATCTGCTTGGGCACGAAGTGAGTGAACTGCCGGTCCTTTTGACCTGTTGAGCATCTTTGACTGAATAAATGTTTTGTCGATATTTATTCCCATCTGTCCGCCAAGAGCATCTATCTCTCTTACTAAATGACCTTTTGATGTTCCGCCTATATTCGGATTGCACGGCATAAGCGCTACACTATCTATACTGACGGTGAACATAATTGTATCATATCCAAGACGTGCTGTACTAAGTGCTGCTTCGCAACCTGCATGTCCGGCACCAACAACCACAACATCATATTCATATGTAAGATTGTTCATAGTTCAAATCCTCCTTCTTCTTTATTTTCCCATACAAAATTCAGAAAAAATCTTATCTATAAGACTATCAGAAACAGTCTCTCCCGTTACCTCTCCAAGATAATTATACGCATCCATAAGGTCAATTGTAAATAAATCTTCAGGCATACCATTATTTACATTTTGAAGTGTAAGTTTAAGCGAAGTTATTGCATTATTAATTGCTTCCTTATGTCTGATATTTGTTATATAAGTTTCGTTCTGAACATCTATTATGTTATCAAAAAACATATTCTTTATTGTTTCTGATAATTGACTATATCCTTGTCCCGTAATTGTCGAATAATATATAACTCGAGTATTATCACTGCCTACTTTATCATCAAAATTAAACTTTGCAATGTCATATTTATTTATAAGTATAATTGCATTTTTATCCTTAATAAGCGATAATACATATTCATCTTCTTTATCAAATTCCCTTGAGGCGTCAAACATACATATTATAAGTTCAGCATCTTCAATTGCTTTTAAAGACTTTTCTACTCCTATACTTTCAACATAATCTTCTGTTTTATGAATTCCCGCTGTATCCATAAGATTAAGCACTATTCCGTCAAGAGATAACCTCTGCTCAATAATATCGCGTGTAGTTCCCGGAATATCCGTAACTATAGCCTTTTCATCCTTCATTATATAATTAAGAAATGATGATTTGCCTACATTTGGTTTTCCTATAATTGCTGTATCTATTCCTTCTTTAATAATTTTTCCGTTATCATAGCTATCTGAAAGCTTTATAAGATTATTTATTATTTCTGCCAACGTTTCAGATAACTTATCCGCATATCCGTCTAACGAATAATGTTCAGGATCATCAAGTGCCGCTTCTATAAATGCTGTATCATGAAGTATCTTTTCTCTGGAAATTTCGATATCATTCTTAATATCACCTCTCAAATGATTCATTGATGCTTTAAGCGCATAATCATTTTCCGACTGAATAATATCCATAATAGACTCTGCTTGTGTCAAATCTATTCTTCCATTAAGAAAAGCTCTTTTTGTAAATTCTCCCGGAGCGGCTACCCTTGAACCATTTTTTACAAGAATCTCAAGAATATTTTTTGCAACAAATGATCCGCCATGACAATTAATCTCAGCAACATCTTCTGTCGTATATGAATTTGGAGAAACAAACAGCGAAACCATAACCTCATCTATACATACATCATTATCAACTATATATCCATAGTGTATTGTATGAGATGCCTGTTTTTCTGCACAAAAATCTCTAAGACTTTTCCCTTTTTTAAAAACCTTATCAATAATACGAAAAGTCTCAGGTCCACTTATTCTGATTATATGAATTCCACCATTCCCCAACGCTGTGCTTATGGCTGCTATTGTTTCTGTCTCTCTCATGTATATAACACCTTCCAAAACTAAAAAAGGCTGAATCATAATTGACTCAGCCCTTTGATATTATTCTACATCTGCCTTTGTTTCAGAGTCAGTATCATCTATATTATTATAATTCTTACGATATGAACTCCTATTATTATATGTGTTATTGCGTCCGCCTTTATAATAATTCTTCTTACGATAGCCCCCGCTATATGAATCTTCCATACCTTTCTTTAATGTAACAACTACCTTACGATATGGTTCTTCACCCTCACTGTGTGTGTCAACATATTTATCTGACTGAAGTGTTGAATGAATGATTCTTCTTTCATATGGATTCATAGGTTCAAGTACAACATTTCTTCTTGTTCTCTTAACCTTATGTGCAATATTTTTTGCAAGATTTTCAAGAGTTTCTTTTCTTCTTTCTCTATAATTTTCTGTATCAAGTTTTACCTTAATATAACTCTTTGATTCTTTATTAACTACAAGGCTTACAAGGTACTGAAGTGAATCTAATGTCTGTCCTCTCTTACCGATAAGAATTCCCATATCTGTTCCGTCAAGATTAATATTCATATTAGACTCTTCTTCGTTATAGTCAATAACAACATCTGCTTCAACTTCCATTGTATTAAGAATCTTTGAAAGAAACTCTCTTGCATTATCTTCAACGCTATTTATTATTTTAACCTTTATTCTTGCATCTTTTTTTGAGAAAATACCAAGAATACCATTGGTTTCTTTTTCAATAATTTCATATTCTACTTTGTCACTTGTTGTTTCCAGAGCTATAAGTGCATTGGTAAGTGCATCTTCAGCTGTTTTCCCGGAAAACTCTTTCCATTCTGACATCTTATATATACCTCCCGATTATTCTTCCTCAGAATCATTAGCTTCACCAGAGCTGTTATAATCTCTGTTAAGCATATTGGCAAAATCCGCTATTCCGCCATTCTTAATATTATGATTGATATAAAAATCTTTTTTTGAACTTGCTTTACCGGTACTTGCTTTAACACTCGTGTTAGTTGCGGCATTAGATCTTATTGAACTTGTTTTTGTCTGTGCAACCTGTTGCATTCTTGTTGAATTAGGATCTATACCCTTCTTTGCAAGTTTCTTATTACGTTTTTCAATGTTTTTTTCTGCTATTTTATCAAGACCTACTTTATTAAAGTACATATTGATAAATACACCCTGAATAGTTCTTACAACGTTACCTGCAACCCAGTAAAGGCCGACACCCAGAGGGAACATAAAACAGAATACACCTGACATTAAAGGCATTATTTTGTTCATTGTTTCCATTGATGACTGTGTTGGATCTTTTGGCTTATCCTTATCCTGATTAGTATTGCTTGTAATAACTTTAGTATTAATATACTGGGTAACAACAGCAAGAATAGGAATTATTAAAGTAACAGGGTTACCTAAAGAAGCTCTTTCCATAATATTCATTCCAAGGAAACTATATACTCCTTTAAGTTCTGAATATGTTGTTTTCATAGTTTCGGTTACTGAAGGAAAATTAGCAAAAACACCCATATTCCAGAATTCTTCCCAATTAGCTTTATTAAACTGACTGAGAATATCTACTATATAATTAGATGAAGCTGCTGTAGGAGCACCATTAGAAAGTGCAGATATAGCTTCTACAATATTATCTATTTTAGTTAAAGACTGTGCTGTTATCTGACCACTTGTTATAGTAATATCAGTAACACCTCCATCTTTAACAAACGCACCTAAACTATGTGCAAAATCGTTAAATGACATTCCAGAACTTACAACTGCATTAATAACATTCTCATATAATTCCTTAATCTGTGGTACATATGCAGGAATATTATATATAACTCTATAAAGAGCAAAGAATATAGGAAGTGTTATAAGCATAGGAAGACATCCTGCAGTAGGACTAACACCATACTTCTGATACACAGACTGCTGTTCAATCTGCATAAGTCTTGCACTTTCAGGATCTTTTTTGTCCCTATATTTTGCTTGTATTGCCTGAATTTCCGGAGCCATAACAGAATTAAGCTTTGAAAACTTCTGCTGCTTAAGTGTGATAGGAATCATCAGAGCATTTACAATAAATGTAAATATTATAATACACAGACCGGTATTATGAATTCCAAACATATCAAAAAATGAATATATTCCATTAAGAATATATCCTAATACCTTGGCTATAGGTCCAAGTATTGCGCCATTGTCTTGTGTCAATAAAACATTCATCATTTAAATACATATCCTCCTTTATGGAACCGGATCATACCCGCCCTTTGCAAAAGGATGACAACGCAATAATCTTTTTGTAGCCAAATAAGTTCCTTTGAGAGAACCATATTTTTCAATGGCCTCTGCTGCATATTCAGAACATGTAGGTATATATATACAAGTAGGTCTAATTTTTACAGGAGATATAAATCTCCTGTAAAACCTAATAAATACTATTAATATATGCTTCATATAAATTATCATTCTCTAACAATCAAATTATGAATTCTACCCAAATGAATTAAAGCGCTGCAAATGTCATCATATGACTTCCCTTTTGCAGTAACTCTGGCAATTATAACAATATCATAGCCACTCTCAAACTTACTACTATTCAATCTGTAAGCTTCTCTAATTAATCTAGTAATTCTGTGTCTGATAACGCTGTTACCAACCTTCTTACTTACCGATATTCCTAAACGATTTTCATTACTTCCATTATTTGATACGTACATTACCAAATATTTGTTAGCAAGGGACCTGCCGTTCTTATATACTTTTTGAAAATCGTAATTTTTCTTTAAATGATTATACAATTATATTCTCCCGGAATATCAGTCTCTGACAACCACTATGTCAGTTAACTAAAAACAAATTATGCAGATAACTTCTTTCTACCTTTACTTCTTCTTCTTGCTAATACTTTTCTTCCATTAGCTGTTCTCATTCTTTTTCTAAATCCATGCTCTCTTTTTCTGGATCTCTTCTTTGGCTGAAATGTCATTTTCATTCTGTATACACCTCCTTATTACAGGAATCCCTTAGCTTTTCTGATAACATATCAATCTGTATTATATTCAATAATATATTGTCCGTCAAGTAATAATTTTTCTTTGCTTAATTTTTCATTACTATTGAAAAAAAAAAGTTTTTGTACTAATATATATTAGTAACTTTTTATTTTGGGATACTATCACTTTACAGAAAGCAGGATTAATTATTATGGAAGAAAAAATCAAATCTAAATGGAGAGAAATTCTTGATCTTATTAAAAAAGAATATTCTATTTCAGATGTTTCATTTAAAACGTGGCTTCTTCCTCTTGAATTATATTCTGTTAATGAAAAAGATGAATCAGCTGTTATATGTATAAAGGATCCTGAACTTGGTGATATAGGTAAATCTCAGATTCAGAAAAAATATAACCGTTTTATTCAGATATGTATAGAAGAAGTAACAGGATATCATCTTTCTCTTACATATAAGAATATTAACGAACTTGAATCACATAATTTTTCTATTGATAAAGAAAAGAGTAAACCTGTTATTTCTTTTAATCTTAATGAAAAATATAATTTTAGTTCATTTATAGTTGGAAGCAATAATAAACTTGCTTATGCTGCTTCTCTTGCAGTTGCTGATTCTCCTTCAGATAATGAATATAATCCTTTATTTATATATGGTGGCCCTGGACTTGGAAAAACACATCTTATGCATTCCATTGCTCATCATATTATAGAAAATTCTCCTGAACTTAAAGTTTTATATGTTACCAGCGAACAATATATAAATGAAATTGTTGATGCTATGCGTAACAGTAAGCAGGACAGAACACGTCTTAATACTATAAAGAAGAAATATCGTGAAGTTAATGTTTTAATGGTTGACGATGTTCAGTTTATTATTGGTAAAGATTTAACTCAGGAAGAGTTTTTTAACACTTTTAATGAACTGAGAAGTGAAGGTAAACAGATTATTCTTACCAGTGATAAACATCCTAATCAGATGGAACATCTTGATATTAGATATAGATCTCGTTTTAATTGGGGTCTTCCTGTTGATATAAAACCACCTGAATATGAAACCAGACTTGCCATACTTCGTGAAAAGTCTAAAAACGATGACTTCAACATAAGCGATGAAATATTACAGTTTATCGCTGAAAATATAAAGACTAATATAAGAGATCTTGAAGGTGCTTATAATAAACTTGTTTTCAGATCAAAACTTCTTCATTCAGAAATTACTCTTGAAAATGCTATTGAAGACATTAAAGATCTTATCTTAACTGATGAAAAAGTTAAGATTACTAATGATTACATTATTAACATAGTACTTGAACACTACAATGTTACATTAGAAGAAATATGTTCTAAAAATAGAAGTAAAAATGTAGCACATGTCCGTCATATGTGTATGTATCTTTGCCGTAAGATAACTAATACATCATATGAAGAGATAGGTTCTAAACTTGGTAAAAGAGACCGTACCACTGTTATGCACGGTTTTACAAAAATAGAAACAGATATGGAAAAAGATGCTTCACTTCAGAATGAAATTGATATTCTGATGAAGATAATTAATCACCAATAATAGAGAAAAGTTATTAACGTTATTATGTTAATTGTTGATAACTTTTGTGGATAACATTTTTTCATATTTTAAGTTTTACATTAACTTAAATTTTATCCACAATTATTCTACACTTATTAACATGTTATTTTAATCAATTTTTTCCTTATTTTAAGGTTAATAAGACAGTTATCCACTTATTAACCCCCTCTATTACCACTATTACTATATTATATATATTTATTTATATATATATGAAGGGAGATATTTTATATGAAAATTGTTTGCACAAAATCAGAGCTTGTAAAGAGAACAGGTATTGTTATGAAAGCTGTTTCAAGTAAAACAACAATGCCAATTTTAGAATCCATACTTATTGAAGCACAGGACGGATATATAAAGTTTACCGGTAATGATATGGAGATGGCTATAGAAACACTTGTTACAGGTATAATAGATGAGGAAGGAGCAGTTCTTGTTGAAGCAAGAATGTTTTCTGAGTTTGTAAGAAAGATGCCTTCTGATGAAATAGTAATTGAAAGTGACAATAATACTGTATATGTAAGATCTGGAAAATCAGAAATAAAACTTGCTGTTAAAAATAAAGATGAATTTCCGGCAATAAATAAAGTAAATAAGAATAACAAAATAACGGTTTCTCAGTTTACATTAAGAGAAATGATAAGACAAACAATCATATCTATATCTTCAAATGAAAGTAATCGTCTTATGACAGGTGAATTGTTTGAGATAAAAGGAAATGAATTTAAAGTAACATCACTTGACGGATTCAGAATATCAATAAGAAAAGTTTATCTTAATGAAAGTTACAATAATGTAAAAGTTGTTATTCCGGGAAAGACACTTAATGAAATAACAAAGATTATAAGTGGTGGAATAGAAGACATGGTTAATATTTATTTTGATGATAAACATGTTCTTTTTGAGTTTGATGATACCATTGTTCTTTCACGTCTTATTGAAGGTGAATATTATAGAATCGATCAGATGCTTTCAGGAGACTATGAGACAAAAATAAGTATTAATAAATCTCAATTGTACGGAAGTATAGACAGAGCATCACTTCTTATAAGAGAAGCAGAAAAGAAACCAATTATAATAAACATAACAGATAATAATTTAAAAATAGAAGTTAATACATCACTTGGTTCCATGGATGAAGATTTAGATATAGAAAAAAATGGAACAGATATAATGATAGCATTTAATCCTAAATTTATGATGGATGCATTAAAAGTAATAGATGATGAAACAATTGATATTTATTTCATTAATTCAAAAGCACCTTTCTTTATAAAAGATGAAGAAGGAAATTATATATATCTGATAGTTCCTGTTAAACTTAATGCAGTAATGTAAAAGGAGTATATATGGAAGAAATATATATAAAAGATGAATATATAAGATTGGGACAGGCTCTTAAGCTTGCAGGATTAGTTGGTTCAGGAGTAGATGCCAAGTTTGTTATACAGGAAGGACTTGTAAAATATAACGGCGAGGTAGTTTACGAGCGAGGCAGAAAATGTCGTGAAGGCGATATATTTGAATATGATAATACGAAGGTTATGGTAAAAAATGCATATTAATAAATTAAAAATAAATAATTACCGTAATTATGAAGACGCAGAAATATCGTTTCACAAAAATGTGAATGTATTATATGGAGATAATGCACAAGGAAAAACAAATATATTAGAAAGTATATATATGTGTGCATTGTCAAAATCACATTTAGGAAGTAAAGACAAAGATATTATAAAATTTGAAAAAGAAGAATCACATATAAAAATGTATGTCGAAAAAGAAGGCCTTGAGCATTATATAGACATTCATTTAAAGAAAAACAAACCTAAAGGAATAGCAGTTAACGGAATACCTATAAAAAGATCATCTGAACTTATGGGAATTATAAATGTTATATTATTTTCTCCTGAGGATCTTAATCTTATAAAAAATGGACCTTCTGAAAGAAGAAAGTTCATAGATATGGAACTGTGCCAACTGAGTAGAATATATTTGGAAAACATAAGCAGATATAATAAAGTTCTTAATCAGAGAAATCATTTATTAAAACAAATAAGTTATAATAATTCCCTGAAAGATACTTTATCAGTATGGGATGAGCAACTTATAAAATACGGAAAAGAAATAATAAAAGCAAGACAAGAATTTATATTGCAGATAAATGAGATTGCACAAGATATACATAAAAGATTAACAGGAAAAAAGGAAAATCTTCAAATACAATATGAACCTAATATTAATATAGAGGATTTTGAAAAGGCAATAATTAATGATTATGAAAAAGATATATATAATCAGATGACCCATCATGGTCCTCATAGAGATGATATAAAATTTATTTCAAATGAAATTGATTTGAGAACATTCGGTTCACAGGGACAAAAAAGGACAGCTGCGTTATCGCTCAAGTTATCTGAAATAGAGATTGTTAAAAATAAAACAGGCGAAGTTCCTATTCTCTTATTAGATGACGTCTTATCAGAACTCGACAGAAACAGACAGAATCATTTATTAAAAGGAATTGAAGGAATACAAACTATAATAACATGTACAGGATTAGAAGAATTTATTAATCATTCAATTGATGTTGATAAAGTATATAGGATTGAAAACGGAAAAGTTTTCAATAAGAAATGAGGAGCTAAAATATGAATAATGAAGCTACACAGACAACAAATGAATACGGAGCAGACCAGATTCAGATTCTTGAAGGTCTTGAAGCAGTAAGAAAAAGACCGGGTATGTATATAGGAACAACATCTGAAAGAGGTCTTCATCATCTTGTATATGAAATAGTAGATAATGCTGTTGATGAAGCTCTTGCGGGATATTGCGATACAATAGAAGTTATTATTAATGAAGATAATTCTATAACTGTTAAAGATAACGGAAGAGGTATACCTGTTGGTATTAATCAAAAAGCAGGAATACCTGCTGTAGAAGTTGTATTTACTATTCTTCATGCCGGTGGAAAGTTTGGCGGTGGAGGATACAAGGTATCCGGTGGTCTTCATGGTGTTGGAGCGTCAGTAGTTAATGCATTATCAGAATGGTTAGAGGTAACAATTCATTCAGATGATGGAAAAATGTATAGACAGAGATATGAAAGAGGACATGTTGTATATCCTCTTAAAGTTGTTGGTGATACAGACAGAACAGGAACAACGGTATGTTTTAAACCGGACGCTGAAATATTTACTGAAACAACAGAATACAATTACAATACCCTTAAAAACAGACTTAGAGAAATGGCATTCCTTACAAAAGGAATAAGAATAGACCTTACTGATAAGAGAGAGGAAAAAGAAGTTACAAAGTCATTCTGCTACGAAGGCGGAATTAAAGAATATGTTGAATATCTTAACAAAGCAAATGAAACATTATATGACAGTATTGTTTATTGTGAAGGAACAAAAAATGATGTTTATGTTGAAGTTGCTTTCCAGCATAACAAGTCATACAGCGAAAGCTGTTATAGCTTTGTTAATAATATAACTACACCTGAAGGCGGTACACATATGACCGGTTTCAGAAATGCAATAACAAAAACATTTAACGATTATGCCAGAACTCAGAAGATTCTTAAGGAAAAAGATGCAAATCTTTCCGGAGAAGATATAAGAGAAGGATTAACAGCCATAATCAGTGTTAAATTGCAGGAACCTCAGTTTGAAGGACAGACAAAGCAGAAGCTTGGTAACAGTGAGGCAAGAGGAGCAGTAGAAGGTGTTGTATCAGAGCAGCTTACTTATTACCTTGAGCAAAATCCAATTGTTGCAAAAATAATATGTGAAAAAGCACTTCTTGCACAGAGAGCAAGAGAAGCTGCAAGAAGAGCAAAAGAAACAGCAAGAAAGGGAGCTCTTGAAGGAATGAGCCTTCCGGGAAAACTCGCTGACTGTAGCGATAAGAATCCGGAAAAATGCGAGATATATATAGTAGAGGGAGATTCTGCGGGTGGTAGTGCAAAGACAGCAAGAGACAGAGCTACACAGGCAATACTTCCACTTAGAGGAAAAATTCTTAATGTAGAAAAATCAAGACTTGATAAAATACTTGTCAATGCTGAAATAAGAGCAATGATAACAGCATTCGGCACAGGAATATCTGATGATTTTGACATAAGTAAACTCAGATATCATAAGATTATAATCATGACCGATGCCGATGTCGACGGAGCGCATATAAGTACACTTCTTCTTACATTTTTATATAGATTTATGCCTGAGCTTATTAAGCAGGGATATGTATATCTTGCTCAGCCGCCACTGTATAAATTAGAAAAGAATAAAAAAGTATGGTATGCATATTCTGACGAAGAATTGAATCAGATACTTACAGAAGTAGGCCGAGATGGAAATAACTCCATTCAGAGATATAAAGGTCTTGGAGAGATGGATTCAGACCAGCTTTGGGATACAACCATGGATCCGGAAAAGAGAATATTGCACAGAGTAACTATAAATGAAGAAGAAGCTTCAGAGATAGATGTAACTTTCATGACTCTTATGGGAGATAAAGTTGAACCACGAAGAGAATTTATAGAAGCAAATGCGAGATATGCGAAGAACCTCGACATATAATCAGGAGGGTTAATATATAATGGAAGAAAATATATTTGATAAAGTAAATGACGTCGATATAAGAAAAACGATGGAACAGTCTTATATAGAATATGCCATGTCTGTTATTGCGTCCAGAGCATTGCCGGATGTAAGAGACGGACTTAAGCCTGTTCAAAGAAGAATAATGTATTCGATGATCGAGCTCAACAACGGACCTGATAAACCTCACCGTAAATGTGCCCGTATCGTCGGTGATACAATGGGTAAATATCATCCACACGGAGACAGTTCTATATATGGAGCTTTAGTTAATCTTGCCCAAGAATGGTCAACAAGATATCCTTTAGTCGACGGTCATGGAAACTTTGGTTCAGTTGACGGCGACTCTGCGGCAGCCATGCGATATACAGAAGCTAGACTTAGTAAGATTAGTATGGAAATGCTTGCAGATATCAACAAAAATACAGTTGATTTTGCGCCTAACTTTGACGAAACAGAAAAAGAACCTACAATTCTTCCATCCAGAATACCAAATCTTCTTGTAAACGGTACATCAGGTATTGCCGTTGGTATGGCAACAAACATACCTCCGCACAACTTAAGAGAGGTTATAGATGCTGTACTTCACATTATTGAAAATGAAAAAATAGGTGAAGAAACAACAATAGACGAAATTATTGATATTATAAAAGGACCTGACTTCCCTACGGGAGCAACAATACTCGGAACCAGGGGAATAGATGAGGCATATCGTACAGGACGCGGAAAAATAAGAGTACGTGCTGTCACAGATATTGAAACTATGTCAAACGGAAAGAACAGAATCATTGTAACTGAGCTTCCATACATGGTTAATAAAGCAAGACTTATTGAAAAAATTGCAGAGCTTCACAAGGATAAGAGAGTAGACGGAATAACAGACCTTCGAGATGAATCAAACAGAGAAGGTATGAGAATTGTTATTGAGCTTAGAAAAGATGCAAATGCAAATGTTGTGCTTAACCAGCTTTATAAGCATAGCCAGCTTCAGGATACATTTGGAGTAATAATGCTCGCCCTTGTAAACAACGAACCAAAGATAATGACAATTCTTGAGATGCTTAACCATTATCTTAAGCATCAGGAGGAAGTTGTTACAAGAAGAACACAGTACGACCTTAATAAAGCAGAAGAGCGTGCACATATATTGGAAGGATTACTTATAGCTCTTGACAATATTGATGAAGTCATTTCAATAATCCGTGGTTCAAAAACAGCTGCAGAAGCTAAAGCAAATCTCATCGACAGATTCGGTCTTTCAGACGTTCAGGCTCAGAGTATCATTGATATGCGACTCAGAAAGCTTACAGGTCTTGAAAGAGAAGCAACAGAAAATGAATACAAAGAACTTATGGTTAAAATTGACGAATATAAAGCTATACTTGGCGACAGAACAAAACTTCTTACAGTTATCTCAGAAGAAATAACCATAATAAAGAATAAATACGGTGATGACAGAAGAACAAGCATCGGTTTTGATGAATTTGATATTTCAATGGAAGATATGATTCCACGTGAAAACACAGTCGTTGCCATGACAAAACTGGGATATATTAAAAGAATGACTGTTGATAATTTCAGAAATCAGCATCGTGGTGGCAAAGGTATTAAGGGAATGCAGACTCTTGAGGATGATTATATTGAGAGACTGTTTATGTCAACAACACATCATTTCCTTATGTTCTTTACTAATAAAGGACGTATATACAAGCTTAAGGCTTATGAGATACCTGAAGCAAGCCGTACTGCACGAGGTACTGCTATAGTAAATCTTCTTCAGCTTATGCCGGAAGAGCGAATTACTGCAGTTATACCGATTGATGAAATTGAAAATGAAAACTATCTTTTCATGGCAACAAAGAAGGGTATAGTAAAGAAAACAAAAATCGGTGAATTTGCAAATATCAGAAAGACAGGAATTCAGGCTATTAATCTTCATGACGATGATGATCTTATTGAGGTTAAAGTTACTGATGGTGAGCAGGAAGTACTTCTTGTAACAAAGAACGGTCTTTGCATAAGATTTGACGAAAATGACGTAAGATTTACCGGAAGATCATCAATGGGTGTTATAGGTATAAATCTTTCATATGACGATGAAGTTGTAGGAATGCAGCTTGACACACAGGGAAGTGAAATGCTTATCGTATCTGAAAAAGGATACGGAAAGAGAACCAGAATAAGTGAGTTTAATATCCAGAGACGTGGAGGCAAAGGTGTTAAGTGTTATAAGATAACCGAAAAATGCGGAAATGTTGTTGGTGCCAAAATTGTTGATGGTAGCAGAGAAATGCTTCTTATAACAAACGAAGGTATCGTTATCCGAATTGGTGTTGCAGACATTTCAATACTTGGACGTAACACATCGGGTGTAAAACTTATGAATATTGATTCAGATACAAATATTGTCGTGGCAGGAATCGCAAAAGTCCGTGATGAGGAAGAGAGCGATAATGTAAACGACGAAACAGATACTGAAAGTGAGCCGTCATGAGAGTAATACACACTGATATTATTATTAATGAAATAAAGGACATGTGTATTAAAGCAAACCATGAACTTTCTGCTGATATATCAGAAAGAATAGTTGCCGCTGAAAAGAATGAAAATGAAGGTATAGGCAAACAGATACTCGGACAGCTTGTAACAAACATGGACATCGCAAAGAATGAAATGATACCTATTTGCCAGGATACGGGAATGACAACTGTATTCATGAAAATAGGACAAGATGTTCATATAGAGGGAATGCCATTAACTGAAGCGATAAATGAAGGTATAAGACGAGGATACGAAGAAGGATACCTCAGAAAATCAGTAGTGACAGATCCTATCGAAAGGGTAAACACCAAAGACAATACACCGGGCATTATCCATTATGATATAGTTAGTGGAGAAGAAGTTGTTATCACTGTTGCGCCAAAAGGTTTTGGATCTGAGAATATGAGCAGGGTATATATGCTTAAACCGGCTGATGGAATAGACGGAATAAAAAAGGCCGTTATAGAAACAGTAAAGCTTGCAGGACCAAATGCATGTCCGCCAATGGTAGTAGGTATCGGAATAGGAGGAAACTTTGAAAAATGTGCAGAGCTTGCTAAAAAAGCACTCACAAGAAATGCAGATGTTATTCCGGAAAAAGAATATGTTGCTACGCTTGAAAAAGAGCTCCTTGAAGAAATAAACTCTTTGGATATAGGTCCGGGAGGTCTTGGCGGAAAAACAACCGCGCTTGCAGTTAATATTGAAACATATCCCACACATATAGCTGGACTTCCTGTTGGAATTAATATATGTTGTCATGTTAACAGACATATAACAAGAACCATATAATAGAGGCGAAAAAATGGACAGGTATATTAATACACCTATTACAAAAGAAACCGTCAGAGAAATAAAGGCGGGCGATTATGTATATATAACAGGAATCGTGTATACTGCAAGAGATGCGGCACACGACAGAATGTATAATGCCATAAATAATAACGAGAAGCTTCCTATTAATATAGAAGATCAAATTATATATTATTTAGGACCTACGCCAGCGAGAGAAGGACAGGTTATAGGCTCCGCAGGACCAACAACCAGTTCACGTATGGATAAATACACACCGACACTTCTGGATCTTGGAATGAATGCAATGATAGGGAAAGGAAAAAGAAGTCCTGAAGTTATAGAATCCATGAAAAAAAACGGGGCGGTATACTTTGCTGCGGTAGGTGGCGCCGGAGCACTCCTATCAAAATGTATAAAAAAAGCAGAAATAATAGCATATGATGATCTTGGAACAGAAGCTATAAGAAAGTTATATGTAGAAAATCTTCCGGTTGTTGCTGTTATTGATTGTTACGGAAATAATATATATGAAAGATGATATTGACAAACGAGATTTGATTTGTTAAACTAACTAACTGTAAAGTTTATAGCATATGTATATTCAGTTATGGAGAAGTACTCAAGTGGCTGAAGAGGTGCCCCTGCTAAGGGTATAGGTCGTTTGCGCGGCGCGAGGGTTCAAATCCCTCCTTCTCCGTTTATTAAGACAGGTATCTGATTAGAAGATTCTGTCTTAATTTTTCTCTTAACAGCATATTTTTCTGTTGACGCCTATGACGAAAAGTCCTTTATATTAGAAGAAAATATAGCAAATAATATTTTCTCAAAAAAAATAAAAAAAAGTGTTGACAAATGAAATTATGTTTGATAAACTAAATCTCGCTGACGCACTAAAAGCGGGAAGCAAAAGTGCGGAAAGCGAAGCAGAACCTTGAAAATCGGATAATTAGACAACCTTGAAAATTCGAGACAATTTTCAGAGGAAGCAAACCAAAAGGTTTGAATTAAACAACCTCGTAACCTTTAAAAGTAAAAACGAGAACGAAAGCCAGAGCAGACATAGATCTGTAAAAGTTATTCGGACTCAGGATTAAATAACAATTTGAGAGTTTGATCCTGGCTCAGGATGAACGCTGGCGGCGTGCCTAACACATGCAA
>SVEM01000060.1 GCA_015057375.1 Lachnospiraceae bacterium
AAGGATATTCTTCAAAAACGTACACCAAAGAGCATTGCCTTATGTGCGGTAAAAGAAGAAGAGAATAATTACCAGCAGGGTGAAGTAACAGGTAAAATACAGGATACTCCTATAATGAGACAGTTTAGGTTATGGTCACTTGGAAAGCCGGAACACTTTAATCAGTCAACGATGGTACCTGTGCAGGCTGATACAGATGTTATCAAAAAAGCATTAAATGAACTTGTACGTCATCATGATATCTTAAGAGCCGTATACAGAGATGGTGGTCTTGAAATATTAAGCTATGAAGAAAGCAGAAAGTATGATTTCTTCGAGTATGATCTTAAGGACTGTGAAAATCTTGAAAGTAAAATACATGATTTGTGTACAGAAATACAGTCAGGTATAAAACTTGAAGAAGGACCTTTGATGAGAGTAGGACTTTTTGACACTACAAGTGGAAGATATATGATGATATGTATCCATCACTATGCAGTGGACGGAGTATCATGGAGAATCTTGCTTGAGGACTTTGATATAGCGGTAGAGGCATGTCAGAAGAATCAGAAGATAAAGTTACCTGCAAAGACAGCGTCATTTATAGAGTGGACCGAACTTCTTAGGGAATATTCCAAGACAGAAGAAGTGGAAGAAGAAAGAGAGTTCTGGAATAATTTCGAGGATAATAAGGAAGCAATAAGACTTCAAATCAGTGAAAGTGATATAACAGACGGTATCAATAATTACGCCATGTTTGAACTTTCCACTGAAATGACAAGAAACCTGTTAAGAAAAGCAGGAAAAGCGTACAATACACAGATAAATGATTTGCTGCTTGCGGCACTTGGTGTTGCTTTAAGAAAGCATACAGGACAGGAATCAATAGCCGTGGGAATAGAAGGACACGGAAGAGAAACCATACACAAACCGGTTAATACGGACAGAACAGTGGGATGGTTTACTTCACTGTACCCTGTTGTAGTTGACTGTAAGAATGACATAGAGGAATCCATAGTAACAACAAAGGATATGTTAAGGGAAGTGCCAAACAAGGGTATAGGTTACGGACTTCTTTATGACACAAACATAAGTGAATATGTGGATGTTTATTTCAACTATCTGGGAGAAATGGACAGTGAGGAAAACAGCAAAAATTCTGCCGGATTATCAACAGGAGAAAATAGTTCAAGGAAGAATAAGGTGCCAGGGTACTTTAATCTCAATGCATTGGTAACCGGAGGAAAATTTATATGCAATCTTTCATATAACAATTGCACAAAGACATATGCTGAGGAATTTATAAATCTTTATAAGGAATCACTGGAAGCAGTTGTTGAATGGTGTCTTGAACAAAAAGAAACACATGTAACAGAAAGTGACATGTACATGCTTACACCATTGCAGGAAGGTATGTATTTCCATAACCAGTTGGATGATGAAGATACAAGTTACTTGCTTCAGTCATCATTTAAGACTAATGTACGTATTGATGTGGCGTGTCTGAGACAGAGCCTTGACTGTCTTGCGAAAAAGTATGAGACGTTAAAGACAAGTTTTGTCCAGACAAAATCTAAAGGCATCATAAAGCAGTATATAGTTGACAACAGAAAGATAGAACTTACATGCTACAAGTATGAAGAAAACTGTGCTGAGGAAACTATAAATGAATATTCAGCTAAAGATCTTGAAAGAGGATTTGATCTTAAGGAAGATTCTTTGATGCGTGTGGCACTGCTTTCATTTGCTGACTGTGATGTATTGTTTATAAGCAGTCATCACATTATAGTGGACGGCTGGTGTAATCCTCTTGTGTTTGGAGATTTAGTAAGATTTTATAATCTTATTATGTCAGGTGAAGGAGAAAAAGCAGAACAAACAGCGTCAGAAGAGAAGGAACAGATACTTTCATTTAGGGAATATGTGGAGTGGATTCAGAAGATAAAGAAATCTGAGAATGAAAAGTTCTGGGATTCATATCTTGAGGATTACGAATCCATGGCAGAGATTACTCCGATTGAGAAAGTGGAAACAGTTACAACCAAGCAGGTGGCTGAAGAATATGTTGTGATTGATAAAATTACTACAACAAAGCTTAATGCACTTGCGAAAAACTGTGATGCAACTGTTAGTACTGTTGCCCAGCTTGCAGTGGGAATACTGCTTCAGAAACATTGTGGTACAGATGATGTGCTTCTTGGAAATGTAGTATCGGGAAGAAACGTACCGCTTAGAGGAATTGAAACAGCAGTAGGAATGTTCATTAATACTGTTCCGTTAAGAATACGTGCAAAGAGTAAAGAAGAAACAATTAAGAGCATGCTGTTAAGTCTCCAGGCTTCAAATAATGAAAGTGTAAGCTATGATCATGCTGCCCTTGGAGGAATGAAGGTAGGTAGAGAGAATGTTTCTGAATACATAAAGCATCTGTTTGTATTCGAGAATTATCCGGGAACAAGCGGAGACGAGCAGGAATATTTAGGATTACAGATGGAGTCAATTGGTGCGCGTGAACAGACCAATTATGATATTTCATTTGCAGCATATGATCAGAATGACAGTCTGGTATTTAAACTTTCTTATAATCCGTCAAAGTATACAGACGGTAACATTAAGATTATTGCATCACACTTAAGAAATATAGTTGAACAGATAGCGGACGATGCAACGAAGTCAATTAAAAATGTAAAAGTATACAATGAAAAAGAAAGAGAATTGATACTTAATGACTTTAATGATACAGATGCAGATTATCCAAGTGATAAGACTGTTGTGGAACTGTTTGAGGAGCAGGTAGCAAAGACACCTGATAACGTGGCAGTAGTATTTGAGGGAGAAAGTCTTACCTATGCAGAGTTAAACGCAAAGGCTAACAGTCTTGCATACAAGCTGAGAGAGCTTGGAGTAAAGCCTGATGACTTTGTGGCGTTGCTGACAGAAAGAAGCCTAGAGATGATAGTGGGAATTTACGGAATCATCAAAGCAGGCGGAGCATACGTGCCTATAGATCCAAACTATCCGGAAGACAGAATTGCGTATATGTTAGAGGATTCAGCAGCAAAGGCGGTACTTGTATATGGAGCGGAAATAGAAACTAATATTCCGGTGATAGACCTGGCAGACAGTGAGGTTTACTTAAGTGCGGCCCAAAATCCGGAGAGGGTAAATAAGCCTAATGATTTGATTTACTGTATCTATACATCAGGAACAACAGGAAAGCCTAAGGGTGTAATGATAGAAAATAGAGGAGTTGTTAATTTGTGTTACAGTTTCTTGATTAAGTACTATACAGATGATACAAGAAATATTTCATTAGTAGCTTCGTATACATTTGATGCTTCCGTACAAATTATATTATCTGTTATACTCTCAGGTAGAACGATTTATGTAATTCCGGATGAATATAAAGTAGATGCAGAAAAATTATTAGATTTTTATAAAAATAATAAAATTGATGTATCTGATTGTACTCCTGCTCATTTGAGAATTATGCTTTCAAGTTCTCACACAAATGCATACTCTTTGAAATATATCTTTGTTGGTGGTGAGGAACTTACAAATGTGGTAGCTGAAAATATTATAAAGAACAATTATTGTAATAATCTTGTTAATGTTTATGGACCTACAGAATGTACAGTTGATGCAACTTCGTATGAAATAAATGCAGATAGTAAAATTGTATATATAGGTAAGCCAATTAGCAATCTACAGATATATATTGTAAATGAAAATAGTATTTGCGGAATTGGAGAACCTGGTGAGCTTTGTATTTCAGGTGCAGGCTTATCAAGAGGATACCTTAACATGCCTGAACTTACAGCTAAGAAATTTGTGGTTAATCCATATGGCGAAGGAAGAATGTACCATACAGGAGACCTTGCAAGATGGTTGCCTGATGGAAATATAGAATATCTTGGACGTATTGATGAACAGGTTAAGATAAGAGGATTCAGAATTGAGCTTGGTGAGATTGAGAGCCGTATCCGTGAGATAGAAGGAGTGGCTGACTGTGCAGTAATCGCAAGAGCGGAAGCTAGCGGCGAAAAGGCAATATTTGCGTACTTTACAAGTAACGTAGAAGTGAGTGTATCTGAGATAAGAGAAAAACTCAGCGAAAATCTTCCTGAATATATGATACCATCTTATATGATGCAGATTGAAAGTATTCCAGTAACAAGAAATGGAAAGCTTGACAAGAGAGCATTACCTGAGATTGAAGCAAAAACTGAAAATGAATACGTTGCACCGGAAAATGAAACAGAGGCAGCTGTATGCCGTGCATTTGAAACAATGCTTGGAATAGAAAAAGTCGGTGTAAATGATTCCTTCTTTGAGTTAGGCGGAGATTCCATCAAGGCCATTCGTGTGGTTTCAAAAGTAAGAGGTGAAGGATATACAATTACTGTAAAGGATGTGCTTCAAAAACGTACACCAAAGAGCATTGCCTTATGTGCGGTAAGAGAAGAAGAGAATAATTATCATCAGGGTGAAGTGACAGGTAAAGTACAGGATACCCCTATAATGAGACAGTTTAAGTTATGGCCACTTGGCAAGCCTGAACACTTTAACCAGGCGATGATGGTACCTGTACAGGCTGATACAAAGGTTATTAAGAAAGCTTTAAATGAGCTTGTACGCCATCATGATATTTTAAGAGCTGTATTAAGAGATGACAGCCTTGAAATATTAAGCTATGAAGAAAGCAGAAAGTATGATTTCTTTGAGTATGATCTTAAAGACTGTGAAAATACTGAAAGTAAAATGTATGATTTATGTACAGAAATACAGTCGGGTATAAATCTTGAAGAAGGACCTTTGATGAGGGTAGGACTTTTTGACACTGCAAAGGGAAGATACATGATGATATGTATCCATCACTATGCAGTGGACGGAGTATCATGGAGAATCTTGCTTGAGGACTTTGATACAGCAGTGGAGGCATGTCAGAAGAATCAGAAGATAAAGTTACCTGCAAAGACAGCGTCATTTATAGAGTGGTCTGAGCTTCTTAAGGAATATTCAGAGACAGAAGAACTGAAAGAAGAAAAAGAGTTCTGGAATAATTTCGAGGATAATAAGGAAGTGAAAAGACTTCAAATCAGTGAAAGTGAACTAACAGACTATATTAATAATAATGTTATGTTTGAACTTTCAGCTGATATGACAAGAAACCTGTTAAGAAATGCAGGAAAAGCGTACAATACCCAGATTAACGATTTGCTGCTTGCGGCACTTGGTGTTGCTTTAAGAAAGCATACAGGACAGGAATCTATAGCCGTGGGAATAGAAGGACACGGAAGAGAAACCATACACAAACCGGTTAATACGGACAGAACAGTGG
>SVEM01000061.1 GCA_015057375.1 Lachnospiraceae bacterium
ACATATGAATTTTCCTTCGGATACCAGTGCATTTACACTTAAATATCCCGGTACCTTATTATATTTTGAGCTGCTTTCGCCTGTTGGTAAACCAACGGAATTCTTACTATTTTCTTCACTGTCCATTTCTCCCAGATAGTTGAAATAAACATCCACATATTCATTTATGTTTGTATCATAAAGAAGTCCGTAACCTATACCATTATTTGGCACTTCCCTTAACATATCCTTTGTTGTTACTATGGATTCCTCTATGTCATTTTTACAATCAACCACAACAGGGTACAGTGAAGTAAACCATCCCACTGTTCTGTCCGTATTAACCGGTTTGTGTATGGTTTCTCTTCCGTGTCCTTCTATTCCCACGGCTATTGATTCCTGTCCTGTATGCTTTCTTATTGCAATTCCAAGTGCTGCAATAAGAAGGTCATTAATCTGAGTATTATATGCTCTTCCTGCATTTCTTAACAGGTTTCTTGTCATGTCAGAGGAAAGCTCAAACCTAGAATAATTATTGATACTGTCTGTTATATCACTTTCACTGATTTGAAGTCTTTTCGCTTCCTTATTATCCTCGAAATTATTCCAGAACTCTCTTTCTTCTTCCACTTCTTCTGTCTTGGAATATTCCCTAAGAAGTTCGGTCCATTCTATAAATGAGGCTGTCTTGGCAGGTAACTTTATCTTCTGATTCTTCTGACATGCATCTACCGCTGTATCAAAGTCCTCAAGTAAGATTCTCCATGATACTCCGTCCACTACATAGTGATGGATACATATCATCATGTATCTTCCCTTTGCAGTGTCAAAAAGTCCTACCCTCATCAAAGGTCCTTCTTCAAGTTTTATTCCTGACTGTATTTCTGTACATAAATCATGTATTTTACTTTCAGGATTCTCACAGTCGTTTAAATCATACTCGAAGAAATCATACTTTCTGCTTTCTTCATAGCTTAATATTTCAAGACCACCATCTCTGTATACGGCTCTTAAGATATCATGATGGCACACAAGTTCATTTAATGCCTTTTTTATAACCTCTGTATCGGCCTGTACAGGTATCATCATTGACTGGTTAAAGTGTTCCGGCTTGCCAAAAGACCATGACTTGAACTGTCTCATCACATGGGTATCCTGTACTTTACCTGTTACTTCACCCTGATAGTAATTATTCTCTTCTTCTCTTACCGCATATAAGGCAATGCTCTTTGGTGTACGTTTTTGAAGAATATCCTTTACTGTAATTGTATATCCTTCACTTCTTACTTTTGATACCACACGAATGGCCTTAATGGAATCTCCGCCTAATTCAAAGAAGGAATCATACACACCGACTTTTTCTATTCCAAGCATTGTTTCAAATGCACGGCATACAGCTGCCTCTGTTTCACTTTCCGGTGCAACATATTCATTTCCTGTTCTTGCCTCTATCTCCGGAAGTGCTCTCTTGTCAAGCTTTCCGTTTCTTGTTACAGGAATGCTTTCTATCTGCATCATGTATGACGGTATCATGTATTCAGGAAGACTCTTTGACAGGTTGTCTCTTAAACCTGTCATTGAGATTTCTCCTTCTCCTGTCATATATGCATAGATTGCCTTGTCTCCGCTTGCATCTTCTTTTGCAATAACTGCACAGTCAGTTATTCCTCTTATGTCACGGATTCTGCTTTCTATCTCTCCAAGCTCCACTCTGAATCCTCTTATTTTTACCTGCTCATCTACACGGCCAAGGTATTCTATGTTTCCGTCAGGTAACCATCTCGCAAGGTCTCCTGTGTGGTACATTCTTCCTTCCCCGTATGGATTGGCAACAAACTTTTCTCCGGTAAGCTCCGGCATGTTAAGATATCCTCTTGCTATTCCCGCTCCTGCCACGCATAGTTCTCCCGGTACGCCTACTCCACAGATATTTTCTCCCTGGACTATGTATATCTGTACATTGCTGATTGGTTTTCCTATAGTGATTCTCTCAGGTGTTTCTCCCTTCTCACATATCCAGTTACTTATACATACTGTTGCCTCTGTAGGACCGTATGAGTTTATGTATCCGCTGTTTTGAAGTATTGTATCTACCACACTTCTGCTTGCTGCTGAACCTGCTGTTATTACATATTTATCAAGGGCAAATCTTCCCTGTTCATAGTAATTTGGCGGGAAGTAGGATACGGTGATTTTGTTATCCGCAACATATTTCTTCATTATGTCTATATCCTTGATTGTCTCATCCTTTGGTATATAGAGACTTGCTCCGTTCATTATGGCCGACATCATCTCCCATACTGAACCGTCAAATATGTAGTTTGCAAACAGCATTACATGATCTTTTTCATCAATTGCGAGTTCATGTCTCATGTACTCTGCAAGGTTACATGCATTCTTATGCTCTATCATTACACCCTTAGGTTTTCCGGTTGTTCCTGATGTATAGATACAGTAAATCAAATCGCCAGGCTTATTTACTCTTTCAGGATTTTTGGCCGCACTTAAGTAAACCTCACTATTTGCCAGATCTATTACCTCTATGTCTGTATTTACTTTTGCATTATAAACAAGCACTGCCTTTGGTGCTGAATCCTCAAGCATGTATGCTATTCTGTCCTCAGGATATGTTGGGTCTATTGGTACATAAGCTCCTCCTGCTTTGATGATTCCGTAGATTCCCACAATCATCTCAAGGCTTCTCTCAGCTACTATTGCTACAAAATCATCCGGTTTTACTCCAAGTTCTCTTAACTTATATGCCACCTGATTTGCCTTTGCATTAAGCTCTGAGTAAATGAGACTTTCTCCCTCAAACACTACTGCAACGTTATCAGGAGTTTCTGCTACCTGCTCCTCAAACATCTCTACAATAGTATTATCACAAGAATAATCTGTATCTGTATTGTTGAAGCTTTCCAACACAAGTGCTCTTTCGCTTTCACTTACCATCTCAACTTCTTCTAACTTAGATGTTGGATTATTAATAAGTGTTTCAAGTATTGTTATGTAATGTTCAAGTATCTGCTTTGCACTTTCTTCTTTGAACAGATCATTGCAGTACTCAAGTCCTATTCCAAATTCTCCTTCGTTTTCCCATATATTAAATGTCAAATCAAACTTTGCAACAGTATCCTTTGTTTCTGCCCATTCTGTCTTTATACCATTAAGCTCTATATCTTCCTTCTCATTGTTCTGAAGAACAAGCATTACATCAAAGATTGGATTTCTGGACATATCTCTTTGTACATCTACTGCTTCCACAAGTTCCTCAAACGGATACTCCTGATTCTCATACGCCTTAAAACATACATCTCGAGTTTCATTTAGGAACTCCTCATATGTCTTCTTTCCTTCAGGCTTTCCTCTCATGGCAAGGGTATTGATGAACATACCTAGCATTCCCTCTGTATCCTTATGGGTTCTTCCGCTTATCGGTGTTCCGATTACCACATCTTCCTGACGGCTGTACTTGCCTAAAAGTACCATTGCTGCTGACATAAGCACCATAAACTCGGTCGCACCGTTCTTTGCAGCCATCTCCTTAATCTTTCTTCCAAGCTCACTGCCTGTGTTATTAAGAACCATAGCACCTCTGTTGCTCTGTTCCTGTGGTCGGCTGTAATCAAGTGGCATATCAAGTACAGGTATTTCATCATCAAACTGGCTCTTCCAGTATTGGGCCTGAGATGATAAGTCTCTTGCCAGCATCCACTCACTGTAATCCTTAAACTGATGGGTAAGCGGAGCCAGCTCTTTATTATTGTAAAAAGCGTTAAACTCTTTAATAAAGGTTCCCACACTCATACCGTCTCCTACGATATGATGCATGTCAATGTTAAGAAGGTAATATTCTCCCCTGTCTACAAGACATGCTCTTACAAGTGGTGACTTACTTAAATCAAACGGCTTCATAAATGATGCTATAAGCTCTTCCTCTGGTGTATTATCATCCTTTATGTACTTAAAGTCTGCTTCCGCATAATCAAGGATTTTCTGTACAGGCTCACCCTCAACCATCATAAACTGGGTTCTTAATATTTCATGACGGTTAATCATCTGCTGTAATGCATCTTTAATTGCCTCAGGGCGCACTTCCCCCTTAAGTCTTAGGTTCTGTGGCATATTATATGTCACTCCCTCAGGATCCATCTGACAGATAAGATATGTTCTCTTCTGGGCTGATGACATCGGATAGTATTCCTTATCTTCTGCCTTTGGAATTGATACATACTTTTCTGCCACTTCCCCTGTTATAAGCTCTGCAAGCTTTTCAGGTGTAGGGCTTGTAAATACTGCCTTTAACGCTATTCTGTGTCCTGTCTCTGCCTCTATTCTGTTTACAAGTCTTGTTGCTCTTAATGAATGTCCTCCAAGCGCAAAGAAGCTATCGGTTACACTTACCTGCTCTACATTAAGTATCTCACCAAATATTCCACATAAAAGTTTTTCTGTCTTATTTCTTGGTGCAACATATTCTCTCTCGTTCTTTACTTCAATATCAGGAAGCGCACGTCTGTCTAATTTTCCACTTTTATTAACCGGTATAGCATCTATTCTCATCATGTAAGATGGAAGCATATAGTCCGGCAATGACTTTGTAAGTTCTTTTATTATGTCAGATGAGTTTAATTCCTCATCACTTACATAATATGCATAGATTGCCTTATCTCCACCAACATCTTCTTTGGCAATAACCGCACAATCTCTAACCTTATCTATCTCTAAAAGCTTGCTTGATATTTCTCCAAGCTCTATTCTGAATCCTCTTATCTTTACCTGTTCATCGATACGTCCAAGATATTCTATGTTTCCATCAGGCAACCATCTTGCAAGGTCTCCTGTATGGTACATTCTTCCTTCTCCGTATGGATTAACAACAAATTTTTCTGCCGTAAGCTCCGGTCTGTTCAGATATCCTCTTGCAAGTCCGTCTCCCGCTATACAAAGTTCTCCCGGAACACCGATTCCGCAAAGATTATTTCCCTGCACGATGTAAATCTGTGTATTACTTATTGGTTTTCCTATTGGGATGTTCTGATAATCATCTTCTATTTGCAGACATGTAGACCATACTGTTGTTTCAGAAGGTCCATACACATTTTCAATAACTGCTTTTGTTGAAGACTTTAATTGTCTTACTAT
>SVEM01000062.1 GCA_015057375.1 Lachnospiraceae bacterium
ATTTTCTCCGAAAAGAATCCAAGCCATAAAAGCATGTCCTGATTGCTATACACATTACTGTTCATAATATATTCCTCCTGCTAATACAATATTTTACAAATTATAAACTTAACAACAAACTGCTTATAAGCACAGCCGCACTCGCTGATAATGCAACCGTAAGCAAACTTTTTTTCATAAACGCAAGCACAAGCGCCGTCAGGAATCCTGCCGTTGCAGTCACCACACTATCTGTAGAATAAAACACCGCAGGTATTGTCATCGATGCAAGTACTGCATATGGTATATAATTAAAAAATGCTCTGAGATATCTGTTGGTAAGCTTACGGTTAATGAGCACAAACGGAACTGCTCTTACCAGATATGTAACTCCCGCCATAACTGCCAGATAAATAAAAAATCTTCCTGTGTCCATCACTCAGCCTCCGTTTCTTCCGGGGAAGCCGGAAACAGTACAGCTCCGATACCCGCTGCTATGATTGAGCATATTATTATCGCAAAGCCTGATGATACTGCACTAAATATCGGAACGTATCTTAATATACAGCTAAGTATCATAGCTATAATAACAACAATTGCAACCGGTCTGTGCGCTTTTACTTCCGGTACAACTATCGCAACAAACATACCAAAAAGCGCTATACCAAGTGCTGAACTTACAACCTCCGGCAAAATATTGCCACATATCGCTCCTGCAAGTGTTCCTGCTGCCCATCCTAAATATGATATTATTATAAGTCCAAAGAAATAACTTCTTCTTATACTTTTACCTGTATTCATAGAAACTGCAAATATCTCGTCTGTAATTCCAAATCCAAGAAGTGCACGATACTTTCCTTTGAACTTATCATCTACTCTCTGAGTCAATGATATAGACATAAGTGAATATCTTAAATTAATTACAAATTGCGTAAATGCCATCTCTATAAGCGTTCCTGCACCTGCCATAACAGTAAGACCTGCATACTGTCCTGCAGATGTCATATTAGCCATCGATATAAGAAGCGCCTGCCACCATGCACAGCCGCTCCCCACTGCAAGAATTCCAAACGAAAAAGCTACCGAAAAATACCCAAGCGCAATCGGCACACCATCCCGTAATCCATGTTTTATCATAATGTACTTACTCCGTCACTATATCCTCAATTATCTTTACACATCTGTCATACCCAAGCACAGAAGTGTTCAGGCATAAATCATAATTAGTCGTTTCGCCCCATCTGCCGTCAGTATGGAAATTATAATATTCTCTTCTCTGCTTATCGCGCTTCTTTATGTAACTAACAGCATCTTTCTCAGGCACGTTGTCAACTTCCTTAGCGCGTTTAATCCTGAAATTCATGTCAGACGCATATATAAATATGCTGAGACAATCTGTTCTGTCACTTAATATGTAATCCGCACATCTTCCCATGATGATACACGGTCCTTCCGATGCAAGCTTAAGTATTGTCTGCGACATTGCAGTATATATCTTCTGCGGCAAAAGCTTACCGGAATCATCTATTCCATAATCTGCATACATGGCAATCATGTATATCATGCTTTTTACGTTCTTCTCATCATACTCTTTCATAATGCCCGGATTAAGGCCGTACTTTTCCGCCGCCATAAGAAGCATCTGTCCGTCATAAAACGGAATTCCCAGCTTTTCTGACAACTTCCTTCCTACTTCACGACCTCCGCTTCCGTATTGTCTGTCTATAAGAATTATATTTTTACCCATAAAGCACCTCCGTAGAGACCTATATAATTATAAAAATATTATAACTTAAATATAAATCCATTTCAACTGTTATAACATAAAGATTTGCCGTAAATCACAGTATATTTGTCATAATTTTATGATACAAAGCAGTCTTATATAAAAGAATAATATCCGCATCAACCACACAATATCTGTTTACTATAAACACAACACTTTTATACCCAAATCCTGTCACTGCAAGTATAATTCCGCACACCGTCCACAAAAGCGACACCGGTGCCAATATAAGAATTATGATTGTAATAATTGTACATAACCATACCCACATGTACTGTTTACTTATTTTTATAGACAGCGTAACCGTTTCTAATAACCTTTCAAGCATTTTATGAAGAGTGTACATGTCTTTATCCGCGAGCTGACCATATATATCTCTGAAAATAAGTTCTGTGTGCTTTCCATCACATCGGTCTGCAAACAAACTGTAATATCTGAAATACATATTGTATTTTTGCTCTCCGAGTTCTCTGCATAATAATTTTCCCAGTACACTTAACATACTCTGCTCCCATTATATTTACTTATTAGTATTTATATGTATTAAACGAGGTTGCCGTGAACATAAAAAGTGAACCGCCATGGTCCACTTTTTATATGTTAAGTATATACTTTTTTATTAAATTTATTCAGCTTAGCATCAAGAAAAAATGTACAATGTCTCTGAATGGAAAGGCTCATTTGCATGTAATACGCATGATGGGAACGTCTGTATATTACATGAATTAGGGAAATACTGTGTTTCAAAGCAAAGGCCACTACGGAATCCGTATGCGTTTCCGTACTTACCATTTGTCACATTTCCGATATTATTTCCGGAATAGAACTGAACTCCCGGAAGATCTGTATACACTTCCATCTTGAGTCCGTCTTCTCCGATGCATTCAGCTGCTTTACCGAGCACTCCAAGGTCTTTATCAATAACAAAATTATGATCATATCCCTTTCCAACCTTAAGCGGCTCGTAATCTGCATTTATGTCCTGTCCAACCTTCTTGAAAGTTGTAAAATCAAGCGGGGTTCCTGCTACCGGACAAAGCTCTCCGGTTGGTATCTGGTCTGAGCCGGTAGCTGTATAGAATGATGCATTTATCTTAACATCATGATTCTCGATTGAACCAGCTCCGTCGCCGTCCAGATTGAAATATGTATGATTTGTAAATCCTGTTATCGTATCCTTGTCGCATAATGCATCATAAATTATAGCGAGCCCATTATCATCTGACAACCTGTAAGTAACCTTAATGTTAAGATTTCCCGGATATCCCTGCTCCATGTCAGGGCTCAAACGCATAAAGCTTACACTATTTTCTGCTTCATTTACTTCTGCATCATACATAAGCTTGTGATACCAAGGCTCAGCAGAATGAAGTGTGTTCTCACCTTCATTTTTTGCAAGATTATATGTAACTCCGTTTAGCTCAAACGAAGCTCCTCCGATACGATTGGCAACTCTTCCTATAAATGCACCAAAGAAAGGAGCATTCACTTCATATCCCGCCACATCATCAAATCCGAGAACAACATCCTTTGTACTTCCGTCTTTGCATGGAACTATAACATTCACAATGTTAGCACCATAATCTATACATGTAACCTTCATACCGGAAGCATTTTCCAGTGTGTACATCATAACTTCATTTCCGTCACTTGTTTTCCCAAATACAGTTTTTGTTACACCCATAACAGTAAACCTCCGAAATTATTCTTCTTCTTTTTCTTCTTTAACCAAAATTCCAAGTTCTTCAAGCTGGATATCATCTACCACATTTGGCGCATCACTCATGAGACATGAAGCATCCTTAATCTTAGGGAATGCAATAACTTCTCTTATGCTGTCTTCTTTAGCCATGAGCATAATAAGTCTGTCAAATCCGTAAGCAAGTCCTGCATGAGGCGGCACTCCGTACTTAAATGCATTAAGAAGGAAACCAAATCTGTCATACGCCTGCTCTTTTGTGAATCCAAGCTTTTCAAACATCTTCTCCTGAATGTCATCCTGATGGATTCTTACAGAACCACCACCAATCTCATTACCATTTAAGATAATGTCATAAGCTTTTGCTCTTACTTTGCCCGGATCTGTATCTAACAAATGAAGATCTTCTTCCATAGGCATAGTGAACGGATGATGCATTGCAACAAATCTATTCTGCTCCTCTGACCACTCAAAGAGAGGGAATTCAGTTACCCACAAGAATTCATAAGTATCTTTATCAAGTAATTCAAGCTGCTTTGCAAGCTCAACTCTGAGTGCACCAAGAACATCAAATACAACCTTGTTCTTATCAGCTGCAAAAAGAAGTAAGTCTCCATTTTCTCCGCCCATTGCGGAAATAAGATCTGCCATCTCTTCTTCAGTCATAAACTTAGCAAATGATGATTTCATAGTTCCATCTTCAGCAAGCTGAATGTAAGCAAGACCCTTTGCACCATAAGTCTTTGCAAAATCTGTAAGGGCATCAATCTTCTTTCTAGGCATAGCACCCTGACCCTTAACATTGATTCCGCGAACACTTCCGCCTGCATCAACTGCGCCCTTAAACACTCCGAATCCGCAGTCTTTTACTACAGCTGTAACATCGCATAATTCCATGCCAAATCTGGTATCAGGCTTGTCCGAACCAAACCTGTCCATAGCCTCTTTATATGTCATACGTTTGATAGGAAGCGGAACCTCTACTCCTATTGTTTCCTTAAACATTTTCTGAAGAAGTCTTTCATTTACATCAATAACATCGTCTATATCAACAAATGAAAGCTCCATGTCTATCTGAGTAAACTCCGGCTGTCTGTCCGCACGAAGATCCTCATCTCTAAAGCACTTTGCAATCTGAAAATATCTGTCATATCCCGACACCATAAGAAGCTGCTTAAAAAGCTGTGGCGACTGTGGAAGCGCATAAAAATTACCCGGATGAACACGGCTTGGCACAAGATAATCTCTTGCACCCTCAGGTGTACTCTTATTAAGAAGTGGTGTCTCTATCTCAAGAAATCCTTCATCTGCAAGGAACTGTCTTGTAAGAGTAGCAACCTTACTTCTCATAATAAGGTTCTTCTGAAGATCAGGTCTTCTGAGGTCAAGATATCTGTGCTTTAATCTTATCTCCTCTTTAGTCTTTGAATTTTCCTCAATAGGAAACGGAGGTGTCTCTGCCTCTGATAATATACGAAGCTCATTTGCAATAAGCTCAATCTCGCC
>SVEM01000017.1 GCA_015057375.1 Lachnospiraceae bacterium
AGCGAAAATCCTCCGGAAAATCCTCCAATGTCTGTCATAACTTCCGGTCTCATGGTCTGCTGTACGTGCTTCTTCATAAGCTCAACGGCTTTATATCCTGCTTCGATATCAACGCCTGCGTTTTTGTAATCCATAATTATTCCTCCACAATGTGTAATAAAATCCAACAATCCTAAACAGTATACCACAGTTTATGTTGCAAAACAACACGGTTATTTGCTCTTTTTGTCTTTTGTACGTTCATTTCTGTTTTTGCGGGAATCAGACGAACCTGAAAACAGTTTATTGCCGTATGCATCCCTGGCATTACGGTTACCACGGTTTCTGCTACGCTCGCCATGTCTGCGTTCACCATCTCTTCCGTCCCGGTTACCACGGCTTCTGTTCCTGTCGTCACGGCTTCTGCTACGATCTCGTCCTCTGCCACGGTCTCCGCCTCTGTTTCGCATTTCTCTTTTTCTGCTCTTATACTCGTCACTGTCAAACCAGCTGTCATCAAGCTGCATTTCCATAACTTCCTCGCCAAGCTGAAGTTTTAAAAGAGCTGCTGCAAGTTCTATGGCTGTGAAATCCTCTTCCTCAAGAGTATTTTCAACAAATCTTATAAGCGAGCGTGTATTCTGCTCCTCGATATAAGGGCGAACCTTTTTTAATATGTTATCCGCTTTTGCATGGTTTATATCAGAAGCGCTAGGAACATGACGCGGTTTAAGCTTCGTCTTGCATACATGTTCTATGTCACGGATTTTATATATTTCTTTTCCGACAACAAGTGTAAAGCTTCTTCCTGATTTGCCGGCACGTCCTGTTCGTCCGATTCTGTGAACATAATACTCTATGTCCTGTGGAACATCATAGTTAAATACCGCTTCGACATCATTTACGTCTATTCCTCTTGCGGCCACATCGGTTGCAATAAGTATTTCAACAAATCCTTTTCTGAATCCGTTCATGATACGTTCACGTTCAGCCTGTGTCATATCACCGTGAAATCCTTCTGCAAAATATCCCCTGCCTTTAAGTGTCTCTGCAAGCTCAGCGGCTTTCTTCTTTGTATTACAGAATATAAGAGATCTTCCCGGATTGTAATAATCAAGGAGTCTTGATATAACTTCATCTTTATTTTTCTGCTTAACTTCATAATAGTACTGCTTAACCTGCGGAACTGTTATGTCTCCTACAGACAGACTTATTTTTACAGCGTCTTTTTTCTGATAAGTCTTTGTAATATTCAGTATTGCCTTTGGCATGGTTGCAGAAAACAGTCCTGTCTGATGCTCGTTAGGTATATCCGACAAAATGGTTTCTATGTCCTCACGAAATCCCATGTTAAGCATCTCGTCAGCCTCATCAAGAACTATAATTCTTAGATTGTTAAGCTTAAGCGTATGTCTCCTCATGTGGTCCATTACTCGTCCCGGAGTTCCGACTACTATCTGAACTCCGCCTTTAAGTGACCTTATCTGCTTAACTATATCCTGGCCTCCGTATATAGGCAGTACCTTTATACCTTCCATATACTTTCCGAATTTTCTTATCTCTTCAGCCGCCTGTATGGCAAGCTCCCTTGTAGGACACAAGATAAGAGCCTGCAGACTCTTATCCTCAGGCTCTACCATCTCAAGTATAGGGATACCAAATGCAGCTGTTTTTCCTGTTCCGGTTCTTGCCTGTCCGATCAAATCCTTTCCCTGCATAAATACAGGTATGGCCTGTGCCTGAATCGGAGTCATATTTTCAAATCCCATGTCAGACACTGCGCGAATTATACGTTCATCAAGCCCGGATTCCGCATAACTTATCTCTTTTACTCTTTCTTCCATTATTATTAAATATCCTTCTTAATTATAACTTTTCAATTGTTTCCATAATGTAATCCGCGAACTGCTCTCCTGTAGCTCCTGTATCACGGCCGGTCATAACAAGCTTCTTCTCTGTAATTGTACAGATATCAAGCGCCTTATAAAGCTTATCTGACTCCTCAATGTAACCGATGTGGTTAAGAAGCATTGCACCTGCACGGATAACACTGCAAGGATCTGCATACATTGCACGGCCTTCTTTCACCATTCTTGGTGCTGAACCGTGAATAGCTTCGAACATAGCATATTTTTTACCGATATTAGCACTTCCTGCAGTACCCACACCACCCTGAAGCTCTGCTGCCTCATCTGTAATGATGTCACCATAAAGGTTTGGAAGTACAACAACTTCAAAGTCTCTTCTTCTCATATCGTCAAGAAGCTTTGCAGTCATTATATCTATGTACCAGTCATCAGCTGATATCTCAGGATATTCCTCAGCGATCTTATAGAATGTGTCAAGGAACTTTCCGTCTGTTGTCTTTATGATATTAGCTTTTGTTACAGCTGTAACTCTCTTCTTGTTATTTGCTTTTGCAAACTCAAATGCCGCACGGATGATACGGTCACAACCCTGTGAAGTAGCGATTGTAAAGTCGATTCCAAGGTCATCTGTTACATTTACACCTTCTTTTCCTGCCGCATAACCACCTTCGGTGTTCTCACGGTAGAATGTCCAGTCTATTGAAAGCTCAGGTATTCTTACAGGTCTTACATTTGCAAAAAGATCAAGAGCCTTTCTCATTGCTACGTTTGCTGACTCAACATTTGGCCACTCGTCACCTTTTCTTGGTGTTGTTGTAGGTCCTTTAAGAATAACGTCACAGCTCTTAAGTTCAGTAAGAACGTCTGCAGGAATCGCAGCCATCTCAGCCGCACGTCTTTCTATTGTAAGTCCGTCTATAACCTTAAACTCAATCTTTCCTTTTTCAACATCTTCTTTAAGAAGATACTCTAAAACTCTCTGTGCCTGTGCAGTAATTGCAGGTCCGATTCCGTCACCACCACATACACCGATCACAATCTTATCAAGTGACTTATAATCTACAAAATCACCCTGTGCCTTCATCTCTTCAACTCTTGCAAGCTGCTTCTTAAGAAGCTCACCAAACTTTTCCTGTGCCTTAAGAATCTCATTTTCATACATAATAAAATTTCCTCCTGATTATTTAATCTATCTGCCAGTCAATAGGCTCAAGCCCATGTTCTGTCAAAAATTCATTTGCTTTACTGAAATGCTTACATCCGAAAAATCCGTTATATGCCGAAAGCGGACTCGGATGCGGTGCCGTAAGCACCAAATGCTTAGGGTTATTAAGCATAGCCTCTTTCATTCTTGCCGGACGCCCCCAGAGCATATATACAATAGGTCTGTCCTGTGCATTTACGGCATTTATAGCCGCATCGGTAAACTGTTCCCAGCCGATTCCCTTGTGAGAATTAGCCGCGCCGCTTCTCACCGTAAGAACGGTGTTAAGAAGAAGCACACCCTGGTCTGCCCATTTTTTCAGGTAACCGTGTGTTGGTATAGTACAACCAAGATCAGATTTTAATTCTTTATATATATTAACAAGTGATGGTGGCACCGAAACGCCTTCCTTTACTGAAAAGCACAGTCCATGTGCCTGCATCGGTCCATGATACGGATCCTGCCCAAGTATCACTACTTTTACTTTACTAAGCGGTGTAAAATGAAATGCATTGAATATATCGTCTGCAGGAGGATATATCACATTTTTTGAATATTCTTCCTTTACAGTTTTATATAATGATGCATAATAAGGTTTCGCAAATTCCTGATTAAGACCCTCAAGCCAGTCATTTGTTATTGCTCCCATTGTCCTTCACCTTCACATTCTGACACTTACTCCGTTGTCACGAAGATATTTCTTAAGCTCCATAATCTCAAGTTCTTTATAATGAAATAAAGATGCTGCAAGTACTGCATCTGCCTTTCCCTCTTCAATCGCCTCAAGAAAATGCTCACATTTTCCGGCTCCGCCTGATGCAATAACCGGCACCGATACATTGTCAGATACAAGTCTTGTAAGACTGATATCATAACCGTCCTTGGTTCCGTCACAGTCCATGCTTGTAAGAAGTATCTCTCCGGCCCCAAGCTCGCAGGCTTTCATGGCCCATTCCACGGCATCGATTCCCATGTCAACTCTTCCGCCGTTTTTGTAAATGTTCCAGCCGCTTCCGTCTGCACGCCTCTTGGCATCAATTGCTACAACCACGCACTGACTTCCAAACTTTAAAGCCGCCTCTGATATAAGCTCCGGATTAAGTATGGCAGCTGTATTTACTGCTATCTTATCCGCACCCTCTCTTAATATCATCTTAAAATCATCTACTGTCCTTATGCCGCCGCCTACCGTAAATGGTATAAATACAGTTTCGGCAACTCTTCTTACCATATCAAGTTTTATTGCCCTTGCATCGCTTGACGCAGTTATATCAAGGAAAACCAGTTCGTCAGCTCCGCACTCTCCATAAGCCTTACCGACCTCCACCGGATCTCCTGCATCTCTCAAATCAACAAAATTAATTCCCTTTACAACTCGTCCTTCATTTACATCAAGACACGGAATAACTCTTTTAGTAAACATAAAATCTGCTCCTATAGCGTAACAAAATTCTTCAGAATCGCCAGCCCTACATCTCCGCTTTTTTCCGGATGGAACTGACATGCAAATATATTATCCTTCTCAACGGCCGCATGTATGTGTGTCACATAATCGGTTTCTGCTGCAACAATACCGGAATCTTTTGCCGCAAGATAATATGAATGAACAAAATATACATATGCTCCCTCAGGAATCCCTGCAAACAGTCTTGATTCTTTTGGAAAATGAAGTGAATTCCATCCCATGTGCGGAATCTTATGTACACCGTCGTTAGGAATTGCACATATGTCACCTTCAAGTATTGATAATCCCGGCACACCTTTTGACTCATCGCTTCTGTCAAACATCAGCTGAAGTCCGAGACATATACCCAAAAACGGTTTTCCTGACTGTGCAGTCTCTCTGAGCACATCCGTAAGTTCATATGAATTAAGCTTATCCATGCAGTCTCCGAATGCACCCACGCCCGGAAGAATAACCTTATCAGCCTTAAGTATTGTATCTGCATCTCTTGTAACCACAGGTTTTTCGCCTATGTATTCAAGAGCTTTCTTAACGCTCATCAGATTTCCTGCATCGTAATCAACAATAGCTATCATGTCCGTATCCTTTCAAAATCATATCCGCTACACAGTTTATCACACTTAATTTGCCGAATCAAGTTCAAACCAGAACTCAACTCCATCATCATTATTTATTACTCCGCACTCATGATTAAATGATTTCATAATTGCCTTTACAATGGAAAGTCCTATTCCGTTTCCGCCGTACTCTCTGGTTCTTGCTTTATCGACTTTATAAAACTTGATCCATATCTTTTCAAGCTCATCCTCAGGAATCTGACTTCCGGTATTTGCAACACTGATTCTTACATAACCGTCATATTTTTTAGTAAATATTCTTATTACGTTTGCACCACTCACATGATTAAGAGCATTACTTACATAATTCGTAAGGACCTCTTCTATGAGGTATTCATCTGCCCAAACATAAACCGGTGACGGCTCATACATTACAAGCTCTGCGCCTTTTTGTTTAAATAATATGTCTGAAGACGCAACCACTGATTTTATAACTTCTACTATGTCAAATCTATCCATGTTAGGCTTATCCACACCGAATTCCAGTTGGTTAAGATCAAGAAGTCTTCTTACCATACGGTTCATTTTCTGCGCTTCGTCCATAATAACATCGCAATAAAACTTCCTGTCCGCAGGATCATCTATAACATTGTCAGAAAGTCCTTCGGCATATCCCTGAATAAGCGCAATCGGAGTCTTAAGCTCATGCGATACATTTGAAAGAAACTCCTGTCTCATTTCATCTATCTGCATTTTTTCTTCTATGTCTGATTGAAGTTCTATGTTGGCAAGCTTCAGTTCGGATATTGTCTGCTCAAGCTGCATTGACAGCATATTCATACTTGTTCCGAGTTTCCCTATCTCATCATTAGTAGCCACATTATATTTTGCATCAAAATCAAGATGTGACATTCTGTCTGCAATATTCGAAAGCTCAAGTATCGGCTGTGTAAACTTTCTTCCGACATAAAATATGACACCGGCTCCTATAATTATTGTTATGACACCAATATACATCATAAAATCTTTGGAAATCATAACACTTTCTCTTATATTCTGATAGTTCGCTCTAAGAAATACAAATGTAGACTTGTCAAGACGCCCAAACAACTCAAGATATTTAGATTCGATTCTGTTATCGTATACACGATACATCTGATAATCATCTGTTTCGGATACAGGCACATAATCCCTGCTAAGATGTCTTACACCATAATAATCATTCACATAATTTACAAGCTGTTCTTCAACAATTTTAAATGAAACACTTTTAACATCAACGTTCGGATATGCAAAGTTATAATACGTAAGAAAACCATCATTAGAAACAGAAAAAACATAGATCATTACACCGTTATTGGCACTTAATCGTTCAAGATAAGAATAGATATCAGGATTCGTTCTTATGGATTCCAAATCATAATCTTCCTGCAGCAACTCAACCTGATTGTATATATCTCCCAAGACTAATTTCTTCTTGAAGGAATAATAACCTTCAAGAAGAAACATATTCATGCATATATTAAGCAAAACAAATATTATTATAATTGATGTAAGAATCAATATAAGTCTTGTTCGGATAGAATTTTTCAAACCATTCACTCCTGATCTTCCTCAAATTTGTATCCCATACCCCAGATTGTTTTGATACAATTTCCTTTATCACCCATTTTACTTCTCAGTTTTTTAACATGTGTATCAATAGTTCTCGCATCACCATAATAGTCATAATTCCATACATTGTTAAGAATCTTCTCTCTTGATAATGCAATGCCTTTATTGTCTATAAAGTATGATAAAAGCTCAAACTCCTTAAAACTTAATGCAATTGTTTCACCGTCTATTATGACTTCATGAGCAGATTTATCAATCTTTATGCCATTTACCTCTACCGTCTCATCAAGTCCAAGACCCGATCGTCTGAGTATGGCATCAACTCTTGCTACGAGCACTTTCGGAGAAAATGGTTTTGAAATATACTCATCCACTCCGAGCTCAAATCCCATAAGCTCGTCTTTCTCGCTTGTCTTTGCAGTCAGCATAACTATAGGTACTTTGGAGTAATTACGGATTTCTCTGCATACTTCCCAACCATCCATTTTTGGCATCATGATGTCAAGTATAATAAGGTCGATATTTTTTTCAGAGAAAAATATGTCAACCGCCTCTTCACCATCAGCAGCTTCGAGAACAACATAATCTTTTTTCACAAGGAAATCACGCACAAGTTTTCTCATTCTCTGTTCGTCATCAACGACAAGAATTTTAACTACATCCATGCTATACCTCCAATACTACTATTACTCCTCAAGGCCACTTACTACAGCTGTAGATGCTATATATTCCTTAACATATTCAAGGAACATTCCATCCCTTGGATTAACATCGTAGTTGCTTAAGAAGTCTTCTTCTATATCTTCAAATTCCATTTTTTCAGCTTCGCCTTCTTCGTATTCCATATACTCAACGAGAAGCTTTTTATAGGTCTCGTCATTCATAACGATACCCTCTTTTGCAGCAACTGTTTTTGCAATCATTTTCTCTGCTGCAGTATCTTTTGCCACATCTTTAATATCATCCTCAGTCATTCCGAACTGTGCAAGGAGCTCTTCCTTGGTCATTCCTGAAAAGTCTGCAAAACTCTCATAGCTTTTGTTTGTTTCATCAATGGCTGCCTTAAGCTCTCCCTTGTGATACTTCTTAATATCTGTATTTTCAATTACCTCATACCATACATTCTCTGTTATGCTTTCTACATTGTCATTATACAGAGACCTCTTAAGATAATCGTTAAATTCTGCCGCACTGGTACATTCACCTTCTGAATATTCCGTTACGAATTCATCTGTAATCTCAGGAGGAATTGCTTCTCCGCAAACATAATTAAGGGTTACCGTAAATGTAACTGTCTGTCCGTCAAGCACATCTCCCGTATAATCTTCCGGTACATTTACAACGATTTCCTTTGTTTCACCCTTACTCATACCAACTATCTCTGTATCAAACTCAGGGAAATAGTCTTCATCACCAAGTGTAATAAACTCTGATTCAGCATTCCAGTCTTCATTAATTGTTCCGTCAGGCATCTTGCATATCATGTCAACATTTACATAATCAGCTTCTGCTGCAGGTCCCGGAAGCTGTTCATAAGATTCTGATTCTTCAAGAATATAATCCAGTTCCTCCTGAACATCTGCATCACTGACTGACACATCTAATTCAATTCCCTTGTATTCGCCAAGTGTAATATATTTTGCTTTCTCATAATCATGTGCAACACCCGGTTCCGGATTCTTACCGCCGCTGAGAACAATTATTAATACAAATACTACTATTGCAACAACTGCCGCCACTACGGATGTTATTATTATTTCTTTTTTCCCGAAATTCTTCATACTGTAATTCCTCCAAGATCATTAGTTAATATTAAGAATACTATAAAATTGTGTACAAAAAAAGTACAAATTACTTCTTTTCTTACTTTCTCAGTTTTCTGCAGTACTGTGTGCAAAGCTTGTCCGTACACTCTGAGCAGCGAAGTGCCATGTTGCTGTTTTCCCAAAATCGCTCAGGATATGTGAATACACATATTTCCCATACAAGCCATATAACAAATGAAAAAATGACAAGCGACCATGAATAAAAACTGTTTACTGCAATAATCGGCAAAAACATCATCAAGTGATCCCAGTTAAAAATTCTACAGGTTGTACAGCATCTGTTCTTCATTATGAGTCTGAACGGACACCATATAAGTACGCATATCAAATCGCATACATAGAAAAATGTTGATATTAAAATCATCACTGCAGTATCTATTATTCCGTTAATATGCAATATACTTAATACAATGGTAAGCGCAATCCAAATAATCATTACCTTGTAAGCTGATGCAGTTGTATCTTTTATGTGCTGTTTTAAATTTTTATAGTTAATCTTTTCTTTTATCGGCACAAAAAGTGACTTAAACATCTTTTGCGAACCTATGGAAATATGGGCTTTTACAGGAATAAGCTGCAATATCATATCCCACATCCATACGCCCCAAAGCAGATGCAACGGCGAAAATTCATCAAAGAACTTCCATCCGTCTGCAATATTAAATTTATCTCTGTCAAATATAAATATCATAATTGCGATAATAAGAATAATAATTCTGACTATAAGCCTTGAAAAATATATGCCTCTTGTTTTAGATATACCTTCGCCGTTTTTTTGCATTCTTTGCTTACTCCTTGGTCTAGTTTTAAATATATTAACTTAGCCGTTTTGCATTAAATTTTATTATAACATAGATTAGGGAGTTAATGTTTAGAAATATAAGAAGTTTAGAAAAAAGACACCAAACAAGGGCCCAATAGCATCAGCCCGATACTATTAAGCCCTTATTCAATCAATTAATTATATCATTTGATTATTGTTACTCCCTTATCGTAGTTTATATTATAATATTCTTCATCATCTACCAGGTTTGTACAGCCTGTTATATCAATTGCCTGTAAATTATTCTTCCAACAATCTGCATAACCAAGTATGGTTGTCTTTGATAAATCCAATTTCCCTGTCAATTTATTGTTAGAACAATACAAGCGTATAAGTTTTTTACAATTTGTAACATCTAATGACGTAAGTTTATTATTTGATACGTTTAAGCTATAGAGATTTCTGTGACTGCTTACATCAATAGTTGTCAGCTTATTATTACGAAAATCTATTTCACGCAACGAACTACAATTTGACAAATCAATATTTTCAATTTCATTTTCTCCTGCCACAAGATATTTCAATTTAACCGTATCTTTCAAATCAATATTCTGAATTTTATTTTTCGAACAACCCATGTCTTTAAGATTACTGCAGCCTTTAAGAATCAGGTCAGTAATTGCATTTGATCTGCATTTTACTCTTTCAATAAGTGTGTTATTAGAAAGATCCAGTTTTGTAAGCTGGTTGAAGCCGCAGTTTATTCTTTTTAGGCTTGTGTTATTACTCAAATCAATCTGTTTTAACTTATTATGACTTAATGTAAGCTTTTCAAGCATCGTATTATTTTTCAAATCAATCGCTGTGATTTCATTATTTTTCAAATATAATTTTTTCAGGTATGTATTGTTACTTACATCTATTGTACTAAGATTATTCCACTTCGCACCAAGTGTTATAAGCTTTTTATTGTTTTTCAAATCAAGAGATTTAATTTCATTCGACGGACAGCGCAGTACCATCAGCTCAGGATTATTACTTGTATCAATTTCTGTAAGCTCATTCCCTTTACAATACAGTTTTATTAATTTCTTATTTTTCGAAATATCAATTTTCTTAAAGTCATTCCATTGGCAATATATTTCCTCAAGTTCAGGAAATCCCTCAAATGAAATTTCGTCACCACTATAAAGATCATCAAGATTAATACTTATAAGATGTCCATCTTCACTCCATTTATAATATTCCTCATTATTAATGTCATCTCTTTCTGCTCTAATATAAGCATGAGCTATTACATGCTCATCTATTATTTTCTCTAACGCCTTTACTTCATCCTTATCCTTCTTAATATTCTCCACGCTAATAGCGCCCGGTGATACTGCATTAGCTGTTGTATCTACTGCAGCTTTTGTTCCCGCCGGCATCATGAAAAAGCATGCAAGTGCGAACCCTCCTACCATAAATTTGATTAATGATTCTTTTATTGTAGTCATAATACATTCCTCCGTGTATTAATAAGAATTTTTTAGATGTTTACAAACATCTTATTAGTGATGTTATTATATTCGAATATTATACTATATTTCTTGCATGTTTTGATTGAAAATTTTTGGCGAGTTTTTGACGAGAAATATGACCAAAAGTTGGGACGAGATTTTTTGCAACCTTTCGATTTAGTATGACGAGATTTAGATTTATTCTATATTCCTTACAAAAATCAATATTCTAATCACTAGTAGGGCTACTTTTGCATTCTATGCCCTACTAGTGATGCTTTTCTTTTCATTAGTAGGGTGTTTTTTTGATCTCTTGCCCTATCCAAATCTATTTTTTCAATTCTAGTAGGGTTGATCTTCTCTATTTTATCCTATTTCACCCCTACCAATATGGTTATTATTGGTTTTAGTAGGGCTGAGCAGCTAATTTTACCCCTACTAAACTATACTTACATAAACATTAATAGGACATAGCAATACATTGGAATCCGATTAATTAACATTTTTATTCTCCAAGTAGGGCAAGGCGCAAATAATTAGCCAAATTCAATGTAAGTATAACAAAAAACACCAACGAAATCCTAATCCAAAGGTGAATTTCATTGATGTTCTTAAAGCAGGCGATAAGGTATCTTCCCATCTTCGATGGGCCCCTCCTTACCGCAAATACTGGAGTAGGCGGGAATCGAACCCGCGTCCAAAGCACCTTCCATCGTCCTTCTACAAGCTTATCCGCTTATTTACATTCCCTCCACAGTGCCCAAAGCGGCATGGTCACTGCTTCAGTAGCTTCATAAATACGCCCGCATGCTCAAAGCTTTGCATGTGTCGTTTCTCACATTATTGAAGCCCGGATTCCGGAGTGTGAGTGCTCCGGAGCGGACTGCTGCCATTAGGCAGCGAGTGCTAAATTATCTTCAGCGTTTATATTTATTGTGAGATTTAACGCATCATCCTACGGCTTGCTTCTCCAACTTCCAATACCCTGTCGAAACCTTTACTACCCCAAAATGTTATATCAGTATATATCAGGTGTATTTTGGATGTCAACTATATCTTGTATGACTGAGCCTTGAAGCTTCTTTCTGCCTCTCTTCGCATGTCTTTTTTTGCAACATCCTGTCTCTTGTCATACAGTTTTTTACCTTTTGCAAGGCCTATCTCAACTTTTACAAGACTTCCTTTAAGGTATACTCTGAGCGGAACAAGTGTATAGCCTTTCTGTGCTATCTTACCTACTATCTTTCTTATTTCGCTTTTATGAAGTAACAGTTTTCTTATTCTTAAAGGGTCTCTGTTAAATATATTGCCCTTTTCATACGGACTTATATGCATTCCGTAAATAAAAACTTCTTCATGTTCTATTCTGATAAATGATTCTTTTATGCTGCATTTGCCCATTCTGAGCGATTTTACTTCGGTACCAAACAGCTCTATTCCTGCTTCATACTGTTCTTCTATAAAATAATCATGATATGCTTTTTTATTATTTGCTATCAGCTTTGAAGGTTCAAATCCCATACTTATTCCTCCCTCATTTTATCATAATCAAGCATGAAATCTATCGTCTTTGTTTCGAGTGATGCCCTGAGCACAATTATATCCACACGCTCTCCAAGTGCATATTCTTTTCCTGAATAATGTCCCCTCACAAGATATCTGCCCTCATCATAAGTGTAATCATCATCTATCATTTCTTCAAGTCTTATCATACCTTCTATCGTATTGTCAAGCACTACATAAATGCCCCATGATGTCACTCCCGATATGACTCCTGTATAGCTTTCTCCCAAATGATCAAGCATATATTCTGCTTTTTTGAGCTTATGCACTTCTCTTTCGGCTTCCTCTGCTCTTCTTTCGAGCTTGCTTGACATCGAAGCTATTTCAGGAAGTATCTCATTATAATGCTCAATTCTTTCCTGATTCATCTTACCATGAAGATTTTCTTTTATTATTCTATGAATGATAAGGTCAGGATATCTCCTTATAGGTGATGTGAAATGACAATAATATCTTGATGCAAGTCCAAAATGTCCGTCAGCAGTAACTGTGTATTCTGCACGTTTCATGGATCTTAATGTAAGTCTGCTTATAAGGTCTTCTGAAGCCTCGCCTTTTATAACTGACAAAAGCTTCTGTATTTCTTTCGGATGAATGTCTCCCGAAAGTGCTTTCACCTTAAATCCAAAGTTGCTTATAAATACAGATAATTCCCTGATTTTTTCCGAATCCGGTGCCTCATGCGTTCTGTATACAAACGGAATCTCCTGCCAGAAATAATCTTCTGCTATCGTTTCATTTGTAACAAGCATAAATTCCTCAATCATCCTTGTTGCAATGTTGCGGTCATACGGTTTTACAGCTATCGGTTTCCCTTTTTTATCAAGTATTATCTTGCTTTCCGGAAAATCAAAGTCAATCGCACCGTTTGCAGCACGTATATGCATACGTTTTTCTGCCAATCCCCTCATCATTTCAAGCATCGGAACTATATCTGCATATTTTCTGCGTTCCTTCTCGTCTTTTATCTCTGAAACTATTTTGTTGACCGAGGTATAAGTCATTCTGTGGTTTACATTTATAACTGATTCAACTATTTTATGGTCGATTACATGCCCGTCATCATCAAGCTTCATTATGCAGCTTAGGGCGCATCTGTCTACGCTTTCATTTAACGAACATATACCGTTTGACAATCTTTTTGGCAGCATCGGCACAACTCTGTCTATGAGGTACACGCTCGTCCCTCTGTTTACAGCTTCTTCATTAAGAAGGCTACCTTCTGTAACATAATGTGACACATCTGCAATATGAACTCCAAGAGTGTAAACGCCATTTTCATACGACAATGACACGGCATCATCAAGATCCTTTGCATCCTCTCCGTCAATAGTTATGGTAACGATATCTCTTAAATCAGTTCTGTCTGAAATGTCTTCATCTTCTATTGTTTTTGGTATGGTACGGGATTCTTTAATCACTTCATAAGGAAATGCTTCCGGTATGCCAAATGACTTTGCAATGGATAATATATCCACTCCCTTTTCATCCGGATAGCCTAAAATATCAATTACTTCGCCCTCAGGACTCTTTTTCCCTTTTCCGCCGTAATCAATAATCGAAACGACAACCTTCTGCCCGTGCTTTGCATCACCCAGTTTTCCCTTAGGAATAAATATGTCCTTACCAATCCTTGAATTATCAGGAATAACAAATGCAAAGTTTTTACCGCGTTCAACCGTTCCCACAACCTGCACAGTCTTGTGCTCAACAATGTGGACAATAACACCTTCACGCTTTTTGCCGGATTTTGCATCAGAAATAGCCGCCTCAACAATGTCTCCATGCATTGCACCGGCAGTATCTTTTTCTTTTATAAATATATCATCCCCGTCATCATCACATATGACAAAACCGTAACCGCCTTTTGCCTGTGAAAATGTACCTATACAGGTGTTAACTTTCCGTTTCTTTTTTCCCATACAAATCTCCATATTAAAATGACAAAAAAATAACCCCCTTGTTCGACAAGGGGGCTTAGTAATTTACATTTTACCAATTAAGATTCAATACAAGTGACATAACTATGAAAAGTGCACCTAATGCATAAGTTGACTTCAAAAGTCCGCCTTCCATTGATCTTCCTTTATTCTTTCCCCAATATGTCTCTGCAGCGCCACTAATAGCACCAAGTCCTGCTGACTTGCCTTCCTGAAGAAGAATAACACCTATAAGTGCTATAGCTATCAATATATATACTACTGTAACAATTGTTCTTATAACAGGTAACATAATAATCCTCCTAACAAATCTAAACTGCACAACGGATAGTTTAACATACAAAGTACAAGATTTCAACCACTTTTTTTATTTCTTAATAAGAAGTGATTTTCCTGTCATTTCAGCAGGCTGTGCCATACCCATCATCTCAATGAGTGTAGGTACGATATCAGCAAGGCATCCGCCCTCTGCTAATGTGTAATCCTTATCATAGTTTACAAGAATGAACGGAACCGGATTAGTTGTATGTGCCGTAAACGGTTCGCCTGTCTCGTAATCTACAAGCTGCTCTGCATTTCCGTGGTCTGCACAAATGAACATCTGTCCGCCAACTTCTTCTACCATTGAAACAACTTCGCCTACACATTTATCAATAACTTCTATAGCTTCAACTGCTGATTCAAGTACTCCTGTATGTCCTACCATATCAGGATTCGCAAAGTTAGTAATTATTACATCATACTCTCCGCTTGAAATTGCCTTACATACTTCATCACATACTGTGAAAGCACTCATACGCGGTTTCTTATCATATGTCGGAACATATTTTGGTGAATCTACAAGTATTCTTGTCTCTCCCTCATTTGGAGCCTCAACTCCACCATTGAAGAAGAATGTAACATGAGCATACTTCTCTGTCTCAGCAATTCTTGCCTGCTTCATATTGTTAGCTGCAAGATATTCACCAAATGTATTAGTTACTTCAACCTTCTTAAAAGCAATAAGCTTATTAGGAATAGTCACATCATATTCTGTGAAACATACATATACAAGATCAAGCTTCTTCTCTCTTGCAAACCCGTCAAAATCATCTGCACAGAAAGCTCTTGTTATCTCTCTTGCTCTGTCAGGTCTGAAGTTACAGAAAATAACTGAATCTCCATCCTTAATAGTAGCTACAGGCTCACCGTTCTCTACTATAACTGTAGGGAGCATGAACTCGTCTGTAACTTCATTTGCATATGAATTCTTAATAGCCTGAACAGCGTCAGTTTCCTTAACTCCCTCGCCCTTAGTAAGAGCCAGATAAGCTTTTTCTTCTCTGTCCCAGTTATTATCTCTGTCCATTGCATAATAACGGCCTGATATAGTAGCAACTTTTCCTGCTCCTATCTCTGCCATCTTATCAACCATCTGCTGCATATAATCTGCTGCAGACTGTGGCGGAGTATCTCTTCCGTCAAGGAATGCGTGAAGGTATACATTCTCAATGCCGCATCTCTTAGCCATCTCGATAGCTCCGTACATATGTGTAATATGACTATGAACACCACCATCTGACAAAAGTCCGAAAAGATGAAGACTGCTGTTATTCTTCTTAACATTTTCCATTGCCTTAAGGAGCTCTTCATTTTCAAAAAATGTTTCATCCTGAATCTCTTTGGTTATACGTGTTAATTCCTGGTACACAATTCTTCCGGCACCCATATTAAGGTGTCCTACCTCTGAATTACCCATCTGTCCGTCAGGAAGACCTACTGCCATTCCGCTGGCATTTCCTTCTACAAATGGACACTCTGCCATAAGCTTATCCATAACAGGAGTCTTTGCAATCGCAACAGCATTGCCGTCTGAATTGTAGTTAAGACCATAACCGTCGAGAATCATAAGTACTGTTGGTTTCTTAGCCATAATATATTATTCCTCTTTTCTATATAATTAATACATCATCAAAAATCAAATAAAGTTTACATTGGCATCATTGATTTGTCAACACGAAATCTGCTCTATAATTTCAATGACCATTTCAGCTATCTTTGCATGTCCGCTTTTTGCAAGATGAAGTCCGTCACAGGAAAGTCCGACCTCAGGAATATCGGCATCTACAAAATACCATCCTGCCTTTTTTGCACGCTCGGAAAGATAACTTCCAAGCTCATGTGATTTTGCAATGGATTCCTCATCAAATGTTCCGTCACCAAGTATTCTCTCATCTAATCCCTTTGGCGAAATGAGTATAACCGAATACGGCTCCGGCTGCTTCTCATTAAGAACGCGCTGCATGTGTTTTACAAGTCCTTCTATGCTGTCGGCAACCTGCTCTGCATTTTTTCCGTATCTTGCCTTTATATCATTGTTACCAAGCATAACAATAAGAATATCTATACATCTGTGTGATAAAAGACACGCCTCCGCATAATCCATTCCGTTAAGGTATGGCTCGTCCTCATCAATCTCATTTGCCGTACGGCCGTTAAGACCTTCCTCTACTATAAGATACTTGTTCTCGTCAAATGTGTTTCTTAGAATGCCCGGCCATCTTGTATCTTTATCATAACGTCCCATGCCCTCAGGCCAGAGGCCCCATGTGTTAGAATCTCCGAAACAAACTATATGTCCCATAATGTATCCTCCGAAAAATGAATTCGGAAGCATTATAACATATAATAAATATTATGAGAAGTCATCCGTTGCAGGATTGTCAATAACAATTCCGTCCTTATCATATCTCGAGCCGTGGCACCTACACTCCCACACGCGTTCACTCTTATTATAATGAAGTGCACAGCCCATATGAGTACATCTTTTCTTTTCACCGCACAGTCCGCTTATATATTCCTTTGTGCTTATGGCATAGTCTTTAAACATGTTTTTATATGCTGCGGACAAATGAAAACGCATAGGTGTATATAATTTGCTGTACTGATTTTCCTTACCACATATCATGTCGCATATTAAATCTGATGCCGTATACATGGTAGTCATACCCCATTTTGCTGCACCTGTTATAACATACCAGTCCGGCTCGAAAATGCTGAATCTTCCTATAAAAGGAAGCCCGTCATGTGTGATTACATCCTGTGCGGACCATACGGCAGTATATTCACATCCCGGGAAAATCCTGTTTATTTTTTTCTTAAGTGCATCGGCATTTTTTATACACATATTTTCTCCGGTCCGTCTTCCCTCTCCCGAAATGATTACCATATCTTCATAATCCCTGAACGAAAGACTGTTCTTATCAATTCCGTAATACATTCCGTTTACATTTTTAACGCCTTTTACCGCTGCTACATAGCTTCTTTCCTGATGCTGTCTAGCAAAATAAAACCCCGGAACAACAGGAAAAGGAAAATGTGACGCAAAAACAATCTTTTTAGCATAGATCGTTCCTGCATTTGTAAATGCACATTTCCCTCTTACTTTTTTTACTTCAGTATTTTCGTATATTTCAAGACTCGACGCTATATTTTTGACAAATTCCATTGGATTAAACTGCGCTTGCTCATCAAAACGAACGGCACCCTTTACCTCAAACGGAAGCTCCGTTTCCGTAACAAATGATGATTTTATACCAAGCTTTTCTGCGATACATCTTTCTTTTTTCAATATTACGTCAGTATATCTGGAATATAAATATACCGGCACATTTTCAAAATGACATTTTATGTCCTCTGATTTTATAATGTCGGCATATCCTGCTATAGCGCCTTCATTCGCTTTTGCATATAACGCAGCAGTCTTATATCCGTACTGTTTTGCAAGTTTTTCGTATATAAGACCGTGCTGGCTTGTAATCTTCGCAGTTGTATTTTTTGACTGTCCTCCAAAAATACGCCCTGAATCAACTACAATAACCCTTCTGCCATGTTTCTGTAATTTGTAAGCCGTAAGAATACCTGCAAGTCCGGCACCGATAACAAGTACATCTGTGTTGTAATCTCCCTGAAGCATTTCACGATTTGGTATGGTTACGGTCTTTTCCCATATAGATACCATGAATAAACCTCCAAATTTATTTATTCATATAAGTATCTGTATTATTAAGAAAGATTATTCGTATATTGATTAAAGGTTTCTTATAAGGTTTACCATTTCAATTGCACCAAGTGCACAATCGTAACCCTTGTTTCCTGCCTTAGTTCCTGCTCTCTCAATGGCCTGCTCTATTGTATCTGTAGTAAGTATTCCAAACATAACAGGAATATCACTTGACATTGAAACCTGAGCTATTCCCTTTGAAACCTCACTGCATACATAATCATAATGGCTTGTGCTTCCTCTTATTACGGCACCTACACAGATTACTGCATCATATTTGCCGCTGTCTGCCATTTTCTTTGCAATGATAGGAATCTCAAACGCACCCGGAACCCATGCAACATCGATATCTTCATCTTTTACGTCATGTCTCACAAGTCCGTCTACGGCACCGCCCACGAGTTTGTTTGTAATAAACTCGTTAAATCTTGATGCAACAATACCTACTTTCATCCCGGTTGATACTACTTTTCCTTCAATTACGTTCATTTTAAAATCCTCCTGTGAAATATTTACTTTGTTTATTTATAATCCAGAATGTGTCCCATTCTTATCTGCTTTGTTTTAAGGTAATTAAGGTCATAATCGGTTGCCGCTACCTGAATCGGCACACGCTCTGTTATGGAAAGTCCGTAATCCTTAAGCTGATATACCTTGTCAGGGTTGTTTGTAAGAAGTCTTAATGATTTTACTCCGATATCCCTTAATATCTGTGCACCGATGTAATATTCTCTTAAGTCTCCGGCAAATCCGAGCGCAAGGTTTGCATCCAATGTATCCATTCCTTTTTCCTGCAGCTCATATGCCCTAAGCTTATTAATAAGACCGATTCCTCTTCCTTCCTGTCTCATATAAAGAAGAATTCCTCTTCCTTCTTTTTCAATCTGGGTAAGCGCACTTGCAAGCTGCTCGCCGCAGTCACACTTTAATGAACCAAATGCATCTCCGGTAAGGCATTCCGAGTGAACTCTGCAAAGTACATTTTCCCCGTCACCGATATCACCTTTTACAAGTGCAACGTGATGCTCTCCGTTAAGTTTATTTACATATCCGTAAGCTTTAAATGTGCCGTACTTTGTCGGAAGAACCGTCTGACTCTTTTTCTCTACAAGAATCTCTGTTCTCTTACGGTAATCCTTTAAATCATTGATTGTAATAAATGACATTCCCCACTTCTTTGCAAGCTCATAAAGCTCAGGGGTTCTCATCATAGTTCCATCTTCGCGCATTATCTCACAACATATACCACATGTTTTAAGTCCTGCAAGTCTGAGAAGATCAACTGTGGCTTCCGTATGTCCCGGTCTTTCAAGCACACCGTTTTTCTTTGCAAGAAGCGGAAACATGTGTCCCGGTCTTCTAAAATCAAGTGGCCCCGATGTTTCATCCGCACACTTCATTGCTGTAAGCGAACGCTCTGCGGCAGATATTCCGGTTGTTGTATCAACATGGTCTATTGACACGGTAAATGCAGTTTCATGATTGTCTGTATTGTGTGTGACCATCTGTGGAAGTGAAAGTCTTAATGCAATATCCTCAGACATTGGCATACAGATAAGTCCCTTTGCGTATTTTGCCATGAAGTTGATGTTTTCTGTTGTGGCATGTTCTGCGGCACATATAAAATCGCCTTCATTTTCACGACCTTCATCATCCGTTACAATTATTATCTTTCCTTCTCTGAGATCCTTTAATGCTTCTTCAACTGTATTAAATGAACACATAATGTAACTCCTTTCTAAAATCCGTTACTTATAAGATATTCCATTGTTATTCCTGAGCTTTTTTTGCTGTCTGTTTCCGCATCGGCAGATTTCATAAGCTTTTCGACATATTTACCGATTATGTCATTTTCAAGATTAACAATGTCTCCGACTTTTCTGTCGCCAAGTGTCGTTACACTTGAGGTGTGTGGTATAACTGATACTGAAAAATCCGTATCACTCACTTTTGCTACCGTAAGACTTATACCGTCAATTGCAATAGAACCTTTTTCAACAATGTATCTGAGTATCTCTTTTTTTGCACTGATTTTGTACCATATGGCATTATCATCTCTTGTAATACTTTTTATCGTTCCTGTTCCGTCTACATGACCGGATACTATATGCCCTCCAAACCTTCCGCCTGCTGCCATCGCACGTTCAAGATTGACCTTACTGCCTCCGGAAAGTGCTGAAAGTGAAGTTCTGTTAAGTGTCTCATGCATAACATCTGCTTCAAATGAAGAATCAGTAATATGCGTTACTGTAAGACACACTCCGTTTACCGCTATACTATCGCCTATGCGTGCATCGCCAAGAACCTCTTTCGCAGATATCTTAAGCACTGCTGAATGCGCTCCCTTTTTAACTGTAATTATTGTACCTTTTTCTTCAATTATTCCTGTGAACATTTAATCACTTCACTCTCTATAAGATAATCATCGCCAAGCTTTCTTACACTTGTATTCGTAAGCTTAATTGCCTCGCTCATTTTTTTAAAGCCACATCCTCTGACTGCGGACGGTGCACATTCTCCTCCGATAATCTTTGGTGCAATATATGTCTGGACGCGGTTTACTATCCCTGAATTAAGTGCTGACCAGTTAAGCGTTCCACCACCTTCAAGAAGTATACTGTCAATTCGCATTTTGCCAAGGCTTACCATAAGTTCATTCAAATCGACGCGGCCATCCTTTTCATTTGTAAATAACATCTCACAACCCTTGTCAATATATGGCTTATATTTTTCCTCATCAGACACACAGGTTGCAATTATGGTTCTTACTTCATTTGCCGTTTCTACCAAAGTAGAACTTAGTGGAATCCTAAGTTTTGAATCACAAATGATTCGGATTGGATTCTTTTTTCCTTCTATTCTGCATGTAAGACTAGGATTATCTGCAAGAACTGTTCCTATGCCTGCCATAATCGCGGTATAACGATGTCTGTCTTCATGCACATTATATCTTGCTTCTTCGCCTGTGACCCACTTTGAGTCTCCTGTATACGCCGCTATCTTTCCATCCATAGTCATGGCATACTTCATTACAACATACGGAAGCCCGGTTGTTATATAATGTAAAAATACATAATTTATTGCATCGCATTCTTTGCGCATCACATCTTCATCCACCTGTATGCCGTGTGCACGAAGTATCTTATTTCCTTTTCCTGCTACTAAAGGATTAGGATCAGGCGAACCGACAACAACTCTGCTTATACCGGCTTCTATAATCGCATCCACGCACGGAGGCTGCTTTCCATGATGACAGCAAGGTTCAAGCGTAACATATAAAGTTGCTCCCTCTGCAGACTCTTTGCATACGGAAAGCGCATCCCTTTCTGCATGAAGCTCTCCGTATTTTCTGTGTAATCCTTCTGCAATAATCCTGTCATCTTTTACGATAACTGCACCGACAAGCGGATTAGGAGTTGTAAATCCCGTAGCCTGCTTTGCCAGCTCTATCGCCCGGCTCATATAATAATTATCATCATGCATCGCTGTCAGTCTCCTTTATAGAAAAACGCCCTGAAACAAAATAGTTCAGGGCGTGTAATATCACAATCAAAAAATATAAGCTATGCATGTCATGCATGACTCATCTCATCTTCTTCCATCCAGACTATACTGTCGGCTTCGGAATTGCACCGAATCATGCCTCATCATCTGAGGCTCGTGGGCTGTACCACCGGTGAGGACTTGCACCTCGCCCTGAAGACTTTCTATTCAACTTATGTCATTATAACTGTTTGTATCCTGTTTTTCAATAGTCAAAATGAGGTTTTATTTTTCACTCTTATATCCTGCCGCCACCATCGCTGCAATTACAAGTAGCGCACCAATAATCTGTGCCGGTGAAATCATTTCCCTAAATACCACAAATCCGACAATAGTTGCAGTCACCGGTTCTATGGATGCTATTATGGAAGCTCTGCTGTTATCCATATAAAGCAGTCCCGTTGTATATAAAATGTATGGCAGAACCGTACTCATCAGAGCAAATACTATATAAAATAAAAGCATAAAATTATCTGAAACACATATGGAAACTATATGTTCTACTCCTGTCGTTCCAACCAACGGAACAGATGCAATCGAGGCAAATAAGAAAGTATAAAATGTAATCGTCATGCTCTTATAACCACGATTCAAAGCATATCTGCTAAATATCGAATACAGCGCATATCCAAAGCCCGCACCCAGCCCGAAAAGAATTCCGGTTGTATTCACACTGCTGATACCTGACGCTATTCCCGATGCAAGTCCGCAGCCACAAATTGCAATAAAAATAATTACTATCTTATATAAATTTATTTTTTCCGAGAAAAGTACAGCCGACATTACAAGCACAAATGCCGGTGCCGTATACAAAAGTATCGCCGCAACAGATACCGGAATCATCGTTATGGCACTAAAATAACAATAATTAAAAAATACTATACTTAATATTCCTGTTCCGACAAAACACCAGATATCTCTCACACGTATCTTAAGCAGCTTTCTGTCGTAAAACAACAAGCCTGCAAATAATATTACTGCCGTGAACACAGCACGTATTGCCACGATATCCATAGCATCTAAATTATATTGATTAAGCTTCTTTATATAAATTGAAATAGTGCCCCAGAGAATCCCTGACATAAGCACAAATAACCATGCAAGTTTTTTCATGTTATCAATTATCCTTTTGTTTTTTTCAATAATGTTCCAAAACTGATTTTTTGTCAATACAAGATATTTGTTTTATTTATTAGTTGAATAAATAAAATATGTATGATATTATTTACACGAAAAATTAGAAAAGGGGATTAATAATGAGAAAAATTAAAAAGTTATTAGTTATGGCACTCGCTCTTGTTATGGTTATGACATCTGTATTTGCCATACCAGCTGAAACTGATGCCATTTTGGTTTCAAAGGGACAAAAGGTTACTATGTATGTCGGACAGACTATGAAATTAAGCCTTTTGGGAACATCAAAAAAGGTAAAATGGACTTCATCTAAGAAAAAAGTTGCATCTGTAAACAAAAAAGGCAAGATTAAAGCTAAGAAAAAAGGTAAGGCTAAGATTACTGCAAAACAGGGTAGTGCAAAAGTTTTTTATTGTACAATTGTTGTAAAGAAGAAAAAGAATTCTATTACTAACCCTTCATTCAACGTACCTGTAACTACTGCTACTCCTAGCCCACAGGATATAGCTATTGCAAACAATGCTCTTGCAGCAAATGTTGCTGTTCAGAAGCAGAAACTTGCAAGCGGACAGATATTATTTACAGTTACTAACAATAACTCAACTGCTATTCCTAAGGTTAAGATCAGCGCATTATTATCTGATGCAAACGGAGCTCCTGTAGATACATATGAATTCTATACATACGATCTTGAACCAGGTGCATCATTCTATGATATGTATGAATTAAGTTCTAATTGTGCTCTTATAGATGCTAATTTATCAACCGTAAGCGTTTCTGTAACACAGGATAAATCTTACAGAACATATAACACTCCAATGGTTACCGTTAACGGACAGAGAAATGCGGATGGGGATATTGTTCTTACTAATGTAAATTCATCCGGATATAAATCATATATCGTTGGAACTGTATTCTTTAGAGATGCAGCAGGAAATGTAGTTGCTGTAAAAGAAATATACGAGTCAATTGAAGTAGGTGCTACAACATTCTCAACTATATATGGACCAACATACAGATATGAGACTCCTGATCATAAGTCATATGATGACGTTCCGTATGTTACGGCAGACTGGAAGTTCAGATCATACTATTATCAATAGTAATTAATATTTAAAAAAAGTGATGCTGTAGATTATTTACAGCATCATTTTTTTATATTAAAATATAGATTAACATAACATTACAGGAGGAAATCACATGTCAAAAGTAGTTAAACTTTGGAAAAAAACAACCCTTATTTCCAGAATAGTCATCGGTATTATAATTGGTATAATATTAGGCCTTACCGTTCCGGGAGCGTCGGTAATAGGACTTTTCGGAACATTATTTGTAGGCGCCTTAAAGTCTGTTGCACCAATTCTTGTCTTTGTTCTTGTATTAAGTTCAATTGCAAATACTACAGGTGGCTTTGGACACAAGTTCAAAACCGTTATTATTCTTTATCTTACAAGTACTCTTCTTGCAGCACTTGTTGCAGTTATTGCAAGTTTCCTGTTCCCTGTAAACTTAACACTTAATCTTGATGCATATCAGACTGATGCTATTCCTAGCTCAATTGCAGACGTACTTATTAACATGTTTAATAACATTGTTTCCAATCCTATAACAGCACTTGCTAATGCAAATTACCTTTGCATACTTGCATGGGCTATACTTCTTGGCATTGCAATGCATCGTGCTTCTGCATCAGTAAAAAATGCACTTGTAAGTGTTTCTGATGCCGTATCACAGATTGTAAAATGGATTATCAGTTGTGCTCCTATCGGTATTCTCGGTCTTGTATATACTACAGTTTCAGAAAACGGACTTGGAATATTTAAGGATTACGGAAAGCTTCTTCTTGTACTTGTTAGTGCAATGTTAATTGTAGCACTTGTTATCGATCCTATCATTGCAAGTATAGCATTAAAGAGAAATGCATATCCACTTGCTTTAAGATGTCTCCGCGAATCCGGTATTACAGCATTTTTCACCAGAAGTTCTGCTGCTAACATCCCGGTAAATATGAACCTTTGCAAGAGACTCGGACTTGATAAAGATATGTATTCTGTATCACTTCCACTCGGTGCAACTATAAACATGGACGGCGCTGCCGTTACAATTACAGTTATGGCACTTGCTACTGCTCATACAATGGGAATTTCAGTCGATATGCCTACAGCACTTTTACTCAGCTTCCTTGCAACTCTCGGAGCATGCGGTGCTTCAGGTATTGCAGGAGGTTCACTCCTTCTTATCCCTATGGCTTGTTCATTATTCGGTGTAGGCCAGGATATATCAATGCAGGTAGTTGCCATCGGAATGATAATCGGAGTTGTTCAGGATTCTCTTGAAACTGCAATAAACTCATCAGGTGATGTTCTCTTCGCTGCAACAGCTGAGTATCGTTCATGGATAAAAGAAGGCCGCGAATTTAAAGTTGGTGCTATTATCAATGATGATAAAGATGAGTAATTTAATTATTTGAATATGAATTAATAAGAATAAAAAACACTTCCGGCAGTTCATTCTGTCGGAAGTGTTTTTTTATAGGCAAGAGATTGAATTTGGGAATCTATCCTACTGAATACTCGTTTTGTTTTTTGGGTAGGGTGAAAAAACAACGAGACGTCCCACTATATGAAGGAGCTAGCCGGTTTAGTCGGACAAAAAACCAGTTGGATGCCCTACTAATCGAAGGCTATAGTTGGTTTGTTAGGACAAAAAACCAGTTGAACGCCCTACTAATCGAAGGCTATAGTTTGTTTATTAGGACAAAAAACCAGTTGGACGCCCTATTAATTGAAGGCTATAGTTGGTTTGTTAGGACAAGAAGACAAAAAAACACCCTACTATACGAAGCTTACAGTCAATTTAGTAGGACATCTGCCCCTTATCCAACCAACAAAATCCCTTAGCCTCGGAACCTAAAAAAGCTGCCGCTCTATAGCGACAGCTTCTTCGTACAAATTATCACAATATTATTAGAACGCCATCTTCTCTTCAAGATAAGCTACAAGGTCAGTAATCTTAATTCTTTCCTGTTCCATTGTATCACGGTCACGTACTGTAACGCATCCGTCTTCTTCTGAATCAAAGTCGTATGTTACGCAGAATGGTGTTCCTATCTCATCCTGTCTGCGGTAACGCTTTCCGATGTTTCCTCTGTCATCAAATTCGCAGTTCCATTTCTTTGAAAGCTCTGCGTATATTTTTGAAGCAGGCTCAGAAAGTTTCTTTGAAAGCGGAAGTATACCAACCTTAACAGGTGCAAGTGCAGGATGGAAATGAAGTACTGTACGTACATCTCCTTCTCCAATTTCCTCTTCATCATATGCACTGCAAAGGAATGCAAGTGTTACACGATCTGCACCAAGTGAAGGCTCAACAACATATGGAACATACTTTTCTTTCTTCTCATCATCAAAGTAGCTCATATCTTCTTTAGATACATTCTGATGCTGTGTAAGGTCATAGTCTGTTCTGTCAGCTATACCCCAAAGCTCGCCCCAACCGAATGGGAATAAGAACTCGATATCTGTAGTAGCATTACTATAGAATGAAAGCTCTTCTGCATCATGGTCACGATAACGCATCTCGTCATCTTTAATACCAAGATTCTTAAGCCAGTCAATACAGAACTGTTTCCAGTATGCAAACCACTCAAGGTCTGTTCCAGGCTCACAGAAGAACTCAAGCTCCATCTGCTCAAACTCTCTTGTTCTGAATGTAAAGTTACCAGGTGTAATCTCATTTCTGAATGACTTACCAATCTGTCCGATACCAAATGGAATCTTTTTTCTTGATGTTCTCTGAACGTTCTTAAAGTTTACGAATATTCCCTGTGCTGTCTCAGGACGAAGATACACAATATTCTTAGCATCCTCAGTAACACCCTGGAACGTCTTAAACATAAGATTAAACTCTCTGATATCAGTGAAGTTATGCTTTCCACATGAAGGACAGTCAATATTATGCTCATCTATGTACTCTTTCATCTGCTCATGTGACCATGAATCAACAGAACCTTCCGGAGTGATGCCATTTTCCTTCATATAGTTCTCAATAAGCTGATCTGCACGGAATCTTTCGTGACACTCTTTACAATCCATAAGAGGATCTGAAAATCCTCCGAGATGTCCTGAAGCAATCCATGTCTGTGGGTTCATAAGAATCGCACAGTCAACACCTACGTTGTATGGATTCTCACGGATGAACTTGCTCCACCATGCATTCTTAACATTATTCTTAAGCTCAACACCGAGATTACCGTAATCCCATGTGTTAGCAAGTCCGCCATATATCTCTGAACCAGGATATATAAAACCTCTTGACTTTGACAGAGCTACTATTTTTTCCATTGTCTTTTCCATTTTTCTGATTCCTTTCTGAATTTCGACACTTTTGGTGTATATTGTACTATTCATATATATTTTTTTCAAGTTCTATTTGTTATTCATTTTGATCCATTGTAAGAAACCATAATGAATTGAACTTGTAATTTCGGTTTGCCTTTATGTATTCATCTGTTATTCTGCGTATTTCCGCAAGAACTTCCTCACTTACCCTGAAGGTATAAAGTGTCTTAAGCGGAGATGACAAAATAAATCTGAGCGTATATACTGTTGCATTTCTAAGCTGAATTGCCGTGCTGTCACCTCTTTCACCATTCAGACAGTCCTGACATAAAATACCATGTCGTTTTACCGAAAAATAATACGGCTCATTTTCACAGTTTTTCCCACATCCCCTGCAGGTATATACATCCGGAACTTCTCCGTTTATAAGAAGCATTCTCCACTCATATATGTATCTTATAAGCTCATTTTCAATCGTATCCTTTTCAAGCGCACGAAATGACTGGTAGAGCAAAAGAAGTACATCCTCCGCATCAAGATTCTCCCTCGTGTAGTAAGCGGCAAGCTCACACATGTATGATGCGTAATAATATTTGTCCAGGCTTTTTCTTGCAAAATCAAAATACTTAGATATCTCAGCTCCCGTAACCGTATAAGAATCTTTTCCTGGATAAACGTAAAACTCACCAAAGGTAAAAGGCTGGGTAGCAGAAACCAAAGGATTTTTTGGTTTAACTGCTCCTCTTGCAAATGCAGATATTCTGCCTCTTTCCCTGGTGAGTAACACTATTCTTCTGTCAGTTTCTCCAATATTCTGTGATGATATTACCATCCCAACAAATGACTGTGGTGTCATATATGAAGAACCCCTCTTTTAATATATTCTATATCTCTCATCGTAACCCGGAAGAATAACATTTTGCTGCTCCGGAATCGGATCTCCGATTACAAGATTATCTGTATCCTCTTCAAGTGTGCAGGCGTATTCAAGATAATCACTGATTCTTCCTGTAGATTCAAACCTTTTCCAAAATGCATCTTTTTTCATCATACTGTCTCCCTATTATATGATAGGCATTTTCTGCCCTCAATAATAGGTTTTCCGTATGTATGATTTCATATTCAACAATTGTCAGATTTGTTATAACCAAAATTATTTAAAAGGAAATCACTGTCACGCCAGTCTTTTTTTACTTTAACCCACAATTTCAGATTAACTTTAATACCAAGCATGGCTTCTATATCCTTGCGGGCTTCGGTTCCGATTTTCTTTAACATGACGCCCTGTTTTCCGATTATTATACCTTTGTGCGAATTACGTTCACAAATAATCGTCGCATCAATATCGATAATATTTCTGCCTTTTCTCTCCTTCATTATGTCAATGGCCACAGCTATTCCGTGAGGTATCTCATCATCAAGATTCCTAAGTGCCTTTTCACGGATTATCTCGGCTGTTATCTGTCTCTCAGGCTGGTCGGTGATAGTATCTTCATCATAGTACATAGGACCTTCACTGAGATATTTCATAATTTCCGGAACAAGTGATTCCGTATTCTCACCCTTAAGTGCAGAAAGAGGTACTATCGCAGCAAACTCATGTATGTCTTTGTATGCATCGATAAATGTAAGTATCTCTTCCTTCTTCACCTTATCAATCTTGTTAATTACAAGGATAACCGGTGTAGTAACTTTACCTAGCACCTCTGCAATATGTCTTTCTCCGGCACCTATAAAATCAGACGCCTCAACAAGCCAGAGTATAACATCAACATCCCTTAATGTATTCTCAGCAACATTTACCATGTATTCGCCAAGCTTATTTTTCGCTTTATGTATTCCGGGCGTATCAATGAAAATGATCTGCCCTTCCTCGCCGGTATATACTGTCTGGATTCTGTTTCTTGTTGTCTGCGGCTTACTTGATGTTATCGCAATTTTCTGTCCGATAAGTCTGTTCATAAGTGTTGACTTACCAACGTTTGGTCTTCCGATAAGTGCCACAAAACCTGATTTAAAATTTGGATTCATCATAATTTTTACCTTTCTGTATCGTATATAATTCTATATCACAACAGTTCCTTTACATTTTCAAACATGTCACTGCAGCTTTCAATCTTATCCGCTCCACCAACAACACAAATACATTCATCATCAAGGATTGCACGCACATATTCTGCAAGCTCGCGTACCTTCGCCGCATCGGTTGCAAGAATCTCATCACGCTCTTTCTGTCTTTTTTCATCCGAAAAGCCCGAAAGATATCTCGTATATGCGGTTCTGCCTTTTATACGCGGTGTCGCAGGTGCATCTACTCCACTCATTGTTCCGATTATATACTTTGTCATTTCACGCTCGTTTGCGTCAAAGCTTTCCAGATAATCCGGAATAGAATCATAAACAGCATTGGTTTCTCGCAAGTTTGGATCCCTGTATGAAACAAAGTATGAATTTCCGCTTCTCGCAAATCCGCACATTGCACCGTAAGCTCCGCCCTGCAGTCTTATCTTAAGCCACAGATAATCATAGCTGAGTATCGTTTTTAATACATGAAGACTTCCTGTATATGGTTTTTTAGAAATGAAGTTTCCTCCTCTTGCCACATACTGAACCTTTCCTGATGTCTTAAATCCTTCGTTAAGTTTTTTTGCAACCTTTTCAAATGCTTCGGCTGTATCTTCACTCTTTGGAAGTTCAACGTGTTTTACCGGAATACTATTTTCAAATGATAAGTATTCTTTTTCAAATACCTGATATCCCTCTTCATCAGCTGTAATATTTATAAGAAGTTTTTCTTTATCAAATATACATCCGACCAGTTTTTCAAGTATGTCAATAAGGTTGTCAGCACATTCATCAAAGTCATTATATAGCTTATCGAGGAATCTGTAAAAGCCTACCTGACCAATTAGCCCCTGGTAATATGCAGTCTCAGAAATGTAGGAAAGTGCTCGTTCTACAGTTGTAAGATTACCTGTTGCCTCAATAGATGCCCTTGCCTCTGCACGAGCCTCCTGTATTATTTCTTTAAGTCTCTTTTTGTCGTTTATCACTGAACCTATAAGCACCTCATGAACAAGCTTAAATGCTTCTGAAAGCTCGTCATATAATGCTGAAAAACACACTTCGCATGTCAGCGCATAATCATCTTTACTCTTTGCCGTTACAGCCTGATTAATCTGAAGACCTCCGGTATGAAGGTTAATCGCATTTGACAAACCAAGATAATCATAATTTTTTGTATCAACATATGTGAGTATATATGTTAAAAGGTTAATATACTGTATATATTCTTTGTACTCTTTCACATCATAAGACATGATGGTGTATGCAATTCCGTTTGTTCTTATATCATGATAAAGTACCGGTGTGGTACCACATGTCTTTTCACATGTAGGAATTGTGCTTATCTCTCTTTTTATATCATCTACTGAAAGCATAGGTATGGTTTCAAGTGCTTCAGGTGTGTCAGACATCTCCTGATAAGCATGAAGATGCTCTGTCATCTTTACAATATCTTTTATCTCATTTCCTGATAACGCCTTCTTGTAATCCTCAAGTTTCTTTTCAAGTTCTGCATCAATCTTTCTGCTAAGCCCCACCTCAGGAAGCACACTTACAATTGCCTTGTGAGGATTATCAAGAATATAGTCCTTAATGAGTTTCTCATAATAATCTGTATCAATAAGCTCTTTTAACTTCTTATATACATCATTTAACATAACCTGAGAGAACGGCTCATTTTCATCGTAAAGCCAGCTCTGCATACATGCAAGTCCATACATAAGTCCCTTAGGATATCTTCCGTAATCAGCCTCGCGGTAACGGAATTCATATCCTGCAATGGCAGCTCTAAGCGAATCCTTGTCAATACCTTCTTTCACAATCCTCTCAAGCTCAGAAGTAATTGCGTCAACAAATTCCTTAGTTCTACTGCTGTCGGCTTCTTTCAGCACAATACTAAATACAGGCTGATATATCTCACCGTCATATGAGCAGCTTATGTCCTCGCCGATACCAAGATCCATTATTTTTTTCTTAAGCGGTGCACCCGGAACCTGAACAAGCGCATATGAAAGCACCTGGAATGCAACCTGGAACATAAGGTTAAGTGATGTGTCAACCACGCAGTTATAACTGAGATATGACTTTTCTGCATCACTCTGCGCAGAATAATTTTCTGTTACATACGCAGTCTCTGAAAATGGCTTCTGGTATGCTATCTCTGAATCAACTTCTATCGCATCAAACTTGCTCAAATATTCTTTATCGAGGAAACTAAGTCTGTCTTCTACATCCATATTTCCATAGAGATAAATATAGCTGTTTGACGGATGATAATATTTTCTATGAAAATCAAGAAATCCTTCATAGGTAAGGTTCGGAATCTCTGAAGGCTCTCCGCCTGATTCATTGCTGTATGCATTATCAGGGAACAATGCCTTTTCAACAAGTCTTGCAAGAAGCTGGTCCGCCGAAGAAAATACTCCGCGCATCTCATTATATACAACACCGTTAATGGTCAGAGGAGCCTCCTCATTTTCCATCTCATAGTGCCATCCTTCCTGTAAAAATATCTCTTTCTTGTCATAAATATTCGGGAAAAATACGGCATCAAGATATACGCCCATAAGGTTTGCAAAGTCCGCATCATTGCAGCTTGCAACCGGATATACCGTCTTGTCCGAATATGTCATTGCATTAAGAAATGTATTGAGCGAGCCTTTTACAAGCTCTACAAAAGGATCCTTTACCGGATATTTTTCCGAACCACAAAGAACGGAATGCTCAATAATATGTGCAACTCCGGTAGAATCAGCCGGCGGTGTTCTGAAGCCAACTGAAAAAACTTTATTTTCGTCATCATTTGCAATAATCGATATTCTCGCACCGCTTTTTTTATGTCTTAACAGATATCCCATACTTCCGATATCCGATAAATTATTTTCGAAAATTAACTCATATGAACCTGGAAAATTAATCATGCTTCTCTCCGTTTCTTTTTTTTAAATATACATGGTAATACTCTTCATTTATAGTATAGCCATTTCAAGAAAAAAACAAGTATGGAATGAAATATAAGTTTGACAAAATTGCATTTATATGGTAGAGTTTACGTGTTAAGTTACATTTATTTTATAAGTATTTTAGGAGGCAATATCAATGAACGGAACAGTAAAATGGTTTAATGCGAAAAAAGGTTTCGGTTTCATCTCAGATGAGGAAGGAAATGATGTATTCGTACACTTCTCAGCATTACAGATGGACGGCTTCAAAGTATTAGACGAAGGCGACAAGGTTGAATTCGAAGTTATCAACGGAGAAAAAGGACCTCAGGCTGCTAATGTAGTAAAGTTATAATCCTCGCATGAATCATTTTAATTTTTTTGTATAGATTATACTAGACAATAAAAGTTAAATTATTAATGTAAAAAGTGGTTGTAACACAAGGACCGAAAAGCATGTGCTCTTCGGTCCTTTTTTGTTGTTAATTATCATCCCTGTAAAGGCTTAGGTAATGTATATGTCCTGTCATCTCGTTTAAAATCGGCTGTCTACCCATAGCTTTAAAAAATGCTTGGGTGGACAGACTTTTTATCTTATGTTCCAGCGGTTTTCTTCCCATGAGCAATCTTATTACTCTCTATGGTTAGAATAATCTTCAATTATCACCATTCTTTTCTTACCATAAGCCATTATTTGCTTTATATGGGAAGAAAATTATTCATGCTTGTGAGAATTGTTCTGCCCATGATGGCATTAAAGCCTTTTTATGGGAAGATGCCATCCAACAATATAGGATGCCCTCCCCTATTACTCAAGGTTTAAGACATCCTCTTTTTCCACTCTTTCTTTCGCAATCCACATCACACATATTATCAATCCGACAACCGCTACCGTCACATAAGCAACAACAGGATTTGTAAATGCATTTATAAATGTTGCAAATATAGGAACAATACTTAGCCCCGTCAGGTTAATCACCAAATGCATCAGTATTGAATCCCCGATACGGTTTCTTTTAAGTTTCACATATCCGAGCATCATACCAAACAAAAATGCATATATGCCCTGAATTAAATTCCCGTGAAATATTCCAAACATCATTGCCGCAAGTATATTTGCCGTGCTGTCTTTGAAACCGAACCGAAATCCATTCATTACAACTCCGCGGAATATAAGTTCTTCACATACCGGTGCAAGTATTATTGAATATAAAATGATAAGCGGTGTCGTTCCGGATCCTGAAATCCCGTCCATCATTTCTGCATATGCCTTAAACAGTTCTGTCTCACTTGCCACAAGGTATATGAGATTAAGAACGCCGTATCCAAATGCCTGAATTCCGAATCCCACAATGACAATTGTTAAGGCACTCATTCTCTTGCCCGAATATTCCCGCACCTCGAAATGCCCGTTCAGATTGTTCTGCATGAATCTGTACATCAGACCAAATATGATTATGGATATGCCGGAATATGCTACATAAAACAATCCTTTTTTCATCGGACTGTTTTCTATATCGCCGAACGCAAACAGAAGTCCGGTCTGAATGGCTATAACAAGTATAAGCGCACTTACGGCTATAATACATGCATATATTTTATTAATAAGCCCCTCTTTCATACTGCTCCTTTAATCAACCCCATTTTTTCGTGAGGTAATCTATATAATATCTTATATTAAACTCTTCTCCCATCATCTTCTTAAGAAGCTGATTTGTTCCATACATTTTGCCGTATCTGTATATATTTTCCCTGAGATAACTTGTTATATCCGAAAGATTTCCGTCTTTCATATATTTTTCCACAGGCATAATGTCTGCAAGGTGACTGTATATCTGCGCCGAAACAGCACTTCCTATAAGATATGAAGGGAAATATCCGAACTCACCCATTGACCAGTGAATATCCTGAAGCACACCCTGCGCATCATTTTCAGGCTTGATTCCAAGATACTTCTCATATCTTTTATTCCACTCTGAAGGCAGGTCCTTGACATCAATCTTCCCTGAAAAAAGAAGTTTTTCAAGCTCATATCTTATAATGATGTGTAAAGGATAGGTAAGCTCATCGGCGGCAATTCTTATCGGTCCCGGTGTCACTGCATTTACCGCATCCATGAATTTCTCAAAAGAAACATCTTTTAATTTATCGGAAAATGTATCTGTAAGACGCGCATATAATGGTTTCCAGAAACACTCATTTCTACCAATCATATTTTCATAAAATCTGGACTGACCTTCGTGCATTCCCATGGACGTTCCTTCGCCGAGAACGGTAAGTGTCAAAGTGTCTGATATTCCCTGTTCATACAGAGCATGCCCACCCTCATGAATTATTGAAAATATAGGTTCAAGAATGTTATCCGCATTAAAGCTGTTGGTAATACGCACATCATGATTGTGCATGTTTATCGTAAACGGATGCTCACTTTCACCGATTGTCCCGCGTCTGTTGTTAAAACCGATATAATCAGCTATATAACTGCAAAACTCCCTAAGGGCCGGAATATCCTCTTTCTCCAGCTTAAGAAATGAACAGTCCGTCTCTTTAACATTTTTCACAAGCGGAATAACGGCAGTTTTCACCTGCTCAAATATATCATCCAGTTCTTCCGACATAAAATCCCGTTCAAATGATGACAAAAGCACATCATATTCGTTTCTCCCCTTATATTTCTCTTTACTGCTTTTCTTTATATAAGAGGCAAACTTCTTTTTAATATCAACAATCTTCTCAAGCTCCGGTGCAAACTCATCAAATGACTTGTTTTTTCTTGCCTGCGCCCATACATTAACGCTTCTTGCCGTAAGCTCCGAAAACTCTTTATACTCATCTGCAGGGATAGGCATAAGCTCTCTGTTCTTTCTTACCGCTTCTTTTACAATACATCTTTCTACAGCAGTAAGCTTGCCTTTTTTAGCGTCTTTTACGCATTTGTCGAGTAAATGTGTAAACTCTTTTTTAGTGAAAATATCGTGATACTCACCGGCAATTATGCCCGTTACCTTAGACATATTTTCGTCAGATTCAGCAGGAGCATTTACCTGCCCGTCATAATCAATAAGATTAAGAACCGAAGTAAATGCTGCCGCTTTTTTTAAATGTATATTTAGTTTTTCAAAATTTCCTGACATGTATAGCAACTCCTTTGCATGTTATTCAAAGGTATAGTATACGCGTAGCGAAGAATACTTATACTACATCTGATGTCTTACAACCGCATATTCATCCCCATTTCGATAATAAGGACATTCGCTTTTATGGCTCGACATCATTCGAAAATATTCGTCCTCGTCCAGATTGACCGAGCAGAAATATTCTTCGTATTCTTCATCATATTCATTATAAGCGCAAGTATCGCACTGACTCATAACATTCTCCCGTAATTATTCGTAAAATGCAACCTTAAGGAAATGATACAGACCATTCTTCCATACATCCATAGTATGGTCGCCAGGTATTGTATAGTAATAATGATTTACACCATTATTAACAAGTGCATTGTGATAACGCTCAGGCTCATTTCTAACCATGCTGTCATTTGCACCATTCATAATCATACAGGTTGTGTTCTGCATATATTCCTCAGGAAGTGTAAACTCTTCCTCAGTAAAATATCCTGTCTCATAAAGTCCCCAGTTTTCATATTCAAATATTCCGAATGCAGGACTGAATGCACCGACATATGCAATTTTTTCAGGAATCTTAAATCCTATGTATAATGATTCTCTTCCACCCATTGAAAGACCGGCAATTCCGGTATTCTCACGTCCTGTAAGTATCGGATAATTTTCTTCCATATATGGCATTACATCTTCCTGAAGTTCAAATAAGAAATTAGTCCATGCCGCCATATGGTCAAGGGAAAGTGAATCGGATGGATTAGCACCGTCGTTCATTCTTGCTCTACAGTTAACGAGAACCATAATCATAGGCTTCGCTTCATCTTTAGCAATAAGGTTTCCAAGTATAACTTCAGGGTTTCCGCCTATCCAGTCACCTTCGTCACCATTACCGCCGTGGCAGAGATATAATACAGGATACTCTCCGTTAGGATCATAATTCGGAGGTGTGATAACGTTCATTGCTCTTTCTTTGCCTACAGTTGTAGAGTAGTATGTAACTCTGGAAAGTGTACCATATGCTACACCGTTCTGTCTCTGGTCAAATCCGCTAGGTGTACTTGTATCATTTAATACAAGTGGCGCTCTTGTAGGTGCTACGGTTGGCTCCGGAGTTGGCTCTTCTGTTGGCGCGACCGTTGGCTCAACTGTTGGCTGTATGGCCGGTGTTTGTGTCTGGTCCGGTGTTGGAACTACATTATCATTTGGCATGTTATTTACCTTTACCGTAACTTTTCCAACCTTGCGTGTTTTCTTACCAATACGCTCTTTAACGGTAACCTTTGTCTTACCTGCTTTCTTTCCGGTAACAACACCTTTTTTGTTTACCGCAGCAATCTTCTTTGATGCAGATTTGAAGGTGTACACTGCACCTTTAACCTTTTTCTTGATCTTGATTTTCTTCTTTTCACCGACTTTTACACTAATCTTCTTTGAAGATAATGTCGCCCTTTTTGCTGCTGTTGCTCCACTTGCTCCTACTCCTGTTACTGCAAGAACAAATGCAAGTGATAATGATAAAATTTTATTACATTTTTTCATGATGAACCCCCTCATACAATTGTCTGTATAATAACTTAAGTTATTATCATTTCAGAATCATTTATATTGATATTTTAATGGTGTAGACAGAGTGATGTCAATATCTTATATAAAATTAGACCATAAAATTAAACTACATAAAAAGAGACTAAACCTACGATCTAATATCATTGATTTAGTCCCTAATTTTAGGTTTTTATTGTATGTTAAGGCTCTAAAGATGGTGCTGCTGTAGGTATTGG
>SVEM01000018.1 GCA_015057375.1 Lachnospiraceae bacterium
TGGTTTCAATCTTTGTCTTCATGAATTCCTGCACTTTTTTCGCAAGAAATTCTTCTTTAGTCCCCTCAAAATTTCTAAAATACTCCTCAAACATATAGCGTTTTGAAAGTACTCCGATGAACTCCTGTCCATTTACAACCGGAAGCGAAAGCAGACCTTTTTCATCAATTATCTGCAACGCCTCATTCACCGTGTTATCCACGCTGATGCATGTCAGCTTTTTAAACGGCATCATAATTGCTTTTACTCTCATACCCCAACACCTCCTATATATTCTCTATCTGCCAGTCTATCGGTTCCAGTCCATTTGCCACCAAGAATTCGTTCGCTTTACTAAAATGCTTACATCCGAAAAATCCGCGGTATGCAGAAAGCGGGCTCGGATGCGGTGCTTTTAAAATCAAATGCTTTGGATTAGTAAGCATTGGTTCTTTCATCTGTGCCGGTCTACCCCACAAAAAATATACGACTTAGACAATGAATATGACCGGGACTTGTTCGAGCGCGAACTAAAGCGCGGCAACGAGTTCTTAGAGTATCAGAAGAAAATTATGAATAGAGGAAGATTGCTTTCGGTAAGCCTGGGAAACTATGTTGGTTCTATTCCTCCTTATGGCTATACCAAGACCGTTGTAATGGAAGGCAAAAGAAAATGTCCAACCCTTAAGATTAACGAAGATGAGGCAAATATTGTTCGTATAATCTTCGATCTATATGTAAATAAAGATATGGGATGTCCTAATATTGCACGTTATCTTGATGAGCACGGAGTATCAGCTCCAAAAGGTGATATGTGGTCCCCTGCTGCCATTAAAGATATGCTAACTAACATACATTATATTGGTAAAGTAAAATGGAACTGGAGAAAAACTGTAACGGTTGTCAAAGATTCAAAAATATTTGACACTAGACCTAAGGCGCAAAATTATCTTATTTACCCCGGTAAACATGAAGCCATTATTCCCGAAGAGTTATTTAATGCTGCAGAGGAAAAACGTGGTCGCAATCACAGAGCTAAAGGAACAACCAAGGTTCGTAATCCGTTTGCCAGTCTGTTATATTGTCAGTGTGGCAGAGCTATGACACTTAGAACATATGTTAAAAACGGACGTCCTCGTTCTGCCCCACGATTATTATGTGATAACCAGGTACACTGTGGTACTCCGTCCTGCACGTATGAGGAATTTGAATTATTAATAATAGATATTCTAAAAAAGACTATACATGATTTCAAGTTAGAACTTGTCAAAGACAATTCCAATGAATGTATTATGCATCAAAAACTTATTGACTCTCTTGAGCATAAACTTAAGACAGCCAAACAAAAGGAATTATCTCAATGGGAACAGTATACTTCTCCTGATTCATATATGCCGGAACATATATTCAAAAAACTTAATGAGCAGACACTACGAGAAATCAACGAGCTAAAACAGGCTTTAGATACAGCACAAAAAACTGCACCTGTTCGCGAAGATTATCAAAAAAAGATAGACAAACTTTCTTCTGCACTGGATCATCTTAGCGATAGTTCCGTATCTGCAGAAGAAAAAAACAGACTTCTAAAAGCCTGTATCGATAAAATTTTATATAACAGAGAAACTAATCTTCCGCGCCGTGGCGGAACAATATTACTTGATGTCAACTTGAGAGTTTAGTTTTTTTTACACAAATATACTTCCAACATAGATGTGCAGACGAACTCGCGCACCTCGAAATTATTGCTGCCATTGTACACCAGCTCACAAAGGACCTTACACCTGACCAGATTGCAGCATCCGGATTCGATAAATACTATGTTGACCACACACTTGGAGTGTGGCCACAGGCTGCCGGCGGAGTTCCTTTTAACGCAAATCAATTTCAGGTAAAGGGTGATCCTCTGACAGATTTGTATGAAGACATGGCCGCAGAGCAGAAAGCCCGCACAACCTACGACAATATTCTTCGTCTTGTAAAAGACCCTGAAGTTGCTGATCCGATAAGATTTTTGAGAGAACGTGAAATTGTTCACTTCCAGAGATTCGGCGAAGCATTAAGACGCGTCCAGGATAACCTGAACTCAAAGAACTTTTACGCATTTAATCCTCAGATTGACTTTAATAGTTGCAAATAACCTAAAAAACATCGCCTGTCCATGCCTAGTTATCAGCGCATGTACGGGCGATGTTACATTTTTATTTGACTATTCTATTATTGAAATTTCCAATCAAGAAGCATTAACTCTGCATCATCATTTAATGAAGTATATTCAATAAATAAGTCTGTTGTTTTATCAGCGATACTGCTACATTTACATGTAAATGACTTAACACCATCCGATACTTCAGGGACATCAACGGTTGCTACAAGATTAGCTTCAGTAATATCGTCCTTGTACAGCGAAAATATTCCCGCTGACTTATTAGATATAATATTTAAAACCAATTCGTTATCTTCTTTTTCGATACCAACCCCGGAAATACCAATATATCCTTTATTAGTGTTAAATACTATATGCGGTTTAACTTCCTCATTACTTACTGTATCAGTTGTTACTCCGTCTGCCCATACAAATGCATCATTTGCCTCATATGGATTGTAGTTACGTATTGCTTTTGCAGTTCCGGTTTTTGTCATATAAGGAACATTAAGACTTCCGTCCTCATGTACATCTACAACATCGACATATGTTGTCCTGTATGCACAACCACCTTCAGCTTTATTGTTAAAATTAATCTGACTGTCTATTTCATGCTGTGGCGAGTGATAGAACATATATAAAGTATCTTCTATCTGATGCATACAATGGTGATTGTTACCCCAGGCTTCCGGCGAATGATACTCACTCTGCCCCGGATTCTTCATAACCTCGCCCTTATATTCAAACGGTCCCATCGGATTATCGCTGACCATATATGATATCTGGGCTTTACCCATTGCTTTATCTGCTTCTTCCGACCAGTTAGTACAATAGCTGTAATAGTACTTTCCGTTAATCTTATTAATACCAGAATCCTCAAAGAGATATGGAGCATCAATAAGCTTTGGTTCGCCTTCAAGACTCACCATGTCCGGTGCAAGCTTTGCCACTCTTGCAGTAAGCGGATGCTCTGCTTTTCCCTCAGGAACACCTCCACCAAAATATATGTATGCACTTCCGTCATCATCTACAAGCACGGCCGGATCAAACAACCATGCTACACCCTCACATCCTGGCATATCGCGAGAAATAATAGGTTTACCTATAGGATCAATCCATGGTCCTGTAGGTGAATCAGCCGAAAGCACACCTATGTTTGCTGCAGAATTTGCAAAGTAAAGAAAGAACTTTGTCTTGCCATCAACCGTGTTATAGCATACTGCAGGAGCCCAAGAGTTTCCTGCCCATGCTGCCGCACCTTTCTTACCTTTTTTAACATCATCTGCAACTTGTATTTCGCCTTCATCAGACCAATTTATAAGGTCTGATGAAGATACACAGTTAATACTTTTCATATTGCCATACTGATTCTTAGGATAACTTCCGTCAGGATCCTGAATAAGACTGTCAGAATCGTTACTGCCGTATACATACACTTTTCCGTCATAGTACATCGCATACGGATCTGCCAAAAATCTCTGAGCGATTATAGGATTATTAATCCCCTTCAGTTTCTTAATGTTAATAGAATTCATTTGCAATCCTCCCGGTCAAAAAAGAAGAGGTGCAAGTGTTAATCTTACACCTCTTAAAATTATAATTATTATTAGTAAACTTTGTAATAATCAAAGTCTGCATATCCACCGGCATTTCTTGTAGCATAGCTTGTGAGCCATGTTCTTGCGCCCATAAATGTTGTTCCTGTATCAAATCTCATGGATAAATCATTTCCAAGTTTTTTCCATGATGAACCATCAAGGCTGTAGTAGAACTGAGCTCTGTCAGAACCTGAATTATTAGTTCTGAACTGATATTCAATCTTAAGATATACAGGTGTATCTCCACTAATCTGATCTGCTGTTGCATTCTCTCTTATAGTATTTGATGGAGCTGACTTGTCACATCCGCCGCTACCCTGGAAGATGTATCTGTTTCCGTTGTTATCACATTTAACACCGATCATACCGTAATCACTTCCAAGTGCAACCATACCTGCATAGTCACCAGGCTTCATACCATCTGTAACGATTGCTGCCTCTGATGTCATCTTAGGTCCAACTGTTCTCTGTGTAAGAGAGTTTCTTGCAAACCAAATATTATTTACAGTATAACCATTGTAAATTCTGTAATATCCAGGATTGTCTGTTACTGACCAGTTGTCATGATCAGGATTGTGGTTCCACTGCCATACAACCTTAAGGTCCTGACCTTCTTCATATGTGAAATCATCATCGTCTACAACATACTGTTCTTCACCACTGTCATTAAGTCTTATCTTAAGCGGCTGATCAGCTCTGTCACGGATAAATGTTCCGTTATCGTCATATGTTCCCATCATCGGCCAATCTTCATATCCCGGAATATCCCAATTTACAGCAATGATTGATGGAATACGACCGATTGCATCATGATCCTGGAAAAGGATACAATATGTGTCACCATAGATTGTATCTACCCATCCACCCTGAGCAAGACCTGTTCCATACTCATATGTTGAACCACTGTAAACTACCTGTGTCTCCCATGGTCCGTTGTCAAGATCCTTTGTTCTGTAACAAATCTGTGTACGGAACCATCTTCCTGCAGGTGATCCGATAAATGTAAGATAGTAATAATCTCCACGCTTATATGCATGACAACCTTCATGGAGTCCCCATCCCTGTGGAGTTACTGACTTCTGTCCATCTCCTATTGTGCGGATTTCTCCCACACCACCTTCATTATCAACAAGCTCTATCTGCTGTCTTGTACCTTCTGAGCCCCATATAATGAACATTCTGTCATCATCAAAGAATAATCCTCCATCATGGAATCCCCTTGATGTGTAATACTCTGTAAATTCACCATTTTCAATATCATCTGTTGTGTAAATATAGTATCCGTTACCATTACTGTTGAATCCAACATAGAACAATCCATCATGATATTTTATGGATGTTGCCCACTGTCCGTTAGTATACATATGCTGACCATTAGTAAGGTTACATCTGTTATCGTCTTTAAGTGTATCATATGTATATCTTAAAAGCTGCCAGTTAACAAGGTCTGTTGACTTCATAATAGGTGCACCAGGACACATATTCATAGTAGTACTTACCATGTAATAATTTCCGCCAACACGAATCATATCGCAGTCAGGTACATCTGAAAAAATAGTAGGATAGTTAGCTACTGCAAGATTGTTCTCATCAAGTACCGGTACAGGAGTCTCTGTAGGAACCTCAGTAGGACCTGTAGGTGCTGGTGTATAATCCGGCACATCAGCTGTAGGTGCAGATGTCGGAACAATAGGTGCCTCTGTAGGCTGTGATGAAGCATTTCTTACTTTCACCTTACACTTTAACACCTTCTTCTTTCCTGCTGATACTACTGTAGCTTTAATCACTGCTTTACCCTTTTTCTTTGCTGTAACAACAGCTTTTGTTTTACCCTTTTTCTTAACAGAAGCAACCTTTGCCTTTGTTGATTTCCATGTCACTTTCTTAATACCATTACCTTTTACCTTAATCTTTTTCTTAGCGCCAACTACAAGATTAAGCTTAGCTTTACTAAGTTTTGGTGCTTTTGCTGCATCTGCAGGAACAGCGGTAATAACCATTGACACTGCAAGAAGCAATGCAGATGCACTTTTCATAAATGCATTAAACTTATTCATATTCCCCATCTCCTTTTTTAATAAACCCATTTATTACAAGTGGGAGACGATACATCTCCCACTGATAATCATTAGCAAAACAAATTTTTATTATATTACTTAATCTTTGCTTTCTTTGAAATTCCTGCTTTCTTAAGTAACTTCTTATAAGCTGCCTTCTTTGTCTTTGGCACCTTAACTGTTGCTTTAGCATGAGTTCCCTTGAATGCTTTCTTACCGATTGAAGAAATAGCTGCTGACTTAATAGTAATCTTCTTAAGTGAAGAACACTTGAAGAATGCACTCTTACCAATTGTAGTCACATTAGCTCCTATAGTAAGACTCTTAACATCTGTTTCAAGTTTGAATGCATTAGCATCAATTGATGTTACCTTATATGTATAATCTTCGATAACTACTGTATCAGGAATAACAATCTTTGACTTAGGATCATCAAATCCCTTAACTGCTACTGTATCTTTGCCTGTTACAGAATAAAGAATAGTACCAACAACCTCTTCATATCCGATATCAAGACCTGCATCAACTACAGGTGGCAATGCTGGTTCTGGTGTTACAACAGGCTCAGGTGTAGCTGTTGCTGCAGGAGGAGCTGCTGTTGGTGCTACATACTCTTTAATAGAGAAGTTATCAATATAATAATCTTCTGTATTCTTAATTGTATATGAATTATTCTCATTTTTATCTGTAGCTTCAGGATAAGCAAACTCGATATAAATATAGTTAAGCGCTGTAGTATAATCAAAATCCCATGTAACTCTTTCCCAATCATTAGCAGGTGCTGCCATAGGCTGTCCAATCTGTCCCCAGTCATCCTGTGTATGTACGATACAAGCTCTTACAGGTGGCCAGTCAGCTGTCTCACCATTCTCATGGTAAATATCAAATGTAATTGTGTACTTCTTTCCTACCTCAAGCTTAGTAAGCTTATATGCAAGTGCATTCTTCTCCCACCAATCTTGTTTACCACGGTTAGAAATCTTTATACAGTTTCCGTCTGTACCCGAACCACCGTCCATGGTACTATTGAGTCCTTCCTCTAAAGTAACTGTAGCAAAGTTACCATAGAGTTCGTCTGCTGTGAATCCATCATTAAAATCATAGTTACATACATAATTGTCCTCAGCTGCAACATTATTATTGCCGCTTGCAATTATCATTCCGGCCATAAAACAGAATGCTGCGCAACCTGCTATAGCCTTAATAATATTCTTTCTCATAATACTTACCTCCATAAAACATAAAGTTAATATAAATATGTTTCTATATTATAGCATATTATTTATTATTTGCCAAACTTATTTTATAATTTTATTTATTTTTTTACATACAGACACACAAAACAGCCACCCTGTTCGGATGGCTGTTAATATGTTTTATTAAATAAGATTATTTCTTATTTCTACGAGCAAGTACAATACTCTGGATGATGAGGAACAAGCAAAGCATTGCTGCTCTTGTAATACCTGTCCACCATGCTTCATCAAGACCGGCAGATGTAACAATGTTCTGAATTGTATTAAGAGAAAGAACACCGAGTAATGTTCCCACAATGTTACCTACACCACCGGAAAGGAGTGTACCACCGATAATTGATGATGCGATAGCATCCATTTCCATACCGGTCGCATTACTTGCAGAACCTGATCCGATATGAAGGAAGTAAACAAATCCTCCGATACCAGCCAAAATACTACATGTCATATATGCTACAAACTTAGTTCTCTTTACATTGATACCAAGCATAAGCGCACTCTGGTTATTTCCACCAACAGCATAGAGATTACGTCCTACTCTTGACCATCTGAGCGCTATGAACAAGAAGAGAACTATAAGAAGTGCAACAATTACACCAATCTCTACATATGCATCTATATACATACCTTTTCTGTTAGTAACACCAAGTCCAGGAATGACAATATGTGTATCCTTTAAAGCACGGAATCCTTCATGTGCTACGTTAAACGGCTTATTGTTAACGATAGTTGTCATACCTCGTGCAAAGAACATTCCTGCCAGCGACACGATAAACGGCTGAATATCCAAATATGCAACAAGGAATCCCTGTACAAGTCCGAATGCAACACCAATTCCCAGAGCTATAAGAATAGCACCACCTACGCTACCACCCTTAAAGTCAAGGTATACAGCACAACACATGCTGACAAGTGCAACAACACCTCCGACGGAGATATCAATTCCGCCTGTTATCATAACAATACTAAGTCCGCATGCTGTTATGATAAGAGCAGCATTGGCATTAAGGATATTGAAGAATCCTTGAGGAGTTCTGAATCCCTGACCAAGGAAAATAATAGCTGCAACATACATGAGTACAAATGTAAGGACTGTGATAGTAAGCAGTAATCCTGTATCTGTAAGAGATCTCTTTTTACCAAACATATTATTCACCCTCCTTTACACTTGCTTTAGCTTTAGGCTTAATCTTCTTCCACATATCTGCAATCCAAGTTCTTACTACAGGTGCACTAAGTACAACAAGAGCAATAACTACGATAGCTTTATATGCAGGAAGCGCATCAGCCGGAACTCTAAATTTGTAAAGAGTTGTTGTAAGGAACTGAATAACATATGCTCCAAGAATTGAAGCTGTCATGTTAAACTTACCACCACTAAGTGCGTTACCACCAAGAGCAACCGCAAGGATGGCATCCATTTCTATATCCTTTGCAACAACCGAATAGTTGATTGTTGACAAACGGCTTACCTTTATAAGTCCTGCAACTGCAACGCAGAGACCAAGAATTATAAATGAAAGCAATTTGATAAATGTAGGATTAAGACCGTTAAGTCTTGAAGACTTCTCGTTAATACCTACTGCCTGTGTGTATAATCCAAGGTTAGTAAACTTAAGTACAAGCATCATAACTATAACACATGCAAGTGCAATAAAGAATGGTGTAGGAATTGGATTTCCAGGTATGTAGTTACCAAAATATCCAAATGATGGCTCGCTTATGATAGGAAGCTCATTGTTATTAATCCAAGCAGCAATTGAACGTCCTGCTGTAAACAGAATAAGCGTAGCAACCATCGGCTGAATCTTAAAGTATGCAACAAGCACACCATTAAATGCACCAACTATCATTGAAACAACGCATGCTACGAGGAATGCAACAATTATAGGAGTAGCAAGCTCCTCAGGTCTTGATCCGGCATTACCGCAAAGAACTCTAAGGATAACACTACCTGCAATAGTAATTGTTGCGCCGACACTGATGTCCTGTCCGCCCGAAGCAGCAGTAACAAGTGTCATACCAATAGCAAGAATTGCAAGCTCTGAACCGTAATCCAGAATAGTTATAAGATTTCCTAACAATACAGGCTCACCTGATGATGTTGTATTAAATGTAATCTTAAAGAATGATGGGTCTGCAATAAGGTTAAATAATGCCAGTATAAGCAGCGCCATAACAGGTATAACTAACTGATTTCTGAATATTGATCCAAGAAATTCTGAAAAAGAACCCGCTTTCTTTACTTTTGTCTGTCCTGCCATTATCTACCACCTCCTGCAATAGTACTCATAATCATCTGCTGATTGAGATCATCGCCTGAAAGCTCTCCAACTACCTTACGGTCTCTCATGACAATAAGTCTTGAGCATGTACGAAGCATCTCATCAGTTTCTGAAGATATAAAGGTAATACTCATACCCTCTGAAGCAAGTTTAAGAACAAGCTTCTGAATATCAACCTTAGTTCCTACGTCAATACCTCTTGTAGGCTCATCAAGAATAAGATATTCCGGATGAGTAAGAAGCCATCTTGCAACGATAACCTTCTGCTGGTTACCACCGGAAAGAGACTTAATAGGTGTGTCTGCTGATGCAGTCTTAATATCAAGAAGCTTGATATACTCATCCGCAAACTTATAAGCCTGTGCTTTAGTAAATGGTTTGAAGAATCCCTTCATAACCTGTAAAGCTATAATAATATTCTCACGAACAGAAAGATCACCAATTATACCGTCAACCTTACGATCTTCAGGAAGGTATGCAATACCATGTTTCATAGCCTGAATAGGTTTTGATATGTTAACTGACTTTCCGTGCATTTTAACTTTTCCGTTCACAACCCTGTCAGCACCAAATATAGCTCTGACACACTCGCTTCGTCCGGAACCGAGAAGTCCTGTAAATCCGTTAACTTCTCCTTTTTTAATATAGAAGTCAAAAGGTTTGATACCTGCATTACTTACAAGTCCTTCTGCTTCAAGAACAGGTTCAGCTCCCTTGTCATCATATACTTCAGCTTCACTTCTGATATCAGACATATCATCCATATCTTTACCGAGCATCTTTGATACAAGCTGAACTCTAGGAAGATTCTCTATCTCATACTCTCCTACAAGTTTTCCATCACGCAAAACTGTAATTTTATCACATACCTCATATACCTGATCGAGGAAGTGTGTAACAAATATTATTCCTACGCCTCTCTTCTTAAGATCTCTCATAAGACCGAAGAGCTTCTCAACCTCATTTTCATCAAGTGATGAAGTCGGCTCATCAAGAATCAGAACTTTACAATCCATATCAACGGCTCTTGCAATAGCAACCATCTGCTGAACAGCAATAGAACAGCTTCCTAACTGTTGTGTTGCACTTGCAGGTATATCGAGCTGCTTAAGGATAGCATCTGCATCTGCATTCATCTTTTTCCAATTCTGAGCCATTTTTTTAGAACGCCCTATATACATATTCTCAGCTACCGAAAGATTAGGACACAATGTAATCTCCTGGTAAACTGTACTAATTCCTATATCCTGTGCATCCTGAGGTGAACGAATAGAAACAGCACTTTCATGTCCATCCATAAAAATATCGCCCTCATCTTTGCTATACACGCCTGTAAGCACCTTGATAAGAGTCGATTTACCTGCACCATTCTCTCCCATCAAAGCATGTATTTCACCTTTACACAATGTAAAATCTACATCCTGCAAAGCACGCACACCCGGAAAGGACTTGTGAATATGACGCATTTCTAATACAGCATTCTCTTTCACAGCGCATTCACTCCTTATACTTTTTTCTGAAAAAAATGCGCGATGCATGCGTACGAATAATATTCACGCTGCACCGCGCATCTGTAAATCAAATAATATATTACACTATATTAAGATTAGATTCCGTAAGCGTCTACATCTTCCTGTGTAATTGTAGCTGCATCGAATCCCTTCTCATCCATGATGATTGTCTTCTCTGCGATTGTCTCACCAGCTTCAAGCTTCTTGATGATATCATCAATGTAGTCAGCCTGGAATGGGTTACACTGTCCGTCATAGTTCCATTTTCCTGCAAGAACGTTCTCAAGAGCGAACTTGTTGCAGTCAAATCCCATGATCCAAACATCACCGTCAACACCGTATGAGATACCAGCCTTGTCAAGAGCTGCACAAGCACCCTTAGCCATATCATCGTTCTCAGCGTAAACTACGTTGAACTCATCACCAGCATCGATAACTGCCTGAACGATCTGCTGAGCTTTCTCTGCATTCCATTCAGCTGTCTGCTGCTCAACGATATCTAAGCTACCAGCTTCTTTTGCAGCGTCAAGAGCTCCTGAACGTCCGATCTGAGCTGCTGATCCCATAACACCCTGGATATGAACAACCTTAAGGTCGTCTTTACCCTGTGCTAATAACCAATCAACTGCCTGCTGTCCTTCTTTAGCCATATCTGATACGATTGAAGCTTCATAGAGGCTCTCATCAGCATCGATTGTACGGTCGAAAAGGATAACTTTGATACCAGCGTCTTTAGCGCTCTGAAGAGTTGAATCCCAACCAGCAACGTCAGCTGCTGAAAGAAGGAGATAATCAACACCGTCAGTGATGAACTTCTGAGCTGCTGTAATCTGCTCATCGTTCTTTAAGCTGTATGCAAATGATGCATCATAACCGTTCTCTTTTGTGAACTTAGCCTGAAGGTCATTTACGTTAGCTGTACGATAACCTGACTCGTTAGGGTCATTGTTGATAATACCAACTTTGATAAGCTCATCTGTTGGCTCATCTGCTGGCTCATCTACTGTCTCGTCTGCTGGAGCGTCTGCTACTGGTGCCTCTGTTGGATCTGCTGCTGGCTCTTTGCCACCACAAGCTGTAAGTGCAAGAACCATTGTTGCTGCCATAATGGCTGCTAAAATCTTCTTTTTCATTATGTTCCTCCCATAAATATATAGTTTTTCAAAGAACAAATCTCTGATAACGATATCTTATAACCCTTTTATCAATATTTCCATTAATAATAATTAAATAATGGTTAATTTTTTTATTTGAATAGCAAGATAGTTAATTTTTTTATTATTCTGTTTTGTTTTTTTATTATCAGCATTGTCTTTCTGCATTAAAAATGTCAATTCATGCAAAAAATGTTTAATAATTCACTTATGCATGTCCTCTGTACTGTGTAGGTGTCATACCTTGTGTCTTCTTAAACAGATATGAGAAATAATGCGGATCTTTATATCCGACTTCAACACTTATCTCGCTGCTTCGCTTTGTCGTATAACGCAGAAGTTCCTTTGCCTTGTTCATTCTGTAATCGGTAAGATATTTTATAAATGTCTTTCCGGTCTGCTGCCTGAATATCATACTTAAATGATTTGGTGAGAAGTTAACATGAGACGCAAGAATACTGAGCGATAACTTCTCATCAGCATAAAGCTGCTCAATATACCTTACAGCTTCATTTACTACTTCCTCATATTTACTCTGAGATGCAAACTCTCTGAGTTCCATCGCCTTTTTCATTATCTTTGTAATGTATTTTATCGCACCCTCTACAGACTCTCCGGCTTCAACATGAGCTTCAGGCGGATCAATCTCGTCCTTTGGTATATGAAGATTGTCAAGGAAAGAGCAGACCATAATATATATATCAACTACATAATACTGTCTTAATGCTATTATACTAAGCGCATCATTTCCGATAGTCTTCATTATACCGGAGACAAAATCATCTATACCCTCTAATTCTCCTATCTTTAAAAACTCCGTCATTTTATCCCGGTCTATGCTCTTTACATCACAATGCCCCATGTCCGGCAACACATCTGTACAGGCATATTCAGAGATTACATCCGTACGTTCACCAAGAATCTGCTTCCTGCCTGATAAATAGCTTCTGGTATATGCTCTGACAGCTTCTTCATAGATATCAGCCATCTTACTTAACCTTTTTACTCCATTTCCGACACCGCCATAATAACTGACATTATCATTATCTTCAAAAAGGAGTTTTATCCTGTCAATAAATTCAGACTGCAAAACATTAAGTTCTTCTTCCGTGTCAGCCTTAAATATATATGCCTTACCTTCAAGTCCAAGATCAAATGCTATCACACCATCCATGTTGTCTAATTCATCTAACTCGCTGGCATATGCTCTTTTATCATGCCTATCCTTAATATTAATAAGCAACAATCCGTACCAGACAGCAGAAAGATCTATCTCAATGGCATTTGCCCTGTCAAGCAAATCCTCGACAGGAACTGCCGTTGTCACAATATCGGTAAATAGCTTGTATTTTTCCATCAACGTATTTTGCCGTACAACATCAATATACTTTTGCTCGATATCAATTCTCTTCTGCTTATGCGATAACTTTTCACTCACATTACGAAGTATCTCAGACAGTTCTTTTGCACTTATATTGTTTGAGATATAATCTGTCACACCTGCTTTAAAACAGGCTGCCGCTTCTTCTAGTTTCTTTGCATCGGTAACCAATATAATCTCTGTATCAAAGAGTTCTTTCTTCACAAGCCGGCTCAAAGATATACCACTCATATACGGCATGTTATATTCTGCAATTATAATATCGGGCTTTGACCTTAATATCTTAGGATACGCCACTTCACCGTCAGAAGTTTCAAATATTATTTCACAGTTGTAATTTCTCCAATCCACAAGATTGTGAATATAATTACGCATACCATTTTCTTTGCCGACAATGCATACTTTAAGCATATGTTTTTATTCCTTTCTTGGTACAGGCATTCCCAAAAATGTAGAATTAAATCCTTTGTTAATCTCTGTATAGGTTGAACAGCCGAGTGTAGTACAATTAAATGCTTCTCCCCACACTCTTGCAACACTTTCCGCAAAATCCACAGCATGTTCCCTGCCACTCTCAACTATGCCGGGAAGTACGTATGACACCATATAAATATTCACAGGCATTATCTTGCGTTTATTAGGAAGTTTGCCTTTTTTCGCAAGAGCTTCTTTTGCAGCTTCAACGAAATCAACTGCCGCTTTATTAACAGCATCCGTTGTTTCTCCCTGATACTCATCTATACTGTCAAGGTACTTTTTAAATATCGGCATATATTCCGCACAGAACTCCTCTGTTGCTTTTTTATATTTCTTTGCAGTAAATAAATTAGTGTAATACTTCATCTCTGCAAACATATTTTTCATATCGCCCATGGCAACCCCCTCTTTTAGTGTTCTGATTATAATTATCATTTGAAAATGAGGTTTTGTCAACCGATAACAAATCCGTTTTCCGCTTTATCTATCGTAATAACATCGCCCTGGTGTATATCGCCTTCAAGTATTTTTCTGGCAAGAAGTGTCTCGATATTTTTCTGCATAAATCGTTTCAGCGGTCTTGCACCATATACCGGATCATACGCTGTATCAGCTATATACTGTTTTGCTTCTTTTGTCAGCACAAATGATATTTCTTTATCAGAAAGACGCTTGTTTATATCCGCTGCCACAAGCGAAATGATATCCTCAATATTTGCTTTGGTCAGAGGTTTAAACATAATTATCTCATCAAGTCTGTTTATAAACTCCGGTCGGAACGATGCCTTTAACAGGTCATTAACACGGTTCTCACATTCTTCTGAAATGCTGCCGTCCTCGTTTATTCCGGACAACAGATATTCCGAACCTAAATTTGACGTCATTATAAGAATCGTATTTTTGAAATCAACGGTTCTTCCCTGCGAATCCGTTATACGTCCGTCATCAAGTATCTGCAGCATGATGTTAAATACATCCGGATGCGCTTTCTCAACCTCATCAAACAAAACTACGGAATATGGTTTTCTGCGTACTGCTTCAGTAAGCTGTCCGCCTTCGTCATAACCTACATATCCCGGAGGCGCTCCGATAAGCCTTGACACCGAGAATTTCTCCATGTATTCACTCATGTCTATCCTTACCATATTTTGCTCATTATCAAACAGACATTCAGCAAGACTTTTTGAAAGTTCGGTTTTTCCAACTCCGGTAGGCCCAAGGAAAAGAAATGAACCTATAGGTTTTTTCGGATCTTTTATTCCCGCTTTTGAACGAAGTATTGCTTCTGTCACTCTGTTTACCGCATCATCCTGCCCCATGACTCTTGTGTGAAGTTCTGTATCAAGGTTAAGTATTTTATTTCTTTCACCTTCCGTGAGCTTTGTTACAGGAATACCTGTCCATCTTGATATGATGGCTGCTATCTCTTCCTCGGTAACACTTTCTTTCACAAGAGAAGATTCCGTATTTTCATTCTGCTCAGCTTCTAAAAGCTGACGGTCAAGTTCAGGTATGATTCCATACTGCAGTTTAGCTGCAGTATCATAATCTGATTCTCTCTTGGCAACTTCAAGTTCTTTTTTCTTCTGTTCAAGTTCTTCCTTTATTTTACTTGTTTTATTTACAGCATCCTTAGCAATATCCCATTCAGACTTAAGTCCCGTAAATTCTTCCCTGAGCTCAGCAAGTTCTTCCCTGAGCGCTTGAAGCCTCTCTTTACTCAGGTTATCCTCCTCGGCAGATAATGCCGTCTCTTCTATCTCAAGCTGTGTTATACGACGCATAAGATCATCAAGCTCCTGCGGCATGGAATCAAGCTCCGTCTTTATCATCGCGCAGGCTTCATCCACAAGGTCAATTGCCTTATCCGGAAGAAATCTGTCACTTATATATCTGTCCGACAATACTGCTGCCGACACAAGCGCATTATCAGATATCTTAACTCCGTGAAATACTTCATATCTTTCCTTAAGACCTCTGAGTATAGATATTGCATCATTTACTGTCGGTTCATCTACCATTACAGGCTGAAATCTTCTTTCAAGCGCCGCATCCTTTTCTATATACTGTCTGTATTCATTCAGTGTGGTTGCACCAATACAGTGAAGTTCACCTCTTGCAAGCATAGGTTTGAGCATGTTGCCGGCATCCATCGCTCCGTCAGTTTTTCCCGCACCAACGATTGTATGGAGTTCATCTATAAATAAAATTATCTCTCCATTACTGTTCTTTACTTCCGTAAGAACAGCCTTAAGTCTTTCTTCAAATTCTCCGCGATACTTTGCACCGGCTACAAGCGAACCCATATCAAGTGCAAATAATTTTTTATTCTTAAGTCCGTCAGGCACATCTCCCCTTACTATCCTTTGAGCAAGCCCTTCAACAGCTGCTGTTTTACCCACTCCCGGTTCTCCTATAAGCACCGGATTATTTTTTGTTTTTCTGGAAAGGATTCTGATAACATTTCTTATCTCGTCATCTCTGCCGATTACCGGATCAAGTTTCTGTGCCCTCGCACGTTCCACAAGGTCATATCCATATTTATTGAGTACGTCGTATGTGTCTTCCGGACTGTCGGTATCAACCGTTCTGCTTCCTCTCACATCTGCAAGTACTGACAAAAATGCATCTCTTGTAATGCCGAATTCTTTAAGTATTCCTTTAAGTTCCTTATCAGCATATTTAATAAGACTGAGAAAAATATGCTCAACCGAAACATATGAATCTTTCATCTGTCCCGCTTCATCTTCTGCATGAACAAGCACATCATTAAGCTCTCTTCCAACATACGGCTCACCGCCGGATACTTTTGGTCTTTTTCTAAGCAGACCTTCAACCTGTGCATTAAGAACTTCCGGCTGTATATCCATCTTTTTAAGCAGGTTTACAATAAGACTTTCATCAAGTGTAAGAAGTGCATTAAGAAGATGCGCCGGAATAAGTTCCTGGTTGTTATACTCACGGGCAATCTCAGTACACAAATTAACGGATTCCATGGATTTCTTTGTAAATTTGTTTATATTCATATACACCACTCCTTTTGATATATCTGTTTTATATGTTATATGCCGACTATAACACTATATGCAAAAAAATGCAACCATTATTTAATATGGCTGCATTTTTTATATATATGCTTTTTATTTCATAACGATGTTTACTATTCTTCCGGGAACGTATATTTCTTTTATGACATTTCCGGTAAGCTTATCAGCTATAGCCTCTTTAGCTGCTTCTATTACTGCATCCTTTGGATCATCTTTTCCGACATTTACGGTTCCCTTTGTTTTACCGTTTATCTGAACAGCAAGCTCAACTACATTTTCAACAAGCATTGCCTCGTCGTACTCAGGCCATGTCTCATCAAATATGCTTCCGCTGTGTCCGTACTGCTCCCAGATTTCAGATGCAACATGCGGAACAAATGGTGCAAGAAGAATTGTTGCTGTCTCTATAAGCTTAGTATCCACTCCACCGCATCTTGATGCAATGTCATACATCTTATTGTTATATTCCATAAATCCGCTGACAACGGTATTAAGGCTGAACGCTTCAAGTCTTGATGTTATATCTTTTATGAGTCTGTGACGGAGCTTGATTGTCTCTTCTGTCTCAGGAATACCCTTGTCTTTATTATCCATGGCAAGTTTCCAGAAACGGTTAATAAATCTGTATACACCGTCAATTCCTCTGTCATCCCACTCAGAATCAAGCTCAGGCGGTCCTACAAAAAGTTCATAAAGACGAAGTGAATCGCAACCGTAATCATTAACAAGCTCATCAGGTGATACAACATTTCCCTTTGACTTACTCATCTTAGCACCGTTCTTTCCAATCATTCCCTGATTGAACAGTTTAGTAAACGGCTCCTTGAAGTCTACTACTCCGATATCATATAAGAACTTGGTATAGAAACGTGAATAAAGCAAATGAAGTACCGCGTGCTCAACACCGCCTATATACATGTCTACAGGAAGAAGCTTATTTGCAACTTCTTTTGATACAAGCTCTTTATCATTTTTGCTGTCAACATAACGGAGGAAATACCATGATGAACCTGCCCACTGTGGCATAGTATTAGTCTCTCTCTTTGCAGGAGCTCCACAGCAAGGACATGTTGTATTAACCCACTCTTCAATGTCTGCAAGCGGTGATTCACCGGTTCCTGTAGGCTGATAGCTCTCAACCTCCGGAAGAAGAAGCGGAAGTTCCTCTTCAGGCACAGGCACTGCACCACATTTTGGACAATGTACAATCGGAATAGGCTCTCCCCAGTAACGCTGTCTTGAGAATACCCAGTCACGAAGCTTGTAATTAACAGTCTTCTTTCCAAAGCCCATCTTCTCTATCATAAGAGGTGCTTCTTTCTTAAGAACTGCTGACTCAAGTCCGTTCCATTCGCCTGAGTTAATCATAACACCTGAAGCCTCTGTATATGCCTCAGTCATATTTTCTATTTCTTTACCGTCTTTTGATATTACCTGAATAATAGGTATATTAAACTTAGTTGCAAACTCAAAGTCTCTGTCATCATGAGCAGGTACGCACATGATAGCTCCTGTACCGTAATCTGCAAGTACATAATCTGAAAGCCAGATCGGAATTCTCTCATTATTAAGAGGATTTATAGCATAGCTTCCTGTAAATACACCTGTCTTTTCTTTATCCTGAAGTCTGTCGACTGATGACTTCATGGAAGCTGTATAAATATACTTCTCTATCTCTTCTTTCTTATCTTCTGTTGCAAGTTTTACTGCAAGTTCATGCTCAGGTGCAAGCACCATAAAAGTAGCTCCATAAAGAGTATCAGGTCTTGTAGTATAAACGGTAATCTTCTCATCCATTCCGTCTACTGCAAAATCAACCTCTGCACCATAACTTCTTCCGATCCAGTCTGTCTGCATCTTCTTAACCTTCTCAGGCCAGTCAAGCAAATCAAGATCTTCTAAAAGCCTGTCTGCATACTTAGTTATACGAAGCATCCACTGCTTAAGATTTTTCTTTGTAACCTGCTCGCCGCAACGCTCACAGCATCCGTTAACAACTTCTTCATTTGCAAGACCTGTCTTACATGAAGGACACCAGTTAATAGGCATCTCTTTCTCATATGCAAGACCGGCTTTGAACATTTTTACAAATATCCACTGTGTCCATTTATAAAATTCAGGATCTGTAGTGTTTACTTCCATATTCCAGTCATAAATTGCTGATATTTCGTTAATCTGTCTCTTGATATTGCTTACATTTTCTGCAGTTGAAATTTTAGGATGTACACCCATCTTAATAGCATAATTCTCTGCAGGAAGACCAAACGCATCCCATCCCATCGGGTGAATGAGATAATAGCCCTTAAGCATCTTATATCTGCTCCATACATCTGATATAACATAACCTCTCCAGTGTCCTACATGAAGTCCGCTTCCTGAAGGATATGGAAACATATCAAGACAGTAATACTTTGGTTTCTTACCGTCATTTACATTAACCGGATTCTTCTCCCAGTTACTGCGCCATTTCTGTTCAATCTCCTTATGATTGTAGGATATTGCCATTGCTTTTTCCTCCATAAAATATATTTATTGTATTGTAAGAGCTGATGGTGACACATCACTCTGCACTGCATTAACCGTAATAGGAACCTGTGCTGTAAGTACTGCATTATCTTTTGCCGCACCCTGTACCGAAACAGTGATAGTTACTGTTCCAGGTCCCACTGCACTTACATTACCACTTGCATCTACCGTTGCTACTGCCGGATCAGATGATGTGTAAGTATATATCATGTTATCACTTGCACCTGTTGCATCTGCAGGAGAAAGTGCCGTTCCGATTTTTATCGTTCCGCCCACATTTATCGTCTGCATCACAGCCGGAACTACAAGTCCTGTTGCATACTTCTTAACCTTGATAGTACATCTCTCAGCAACCCCCGATCCGTCTGTGCTGGATGCAGTGATTACTGCCGTTCCCGGTGCTACCGCTTTAATAATCCCCTTCTCAGTAACTGTTACAACCGAAGGATTTGATGATGTAAACATAATTTTCTTAACTGATGCATTCTTAGGGACAGGATTCTTAATATCAAGATTTCTCTTTCTTTCGTACGAGTCTCCTCCCAGATAAAGCACAGTATTCGTATAATTTAGCGTAAATGATTGGAGCATTATCTTGTTATGTACTCTGTACTTAACTTTAAGAGATGCCTTGCGTCCTATCTCATCTACAAGTTTAAATTTCACCCTGTAAAGCCCGGTTTTTTTTGTATCAATTTCCTTGACCTTCTTATATGGCAATCCTGCCATTTTATATTCGATAGTATAAGTCACATTTTTTGATGCGTCAAACCCGGTTGTATTTTTTGCCACAATAGACTTAAGTATCTTAAACTTCGAATTGAATAATATGTCCTTTGCACCTTTAACCAGTTTTATTGATGGTTTTTTCTTATTATACGGATTATCAGGATTGGTCTCATCCGTCGGATCCCATCCGGTCCATCCTGAAAGCTTTATTCCGGCAGGTTTTCCGAGCGGTCCCGGTTTTTTGCCGTTATATATCTCGACCGGTGTTCCGAACCGACAATTATCATATATCCACTTTGAATCACGCACGCACAATCTTACACATCCATGCGATGCTACCGTACCCAGCTTATTGTACTGTGCATTGGAAAGCGTATTCGGTTTTCCCATCTGATAATACCACACAGAATGAAATAGAATATGTCCTGTAATCCTCGAGCAGTACTGTCCGTAAACAGGTCCGTCAAGCTCATGCCATCTTATCTTGTCTTTTATAGAAAAATTACCTAACGGTGTAGCATGACCAACTGAGCATACCATAGCCTTGTACGGCTCGTATTTGCCCTTCTCATTCAGCTTGTATATCGTAACGCAGTTCTGCTGTTTATTAATCCTTATCTTATACGTATGTGCAGCATCCGCATATGCCGGTTTTATCATAGCTGTTAAACACAAGATAAATGTAACCGCAGCCATGCATGTAATTAGCTTCTTTATTATGCCGTTCACAATCAAACCTCACCTTTCTAAAACCTTGAATTTTAATAATATCAATGAGCGGGGTGTGTGTCAAGTCCACGTTGTTTTTTATTCTATTACCTCTTTATTTTACATACATATATCATGTAAGGAGGTTACACATGCACAGCAAGAGTATAAATGACATAATCAAATCATTTTCATCATCCGAAAAAACAGGACTTACACAAAAGCAGGCGGAAGAAAACCAAAATCGTTACGGCTTAAACGAGCTTCCCGTACAAAAACCCCCGGGTATCCTGCACAGGTTTTTTTCTCAATTTAACGACTTTATGATATATACACTGCTATGTGCCGCACTGGTATCATTTGCCGTGTCATATTTGCAGGGCGAACCTGATTATATAGAACCTGCAATTATTCTTCTTATAGTAATTATAAATGCAATTATAGGCACATATCAGGAAATGCGTGCCGAACATTCCATAGCTGCACTGAAAAAAATGACTGCTCAAACCGCGGTTGTTTTACGCGACGGAACCTATATAACCATGCCTGCAAGCAACCTCGTACCGGGCGACATTATAAAACTTGATACAGGCTGCCTTATCCCTGCCGATGCCAGATTAATTTCATCAACAGGATTAATGTCTGACGAGTCATCACTTACCGGCGAATCAGAACCTGTACACAAATTCGATTCAGTCCTACCTGCCGACACCCCTGTATCTGACCGCACCAATATGGTATTTTCCGGTTGTACGGTCTGCTACGGACACGGAACCGCAATCGTATGTTTTACCGGAAGCAACACCGAAATAGGCAACGTTGCCGGACTTCTCATAGAAGAAAAGGCTCCTGACACACCTCTGCAGATAAGGCTTCAACATACAGGGAAATTTCTCAGTATAACCGCACTTTTCATATGTGTTGTTATATTTATCATAGGCATCTTTATGAATCATCCTATATCAGATATGTTTATGACCTCAGTAAGTCTTGCTGTTGCCGCCATACCTGAGGGACTTCCTGCAATAGTTACTATAATGTTATCTTTAGGCGTTACCAAAATGGCCGAAAATAAAGCCATTATCAGACATCTTCCTGCGGTTGAAACACTTGGAAGCACAACAATTATATGCTCGGACAAAACAGGTACTCTCACTCAAAACAAAATGAAGGTCACAAAAATATGCGACGCCCACGGCGAAGTATTTATCCATTCAGAGAAATATAAAAAGATAATTTCTATGTGTGTTCTATGCAACAATTCAACATACAAAAACGGGCAGCTTACCGGTGAACCTACCGAAAATGCCCTCCTTATGGCCGGAATAGATACAGGTATAAATCCTGATTCACTAAATACTACTGTTAAACGCATCGATGAAATTCCATTTGATTCAAAAAGAAAACTTATGACAACAATACATTCTTACGATAATCGTACCATTTCCATAACTAAAGGTGCACCCGAAATGCTTCTTCCGTTATGCAAAGAAAGTGACGCGTCAAAAAACAAGCTTCTAAAAACAAGTGTAGCCTACGCCGCTGAGGGCCTTAGGGTTCTCGCCGTTGCATTTCGTGATGATTTGGCAAATAAATACGAAAAAAACATTGAATCCGACCTCAAATTTGCAGGGTTTATATGTCTTATTGATCCTCCCCGACCGGAGGTTAAGGAGGCAGTTAAGACATGTATATCTGCCGGAATAAAACCTGTAATGATAACAGGTGACCACGCAGCCACAGCATTTAAGATAGCATCCGAACTAGGTATTGCAGCTGGTAAAAATGAAGTTATAACCGGACGTGAACTTGAGACCATTTCAGACAATAAACTTGACTCCGCAGTAGAAAATATCAGCGTGTTTGCACGTGTAACACCTGAGCACAAACTACGTGTAGTCAACTCATTAAAAAGACTCGGACATATAACGGCAATGACCGGAGACGGCGTAAATGACGCACCTGCCCTTAAGGCCGCAAATATCGGCTGTGCAATGGGAATCACCGGAACAGACGTATCAAAAAATGCTGCGGATATGATTCTCGAAGACGATAATTTTGCAACCATAACCGTTGCCGTTAAAGAAGGCCGTCACATATATGACAATATTAAAAAGTCAATTCATTTTCTTATTTCCTGTAACATCGGAGAAATAATAACAATATTTTTTTCAATCCTGTTCGGTCTTGCAGCACCGCTTACAGCCGTGCAGCTTTTATGGATTAACCTTATAACAGATTCGTTTCCTGCACTTGCGCTCGGTTCTGAACCTGCCGATAAAAATATAATGAAACGTCCCCCTGTAAACCCTTCGGAAGGTATTTTCTCAGGAGGACTTGGATTCAAAATTGCAATTGAAGGTGCATTTATCGGAAGCCTTGCACTTACAGCATATGCACTCGGACACCATATCAGCCATGAATGCGCGGGCACAATGTGTTTTGCCGTACTGGGACTTGCACAATTGTTTCATTCCTTTAATTCAAGAAGTAATGATTCGCTGTTTCAAATCGGGTTGTTTTCAAACAAAAAACTTATTGCATCATTTATGTTCTGCACCCTGCTGTCAGTTATAACAATATGCATACCGGCATTAAATATTATATTCGGCACTGTTCCTCTTGCAACAAAAGAGTGGTTAATAGTAATACTTCTTTCTATTCTGCCGATACCTATTGTTGAAATACAGAAGGTTATTACAAAATCATCGTAAGCTGTATTCTTTTCTTTGCGACATCTACGGAGAGCACTTTTACCTCCACGATGTCGCCTACGCTTACTATTTCAAGCGGATGCTTCACAAACTTTTTATCCGTAAGCTGTGATATGTGCACAAGTCCGTCCTGGTGTACTCCAATGTCGACAAATGCACCAAAATCTATTACGTTACGGACGGTTCCGGTAAGAAGCATCCCTTCTTTAAGGTCCGTCATATCAAGCACATCTGTCTTAAGGATAGGTTTCGGCATGTCAGCACGCGGGTCGCGTCCCGGTTTTTCTATTTCATTTAAAATGTCCTGAAGTGTTTCTTTTCCTATACCTATATCCGCGGCGAGTTTGTCGGTATCCTTTATCTGTTTTTTTATTCCCTGTATGCCGCCCTTAATGTCTTTTGCATCATAATCCGCAAATGCGATTATCTTTAAAGCCGCATCATAAGATTCAGGATGCACTGCCGTTGCATCAAGCGGATTTGTTCCGTCGTTTATTCTGAGGAAGCCTGCACACTGCTCATATGCTTTGTTGCCAAGCTTTGCTACTTTAAGAAGCTCTTTTCTGTTCTTGAATCTTCCGTTTGCTTCACGGTAAGCAATGATGTTTGAAGCTATAGTTTTATTTATTCCTGCCACGTATGACAAAAGCGAAGCTGATGCCGTGTTAAGGTCAACGCCTACTTTATTTACACAATCTTCTACCACTCCGAGAAGCGCATCATTCAGTTTCTTCGGATTCATGTCATGCTGATACTGTCCCACTCCGATTGATTTAGGGTCAATCTTAACAAGTTCCGCAAGAGGATCCTGAAGCCTTCTTGCTATAGATGCCGAACTTCTCTGCCCAACATCAAACTGAGGAAATTCCTCTGTCGCAAGCTTACTTGCCGAATATACAGATGCACCGGCTTCATTTACAATAACATATGACACCTGCGGACAGTCTTTTATAATGTCTGCTATAATTTTTTCCGATTCACGGGATGCGGTTCCGTTTCCGAGAGAAATAATTGTTATTCCGTACTTTTCTATAAGTTTCTTTACAACTATCTCCGTTTCACGCACTTTGTTCTGCGGCATGGTAGGATATACAACCGTCGTGTCAAGAACCTTTCCTGTTTCATCCACTACGCAAAGCTTACAACCTGTACGGAATGCAGGGTCCCAGCCAAGCACAACATGTCCTGATATCGGTGCCTGCATAAGAAGCTGTGCCAGATTTTTTCCAAATACTTCTATTGCATTTTCTTCTGCCGCATCTGTCAGTTCATTTCTTATTTCACGCTCTATCGATGGCGCAATAAGACGTGTGTAACTGTCTTTTATCGTTTCTTTAAGCACCGGCGTTGTATATGGATTGTCATTTGCTATAACACATTTCTCTATGTATCGCAAAATATCTTCTTCCGGAGCCTGAATCTTAACTGTTATAAACTTCTCTTTCTCACCACGGTTAAGCGCAAGTGTTTTATATCCTGCAACTGTTCTTACAGTTTCGGAATATTCATAATAATTTTCATACACACTTTTTTCTTCAGCATCTTTTGCCTTTGATGTTATTATTCCTTCTTTTCTTGTTATATTTCTGATGAATTTTCTAAGTTCTGCGTCATCAGATATATCTTCTGCGATAATATCGCACGCACCTGCAATGGCTTCTTCTATACTTATCTCATCATTTGCATACTCTTCTGCTGACTTTTCAAGCGGCTCCTCTGTCATCTGAAGTCTTATTATATCCGCAAGACCGGAAAGACCCTTTTCTTTGGCGATACTTGCCCTTGTTCTTCTTTTCGGTCTGTACGGTCTGTATATGTCATCTACCGCAACCTGAGTTGTAGCCTCCATTATGCTTTTCTTAAGATCCTCCGTCATGAGACCAAGCTCTTCAATATGTGCAATAACCTGTTCTTTCTTCTCCATAAGGTTACGCAGGTATGTCAACCTGTCATTTATATCTCTAAGCACGGCATCATCTAATGAGCCGTGTTTTTCCTTACGGTATCTCGCAATAAAAGGAATGGTATTTCCCGAATCAATAAGCTCAATAACTGCTTCTGTCTGCCATAACGCTATGTTAAGTTCATTTGAAATTTGCTTTGCTATTTCCATAATATTTCCCTCCCGGATATTCTTTATAAAGTATAACACGAAATGTCCTCATATGCATTGACATATTATCTCGAAAAATGATAACTTAAATTTATCGCATTCAAAGGAAAAGGAAGCGACTGCGAAGCAGGCGTTTACTTTTCCTGACGCGATACCGACAAAATCACAAGTGCGAAGTACGACAGACGCAAAGCGGCTGGATTTTGTCGGTGAATAGTATAATAAAATGGATTTTATGATATATATTCATGGAGGGGTTTATGGATAAATTAAATGAACTTGTATCACTGATGACACTTGAAGAAAAAGTCGGGCTCGTACATGGTGCCGGTCTTTTCAGGAACGAAGGAGTTTCACGGCTTGGTGTTCCGAGCCTTATTATGTCTGACGGACCGATGGGCGTACGTTTTGACTTCGAAGACGGTTGCTGGATGCGAAAAAACGAGGAGCGTTGCAGCGTTTCGTGGATTCCTTCCGGAACAGCCATTGCTTCCTCATGGAAACCTGAAGTAGCAGGTGTTTGCGGACAAATCCTTGGCGAAGAAGCCAGAGGCCGCGGAAAAGATGTCATACTTGCACCGGGAATTAACATACACAGAACTCCGCTTTGCGGACGAAACTTTGAATATATGAGCGAGGACCCTTACCTTACAGGTACTCTTGTTGTTGAACAAATACAGAATGTACAGGAAAATGACGTTGCTGTCTGCGTGAAACATTTTGCACTTAACAATCAGGAAAAGGAGCGTCTTGAGGTCGATGTAAATGTATCAGAACGCGCTCTGTTTGAAATATATCTTCCTGCATTCCAGGCTGCCGTAACACAGGGAAATGCTTATTCAATCATGTGCTCCTACAACCGTTTCAGGGGCGATTATGTAAGCGACAGTTCATATCTTTTAACAGATATTCTTCGAAAAAAATGGAACTATGACGGTGTTGTTATATCTGACTGGGGCGCTGTACGTTCAACAAAGAAGAGTTTTGAAGCCGGCACGGATATTGACATGGGTGTTTCCTATGATTTTGATAATTATCCTTTTGCAAAACCGCTTCTTGAAGCTATAAAATCAGGCGAAATATCAGAAGACATATTAGATGAGAAATGTATCCGCATACTTAAGCTTCTTGAAAGGGTTAATAAAATCGGCGATGGCTCATCAGAAAGAAAACGTGGCTCATACAATCATCCGTCCACTCACGAAAAGCTTCTTAGAGCTTCGGGAGAATGTGTTGTTCTTTTGAAAAATGAGGATATCCTTCCTCTTAATAAAAATTCTTTTGATAACACAACAAAGATTGCAGTTATAGGCGATGCGGCAACAAGAAAACTTGCTCACGGCGGCGGAAGTTCCGAAATAGATGCTCTCTTTGAGTTTACACCTATGATGGGAATAGCATCTGTCGCAGGCGGAAATGTGGCTATATCATATGCAAAAGGCTATTACGTTGATAATGAAGAAAATGCAGGAGGCGATGTGAACTGGCAGGCCGAAAGTTTAGATGCTCCGTTAAAAAAAGACAAATCCGTAACAGACGAGATTCGTGCAAAACAGATTGAACTTATGAATGAAGCTGTTGCTCTTGCAAAAGAAAGCGACATTGTTATATATGTAGGCGGCCTTAACCGCGCACACGACACAGAAGGTTTTGATCGCACATCATATGACCTCCCTTACAATCAGGACGAGCTGATAATTGCTCTGCTGGATGTCAATCCGGATACAATTATATGTATAAACTCAGGTTCAGCCATCAACCTTTCTTCATTTGCAGACAGAGCAAAAGCGATACTCTGGAACTCAATGAACGGAATGATGGGCGGTCTTGCACTTGCCGAAGTTATATTCGGAAAAACTAATCCATCCGGAAAACTTCCTGTATCATTCCCGCGTTCATTTGATGATTGCCCGTCAAAATCTTTGGATGGTAATTATTCAGAAGGAATATACGTAGGATATAGATATTACGAAACATTTGATGTGAAACCACTATTTTGTTTCGGACACGGACTTTCTTATTCGAAGTTTAATTACTCTGATCTAAAAGTTTTAGAGGATGATGACAAAGATTGTTCTAACGCTATATTCAAAGTTTCCTGCACCATTGAAAACACAAGCAATATATGCGGACAGGAAACTGCCATGTTATTTATCAGTCCCGAAAACAAATTGCCCAAACGTCCGAAACTTGAACTTAAAGGATATAAGAAAGTCGAGATTGAAAGTAACAGCACGAAAGACATATCGTTCTTCCTTACGCCTGCAGCATTTGCATACTATGACGAGAAAATAAAAAGCTACCGTGCAGATGCCGGCGAGTATACAGTAAGCATCGGTGCTTCCTGCGAAGATATAAGACTTACTGCAAAAGTTGTTCTTAAAAAAGATTATACAGTATTTTCACTTATATAAGATTATAAAAACGGAGCTGCCACAGTGACAGCTCCAATATTATTACTTAGTTTTATTTATTACTATTACTCAACATCTTCTTCAGGTGTCTCTTCCGGAGTTTCCGGTGTTTCTGGTGTCTCTGGTGTTTCTGGTGTCTCTTCCGGAGTTTCATCAGTCACATCGTTACGGATAGGATCAAGTACTGTAATAACAACTGATTCAATTACAAGCTCTTCAAGCATAGAATTCCAGCTTGCAGCCTTAATCATAACTGCATCACAGTTACCTTCACTTACATACTCATTTCCTTCATCATCAACTCTTGATGGATTATCAGGATCATGTGCTGTAAGCTCTAACTCTACCTCAAAAGTTCCGTCCTCTGCAATGTTAAGATCCTCTTTATTAACTATTATTTGATTAGATGCCGTAACAGGATCGTCACCTATAAGTTTACGACCATTAGTATCAACCATCCAGATTCTGAATGCAACTGTCTGAGCATCATCTGTTGATGCATAAGTTCCCTTAATCTTTACAGTAGCATTCTCTCCATTATTAACTGCTCTTCCTTCAGGGAAATATACTGTTGCATTATTAGCTGTATTACAGAATAACTTGCCCTCTTCAATCTTTGACAATGAATTCATAGCTGCATAATCTTCAAGACCAACAAACTGTTCAGGAAGTGACATATTACAATCATCTTCTGTAAGATTAAGTGTAATTATCTTAGGCTGCTTCTTGATTGCGAACTGACAGTCACCAAATACCATAGGATCTTCGTATGGAAGTGCATCTCCGTTAGCAGGATCTGCGAAAAGATTCCATGTTCCGTTTCTTACACCTGCTGAAGCATCATTTATCTGAATATCTACACCTATAAAGTTACCTACTACAGGCGCCTCACTAAGAGGAATAGCAAACTCTGCTACATATCCTGTTTCAGATGTTGTAAGACCATACTGAATATCTTCGCCATCCCATGAGTTCTTGTCTGTAAGTTCACCTGCAGGATTCTCAGCATCTTCATCAGGATTAATTACAAGACGATACTGGAATGCATTAGTCTGGCTGTAATCATTCTTATTGTTAGTTGAATCTACGAAAAGTTCGATAGAATCTCTAAGATAACTAGCTTCGTTTCCAAGGTCAATCTCAGGATCATCAGCTGTTACAAGCACATAAAGGTATGAATCTGTCCAAAGCATCTTAGCTGCTCCATTACTTGTCTGTGCATTACCTGTATCTTCCTGGTCCTCATCTACATTCCAGTTATCTATTGCCATAGCATCAGCAAAATCCCATGTGTCTTCTGCTGTTCCGTCAATCTCGATATCAACGTATGTCTTATAAATCTGTGCATCCGGTGATGGTACAGGAGTAGCTGTTGGTACCGGTGTAGGACTTGCTGTAGGCTTTCTTGTAGGCTTTACAGTAGGTGTATTTGTAGGTGCTGTAGATCCGACAGGAGCACTAGGCTCTATACCTGTTGTAGGAGCCACACTTGCTGCACTTGTAGGTGCTGTGGTTGGTTTTACTCCTGTAACTGTAACCTTACATGTAAGCTTTGTCTTTTTCTTTCCAACTTTGTAAACTGCCTTAATTTTAGCTGTTCCTTCTGCAACACCCTTAATAGTTACAGAAGCTTTCTTTCCTTTTTTAACTGACTTTGCAATAGCTGCAACTTTTTTGTCACTTGTCTTCCATGTTACCTTTGCTTTTTTTACACTGTTCTTTACTTTAACCTTAACAGTATTTCCGACTTCGACACTAACTTTTTTCTTGCTGAGCTTAACTTTCTTTGCTGCATCTGCAGAACCTGCAGGAACAAGAGAAACAACTAAAGCTGCACAAAGTATAGATGCCATTGTCTTTTTAAATGCTCTCATATTATTTTTACCTCCCATGGTTTAAATAAATTTACTTTAAAGGTATAGCAACTGTTTTATTAATCACTATACCAATTAAGTACTTATTTATCATAAATTAATGTCATTTCTTTGTCATCGCCACAAGAAATGCCATCTTTTATGACAACTCTCACAACATTTTTTCCTACTCCGTCACTGTCATATATAACAACATCTTTTTCCATATCAGATTCCGGCTGGTATACCTTAAGCTTAAGCCCTTCCATATAGTCGTAATCCGGCCTGTCATTTCTTCCACCGACAGGAATAACAGCGTTTTCCCTGACAAAACATGGAATATACATGTAACTTACATTTTTAAATGAATACCATCTTCCGCCTTTATATGTTTCATTTGTAAAATAATCTGTCCACACACCATCCGGAAGATACACATCTACATCCCCGCTACTGTCAAACACCGGCGCAACAAGCATATCCGGTCCAAGCATATACTGCTTATCAAGATACGTTACATTTTTATCTTCAGGGAATTCCAAAACCATACTCCTCATCAGAGGTATACCTGTTTCAGCCGCCTGACATGCATGGGAATATATATATGGCATAAGCTCATTCTTTGTTTTGGCAAAAAATGATGCTACTTCTTTAGCTTCCTCGCCGTAATTCCAAGGCACTCGATACGAATTGCTGCCATGCATACGCGAATGTGATGACATAAGCCCAAAAGCAACCCATCTCTTATACACATCATCCGTAGAAGTATCCTCGAAGCCGCCTATATCATGGCTCCAGAAAGAAAATCCGGACATTGTAAGCGAAAGTCCGCCTCTTAATGACTCTGCCATTGACTCATAATCAGCAGTACAGTCACCACCCCAGTGTACAGGAAACTTCTGTCCGCCTGCTGTCGCGCTTCTTGCAAAAAGAATAGCTTCTTTTTCTCCCTGTTCTTTTGCAACTACTTCATACACAGCTTTGTTATAAATATAAGAATAATAATTATGCATACTGTGCGGATCAGAACCATCATGATACACAACACCATCAGTAGGTATTCTCTCACCAAAATCCGTCTTAAAGCAACTTACTCCCATCCTGAGAAGCTCTGTAAGTTTGCTCTGATACCACTTTTTTGCTTCCGGATTGGTAAAATCAACTATGGCCATACCTGACTGCCACATATCCCACTGCCAAACATCACCATTTGTTTTTTTGATAAAATATCCCTTAGCCGCACCTTCCACAAAAAGCTCTGAATCCTGTGCAACGTACGGATTAATCCATACGCATACCTTAAGACCTTTTTCTTTTATTCTGGAAAGCATTCCCGCAGGATCAGGAAATACTTCTTTATCCCACATAAAATTACACCATTTCATACCCTGCATCCAGAAGCAGTCAAAATGAAATACACTAAGCGGAATGTCTCTTTCCTTCATTCCGTCAATGAAGCTCATAACAGTTGCCTCATCATAATCAGTTGTAAATGATGTTGACAGCCAGAGTCCGAAACTCCAAGAAGGAAGAACCGGTGGTCTGCCTGTAAGTGCCGTATATTTTACAAGCACATCTTTCATATATCCGTATTCATTATCCTCACCGCATATTATGCAGAAAGATAATGATTCTTTTTTGATTGCAAATGAAACCTTACGCACGAGTTCACTTCCAACCTCGTACATAACTTTCCCGGATTCCTTTACGAATACTCCGTATCCTCTGTCAGACATATAGAACGGAATGTTCTTATAAGCCTGCTCATTTGAAGTGCCTCCGTCTGCATTCCACATATCAACAGACTGACCGTTTTTAACAAACTCACCAAATCTCTCACCAAGTCCGTATATATGCTCACCAACAGAAAGGTTTGTAGCCGCACTCATGTATGCTGTATACTTTTCGTATCCGTCTCCGTCAGTACCTTCACGCACCGTAAAATATGACATATCTTTTGCCTTGATGCATGTAAGATACTTTTCTCCCGAATAAAATGACATATTAACCTGTTCATCAATAATAAGTCGGGCCGATTTATTTTTTATTATAATAAGGTTATCTTCATAAGATATTTCCGGTTTGATATCCCCATCAGTCTCAAGCTCAAACTGCGGGTACTTAGTGCTTACACCCTCATAATGAGTTATCTGTATACCAAACATACCTTCCCTTGGTGTGCTCACACGTATCGTAAGACAAACACCGCCAAGCGTACAGCCTCTGTTGTATACATATGATGTTGGCGCATAAAGTCTGATTGTTCCGTCTTCTTCAACTGTCTTTTCATATACCTGAGCCGGAGAATGACTGGTTACCCCGTCTCTTTTTAACCAACATCCGTTTGTAAACTTCATACCGTTATACCTCTTTCTTAGCCTTATCGTCCTTCATTTCAAAATATGCATAGTGTGCATATGGTCCTTCTTTTAAAACAACCTTGTATCTCATCACACTTCCGTATACAAACCAAACTGCGGCAAGTCCGCATATAAGCGTAAATGCATTATAAATAAGTGTACCGGTTTCAGCACTGAGCACATTGCCCATCTTTTCAGTTGATAAGCCTCTGATAAGCATTGTAAGAAATGAATACAATATATTAATACCACAACTTATAAGTGTTGCTATAAGCGATTTATGTCTTATATAACCCTCATAAATCAATGCAATAAGTGCCATCTCAACAAATACAACCATTATTACATTAATTCCTTCAAAGGCAATATTTATAGCACTTGTTCCGGTAAGCTGACTGATAATATTCTCAATCTGTAAATCCGTAACGCTTGCATTATTTGCCTTAAGAAGTTCTGAAAGTCCTGCAACACCTGACTTATTCAATATATTTGAATATTTAACATAAGTTATATAAGCAGTAATAACGCTAATAGAACCGATTACAGAAAATCCTACTCCCGAACTAAGCGCACGGTATAGCGAAGGAATATGTCGGTTCATTAACCATATACACCAGTATCTTGCAAGCGTTCCCAATATACTAAGAATGGCGGATGTTATAAGAATATACGCAACATAATAACTGTTATCATTGTATATTTTCATAAATCCGTCAAACATCATGAGTATCCATAACACCGGAATGGTAAGCAAATACTGGGACCAGAAATAACCTAATGCGCCAAGACCAAATGATCCGATGATTCCGGTTTCTTTATCTTTTGCCTGAAAATATATCCAGCCAAACGGTCCCAAAATTGCAATACCTGCAAGAATAACTGTTATAACCATAAAAGCTAATACAGTATTATCTATCATATATACTCTTCCTTTTTATTCAGCAAGACCAAATGCATCATGTACAGAAGTAAGTGCACGGTCTGAATATTTCTCATCAATAAGTACTGTAACTCTTATCTCTGATGTAGAAATCTGCATGATATTGATGTTAGCATCATATATAGCCTCAAACATCTTTGCTGCTACACCCGGATTACTCATCATTCCGGCACCAACAATAGAAATCTTTGCAACATCTCTTGTTATATTAAGTGAATCATACTCGAGACTCTTTCCTTCATGTCTCTTAATAGTTTCAATAGCAACATCTGTCATATCTTCTGTTACAGTAAAGCTGATATCCTTTGTACCGTCTCTTCCGACAGACTGAAGAATCATATCTACGTTAACATTATGATTTGCAAGATGATGGAACAGCTTAAACGCTACTCCCGGTTTATCCTTAAGTCCAAGCAAAGCAATCTGAGTTACATTTTTATCACAAGCGACGCCGCTAACAAGCATCTTTTCCATTTTAGTATCCTCCTTGACAATTGTTCCTTCATTTTCATTAAGACTTGATCTTACTACAAGCTGTACGCCATATTTTTTAGCCATCTCTACAGAACGGTTATGCAGAACCCCTGCTCCAAAGCTTGCAAGCTCGAGCATCTCATCATAAGTAATCTCATCTAACTTACGTGCATTCTTTACATAACGAGGGTCTGCAGTATATACTCCATCAACGTCAGTATATATCTCGCATGCATCCGCATGAAGTGCAGCTGCAAGTGCAACTGCTGTTGTATCTGAACCGCCTCTTCCGAGAGTTGTATAATCATTGTACTGGTTAATACCCTGGAAACCGGTAACGAATACAATTTTATTATTAGACAACTCATGCATAATTCTCTCTGTATCTATCTTCTTAAGTCTCGCATTACCATACACAGCAGTTGTGTTCATAGTAACCTGAAAAGCATTGAGAGAAACAGCCGGAACTCCAAGCTCCATAACAGCCATAGCTGCAAGTGCAACTGATGTCTGTTCTCCTGTTGTATAAAGCATATCCATCTCTCTCTTTGATGGATTAGGTGATATACTCTTAGCCAGATCAATCAAAACGTCTGTCTGTTTTCCCATGGCTGAAAGAACAACTACAACCTGATTTCCTTTTTTATAATCTTCTATACAACGTCTTGCAACGTTATATATCCTGTCTCTGTCGGCAACTGATGTTCCGCCGAACTTCTTAACTACAAGCATAACAGCCTCCTATTAAATTTTGTATATATCAGTAAATCACTATGTCAGTTATATGTCAAGATAAAAAGTAATTCATCAATTTATACCCTTCATCACACATATTTCCTGATTTTTTTGCATCTTTTTCGCAATACCTTAAGTCAGATTCTTTCTTATCAGTACTGTCATAAAGCATATACGGTATCGGCTCTGCCGTGTGCGTTCTCACCTCAATCGGTGTCGGATGGTCAGGAAGAATAAGCATCCTGAAATCTTCTCCGCTTTCCGTAAGTGCATCAAATACCGGCTTTATAATTCTGCCGTCGAGATACTCTATTGCTTTTATCTTCTTTTCAAGACTTCCCTGATGTCCCATCTCATCAGGAGCTTCTACATGAACATATACAAAGTCATATTCATCTTCAAGAAGAACTTTTACAGCCGCCTGTGCTTTTCCCTCATAATTTGTTTCAAGCGTACCGTCCGCTCCCGGAACTTCTATAACTTTCATTTCAGTTCCGACTGCAATACCTTTTAACAAATCTACTGCTGATATCATTGCACCGCGTTTACCGTATTTACCTTCAAATGAATCCAGAGCCGGTTTTGTTCCCGCTCCCCAGAACCACAAAGAGTTGGCTTTGTTAAGCCCTTTTTCTGCCCTCTTAATGTTGACCGGGTGATTGTTAAGTATATCATACGACTTCTTCATGAATTCGTAGAGTTTTTCTTCCTCAGGAAGATATTCACCAACCACTTTGCCAAGTATGTCATGAGGTGGTGTAAGCTCTGTAACAATTCCGTTCTTCCATATGGTCAGATGTCTGTAGCTTGTTCCTACATAAAACTTATAAATATCATCTTCCAGCTCATTCTTTACAGCTTCAATAAGCTCTGCCGCTTCCTCTGTTGTTATTTCTCCTGAACTATGGTCAATAATAGTCTTCTGCTCATACGGAAGATTATCTTCTGACACGGTCACGATATTGCATCTGATAGCTATATCAGTATCTTCCATATCTATACCGATGCTAAGCGCCTCAAGCGGCGAGCGTCCGGTATAGTACTTTTCAGGATTATATCCGAGTACTGCAAGATTAGCTGTATCACTTCCCGGTTTCATTCCGTCTGGAATAGTTGCCGCAAGACCGATTTCGGACATTTTTGAAATCACATCCATCTCAGGCGTCTGTGCCTTCTCAAGCGGTGTAAGTCCCCCAATAGACTCTATAGGCCAGTCAGCCATACCATCTCCGAGAATTACAACGTACTTCATCTCATTCATTTCCTTTCATAGATTAAATTAAAAATCTACTCTTATCATATTAATAACATCACATGATGCGCCGACAGCTTTCTGATAAGCATCTTCAGTCATAACATCTGTTATAAATGCATACTCTCCGTCTATTCCTGCGCAAACAGGTGTAACATTACCAAATGCTTCTTTAGCTTTATTTTCAATATCATCTGTTTTCTTTGCTCTTACAAAGAAACGGTTCTCACACTCTGAGAAAGGAACAATATCCTGCTTTTCACTGCTCCACTCTACGTACAGGTGATTATCCTTATTCTTTACTGCCTCAACCACGTCTGATACAACAGCGCTTGCGGTTGGAAGTGAGCCTGCACCTTTTCCGTAGAACATTACATCGCCAAGCATATTTCCTTTAACATATATTCCGTTAAATACATCCTCTACTGCATAAAGCGGATGTTCTTTGCTTATCATTACAGGAGCAACCATAGCCTGAACTTTACCATTTACAAGCTTGCTTGTTCCGAAGATTTTTACTGTTGCCGAAAGAACATCTGCATATTTAAAATCTTCTACGGTTATCTCTGTAATTCCTTCTGTGTAAATATCTTCAAAATCAACCTGCTTGCCGTAAGCAAGTGATGTGAGAATAGCTATCTTTCTGCAGGCATCATATCCGCATACATCTGCTTCCGGATTACGCTCTGCATAACCAAGTTCCTGTGCCTTCTTTAATACACTGTCAAAGTCAGCACCTTCATTTTTCATTTTTGTAAGAATATAATTGGTTGTTCCGTTAAGAATACCTGTAATCTCTTCTATAACATCAGCTGTAAGACAATGATTTAACGGTCTTATAATCGGTATTCCGCCGCCTACGCTTGCTTCGAAAAGGAAATTACATTCTTTTCA
>SVEM01000019.1 GCA_015057375.1 Lachnospiraceae bacterium
AGGCATAAGCAATATACTTTCAAAGCTCAGAGAAACAAACCCTCTAATACCTGTCAATTCCGACGAAGATTTTACAAAGTCAGAGATTGTAAATGAATTTCTTCCTATGTCTTATTTCAGAATAAATGAAACCACTACGATATATGAACGTAAAAATAGCGAGGTCTCCGACATTACATCTTCCGACTCTGATGTTCAGATCGATGAAACATACAATGACTTCACACATTACGTTAACCCTTCCCATCCTGAATATCCAAGTATTCTTGTTTTCAGAGGAAGTTATTTCCTTGGCAAAGAAAAATTCATGAATGAAAGTTTTTCTGAAAGTGTATTTGTACACAGCTATCACAACATCTTCAATATGGAATATTACATCGAAAGATATAATCCTGACATAGTATTATTCGAATCTGTTGAATATGCTACTATCAAAAAATACTTTCCTTTTACCTAAATGCATATTTCATGAACTTGTACTGGTTCCTATCTCAGCAGAAGTATTCGTCTCCAATTGTACTTATAACAAAAACAGCCACATACGACAATGTCGCATGTGGCTGTAAATTATGATGTCTAATTGCAATAATTATTTAACAAGCTTGATACGTCCAAAGCAACTTGGATTCTCATATGCAAGGTTAGTTGTATCATAAGCTGTAAGTGTACAAGCTCTGTCACCAGAAGTAACTGTTGCACCAGCTTCATCTGTTGTTTCAACTGTGAAGCAGTCATTAACCTGGAGATCCATACCCATCATATCGCCTTCATCATGCTTATCAACAAACTTGATAATCATCTGAACCTGATATCCGTCTTCAGTTATATTAACTGCATGAGCTACCATCTCTAACTTGCCTGTTCCGGCACTGTTAGCTGAGAAGTAGTTATCAACAGCACCTACACGAAGCTGAACTTCATCTCCATCTCCGTATACTGTAGGTCTTGAATAGTCCTCATCAAGGAAGAACTCTACAGAGTCTGAATCATAGAATTCTGCTGTTGCAGGTGAAATATCAGGATCCTTGATATCATATAATACATAGAGGTAATCTTCATCCCAAATAGTATATGCCTGAGCATACTTTCTATCTGTTACAAGAGTTCCGTCTTCCTGAACCTCAGCAAGAGTTACTTTTTCAGCATTACCCTTATGATCCGGAATATTACCCTTAGCAAAGTTGATTGAATCTGCTCCTGCAGCTTCATATACATCTGTCCAGAATGCTGTATCAATAAATGTCATTGTCTTAGACTTGATAGTCTCGTCTTCATTCCATACACCATCATCTAATTCTGCTGCTTCAAGCATATCAGCACCATTAGCTGTGTAGTATGCAACTGTAGGCTGTTCCATAGCTTTTACAAATGTAACAGTTCCGTATACAGAAGTATCTTCTGCAGCCTTAACTCCTTCATCTTTGAAGTTCCACTTGTCAGCTTCTGCATCATACTCGATTGCTGTAACTGAATCGAAGTAGTTGATTGTTGCATCACCATTGTTAATCTGGATCTCAATCTTAGCTGTTCCGTCAACTGCTGCATCCTTAAGAGCAACTGTTGCTTCTGCTACGTATCCGCCTGCAACTTTACCAATCTTAGCTTCGCCCTTAACAACTTTATCACCGTCTGCTGTGTAAAGGATAACGCTGTCTTTAGCAGAATCTCCACCCTTTACTTCAACGAGTGCATAAAGTGCATTTGCTTTCCACATAAGAGTTGCCTTAGCATCTGTAATATTGCTATCTCCTCTTACGCTAAGGTTATTAGCAAGAAGATCGAATGTTCCGTCTGCATCTTCATACTCTTCAGCACCTTTAACACCGTCAACTTCGATAGTCTTTCCTGTTAACATCTGACGAGCTGTAACACCATCATTAACCGGTGCTGGTGAAGGTGTAGCTGATGGTCTTGGTGTATTAGTAGGTCCTTTAGTAGGCTGCTCTGTTGCTGGAGCCGGTGCATCTGTAGCTGGTGCTGCTGATGGAGCCTGTGTTCCAGGAGCTACTGTAGGGTCAACCTTTGCTGCTGCAGTTACAGTTACTTTACATGTAAGCTTAGTCTTTTTCTTGCCAACCTTATATGTAGCGTTAATCTTTGCTGTTCCCTCTGCAACACCTTTGATTGTTGCGCTTGCTTTCTTTCCTTTAGTAACTTTCTTTGCGATCTTAACAACTTTCTTGTCGCTTGTCTTCCAAGTTACCTTAGCTTTCTTTGCTGCATTCTTTACCTTAATTGTAGTAGTAGCATCAACTGCTACAGAAACCTTTTTCTTAAGAGAAGGCTTCTTTGCTGCTCCTGCTGATGCAGGTGCAAGTGTAATTACCATTGCTGCACAAAGTACAGCTGCAATACTTTTTTTGATAATTCGCATAACATTTCCTCCTAAATTAAAATAATAATGTTAAAAAGACATCATCCGATAATATTATGGCATGATTCACGTTTTTTTTCAATAGGTTTTATAATAAAATTATAAAAATATTTTATATTTTTTTATAAAAATTATACATTTTATGTAAGTATAAACTAATAATATTTTACTTTACGGGCACTAGCAGCTTCCTCACTTAACGTCTTTTCATGAAGCGCACCTTTTGCACCTTTTTCACAGATATTTTGCATTTTTACCATAATTGCGCTCCCGTTTTATTATCCTGTTTATATTATTATACAAAAAACATTACCGCTTACTACTATTTCGGCGGTAATGTTTTTTTCTTGCATGTTTTACATAGGGGGATAATAACTATCAATGCAAGATTCTATTATTTTACTTTTATAACCTTTGCCTTACTCCATTTTCCGTATTTAACGGCTGTTCCCTTTTTGTTAAATGCACGGACTTTTACGTAATACTTTTTGCCACTTTTCAGTTTCTTAATAAGCTTTTTAACAGTCTTTGCTTTATTTACAACATAAGTCTTTTTGCCCTTTGTAAGCTTTTTGTTAAGTCCAATCTTTATCTGGTATCCGTTAGATTTAACTTTCTTCCAGCTTACCTGAATTGTCTTTTTCTTTTTGCTTACTACCTTCTTTAACTTAACCTTTGCCGGTTTTGCAAGTGCTAAATAATCAGGATTGTTTTTATCATCACTTATGTTATTTCCGGGTGTTTTGCCCGTATTGTCAGGATTCTGTGGTGCCGGAGTCGGAGTTACCGGAGGCGGCATGTAGATACCTTCCTCTTTATCCTCTGTCCAGCCCTCATTTGTTCCTGTAGGATCTTCGTCTCTTACATTCCAGATTTCACTTTCGCCGTGCTCATTTACCGCTTTTACGGCAAAGTAGTAACCCTGCCCTGCCTTAAGGCCTGTTACTGTGTAGTCAGTATCTTTTACTCCTTCTATCCTTCTTGTGTAGATTCCCTCTTCTTTTCCATAATAGATTGTATAAGAATCTGCACCTTTGCTGGCTCTGAAATATAATGTAACTTCATTATCTCCCGGAACTTCTGAATAAAGAAGCGGTGAACATGGTGTTTCTTTTACGGTAAATGTTCTTGAACCCGTACTGCAAGGAGTGCTGTGTCTCTTGTCCTTAGTATGCGCAGTAACTTCCCATGTATATGTCTTTCCAGTCTCAAGTGCTCCCTGCTCCACAGTATATTTGTTATAAATCATATTGGTTCTGTGGATTACAAGATTGTTTGCATTGTTTTCTTCATAAACCTTAAGCTCATAGAAAAATGCATTTGTTGATTCTTCCCAGATGAGCTCTGTTCTTGCATCAACTTCTGTAGCTCCATCCTCAGGATATGTAAGTGCAAATGTTTCCGGTGCATCGCCTTCACCCTTAGTTGTGAAATAATGAGGTACTCCATTCATTGGACGCTCTCCATTTTCATTCACAGCGTATACCATCCAGTAATACTTGGTTTTATACTTAAGGTTTTCAGTTATTTTATAATAATGCTGTGATCTGCTGCCGAACTGTCCGGTATCTCTTACACTTGTAATTCCTGTTCTGTCTACAACAGGATTTGAAAGATCTGCATTTTCTGATACTATCACATGATATGAATCTGCATCATATGCAACTGACCACTTAAGCTCTGTATGTATATCTTCATTTCTAGCACCTACAGACGGCATGTATGGTCCGAACTGTCCCGGAACATCTGCGCTGTCACACACGATAAATGAATATTTAACATCATGTGATACATTTGTGCTGCCAAATGCATTTACAGCCTTTACAGTCCAGTAATATTTCTTACCGACTGTGAGTGCCGTGCTGCTTGCGTAGCTTGTTCCTGTTATTCCCTCTTTTACAATAACCGGATTTGAAAGGTCTTTGTTTTCGGATACTGTAAGGGTATAACTTTCTGCACCTTCTGCAGCGCCCCATACAAATGTCTGTGTTGCCGAAGCTGCATCTGAATCTTCAGGAGCTATCGGTGCAAAGAAACCAGGTTTTGCATCTGCTTCTTTTACTACGGCAAACCATGTTTCATTTGCCAATACACCGTTGATACTAAATGTCATATTGTTGTTTTCGTATACTACAGGAACCGTTTCTTTCTGCCACTCAAGTCCCTCTGCTTCACTATTTGTTATCTTATAAAGCTCTATAACCGCATTTTTATACTCAAATGGAATGTCATTAAGTACAATATTGACCGGTCCGTCAAGATCATTTTTCGCGACTGCTATCTTAATCTCTTTTTCGTTCTTATCAACTGCTACCGCACCGGTAAATGCTTCGTCACCGGTTGTATTCATTGATACATAATCACCTGACATCTGTCCGTACATATAGTATACCCACCATATGCTACGTCTTGCGGCAGGATTCTTTTCTGTAACATTTGTTGTGATTATATCACTCATACCGTTTGCATTTCTCGCTTCCATACACCCTTTTATGTTACACCAGATACCTGTACGGATTACATTCGCCATACTTCTTGTCCAGTCTGTAGGATTCTTGCTTCCGGCATTGTTTTCTTCCCAAATAACGTACTCTCCGTTTGCCTTCGGATACTTTGCCTGCCAGTCACGGATTCCGTTTGTCCATTTAAGAAGCTGTGAATATGTTACATATGTATCAGCTGTCCAAAATGCATGCCAGGATGGTCCTTCAAGCGAAAGATCATTTTCTGACACGTATGGAATATAGAAATCAGGAATTCCGTCATATCCTACTCCACCCGGACCAACCGCAGGAATGTCATCAGGATATACTTCTCTTAAAGCTTCCCATACAACTCGGTAAGTTTCTTCTGTTCCTGTCCAATACTCATTTGTAAGGTCGGCATAATCAGGCTTTGCTCCATTATCTTTCATATACTGGAAAAAGTCCTTAGCATACTGCTTAAAGTCTGCAAGCTGTTTTGCATTCTTAAGCGGTTTATTTTCTGTTGTATCCATTGGCCCGCCACTTGCTGTTGCCCATGAAGGATTGTGTCCTACGAGCATATACCACACTGCATTACAGTCTTTTGCTCTTTTATATGCTTCAAGATGTCTTTCAAGCACACTACCCTCATATGCATAATAACTTCCGTCCATATCACTTATAGCCTGATAGTTCTGAACCGGTAATGTTTCTCTGTTAAGTACGTTTCCAAGAAGTGTCATTCTTGAATCCGGAACATCATAATTAGGAGTAAGAATATATCCAAACATATGGTCCGGAACTGCTCTTTCAATTGTAGAACATTCTGCTGTTATGGTCGGGCTGTTTACTACTTTAACCTCTGCCTTTCCTGTAAGACTGCCTTTTTTAGCAGTAACTGTAGCCGTTCCTTCTTTCACACCGATAAGTCTTCCGTTATCACTGTCAGTCTTAAGGATATTTTCATCTGATGATGTAAGCGTACATCCTGATATTTCAGATAATATTACTCCATTTGAATTGATTTCCTTTATAACTACAGGGTATTCAGAACCGGTGCTTACGTTATATACTTTTTCCGTAAAATACAGTGCGTCTGCTACCGGATTGTCACTATATTTCCATACCGATAATTTATCAATATTGATACTGTCTGAATTGTCGTTACTTGTCAGGCAATAAAGAGCAATCGTATTATTTCCGCTTCTGAGCTCCTTTTTTACCATGTGTTCTTCCCATGTATTCCAAGTGCTGTCGGTCCCTGTAAATGTTATATTTTCCGATGCATTATTTACAGAAAATCCAAGTGTTCTGTTCTTAGGCCAACCGCCTACATCTCCTGCAGAATATCTGATTGAAAGATAATATGTTCCTGCACTCTGTACATTTACATTAAATTCAACTCTGGAAGTCCCGCTGTTGTCAAAACCACCTACAAATGAACTTCCGGTATAACCCGTATGGTCATTTGCCCGTCTGGCTCCACCTGATAATGATGCATCTTCTGCCTGATATATCTGGGCATTAGGATGTACAACATCAGGTTCTGTTGCTGCACCCGCGTCTTTTCCTGCAAATACAACAAATGCAATAAGTAATGAAAGAACAATATATTTTATTCCCTTCTTTGTTCCTCTCATTAATAACAACTCCTTTCTAAACACACAGGCTCTACTTTCTTATCATTTTCTTATATGTTTTTAACTTCCCTTTTGGCGCTTTTACTTTAGCCTTAGCATTAATGCCCTTGAAAGCTTTGCTGCCTACAGACTTCAATTTTTTACTATTACTGAAATTGATGTTCTTTAACTTCTTATCTCCGGCAAATGCAAACTTTCCAATCTTCTTAAGTGCTTTTCCTGTAGTAACTTTACTGAGATTTTTACATCCTCTAAAAGCACTGTTTCCTATCTCCTGTACATTGTTACCTATTTTTACACTGCGAAGCTTCTTGCTGTTTTTAAATGCATTTTTTGCAATCTTAACAACCTTATATGTTACTCCGTCTTTTGTAATAGTGTTAGGTATTGTAACTTTCTTCAGAGACTTATTAGCAGCAGTTGCAATTATCTCAACTGTTCCTGTCTTACCTGCAGCATCTGTGTCCAGAACCTTGTAAGACATTTTCTTAACCTTGAACGAAGCTGCCTTATCGCCTGTGCCTGTAACTGTTACAACACACTCACACTTTATTGCAGGATTAGATTCTGATACTGCTGTTATTATAGTCTGACCTGCTGCCAATGGAGTTACTACTCCGTTACTTACTGTTGCAACCGATGGTGATGATGATGTCCATGTCACGTTAGTGTTTGTTGCATTAACCGGCTGGAAGTTTACTGTCAGCACACCAGGTGCTCCTTTTGCAACAAGTGAAAGCTGATTAGTATTTAATGTCATTCCTGTAACATCTATAACTTCATCAATTGCAATTGGTGTTATTACAAACTTACTGAAGTTTGGAAGTGAGTTTACAATCGGAATATTACCCGGTTTATCAAAGTAATAACTGCTGTAATATCCGTTTGGATTCTCCTGAGGGTCTGCCTCTCGCCAATCCGGAAGCCCTGCTGCTCTGGCCTGACCGTCGTCAAGGCCCTTCATAACTTTCCAGCTGTTGTCATTAAATATCTTTATTGTGTTCTTTCCTTTGTTCAAGTCAACATACACCGTTTTTTCCTTAAAGGTATCACGGGATATTGTATTAATGAAGAAATATCTCTTTGCTTCCTGATCATTTACTTTGATATTAGCAAACTTGTCAATAATCTTTGTGTTATATCCATGTGTTCCGAATATCTCATCATTTGAATGGAACAGCTGCATCGCATATCTTCCTGCTGCCGGAACGTCCACTTCAAATTCAAGATATTTGTTAACATCATTTTCCGCATTTTCATCTCCTGTCAGGCTTCGGCCAACAACGTATGAAATCGGCTCTCCGTCAGGAGTAATTAATGTATCTGCTATTTTATCAACCTTATTTGTTGTAGTAAATGGTTCTGCGCCATTAAGAAGTCCTGCATAAACTGTATCAACGTAACTTGGATTCCATCTTACTGACCATACATCATATTCGATACCTGTCATGTCAGCACCTTCAGGAATTGTATCTACTGCCTCTATTTCCTGCGCATGTACATATCCGTCTACAGCCTTCTTCACACTAAGGTTATCAAATAAAATATTTGCTGTTGCATCAATGTCAACAATATTAACTCCCTTCTGCAAATACATTCCTACTCCTACAGAAGTCCATGTTCCCTGACTGTTAACTACCTTAAGCTCTTTTGCGTTTCCGTTAAATGTTCTTGCAGCATTTCCAATGTAGATTGTTGCTTTTCCTGCGGCATCAGACTGGTATCTGAGATTCATATTGTAAATGCCACTCTCTTCTACAATAACATTGAAACGTACTCCGCCACCGTCTTTAACGCTCTTTTCATTAAGACCTGTAATGTATCCCTTGCCTGTAAAGCCTGCTGTTTTGTCTTCAATCTTAACAGGATTTACACCCGGATAAAGAGCATTAAATGCAAAATCTCCATCTTCCGCTTCAAACACTTCATTATACTCCGGAAGTTCTTCTTCATACGCACCGACTGCTGTAACATGAAGTGCATCATGTAAAATATTTGGTTCTGTTACAGATGTTCTTCCCTTAATGATTACAGAATGTTTTCCGGCTTTCCAGTCAACTTCTCTGCTATATAATGCCGTCCACTCTCTTTCCATGGTGTTCTTAAGAATCATTTCAGACTCTTCACCGTCAATTGTCAGCATCTGTACCTCATTTATAGGTTTATGTTGTGTTTCATTTCCACGGTTCATTCCAATCTGATTACCGTAAACAAATTCTAATTTGTATTTTCCGTCTTCCGGAACATCTATTACGTATTCAATACCCCTGTTATTTGAGAAATTAACAAGACCTGAACCACCTATACGGTTTTCATCTGCAGTCCACTGGCTCACACGAGGACCTGACAAATAATACTTTCCGCTTGTTACAACACCTAAATTACCATCTCCAACTCTATTTGCCTGTTCAGCTTCATATATTCCGTGGAATGGGCCGGTCTGTATATCGCCAACTTCATCATTTTCATCTGCAGGAGTTACCGTAAGTCTGTATCCTGTTGAACGAAGAGCATCCTTTATGTCTATATAAAGATCCCCGTCTTCTAATTCATATGTACCTTCAATTATTGTTTCAGGTTCACATGCACTGTTAAAACCTTTAAAGTAAGTCGCATCAATTTTTACATGGACTTTGTCTGCATCCTTAAATAAATTTGTATCGCCTAATTTATCTAAAACAACTTCTAAATCTCCGTCTTCGCTTCCAAGACCAAATAATGTTGTTGCTTTTTTTGCTTCTTCATCTATAGATGCGACTCCGTACAATCCCGAGTATACATCATTCGTTGTTATAGCCAATCTCTGGCCTGCCATGTCAGCATACCATTTATAAAGCCACCATGCACTGTTTGGCTCATTAGCATCAGCTGCAAGGTCATTCAAATTATCAGCCTGATGCCAGAAAGGAAGGCATCCGTAAGCCTGTGCATCTTCGAAACGGCCAATCCAGTTAACAAGCGCTCCCGGAACACCACACTCATCAGACTGTGCAATTTCATTTATTACTACCGGCGGAGCATCAACCGGAATTTTATTAACATCAACATTATTCACTCTTCCGTACGGAACATTTTCATTGCCATCTCCCGCAAATATATTACGATAATGTTCAAACTCCTCAATATCAGCCTTGTATCTGTTTTCATTTCTCTCTAACTGATGCCATGTAACAACATCTGGCAACGCATCATTATTATACAGATGGCTTAACCATGTATGCCATCCGTCCCACTGCCATTGTGGCGGAACATGTGTCCACGAATACTCGGCAGGATTCATGCCACCAACGGTAGCAAGAGGATCCACTTCCTTTATAGCCTTATAATATGCTTCAAATACCTGCCTGAAATCTTCGCCTGCCACTTTACTTCTGCTGGAATCGCCTTCGTTGATAGGAAGATACACTAAAGCCTTATCAATATTGATTCCAAGATCATCAAGTCCTGTTTCAGGATTATGGTTATGTTCTTCTTTCCACTTGTTTTTCCACTCAGTAACATACGGAACAATAACTTCTTTCAACTGTACAACATAATCCTGATAGAACTGCTTTGGCTGGAAAATTGCATAAAAGTTACTGTTGTACATTTGAACCATCTCTCCGCCTGATTCGAGGAAAGTTTCCGCCACATCAAGCGCATCTGCATATGGATGCTCTGTACCCAAGGCACCTTTTGTTGCAAGTACTTTAGGTTTTAACGGTGTAATAAGGTTCATAGTCGGAACATCCTCACTGCTTATTCCATAAAGAAATCCCGATGATCCATGTAAAAGTTCGCCAAGTTCATTTGTCATATCAACCGTCATAACCGGCACAAAATCATCTGCTGCTTTTACTTCCGCCGGTTTGCCACCTACAAATGCAGGTACCGCCAAAGCCAAAGAAAGTGTAATCCCAATAATTCGTTTAATAGTTTTTTTCATAATATCCCTCCGTTTTCAAAACCCACAATTAACAAATAAAATACTAATTATTCAAATACTTCTATAATTTTGCTTCCTTCTTTTACAAATGCAATAAATGTATCAAGGTCTGCTGTACATGTTATCCATTTTTCTCCGTGGACAACCTCTTTTGTATTAACATCTATCCATTTGCCCTTTGGAAGATATACTTCTCGTTCTGTCTGACCCTGATTTACTATCGGTGCAAATAAGATATCCTCACCAAACATATACTGGTCTTCAAGTGTGTAACACTGCTTATCATCCGGATACTCTAAGAACATAGGTCTCATGATACCCACACCTGTCTCTGATGCAATATCCATGTATTTGCAAACATATGGTTTAAGTCTTTCTCTTAAGTTAACAAGTTTTACAAGTCTCTCATATGCTTCTTCTCCAAAGCTCCAAAGCTCATTGTATCCGCCTGTCTCAGCAAGAATTCCCTCAGCCGCCGGTGCCTGATCTTTTACTCTGTTTCTTGTTCCGTGTATTCTTGTTACAGGACAGAAAATACCGAACTGCATCCATCTTACAATAAGCTCTCTGAAGTAATCACTCTCAATATCTCCGTTGAAAAATCCACCGATATCACTGTTCCACCATGGAATACCGCACATTGTCATTGAAAGACCTGTCTTAATGCTCATTCTCAACGCATCATATGTAGACTGGATATCACCGTTCCATACAAGCGAACCCCATTTTTGTGTTCCCGGATAAGCTGCTCTTGTAAGAAGTATTATATCTTCTTCTCCTTCACTCTTTAATCCTTCATAGAACAGCTGGCTGTAATGATACGGATAAATCATAGCTGTCTGAGCTCCGTTTCCGACATACATCTTCATGTTGTGATACTGCTGAGGTCTAATCTCAGGCTCAGCTTCATCAAGCCAGTAATTCTTAATACCAAGATCATAATAATGTTCTTTAACAAGATTCCATACATACTTACGTGTTTCAGGATTTGTAGGATCAATAAATGTCTGCATTCCGAAGAAATCAAATGTTCCGTATGTTCCGTCTTCTGTACGTAGAAGCATATTTGCCTCATCCATTTCTCTGTAATAACGGCTGTTAGGATTAGTTGTAGGCCAAATAGAAACTACAGGTTCTACACCCATTTCCTTAAGTTCATCTACCATCGCTTTAGGATTCGGCCAGAATCTCTCATCAAACATCCACTCTCCCTGTTCAGGCCAATGGAAGTAATCAATAACGATAGCCGCAAGAGGAAGTCCTCTTTTCTTATATTCGCGAGCTACTGAAAGAAGCTCATCCTGTGTCTCATATCTCATTCTGCTCTGCCAGAATCCTGCTGCCCACTCAGGAAACTTAGGTGCATATCCTGTAAGATCAGCATAAATCTTAAGTACATCCTTAGGAGTCTCGCCTGCATATACAAGATAATCTGCCTGATATGCGCTGTCACAAACCCACATTGTATGGTTATTTGTTGTCTCACATCTTCCCGGAGCCGGATTGTTCCATAAAAATCCGTATCCCATTGAAGAATAATAAACAGGCACTGCTGACTTTGTATTGTAGTGCTCAAGATTAACAGTACTTCCCTTTCTGTCAAACTGGTCTTCCTGTTCCTGTCCAAGTCCGTAGAAGTGCTCACCTTCATGTGCATTGAAAACAACCTTTATCTGATAATGGTCGCCTTCTCTATGTACATTTCTTCCGGTATAATGTCCTTCAAACTTTGTGCTGAGAATCTCAACATCATTTCTGTAATAGCTGATAAGTCCGCCGTACCAAATGTTTCCGGCAACTATTTTTACTTTTACCATACCATTAGTTATTTCAGCTACTGCTTCATCTCCCGTAATGGTAAAATTCGCACCTTCCTTAGGAGGAAGCAGTGTCCAATTCTCATCAAGCAACTTATTGTTCTTTGTGGAACGACATCTGATACAGTTAGGACCATAAGGTTCCAAAACCGTGTACTCATCTCTTCTCTGATAAACAAGCTTATCTTCATAAAAAACTATTTTTCCCATATATGTTTTCCTCCAAAATATAATTAGTGCTAAATCTTCTGATAATAATATTATATTGCTTATAACTCATGATTTCTTGCATTATATATATAAATACTTACACTATTTTGATTTTTTTGATATAATATCCGTATCTTATTATACATGAACGTGAAAGGAGCAGTTTAAATATGTCTGATAAACCCGTAAATTTACCCATTGAAGGCATTGTTCACAAGACTGATTCCAGACCATTTATGCTTCACTACACTATTGTTGATGAGCATACACCTTTAGCTCTTTATATGCACTGCCATGATGAGATTGAGATATTCTATCTTGCCAAAGGCGATATAACCATGCATATAGAAGACAGCTCTTGTGTATTAAAAGACGGTGAAGCCATACTCATTCCCCCGGGAATGCTTCATTATGCAACAAAAAATCCTTCCTGTGAAAATGAAAAATGCGCCTTTTATGCAATAGTCTTTTCAACAGATATGCTTATGGAAATTGTTCCATCTTACTGCGAGCGTTATCTTCTTCCTATAAACTACTATACTTCACGTTGCACCGTTGCGATAAAAAAAGAAAAACGTTGGCAGCACATTGTGCTTAATTGTCTTGATAACATCTTTTCTGAATACGGAAAAAATGTTAAAGAAAGTGAGCTTATAATCCGCGGCAATCTGCTGATTATATGGCAGCTCCTTTATAACAATCATATGCATGATCTCATGAAAAACAATAATAACATGTATTTGTCTCCGCATCTGAAAAAATGCGTGGATTATATAGACGAGAATTATTTTAACACTATTTCACTTGATGAACTGGCAAATATTGCAGGTCTCAGTCACGGACATTTTTGCAGGCAATTCAAAGAATTTACAGGATATACTCCGTTTTCATATATCAATAAAGTACGTATATCACATAGTTGCAATATGCTTTTAAACACAGACAAAACAATAGCTGACATCGCATTATTAAACGGATTCAACAATATCAGCTACTACAATCGTGTATTTGTCAAATTAATGAAGGAAACACCTTCTTTATATCGAAAAAACTACTCATTTCTTTCAAAATAGCAAAACTAAAAAAGCATTATCACTTACTCAAACCTTCGTGATAATGCTTTTATTACAATCATATATTATTCTGCGCGAAGCATTCTCTTAACATGCTCAACAAGTTCCTTAGAAGGAGGATTTACTCCTGTCAGCTGATAAGGCATCCCAAGCGTCTCCCACTTGCCGACACCATATGTATGATATGGAAGTACATCTACTCTTTCCACATTGTTGAGTGTACTTATGAAATCGTAAAGTCTTTTTAAATATTCATCACTATCGTTTATACCCGGAACAAGTACATGTCTTATCCATACGGGCTTATTGATATCTGATAGATATCGTGCCATATCAAGAATATTTTCATTCGACTGAGCGGTAAGCTTAATATGCTCGTTGCAGTCGATATGCTTAATATCTAAAAGCACAATATCCGTAAGTTCCATAAGCTTTTTGAATTTTGAGAAAAACGGCTCATCATATGTAAATGGATTTCCGGATGTATCAAGGCATGTATTAATACCTCGTTCATTGCATTTTTCAAACAATTCTATAAGAAAATCTATCTGAATAAGCGGTTCTCCGCCACTTACGGTTATTCCTCCGTTTTCCTTCCAGTAACTACTGTATCTTATAGCTTTTTCTATGACTTCATCGGCGTCTGCTTCATAAGCATTCGCCGATGTCATATTCCACGTGTCCGGATTATGGCAATACTGACAGCGCATCCTGCAACCCTGCATAAATATCACATATCGTATTCCCGGTCCGTCTACCGCTCCAAATGATTCTGTTGAATGAATAATACCTTTTTTCATATTATAATGCTTCGTGACTCTGACGAGCAATAACGTCTAACTGCTGTTCACGTGTAAGATCTATGAACTTCACTGCATATCCCGAAACTCTTATCGTAAAGTTTGCATACTCTGGCTTTTCAGGATGTTCCATAGCATCTTTTAACTTATCAACACCGAATATATTTACATTCAAATGATGTGCCCCCTGATCAAAATATCCATCGAGTACACCTACCAGTTTTTCTTTACGTTCCTCATGGTCATGTCCGAGCGCATCAGGATGTATAGTCTGTGTGTTAGATATACCGTCAAGAGCGTATTCGTAAGGCAACTTTGCAACCGAATTAAGCGATGCCAAAAGACCATTCTTCTCAGCTCCGTAACATGGGTTTGCACCCGGTGAAAGTGGAGCATATGCTTCTCTTCCATCAGGAAGCGCTCCTGTAGCCTTACCATATACTATATTGGATGTAATTGTAAGTATAGATGTTGTCGGTTCTGAGTTTCTATATGTATGATGCTTTGCAATCTTGTTCATAAATGTCTTAAGCAACCAAACAGCTATATCATCAGCCCTATCATCGTCATTACCATATCTAGGGAAATCTCCCTCAATTTCATAATCTACTGCAAGTCCGCTATCATCACGTACTGCTTTTACTTTCGCATATTTTATAGCAGAAAGCGAATCAACTACATGTGAAAAACCTGCAATTCCCGTAGCAAAAGTTCTCTTTGCATGAGTATCAATAAGAGCCAGTTCTGCAGCCTCATAATAATATTTATCATGCATATAATGAATAAGGTTAAGTATATTAACATACAGTCCTGCAAGCCAGTCCATCATGACATCATACTTTGCCATAACCTCATCATAATCAAGATATTCAGAAGTAACCGGTGCATATGCAGGGCCTACCTGAACCTTTTCTTTTTCGTCCACTCCACCGTTAATAGCATAGAGAAGACATTTTGCAAGATTGGCTCTTGCTCCAAAGAACTGAAGCTCTTTACCTGTCTGTGTTGCAGATACACAACAACAAATTGAATAATCATCTCCCCATACAGGACGCATAACATCATCATTTTCATACTGAATCGAACTTGTTTTGATAGAAATATGCGCTGCATACTTCTTAAAGTTCTTCGGCAGATTAGATGAGTATAATACTGTAAGGTTAGGTTCCGGTGAAGGTCCCATATTTTCCAATGTATGCAGAAAACGGAAACAGTTCTTGGTAACCATAGAACGTCCATCCATTCCGATACCGGCAACTTCAAGCGTTGCCCATACCGGATCACCGGAGAACAGTTCGTTATATGATGGAATTCGCGCAAACTTGACCATACGGAACTTCATAACCATATGGTCAATTAATTCCTGCGCTTCCTTTTCTGTAATAATACCATTATCCAGATCTCTCTGAATATATATGTCAAGAAATGTTGATATTCTTCCAACACTCATTGCAGCCCCATTCTGGGTCTTGACTGCTGCAAGATAACCAAAGTATAACCACTGTACAGCTTCCTTTGCACAACTTGCCGGCTGTGATATATCAAATCCATAACTTTCCGCCATGACTTTCATATCATGAAGACTCTGAATCTGCATAGCAAGCTCTTCACGCAGACGAATCACATCGTCTGTCATAACACCGCATCCACAATTATCCAAATCTTTTTTCTTTGCTTCGATAAGATAATCTATACCATATAATGCGATACGTCTGTAATCACCAACGATTCTTCCTCGTCCGTATGTGTCAGGAAGACCTGTTACAACATGTGCATGACGTGCTTTCTTCATCTCAGGTGTGTATGCATCAAACACCGCCTGATTATGTGTCTTGTGATATTTTGTAAATATCTCGTGGAGCCTTGGATCAGGTGTATATCCGTAAGTAGCACAAGACTGTTCAGCCATCTTAATACCACCAAACGGCATAAATGCACGCTTTAAAGGCTTATCTGTCTGAAGACCAACAATTTTTTCAAGGTCTTTAAACTCTTCACAGATATATCCCGGCTCATGGGATGTGAGGGAGGATACTATCTCAGTATCCATATCAAGCACACCGCCCTTGGCACGTTCTGCCTTCTGCAGTTTTTGCAACTCTCCCCACAACTTTTCTGTAGCCTCTGTTGCTCCCTCTAAGAACGACTCGTCTCCGTCATATGGTGTATAGTTATTCTGAATGAAGTCTCTTACATCAACTTCTTCTGTCCACTTTCTACCACGAAATCCATTCCACTGATCCTTTTTTATCATACGGCTCACTCTCTCCTGTCTGTCAGGCACATACAAGAATACTTATTTAAAGCTTAATCTTAATAGCCTTTGATGCTTTTCCGTAAATTTTTCCGTCAGCACCCTTCTTGAATGCCTTAACCCTGTAGTAATATGTCTTTTTCTTCTTAGCTTTTTTGTCTATATATCTTACCACAGTTTTCTTCTTAATTGTAGCTATTTTTTTGAACCCTTTGTTTTTCTTCATGGAACGCTCAACAACATAACCTTTTGCACTGCCAACTTTCTTCCATGTAATAATTACTTTTCCGCCCTTTTTCTTAACTTTAACCTTCTTAACTCTAGCAGGAGCCTTAGGCGCCTCAGGTGCCGGATTGTCAATCGAAGGATTGTTGTTACCGTCAGGTCCTACTGTAGGCTCCGGTACAGGTGTAGGAGTAGGTCTTGGATCCGGAAGATCAGGGTCAGATGTCATCTCGTACACATAATCTGATGCATTTGCTCTGTACTGTCTTGTTACCTTTGAAACATATCCTGCCATATCGCCCCATGCATTTGTTGCAGTATAAGGAACGAGTGTATATGAGTAATCAAAGTTTCCGCGGTCTGCATATACTCTGTACTCATCAAGTGTATCAGGACCACAACTTGCATTACCTGCTCCTGAAGATATCTTATTGATTGAAACATATGCTTCATCCATTCTTTCAAGGTCATAAGGATGTTTTGCATCAGTAAGGTTATCTGCAGTATAATGAAGTGCTGATGCTTCAAAGTCATCAACTGCTGCAATAGCTATAGCAGCCTTCTTATAATCATCTGTTAATGTAAACCACTTAACTCCTGTTACATTACCTGTATCCTGAGTTTCATGATATGGATAGAACATTCTGTCAACTGTTGTGCTGTAAGCACCTTCAATAGCACTTGAGCATCTGTCGTTCATTGTCTCATATCCGCCTTCGCCAAGCCAGTATACATTTTCAAATCCTTCAGGGAATATGAAATCTGTACCAACTCTTAAGAGACGTTTATTATCAATATGAGCACCTGCAAGTTCATAGTCTACATCAACGGTAACTGCTCCGCTTCCGTCTATTGTATATGTAAATGCAGCTGATATTCCACCCATATTTGAGAACTGAAGATTTGCTTTAATTACGTTCTGATCTTTATCATTAACTGATGTCTCAATATTAGTTACATATGCACTTTCGCCTACATTTCTCCAAGCCCAATCATACCAACCGTCATTGTTAATAGGGGCTCTCCAGAAGTTTGGCGTAGGTCCTTCTAAAAGAACAAGTTCATCTCTGTAGTAGTAATCCTTTAACTTACCATTCTTCTTGTCAATCTTGAAGTTGAAAAGGTCACCTGAAACTTCAAATGCCTCATCTGTTTCATCTACATATACAGAATTAAGAGCGATAGTTCTTGTAACTTCAAGTGCAGTCTCTGGTATATCAAACTGCTCATAAGACATAATATGTCCGGCAGGAATGATTTCAACTTTCTCTCCGTCAAGCAAGCCTGTAAGTGCACTCTTAGTCTTAACATATACATTGAGATAGTAATCTGCACCAGGCTTAAGTGTCTCTGGAATAAACTGCTTATACTCAACTCTTATGTCACCCATTTCGCGAGGTCCAACAGATACGCTGTCACATGTCTTTCCGCCAAGGAGTGTGCCATCTTCATATAATTCGAAGCACACATCAAACTTATCAAGGTTATCAAAACTTGATTCATTATATACTACTACCCATTCATCCTTAATATCATCTTCTGTTGTATCATCAAACCAGAAGTTCTGATACTGGTACTTAACCTCGTTAAGCTCCGGCTGTATTGATCTGTCTGTTGATATAAGACCATTTCCACAGAAGGAATTATCGTGAGGATTTTCACCACAGTCTCCACCATATGTAAGGAACATTCCGTCATTCTCATCAGCATAAAGATTCTGAATTGCGAAATCCTCTGAATAGTAATCATATCTGTTTCCTGTAGGCATTCTGCTAGGAATGATGTCATCAATTGATCTAAATCTTCCCTGGTCAACCCAGTCCCAAATAAATCCACCGAGAATATTCTTATTCCTTGCTCCTCTTATAGAATCCCAGTATTCTTTAAGGCTTCCTACGGCATTACCCATACCATGGTCATACTCACACATAAGATATGGCATAGTAACATTACCGAAGTTAACAACACCTTTTATGTCACGTGGATACATCTGACTGTCTACATCAGTACCATTACTTGAACCTGAACTCTCACTATGTACAGGTCTTGTATAATCGTGATCTTTAAAGTACCAGATCAAGTTATAGAACATACCATCTGCATATCTCGCATCACCACTATAATAACATTCATTACCTGTTGACCACATTACATTGGCTGTTCTGTTCTTAAGTCTTTCAAATGTAGTATTAGTTCTGTCAAGAACCATATTTTTAAATGGTTTAGCCTGATCTTGATTCCACATAATAGCATGACACTCATTATTAGTCTCACACATCATATACATACCGTATTTATCACAGAGATAATACAAATATTCATCATTACTATAATGTGATGTACGAATAGAGTTGATGTTATACTGCTTCATAATCTTAACATCTTCCAAGTATACCTCATGAGGAATGTGCTTTCCATACAAAGGATCCGTATCATGACGGTTTACGCCCTTGAAGAAGAATGGCTGTCCGTTGATAGTTACATTCTGGAAGTTATTAGTTATACGATTTCCGTTACCATCAACTTCTGAACGTGTAAATTCAATTTCTCTGAATCCAAGATTCTGTGAAAGAGACTCAATATGAGCTCCTGTCTTCTTATTATATAATGTAAGAACCATAACATAAAGGTTAGGGTCTTCACATGACCAAAGCTTAGGTCCGTATACTGTATGTGATGAATCTCTAACAGAAGTAACACTTGCTTTTCCGTTAGATCCTGCAGGAAGTGCAGGTACATCAATGCTGTATCCGTTCATGAAAAGACTTCCGTCTTCGTTGTAAAGCACAACATCAATCGCATATTCGCCTGCAGATATTGAAGATGTACTGTAGTTTGATACAGTCATGTCTGTCATGAGAATGTCTGCATTTGTATAACTTCCGTCAAGATCAGTCTTTACAAAGAAATCCTCAAGATGGATAAGTGGTGTTGCATAAAGATAAACATCTCTGTAAATACCACCATCATAATACATATCCTGATCCTCAAACCATGTTCCGTCACAGAACTTATGAACCTTTACTGCAAGAAGGTTTTCTGCATCAGTATCAATGCTTCCGTCACCATTCTTATAAAGGTAATCTGTTATATCAAAACTGTGCGGACTGAAAGTATCTTCACTGTATCCTACTTCCTGTCCATTGATATATACATAGTAACAAGCCTCAACACCCTGGAAACTTATGTTGATACGACCTTTTGCATCAACAAGACCTTTATCAACCTTAAATGTCTTTCTGTAAAGACCTACAGGGTTGTAATTTGTTGCACATCTTGGTGATGTAACATTACGGTCATAATCTGACTGCCATATCATGGTAACGTTAGCATATATAGCTCTGTCAAATCCCTGACCAGGCCAGCTGCAAGGAAGCGTAAGATCATTCTTCCAATCGCCTCTCTGCTGATAATCAGGCTTATAAAAGTCTTTATAATCAGCACCAAAAGCCTGATCCTGATTCTGAACTACAACAAGTTCCCAGTCAGTAACAGAATCATCTTTTCCTGTAAGGAACTGAACATATGACGACGCTTCCTTCATATAATCCTTAGCTCCAAGGAAAGCTCTGTCTACTTTCTGATAAGACACATATGATGTAGAAGTTACTGAAGCTTCTTTAACATTAATGTTATACACTTCGGCTGCTTTTAAATATCTGCCCTGGTTATCAGTGTAGTCTATACCTTTCCACTCGTTGTGGGTAAACTTGTTGCCTACATTCACACTACTATCTTTTATGGATGTAAGATCCGGAAGATTGTAGTTAGTATATGTAGACCACCCGTCAACAGTATTCTCTGTTGCTGCCTGTGCAACTTCGGCCTTATGGTAAAATCCGCCGACTGCAAAACTGCTGCACACCAGAGAAAATACAACTGCTACTGCAATACTTCTCCTAAATTTCTTCATAAAATGGTCCTCCCCATAATATATTTATTCACTTTACAGTCTAAACCAATGACACTAATATACAATGATAAAATCTGATTTTAACATGATATAAAACGAACTTTTATATTGTCATTATCACTTGCGAGTGCTATAATTTTCACTAAATTATTATTTATTCACATAGAATAATTCAAAGGAGATACATTATGAAAAATTATTTCAATCCGGAAATCGAAACAATGCCTGTAGAAGACATAAAGAAACTCCAGAGCGAAAGACTTGTTGATCAGGTAAGATTTGTATATGACAATGTTGAATTCTACAAAAACCGCATGGACGAAGCTAATGTTAAACCTGAAGATATAAAGGGTGTTGAAGACCTTCATAAGCTTCCGTTCATTAACAAAGATGATCTTCGCGACCAGTACCCTTACGGGCTTGTAGGTGTACCACTTTCCGATTGTGTAAGAATCCAGTCCACAAGTGGAACTACAGGCCGCCGTGTTGTTGCATTTTACACTCAGAATGATATAGATATTTGGGATACATGCTGTGCGCGCGCCATAGTTGCCGCAGGCGGAACCAAAGATGATGTTGTACATGTATGTTATGGTTATGGTCTTTTTACCGGCGGCCCGGGACTTAACGGTGGTTCACACAAAGTAGGTTCTCTCACACTTCCGATGTCATCAGGAAATACTGACAGACAGATTCAGTTTATGACCGATCTCGGTTCAACAATTCTCTGCTGTACACCTTCCTATGCTGCATATCTTGGCGAAAGCATAAGGGAACGTGGTGTTATTGATCAGATCAAACTCAAAGCAGGTATATTCGGTGCAGAAGCATGGACTGAAGAAATGAGACACAATATCGAAAACACTCTCGGAATTAAGGCTTATGATATTTATGGTCTCACAGAAATTACAGGACCGGGTGTTTCATTTGAATGTGAAGAACAGCGTGGTATGCATGTAAATGAAGATCATTTTATAGCAGAAATTATTAATCCACAGACAGGCGAAGTTCTTCCTGATGGTGAAAAAGGCGAGCTTGTATTTTCATGTATTACAAAGAAAGGATTCCCTCTTCTTCGTTACCGCACAAGAGACATCTGTGTATTGTCAAGAGAAAAATGTTCCTGTGGACGTACTCTTATTCGTATGAGTAAGCCTCTCGGGCGAAGCGATGACATGATGGTTGTTAAGGGCGTTAACGTATTCCCTTCACAGATTGAAACCGTTCTTCTTAATACAGGATACGAAGCAAACTATCAGTTAGTTGTTGACCGTGTAGGAAATAATGATACAATTGCCTGCAGCGTTGAGTGGCTTCCTGACAATCCACCGGTTGACAAGCACGACAAAGAAATTCGTGAGAAGAAACTTGTTGCAGCACTTAAATCAATGCTCGGCATCGCAGTTGAAGTTAACTTAGTTGCTCCTAAGTCAATTCCAAGAAGTGAAGGAAAGGCTGTCAGAGTAATTGACAATCGTAAACTTTACGAGGAAAGCAAGCTTAAATAAATATTAACAATTTTATTACATAAAACAGTTCAGGCAGTTATCAACTCAATAACTGCCTGTTTTATACTCACATAATATAGTTTGTCTGACGTTTCCTAAACCGTCTTTAAGGTTTCTCCCGGTTTTATGCTATATTCCTTACCATTAAGGAAAAACCACAATTCATACGCAGTAGGATTGTGAACAATACTTCCATCCACACTAAACTGCAATTGCTTAAAAGCATCTTGGTAATCATATATTTCTATATTTGTCGCATGCCATATATCATCACGTCCGGACACATATTCTGCAAACTCTTCTATAACTTCCCAGTTATCATTTTCTTCAAACTCATAACTGTGCCCCCACAAATAGAACATGTATGGTCTGCCCCACGAACTTTCTTCTACAAAACGTCGTGCAAGCTCCATAAGCTCAGGATCATTGTGATGACATGTTGCCGGAAGTCTCATCCAGTCATGTGGCATATCAAAATGGTGTGATGACTCTACCGTTCTTGAATACACTATTCCAACACTTTTCATGCAATCTACAACCTCGTCCGAATATGTACCGAACGGATACGCCATGCCTCTTACCATGACACCAAACTGACTTTCAAGTTTCTCTCTGTCATCTATAAGGTCCTTTGTGCACATATTGACAGGCATGTGATCAAGCCACGGATGGGTAAATCCATGTACGGCCACCTCAATACCTTCCTGTGCATAAACCACGCTCACCTCAGCCTCCGTCATTCTTCTGTGAATCTGTCCTTTAGGATACACGGTTCCTTCCGGTGCGTACAGTCCGCTATTTAAGTTAAATGTTCCTTTCAGACCATATTTTTTCATTATTTCAATAAGTTTTCTATCCTGTTCCACTCCGTCATCATAGCTGAGTGTCAGCGCCTTTAATTTCCCACCCGGGAATCTCATAAATACCTGCGACATAATTTAAGCCATCCTTTTTTATTTTAATATAGGGAATCCGTCGTTACTCCAATGCATTTTCTTAATTCTTGCATGTCTGCACGGATCATAAAGCGGAGATGCATTTGCCCACTCGCATTTATTTTCAAAACATTCCGCCGGACGCGCGTGATAAACAAATATCGGATTTCCGTTAGGATCATAGAAGAAACAGTTGTGTCCCGGTCCGTATTCACCTGCAACATCTGCTGATGTAAGAAGCGGATATCCGAGTTTCGTCCATGATTTTTCGTCCATAAGGTCTGAGTCCTCATCGGCATATAATCCGCCTATACAATACTCAGGACCTGTTCCCGATGCTGAAAATGCACAGAATATCTTTCCGCCATGTTTTATTATGGACGCCCCTTCATTTACTCTTTCGCCTTCTCTTTCCCATCCGTATTCAGGAGTTGTAAGCATGATTACCTTATCACTTATTCCAACCCATGGTTTATCAGGATCAATCTCCTGCATATAAAGTGCAGACTGACCGATTATGTCGGCCCATATAACATAATGTTTGCCGTTATGCTCGAAATAAGACATATCAAGCGACATGTTCTTAAAGTATCTGCTGTCCCTGCTTTCTGCGGCATGTATCTCGTACGAACCGTCAGCATTTCTCCAGCTTTCAGGAAGATAAGGGTCACATCCCTCTTTGCACACAAGCACATATGGTCTTATATGCCATACATTGCTTTCATTTCCTGCCGCAAAGAACATATAATATCTGCCGTTTATCTTATGAAGCTCAGGTGCCCAAATGTGTCTGGACATGTTACCGCCTGACGGTGCCTGCCAAATAATTCTCTCATTTTCCAGTCCGCCATTTTCATCAGACAGACCCTCAACAGTATCAGATTTTCTTATAATAAGTCTATCATATCCGCCCAGTACATTATGAAAAGCAGGATATGTTGATGTGAAATAATAGCATTCCTCTTCTTCATCATAACAAATGTATGGGTCAGCTCTCTGCATTATAAACGGATTTGCATAATTCAAAGTTTCTTCGTCTTCTTCTGACGTATTGAATCTATTGTATAAAGTATAATATTCATTCAATGTAATCTGAAGATAACTTCCGGCATACGAACCCTGCGGAAGAGTTGGTTCATTATCTGTGGCATAATCTGCCGCTTCCTTCATAATGTCCTCATAAAGTCCGCGATAATATTCATAATCCGCATCACCGCTCTTAAGAAGCACACCCTCATCAAAATCAAGAAGGTTATTTGAAAAATACACATAATAACATTCAGAATTTTTCTGCTGCGGTGCTATCATTCCAAACTTTCCGTCTTCGCCTCTAAACAAAGCCGTACCGGCAAATCCAATACCCGTCAAAAGATTTTTTGAACCCTCACTCGTTTCATTTCTTCCATACAAAAGTCCCGTACCGGAATTAATAGCTTCAAAGTTCTTTCCATCTGTGCTTACAGCAATATGTAATGAACTGTCTCTGTCATTACTTCCTGTTATGTACCCATAAACATATGCAAAAAATGTCTGCTCCATATGACTGCCTTTCTCATAATTTATCTGATTGCAAAATGGTGTGTGATTTTCCGTGTCCCATATATATAATGATGATGAATATTCATCAAGTGACCATGCCGGCTCCATCTTAAACTGGGCAAGTCCGTTCTCAGGTATACTAACATTGTTTGACACCATGTTCATAAGCACACCTTCGTTATCATACGCAGACCAAACCGCTGTTACTTCCTTTGCGCTGTCATCTCCTGTGATATATACCCACAAACCGTCCTCATTCAATTGGGTATTTACAGAAATGAACTGATTTTTTTCAGCGATATTTCCTTCTTCCTCATTTGCATTTACAAATGACATTCCACATAACAGCTGCACTGAAAATGCAATCATAAGCACAACTGGCGCAACATACCTTACACGCCCTCTCATAACCCAAACTGCCTCCTTAATATATAGCTATTCTATCCTATTATTTTTACACTCAATTTCCCTTTACGGAATCTTGTATCACCTGTGGTGTTCTGGCTAACACTCTTATCAGTATCATTATATATAATCTCTGTCAGGCAATACTCACCATTTTCATAGCCATATCCGTCTTCTGCATCTTCATACAGCACAAAGCTTCCGTCATTTCCCGGATATACACGAAGTTCTATATCTGCACCTGACATTGCCTTAGTGTTAAAGCCCGGTTCTGACGTAGGAATAATACTTCCCGCACGAACAAATAAAGGAATATGTTCAATGGAGGCATCAACTGAAATGTACTGACCGCCCTCAAAATATTCATTTGTATAATAATCGTACCATCCCGTTCCTTTTGGAAGATATACAGTACGCTTTTTGTCATGCCCACTTATCGGAACAGAATCCACTTCGTAATACATTGGTTCTGTCACAGGACAAACAAGAAATGCCGGTCCGAACATAAACTCGTCCTTTATATTCGTCGCTATTTCATCCTCCGGAAAATCAAACACAAGCATTCTCAGCATTGTATAATCTTTAAGCCATACCATTCCTGCAAGTGAGTAAATATAAGGCATAAGACTGTATCTTAATTTGTCCGCAGAAAGGAGTGCCTTATAAAACACACTGTCGGTTTCACCATACTGCCATGGTTCTCTTCTGCTCTCTGTTCCATGAGCCCTGAATATCGGTAAAAATGCTCCCATCTGATACCATCTCACATACAACTCTCTGTATGCCATATCATCAATGCCATTGTTGTATTTTCCGTTCCAGAACCATGAGTCTCCGTCTTTTATAAAAAATGCTCCTATATCAAATGTCCAGTACGGAAGTCCCGATGCACAAAATGACAATCCTGCGACTATCTGATTCTTTAATGTCTGCCAGGATGCAAATGTATCTCCTGACCACAATATAGTTCCGTATTTCTGACTGCCCGGATATCCGCTTCTTGTAAGATTTACAACTCGTTTCTCGCTTGTCTCTTCTCTCTGACCTTCATAAATCCCCAGCGCATGATACAATCCGTAGGCATTTGACTTTTGTACAGGCATCATTTTTTCAAGTTCATTTACATAAGTCCTGTACATATCTCCCGGCTCAGGCTTGTCTTTTTTACCCCATTCCGGTGTTAACGGTTCGCTGGAATCGCACCACCATGCATCTATACCATGTACGAACAGACCGCGCTTAACCTGCTCCCAGTATAATTTTCTTCCTTCTTTATCAAACGCATCATAGATTCCGCCTGACGCAAGCATAAGCCCAGCTTCGGTCATTTCTTTATAATTCTCACATTTTTCGGACATGTTCGGCCAGATTGATATCATAAAATGAATTCCCATGTCGGCAAGTTCCTTTGTCATTGCCGAAGGATCCGGAAATCTTTCCTTATCAAAGGTTTTCTGTCCCCACAAATCTCCTTCCCAGGATAACCAGTCCAAAACAATAGTATCCACACCAAAATCAAGCTCACAAAACTTCTTTGCCGCGTCAGAAATCTCTTTTGCGGATTCATACCTTTCCTGAGACTGCATATATCCAAATGCCCATTTCGGAAGCATTATCGTTTTTCCCGAAATGTTACGGAATCCGCGAATCAGTTCGTCCATGTTATTTCCTGCGATGACATAGTAATCCATATATTCATCTGCTTCCGTATAAATGTATGAACCGTACTGCGTATCATTAAATATCATCGGCGACTGTGTGGACATAAATATCGCATATCCACGGCTGGACACCAGAAACGGTATGGCAATCTTAAGATTTGCCTGATGAAGATACTGCGTTGTTCCCCTGAGATTTAAAACGCCTTCCTCTGCCTGCCCAAGACCGTACAGCTTTTCGTCTTCTGAAAACTCTAACCATAATCTTGTATGATAAAGTTTCTTGTCAAGTTCCTTATCGGCTTCTTTAATAATTCGTTTCACTCCGTCAGGTGTTTCCACAAGCTCAACCTTGACGTTATCATTTTTTATGACTTTATAAGAGTCAAATCCATCCAGTTGCTTACTCTTATATTCTCTTTCAGAGAAGAGCAAACTTCCGTCTTTTTTTGCATAACTTATGGAAGATGTCTGTTTGTTTACTGTTAAAATAAGAGCATCTGTATTCACGCATATTTCATCTTCTGACTCAGAAACACTCCATTCACATGGTCCACAGTACTTATACTCGCATCCCTGCTCAGGTGAAAATGTACCATCCGCACTTAAAGAAATTCTGGCAATACCTCCTGCCTGCGGAATTATCCTCATCGTTCCGTAATCACTTATAAGATATACTGCTTCACTATCTTTTTTCATCTCTTTTATGAACCTTGACGGTTCAGCCTTTGCCCATAACATAATTTTTCTCCTCAAATTGTTTATTTATCCAAGTTCCACATCAGGATGCTCTCCGGACCATCCCATCTGTGGAAGACATCTTAAGAATGACATATCTTCTTCATTTATTTCAAAATCAGAAAGATTTAGATTTGCACTCATTCTTTCTTTACTTGATGCCTTAGGTATGACTGCAATGTCGCTCTGCAAAAGGAATTTAAGCAACAATTCTGCCGTTGTCGCCTGATACTTTTCTGCCATGGAAACTACAATAGGCTCAGCAAGTACACGTCTTCTTCCGAGCGGGCTCCAGGCCTGAGGCACAATCCCTTCTTCTCTGCACTTTGCAACCGCTGCCTCCTGCATATATCCGACATGAAGCTCAAGCTGGTTGACTGTCGGCTTTACAATGGCAGTCTCCTTAAGCGCCTCTATATGATGTGGCAAAAAGTTGCTGAGTCCGATGGCACGAATCCTTCCTGCATTATAGAGTTCTTCCATTGCTTTCCATGTGTCCTGAAGTTTCTGTTTCCAATCAGCATCAGAAATAGTTTTTGGCCAGTGTATCAGATACAAATCAAGATAATCTGTCTGAAGTTTCTCTAGTGATTCTTCGAATGCCGCAAGTGTACTTTCATATCCCATCTGCGTTTTCCATACCTTGCTTGCAAGGAAAATATCTTCTCTAGGAACTCCCGACTTTTTAATTGCGTTTCCTATCTCTTCTTCATTCATATAAAAAGATGCCGTGTCAAAATATCTGTATCCGACAGAAAGTGCATCAAGTATCGTCTGCTCTCCGTCATTTTCTGTTGCACGGTATGTTCCAAATCCTATCTTTGGCAACTTTACACCATTGTTTAAAACAAATTCCATTCCTTCTCCTCCATTTATTTTACATATTTTCGCGCCTTTTTACCTATATGCTTTATATTTTTTCTGACAATAACTCTCCTTAGTTTCTTACACTTCTTAAATGCATTCGAAGAAATCTCCGTTATCTTTGCCTTTCTGCCTCCTGCAAGCACAACCGTTTTGGGAACCTTGTACCGCTTTACTTTTTTGTTAAGAAGCTTATACAGACTTACTTCTATCTTTCCTTTTTTTACGGATTTAACAAGGTATATTGCCTTGTCCTTTTTATCTTTTATCTTAACCCCACGTTTAAAAACATTTTCCGGGGCAGGGGTTGTGTTTCCGTTATTCGCCGGCACAGGCGTTGGCGTTACAACAGGTGTTTGTGTCGGAACTTTTGTCGGAGCAACAGTAGGCACTTCCGTAGGTGACGAAGCAGGCGCTGTCGTCGGCGCAGGGGTTGCATTCGGATCCGGTGTTGGTTCAGGGTACGGAACCGTAACCATTTCCTTTATCTCGCCCATTCGTTCCGCAAAATACTCATTTCTTTTTATAAGAAATGACTTAACAACATTTCCACTTACTGCTCTGTCCGCATCATTAAAATTTGGTCCCCGTTTACAGAAATCCTCTGTTCCTGTCCATCGCGCCGTATCCATCTTTGATGAATCTGCATAACTTGCCATTTCCTGTATGGCAAAATCTCGCATAGAACTTGTTTTTTCACCATTTACTGTTTCTGTTGTAAATAAATATTCAAAAATATAATACTGTTTAAGAAGCTCATCCCTAAACACCTGATGATGAAGCAAGTCTCCGAGCCATTTTGCGCTTCCGTCACTTTCCATATTTACATACTGGTATATCGCAGTGCTTGCGGATGTACTGTCACGGTCCATCGAGCAGTCATAATCCCATGCAGGGCCGGCATGAATCAAGCCGTCTCCCGTTACAGATGATTCTTTCCAAAAATGCATATTATTGGTCGCATCAACTTCTCCGAGATAGTCTTTCATAATCCACATTTTTGCAAAAGATTCTATATCAATGTATTTTAAAAGTTCTTCCTCATCATTTGAATATACAGCATTTTCTGCCTTCTGAACAAAATCAATTATATACTTGTATGCATCATTTGTTTTGACGTCTTTTCCGTCTGATATCATCTCCGGAGAGTTAATAGTGACACGACAATTCTTTTGAGTCTTAAACTGATATATATCTTCATAATAATTATCAAATTCGAGATGATAGCCTCCGGTCAGATCAATACGAACATCGCCCACAATTGCTGTGGAATAATCATCATTTTCAAATCTGACATCCACATCAGAAAGCATTACATCTTTTCCCAGTGCTTTTTCAATATTGTCATCAACACTTTCAATATCAACACGGTTTTTCTTTAATTCAATCTTCTCGCATAAAATATACACGCCATAATATCTTCCGCCCAAATACAAATCAACATATCTGTAATCGCACGCATATTCCATACCAAGCCTCTCTGCAAGTTCAAATGCAACCGCATTACGGACCATTGACAGGTCATAGCTTGCAGGAAGCAGAATCCATCGCTTTGCACTACCCATTCCTAGTACATCCTGCTTTTCATCAAACTTTATCTGATATGACTTTTTCGCACGGGTCCAGCTTACATTTCCACGACCTTTTATCTCTGCCGGTGCTGCAAGAATCTGCTGCAAATCATCTGAGACATTAAACACATCTGCTGTTACAGAAATCTTTCGTCCCTTATCCTGATGCATCATCTCGCAATCTGTCTCTGACATATTAACCCACAGAGCAGCAACTGCCTCAGAACCTTTCATAATTGTAAGGTCCTCAGGTTTATTTTCTTCATCATATATCTCTGAAACATCTGCCTCATACGGAAGCATATATGTATACTTATCTTCCCTTATCTCCGGTTTATACTCTCTGCCATCAATTGTAATACCGTCATATATACCTTCCGCCAATGCCTTCTGAGGCGCCATCACAGTAACCATTGTCACGATAAAAAGCACAATTACAAAATGAAATCTATGTTTTTTATTCATATCAGGCCCTCCTTGTCAAAAGGTTCTATTATTATTTTCATGTTACCATATTTTATGCCATAAATAAACATAAAAAGAAGGCACTAACTCACACGATTTTGTTAGTGCCTTCCTATACTATCTTTTATAAATTTTCTAATGCTTTATACTGCTCGTATTTTGCTTTTGCATCTTCCTTAGCTGCAGCAAATAATGTTTCGGCATATTCAGGGAATGTTCTCTTAAGAACCGAATATCTTGTTTCACCATCTAAGAATTCTTCATAATCCATTGTCGGCGCCTTTGAATCCACCTTCATCGGTTTTTCTTCATTTGGATTATAGCGGTATAATGTCCAGTAACCGGCTTCAACTGCACGTTTCATTTCTTCCTGCACATTTGCCATACCTGCATTAATACCATGAGAAATACATGGTGTGTAAGCTACGATAATGGATGGTCCCTTATGCTGTTCAGCTTCGTGAATTGCTTTAATCAGCTGGTTTGGATCTGCACCCATTGCAACCTGGGCAACATATACATTTCCATATGTTCTGAATATTCCGGCAAGGTCTTTCTTACGACTGCGCTTTCCTGCAGAAGCAAACTGTGCCACTGCTCCGAGAGGAGTTGCTTTTGAACTCTGACCACCTGTATTTGAATATACTTCCGTATCAATTACAAACACATTAATGTCTTCGCCACTAGCGATTACATGGTCAAGTCCGCCAAATCCGATGTCGTAAGCCCATCCGTCTCCACCGAACATCCAGAAGCACTTCTTGCACAACTGGTCTTTACGCTCGAGTATCTTAGCTGCAACATCTGAATCTGCATTTTCCAATTCTGCAATCAACTCATCAGTATACTTACGTGACATATCAAAGTCATCATATGTCTCAAGCCATTTATTTGCTACTTCGCTTCCTGTCTTCTCAGCGTATTCTTCTACCAATACTTTCTGTGACATACGCTGCTGTCTTACTGATAAGAACATTCCGAGTGCAAGCTCTGCATTATTTTCAAACAAGCTGTTAGTCCATGCAGGTCCGAAGCCACGTTTATTTGTTGTGTAAGGAATTCCAGGCATTGGTCCGCCCCAAGCCTGTGAACAGCCGGTTGCATTTGCCCAGTATACACGATCTCCGAAAAGCTGTGTAAGCAGTTTCGCATAAGGTGTCTCTCCACATCCCGCACATGCTGCCGAAAACTCAACGAGCGGCTGACGGAACTGACTTCCTTTCACGCTGTATACGTTAAATAAATCACCCTTATCGGAAATGGATAAACCATAATTCCATTTTGTCTTTTTATCTTCATCAAGTACAACCGGTTTCATTGTAAGCGCTTTTTCTTTAGCAGGACAGCAAGCTACACAGCTTCCGCATCCTGTACAGTCATAAGCAGAAACCTGCATTGTGAAATGAAGTCCTTTTGCTGCACCGTTTGCAGGAATTGTATCAAACCCTGCAGGAGCATTTTCTTTTTCTTCATCATTTAACAGATATGGACGGATAACCGCATGAGGACATACTAATGCACACTTGTTACACTGGATACATTTTGTTGAATCCCAAACAGGAACATTAAGTGCAATACCACGCTTTTCATATGCAGTAAGTCCAAGGTCGATGTGTCCGTCTTCATAATCCTTAAATGCGCTGACAGGAAGGTCATCTCCCTTTTGTTTGTTTATCGGATTCAAAAGACGTCTTACAACGTCAGGAAGATTTGATTCATCTGCTGCCTTCTCATCTTCTGCATCTGCCCATGAAGCAGGAACATTTACTTTTACAAGACCCTCTGCGCCGGCATCTACTGCTGCAACGTTACGTGCAACCACATCGTCACCCTTTGCAAAGAATGTCTTTCTTGTAGCTTCTTTAATCATTTCCAATGCTTCTTCTGTAGGAATTATCTGCATCAACACGAAGAATGCAGCCTGAAGCACTGTATTTGTATGACTTCCGAGTCCGAGCTCCTGCGCCTTTGCATTTGCATCAATCATATAGAACTGAATGTTCTTTTCTGCTATCTTACGGCGTACCGAAGCAGGAATATGCATTTCAAGTTCCTCTTCCTTCCAGCTGCAGTTCAAAAGGAATGTTCCGCCGTCAACAATTTCATCTACTATATCATACTGATCTATGTAACTCTGATTATGACATGCAACAAAATCTGCCTGTTTTACGTAGTACGAACTCTTAATAGGCTCATCACTAAAACGCAAATGAGACTTTGTCACACCAAATGATTTCTTCGCATCATATTCAAAGTATGCCTGAGCAAATTTATCTGTATGGTCATTAATAATCTTAACTGTATTGTGGTTTGCACCAACGGTTCCGTCACCGCCAAGTCCCCAGAACTTGCACTGAATCATACCTGCTTTTTTCTGGTTAAATGGTTTTAACGGCAATGAAAGATGTGTCACATCATCATTTATACCGATTGTGAAACTCTTTATAGGATTAGGTGATGCAAGGTTCTCAAATACAGCAACCATCTGTGAAGGATCTGTATCTTTTGAACTAAGTCCGTAACGTCCGCCAATTACCTTAACCTGACGCTCGCTGTTCATAAGTACGCTGCACACATCCTCAAATAATGGCTCTCCCGTACTTCCCATAGCCTTACATCTGTCTAAAACAGCGATACGCTCTACTGTTTCAGGAAGCGCATCAAGGAAATATTTTGCAGAGAAAGGACGATATAAATGTACCTGTAAATAACCGACTTTCTTTCCTTCTGCACGAAGTTTATCCACAACATCATGGATAACGCCGCTTGCTGAGCCCATGGCAATGATAATATCTGTTGCTTCAGGGTCACCGTAATAATTGAATACGTGATATTCACGACCTGTAATCTTTGAAACCTCGGCAAGATAACCTTCTACGATATCAGGAAGTGCATCATAGAACACATTATTTGATTCACGCATCTGGAAATAAACATCACCATTCTGCACTGTGTTACGAAGTGTAGGGTGTTCAGGATTAAGCGCACCGTCACGGAATGCCTTAAGCGCATCCTTATCAAGTAATCCTGCAAGCTCTTCCTGATTAGGAAGTTCTATTTTATTAATTTCATGTGATGTACGGAATCCGTCAAAGAAATGCATAAACGGAATACGACCTTTAATAGCTGCCAAATGAGCAACTGAAGCAAGGTCTGCAACTTCCTGTACGCTTCCTGATGAAAGCATTGCAAATCCTGTCTGACGGCAGGCCATAACATCTGAATGATCACCGAAAATACTCATGGCATGTGTTCCCACTGTACGTGAAGCCACATGAAGTACTGCAGGAAGTCTCTCACCTGCAATACGGTAAAGAACCGGAACCATAAGCATAAGTCCCTGTGATGATGTATAAGTGGTTGCAAGGGAACCTGTCTGAAGCGCACCGTGCACTGCCGAAATAGCACCTGCTTCTGACTGCATCTCTGTTAATGTTACTGTCTGTCCAAACACATTTTTTCTACCTCTGGCTGACCATGCATCTGTAAGTCCCGCCATTGGTGAAGATGGTGTGATCGGGTAAATAGCTGCTATCTCGGTAAAAGGATAGGCCATATGTGCGGCAGCTTCATTACCGTCCATTGTTACGTAATTTTTTGACATTATTGTCACCTCTGTTTTGTATTATAAAAATTTATCATTGATTACTCTTAGCTGTATCAATTCCGGCTGCATTTTCAAGCCCAAGACGTTTTGTTGCTTCTTCACGCATCTTGTATTTCAAAACTTTACCGGCAGCATTCATAGGGAAGGCATCTACAAATTCAATGTACTTCGGAACTTTATGACGTGCCATGCTGGCTGCGATATAGTCATGCATCTCCTGTACAGTCATTGATTTGCCTTCCTTAAGTATAATACAAGCCATGGCTTCTTCGCCATACCTTTTATCAGGAACACCGATAACCTGTACATCCTGTACAAATGAATGTGTATATATAAATTCCTCAATCTCTTTCGGATAAAGGTTTTCACCACCACGAATAATCATATCCTTAAGACGTCCTGTAATACGATATGTGCCGTCTTTATCACGACATGCAAGGTCACCGGAATGAAGCCATCCTTCAGCATCAACCGTATCACGTGTTGCCTCCGGCATTTTGTAATAGCCCTTCATCGTATTGTAACCGCGTGAACAGAACTCCCCATTTTCTCCGTCAGGAACTTCCTCACCTGTCTCAGGATCGATAATCTTACATTCCACATGTGGAAAATCATAACCAACTGTATCACAACGGAGATCCAAAGGATCTGTCCAGGCTGACATTGTACTTCCCGGTGAAGACTCTGTCTGACCGTAAACACTTACGATACCTGTCATGTTCATCTCATTAGGATCTGCCGCACGTCTCATAAGCTCCGGAGGACATCCTGCACCGGCCATGATACCTGTTCTCATATGCGAGAAGTCCGTCTTTTTATAATCCTCATGATTGAACATTGCAATAAACATGGTCGGAACACCGTTAAAGCAGGTGATTCTTTCCTGGTTAATACATGCAAGTGATGACTTTGCCGAGAAATACGGCATTGGGCAAACCGTTGCTCCGTGAGTGAGTGATGCAGTCATCGAAAGCACCATACCAAAACAATGGAACATCGGAACCTGAATCATCATGCGGTCCGCTGTGGAAAGTCCCATACGGTCACCGATACATTTTCCGTTATTTACAACGTTATAGTGTGTAAGCATAACTCCCTTAGGGAATCCTGTTGTTCCTGATGTGTACTGCATATTACAAACATCATCCGGTCTTACGCGTGCTGCCATACGATTTAATTCTTCCTGCGGAACAAGGTCGCCACGCTCCATTGCCTCGTCAAATGTAAGGCATCCCGGCTGTTTAAATCCTACGGTAATTACATTGCGAAGGAACGGAAGTCTCTTACAATGAAGCGGTTCACCCGGCTTGCTTGTTGCAATCTCAGGACAAATCTCGTTAATAATATCTTTGTAATTTGAATCCAGACAAGAGTCTACCATAACAAGTGTATGTGTATCAGACTGTCTGAACAAATAATCTGCCTCATGTCTCTTATATGCAGTATTTACCGAAACAAGTACTGCTCCAATTTTTGTGGTTGCCCAGAATGTAATGTACCATGCAGGAACATTTGTCGCCCAAATGGATACCTTTGTACCTGCCTTTACACCCATGGAAATCAGCGCTCGTGCAAACTGATCAACATCATCACGGAATTCTTCATATGTACGGACATAATCAAGTGTTGTATATTTGAACGCATACTGGTCAGGGAACTCCTCTACCATGCGATCCAGCACCTGTGAGAATGTAAGATTTATTAACTCATCTTTTTTCCAAACATACTGTCCTGTACCATTATGATTTGGATATAATACTTTCTTCTTGCCGCGTGTTTTTTCAAAACGGCTCATATAATTCACAAAATGAGGGAAGATAATCTCATAATCCGGAAGGTCTTCCATCCACTCTGTTTTCCACTCCAGTGAAATAAATCCATCATAGTCAATAGAAGAAAGTGCTCTCATAACATCTTCAATCGGAAGATTCCCTTCTCCGATTAAGTTATAAGTATTCTTGTCATCTGAGTCACGCATATGCACATGCTTCACATACGCACCAAGATTTTTTATTGTTGTATCTGCACTCTCATCATAATCACGGTATGGATGATGAACATCCCACAAAGCCGCAAACTGATCACATGCAAACTCATCCATAAGAGAACGAAGACGCGCTGTATCAGAATATATACCACTTGTCTTTATCAGGATTGTAACATCAGCCTCTTCGGCATCCTTCATCAGTTCTGTCAAACGATCGCGTACAAGTTCTTCATTATCCTGCAAAGCGACAACTGACACATATGGCACCTGCATTTGCTTTGCTATATGTATTAACTCCTTCATAGCAGGAATAAAATCCTCTTCATTTGATGACAAATCACATGAAGTATCAAAACAAGGAATAGAA
>SVEM01000020.1 GCA_015057375.1 Lachnospiraceae bacterium
CTGTGCTTATAAGCAGTTTGTTATTAAGTTTATAATTTGTAAAATATTATATTAGCAGGAGGAATATATTATGAACAGTAATGTGTATAGCAATCAGGACATGCTTTTATGGCTCGGATTCTTTTCAGAAAAAATGGATGTCAGTCCGGAGAAGATTAAGATTTTGAATATTTGTACAAAGAAGAAAAATGTGCTTCCGACAATCGAAACACATAAGCGTGTTATGATATTTGCAAATGATACTATGCCGGATCTTCTTTTTACATTCTGGGAAGCAGGCTTTGGCGATTATGATATTTGGATTGGAGAAGGAGCTGCCGGCGGAGAGATAAAGCATTCTAAAGTGGCAGATGTGCTTAATAAAAAGATAACAGGGCCTACGGTTATATTTATTATAAATGAAAATACCAGAGAGTCATTTAGGGTTGGTATTAAAAATGAGCATTTTAGTGCGGGAACCGTGCGATACGTTGGAAATGAGATTCGTGCTGTCATCATGAGTATGCTTGCGGTAGATGTTCAGGATACGATATGTATTGTGAGTGGAGAGAGTATAGTTGTTGAGACCGCTATCGCTGCGAGTGAGGGTACTGTAATCGCTGTTGAAAAAGATAAAGGTTCTATGAGAACCATGCATGACAACGTAGAGCAGTTTGGTGTACATAATGTTGAGATAGTATCGGGCCTTGGAAAAGATGAGATGGGAGAGTTGCCTGTACCGAGAATAGCATTTGTGGTTGCATCGGAAACATTGGCGGCTGATATTGAAAATCTTGTTGCTATTAATCCTAATATGCAATTTATGATTTACACACTTGATTTTGATATCCTTTCAGAAATTAAAAATATCTTTAATAAGAACGGAATAGAAAGAACTGAAGCTGTTCAGATAACCATATCAAAGACAGGCAAGAATGGCGAGCTTGTTACAGAACCAAGTCCTTGGATTGTATCAGGTGTGAGAGCATAATAAAAGCTGCGAGTATATATGTAAAAAAATATTGATGTCTGACCCCTATTTTTTCATAAAAATGGGGGTCGTTTTTGTAATTTCTTCATCATAGATACTTTTCAAGCTGAAAACTCATGAAAATCATCAAAAAATGGGGTATAAATTAGAAATTTTTTCTGTATAGACCGAGAGTGATATAATCAAAAAAATTGCCGAAGCGTAAGCTCCGGCAATTCCGTAATTTTATTAAGTTATGTTATTACTCTGACATGTAATATGTGATTGACTTAATTTTAATAGTAGTTGTGCTACCAAAGTTAAAGATTTTGATAGCTCTTATAGAACCGTCACCGCCAGGATTGTACTGTGCGGCACCAACAGTCAATTTAACTTCTTTTCCGGTTCCGTACTGATTAAGTTTAATCTCAGGACTCCATCCGGCAGCATTTTCTCCTGTGCCCTGTCCTCTGTTATCAGCAATGTATAAGTTTACATCTCCGCCTTCAAGTTCGTATACGATTTCTACATGTGTATACTTGTTAGCGTTGCCTGTGATGCCACTAGGAATGATGAATCCTGTAAGGCCTGCCATAGTACTTGTGATAACACCATTTGTATATGAAACAGTTCCGCCGTTCTCACCTGAAAGCTGTGCTGTTGCAAGATTAATCTTGTTAGGGTTAGTAAGCTTAGGTGTTGGCTTAGGTGTTGGCTTAGGTGTTCTGGTAGGTTTTACAGTTGCTGTAGGTGAAGGCTTCTTTGTAGGAGCCTTTGTAGGAGCCTTTGTAGGAGCCTTTGTAGGAGCAACAGAAGCACTTGGTGTAACAACTGCTGCGCTTACAGTTACAGTACAATTAAGCTTCTTAACTTTCTTACCTAACTTATACTTAGCAGTAACCTTAGCTGTTCCTTCTGCAAGACCTTTGATCTTAGCAGTAGCTTTCTTAGCTTTAACTTTCTTTGCAGTGATGGCAAGTACTTTCTTGTCAGATACTTTCCATTTAACTTTTGCTTTCTTAGCCTTGTTCTTAACCTTAAGAGTAAAGCTCTGATCTACAGTTATAGCTTTTTTCTTAGCGTTAAGCTTAACCTTCTTTGCAGCATCGATTCCTGAAGTAACACAGATAGATGAAACTACAAGTGTTGCAGCAAGTACAGATGCTATGATCTTCTTGTTTTTCATGATAAGTCCCCTTCTATAAAGTTTTTTGCTGAATTGTAAAAAAATACAACTCCCGTACTATGATAGCATATATAATTAAAAATGAAAATAGTTTTATGCAAAAAAACAACATAAAATATTAAAATTATTCTAAATTCAATATTTTGAATACTAAATATGCATACTAAATATTGATTAAGCTTTCGTTGAAAATGAAAAAAAGGTTTTCTCAAAATCGAGAAAACCTTTATCACGTGCATGAGAAGATTCGAACTCCCGACACCTTGGTCCGTAGCCAAGTGCTCTATCCAGCTGAGCTACATGCACACAACGGATATTATAATAGCAAACGGATAAATGTTTGTCAAGATGTTTTTTGTTTGATATACTAACTTATCATAGAGAAAATCGGACACGAATGTAGTGAGGATATAATATGAAACCGATGCGTTTTTCGGATGATGAATTAAAAAATTATATTTTACAGGAATCTGCAGATTTTAATGATTACTTATTCAAGGAAGCGGATACAATAAGACAGTATTATTATGGACGGGATGTATATATCCGTGGTCTGATTGAGTTTACTAATTATTGTAAAAACAACTGTTTTTACTGTGGAATACGAAGAGATAATACATGTGTAGAACGATATAGATTAATGCCTGAGGATATTATGGCATGCTGCGAGGAAGGATATGGACTCGGCTTTCGTACATTTGTACTTCAAGGTGGCGAAGATCCATATTATACAGATGATGTTATATGCAGAGTTGTTTCCGGCATAAAAGACAAGTATCCAGATTGTGCGGTTACACTTTCTATAGGAGAAAAATCCTATGAAAGCTATTTGGAATATTATAGAGCCGGAGCAGACAGGTATCTTCTTCGTCATGAAACAGCGGATGGCGCACATTATAGCAGACTTCATCCGGCAGAGATGAGTTTGGAAAATAGAAAAAAAAGTTTGTTTAATCTGAAAGAGATAGGTTATCAGGTGGGTTCAGGATTTATGGTGGGATCACCTTATCAGACAACAGAAAATCTTATACAGGATATAAGATTTTTGCAAGAGCTTGAGCCCGACATGATAGGTATAGGTCCGTATATCAGTCATGAAAATACCCCATTTAAGGGCAAGGAAAACGGGACACTTGCACAGACATTGAAGCTTATAGCAATACTTAGATGTATGTTTCCGTATGCGCTTATTCCGGCAACTACTTCTCTTGGTACGATTGATCCGAGAGGAAGAGAACTGGGACTCAAAGCAGGAGCCAATGTTGTCATGCCAAACCTGTCGCCGGTTGGTGTAAGAGAATTATATAGTTTGTATGATAACAAAATATGTACAGGTGATGAGGCCGCTCAGTGCAGGGTGTGTCTTGAGAAAAGAGTGGAGTCAGTTGGATATAAGATAGTCACTGCACGTGGTGATGTGAAGAGGTTTTCGGAAGGAGATAAAAAATGACATATGTTAAAGAAAGCATTACAGAACTTATAGGGAATACACCTATGTTAAAGCTTAACAGATATTCACAAAAAAATAATATAAATGATGCAACGATAATTGCTAAATTAGAATATTTGAACCCGGCAGGTTCTGTAAAAGACAGAGTAGCTTTGAAAATGATAGAAGATGCAGAGGAAAATGGAATATTAAAAGAAGGTGCAACAATAATTGAGCCGACATCAGGCAATACCGGTATAGGACTTGCTGCCGTAGCTGCATCTAAAGGTTATAAGACAATACTTACATTGCCTGATACTATGAGTGTAGAACGAAGAAATATGCTAAAGGCATATGGTGCGGAATTAGTCCTTACGGAAGGTGCAAAGGGTATGAAGGGTGCTATAGAAAAAGCAGAGGAACTTGAAAATAGTATTCCGAAAGCAGTGATACTCGGCCAGTTTATTAATCCTTCAAATCCTGAGGCGCATAGACTCACTACCGGACCTGAGATATGGCAGCAGACAGATGGGAAAGTTGATATCTTTGTTGCCGGTGCAGGAACAGGAGGAACTATTACCGGAGTTGGAGAATATCTAAAAAAAATGAATCCTGATATACAGATTGTGGCTGTTGAACCGGCATCTAGTCCGGTATTGTCCGGAGGTGTGGCAGGAGCTCATGCGATACAGGGGATAGGTGCCGGATTTGTTCCTGATATTCTTAACACCGAAATATATGATGAGATAATAACGATAGAAAATGATGCTGCATATGCAGAAGGGAAGGCTCTTGCAGTATCGGAAGGTATACTTGTAGGAATATCTTCAGGAGCGGCACTTGCTGCTGCAAAGATGCTTGCAAAAAGACCTGAAAATAAAGGGAAAATAATAGTTGTTCTGCTTCCGGATTCAGGAGACAGATACATGTCAACACCTCTATTTTCATAGAAGTGAATAAAATCTTTCTGAATAGCAATAATAATAAGGACAATATTATATTCAGGAGGATATTAACATTGAAAAAAAGAATATTAGTAATCATGACGATTGCATGTATGACATTTGTGTATGGCTGTGGTAATGGTGGTGATACATCAGGAGATATGGCAACACAACAGCCTGCACAAGACAATGGCAACGACAATACAAACAGTGCCACAGGTGATGATACTACAGGAACTATGGATGATGCAGGTAATACAGACGGTGTCGATAATGCAGGAATAACAGGAAGTGATAATGGTACAGGAAACACCGATGGTGCGGGTAACGCAGGAGATGCAGGCAACACTAACGGAACAGGAACAACTGGTAACAGCGGCAACACTAACGGAACAGAAAATACTGACGATTCATCCCGAAGCAGATCCGGAGGCATAGGTCAAGGTATCAATGATGCCGTAAATGGTGTAGAGGATGCTGCACGTGATATAACAAACGGAGCAGGAGATGCCATAAAAGATATGACAGGCACAAATAGATAATATTTGTAAATAAAAAAACCAAGTCCGCATTATGTCGGGACTTGGTTTTTTGCTAAATTCCTATATTTTATTATTCTGAATCAGAATCTTTGTTTTTCTTTTTAAATATACCTATAATACTATTTATGATACCACCGGAACTTTTTTCCTTGTCGCTAAATTCTTCATTTTGTTTTTCAAGATATTCATTAAGAAGTGACAGTTCTGCATCTTCAGGTGTAGGGACGTAATTTCTCTTTTTCATTCCCTTCATAATAAGTTCCTGCAATAAATGATATATAACTGCGAATAATGGAACACCGAAAATCATACCTGCAAATCCATACAATCCGCTAAACAGTAATATTGCGAAAAGAACCCAGAAGCTGTTAAGGTTTGTTCTCTCGCCAAGAATTAATGGTTTTATGATATTTCCGTCAGCCTGTTGGAGAATGAAGATGAATATAACAAACCATATACATTTTATCGGATCTACCATAAGGATAAGGAAAGCGGCAGGTATACCACCAATAAACGGACCGAAAAACGGAATAATATTGGTAACGCCGACGATAACACTTACAAGAAGAGCATATGGCATGCCGAGAATGCTGGTACCTATAAAACAGATAATTCCGATAATTGCAGAATCGACGATGCTTCCTGTAATAAATCCCAAAAACATTTTGTTGGCATATCTTACTTCTTTGATAATTTTGTCTGCAAATTTTTCTTTCATTATACAGTGCATGAAAATTCTTGCCTGAGCAGAAAACTTAACTCTGCTGTTTAATATATATACAGAAACAATAATTCCGATGAATAAATCTGTTAAAAATGAAACAGCTGTTATTACGCCGGATGAAAAGCTGCTTATAAATGTAGTTGCACTCGGAAGAATTTTGGTCTGTATAAGATCAGTAAGATTGGATGAAAGCTCTAATGAAATTATTTCAAAATATTTTTTCAAAAACTCATTATTTTTAAATAAATCCTCTATCCAAACAATAATAGTCTGATAATAACTGTCCAGGTTTCCGGCAATCGTTGTAAGACTGACAATAAGCTGAGGAATAATCAGTGATATTAATATGTATATAATAAGTGACGCAGTACAGAAACTGAGTATAATGGATAAAAAGACGCAGACGCCGTGTATACGTTGTTTGTCAAGCTTAAGACATGTTGTCAGAAAATCAAAACATTTTTCGTAGAAATTACACATTGGAACAAGGATATATGCAATTATAGCACCATAAATAAAAGGTTTTATGGCGGATATAAGCTTGCTAAGACCAAGATCAGTATCTTTTGCATTGTATATAATAAAGAAAAATGCAATACTTGCAGCGATAGCAGCAAATAACGTTACTGCAATATAGATATATTTTTTGTCTATTTTTCTTTTCTGATCCATAAATCCTCCACAAAATATGTTATAAAAACAGTTTACAACAATTGATATTGCTTGTCAAAAATAAAATATACATATATAATAAGTAGGATTGTACAAATTTACAGGAGGATTAGAGATGGCAACAGTAAAACCATTTAAATGTATCAGACCGGAGAGCAGTGTGTGTGAGCGTGTCGCAGCATTGCCATATGATGTATACAATAGAAGCGAGGCTTATGAGGAAGTAAAGAGAGAACCTCTTTCGTTCCTTAAGGTGGACAGAGCAGAGACCAGCTTTGATGAAAGTGTGGATACATATGATGAGAGAGTGTATCTAAAAGCAAAAGAGCTTCTTGAGGGCATGATAAATGACGGAATATATGAGCAGGATGTTGATGACGCATATTACATATATGAGCAGATAATGGACGGAAGATCACAGACAGGTATTGTTGGTTGTGCATCAGTTGATGATTATGTAAACGGAATCATCAAAAAGCATGAGAATACCAGAGAGGATAAAGAGCAGGACAGAATCAGACACGTTGATACATGTAATGCTCAGACAGGACCTATATTCCTTGCATACCGTGCAAATACTGTTATAAGTGAAGTTGTTAAAAAAACTAAAGAAGAGCAGCCTATATACGACTTTACATCAGTTGACGGCATTCGACATATTGCATGGAAAATATCTAAAACAGAAGATGTTACAGCTGTAGAAAAAGCTTTTTCAGATATACCGGGAGTATATATAGCAGACGGACATCACAGAGCAGCATCTGCAGTTAAAGTAGGACTTAAAAGAAGAAATGAGTGTGGAGAGTATACGGGAGCTGAGCAGTTTAACTATTTCCTTTCAGTATTATTCCCACATGATGAGCTTATGATTATGGACTACAACAGAACCGTAAAAGATCTTAACGGATTATCAGAAGAAGAATTTATTAGTAAGCTTGAAGAAAATTTTGTAATTATCGAAAAGTCAGAACAGGAGATTAAGCCTGAAAAGAAAGGCGAATTTTCAATGTATTTGTCAGGAACATGGTACAGATGTGTGGCTTCGGAGGAGCTTCTTAATATAAAAGATCCTGTAAAATCACTTGATGTATCACTTCTTCAGGATTATCTTCTTGCACCGGTGCTTGGAATAGGCGATCCGAGAACAGATAAAAGAATAGATTTTATCGGAGGAATAAGAGGACTTTCTGAGCTTGTTAAACGTGCTGATGGAGACATGAAAGTATCATTTGCAATGTATCCGACTTCAATAGAAGAGTTGTTTGCAGTTGCAGATGCAGGTCTTCTTATGCCACCGAAGTCAACATGGTTTGAACCAAAACTTAGAAGTGGAATGTTTATTCACAGTCTTTCAGAGTAAGAAATAAAGGAGATGTTTTCTTATGAGAGAAATGTTTGGCAGCGACAGTAGGCTTATGAAGATACTTGGAAAAATATTTGATATCGGATATTTGAGCCTTGTATTTATTATATCCTGTATCCCGATTATAACAATCGGGGCTGCATTTACTGCGCTTTACTACACATCCGTAAAGGTTATAAGAAGAGAAAGAGGATATGTGTTTCAGGAATATATGAGATCATTCAAGCTCAATTTTGTTCCTGCGACAATTATATGGGTTATTCAGGCAGTTCTTACATTTATAATGGCATACAACTATTATTCGGTTGTAGGACCTGAAGGCGAATCGGTTGGATTCCTTGCCGGCGCATATATTGTTATGGGATTACTTATATATGCAATATCCTGTTTTGCGTATCCTGTATTATCGAGATTTGATTTGAAAGTATCAAAGATAATTAGATTTTCATTCTTTCTTGCAGTAAAGTATTTTTATTTTACGATACCGATGATTGTGTTGTCGCTTGGATCGATTATCGCAATTATATTGTTGGCACCGGCAGTTCCGATAGTGCCGTTACTATTTCCGACGGTTGCCAATTACCTTAATTCATTTATGATAGAATGGGTATTTAAGAAATATATGCCAAAGGAAGAACATGTTACTGAAGATGGTGAAACTATTACTAACTGGTACAACGAATAGGAGAATGGAACGTGAGCGAAGCAACAGAACAGATAACAAATGAGGTTCAGGAAGTTTCAGTCAAGTTTGATGCGTTACTTGAATGGATAGAGGGTCAGAAGTCTAACATGATAGGGTATGTTTTTAACATAATCTTGGCACTTGTTATATTTGCAATAGGCAAGAAACTTATCGGCTTAGTGGCAAAGATTCTTGCCAAGACATTTAATAAGAGTAATATGGATGAAGGCGTTTGCAGATTCCTTTTGTCTATTATTAAAATAGTGCTTTATGTGCTGCTTATTGTGATAATTGCAGGATTTCTCGGTATTGAGACGACGTCGCTTGCGGCAATTATCGGTTCGGCAGGTCTTGCAATAGGTCTTTCACTGCAGGGAAGTCTTTCGAACTTTGCGGGTGGTGTACTTATACTGATACTTAAGCCTTTTGTTATAGGAGATTATATAGTTACCGAAGGTGTTGAAGGTACGGTAACGCACATAGATATTTTTTATACAAGATTAAATACACCGGATAATAAGCTTATAGTAATTCCGAACGGACGACTCAGCAATGATGTAATTACCAATGCTACAAAAGAAGAAATCAGAAGAGTTGATATAACTGTCGGCATAGAGTATAACGAAGAATATGAAAAAGTAAAAAGAATTCTTGAAAAAATTGCGAACAGGGAAGAACTTGTGCTTAAAGATCAGCCGGTGACAATATATATAGATTCGTTTAGTTCCAGTTCTGTTGATATCGGATTTAGGGTGTGGGCTAATACGTCTGATTACTGGCAGGTAAAATGGAATATGTTAGAAACAATTAAGAGAGAATTTGATGCAAATGGAATATCAATACCTTTTGATCAGCTTGATGTAAATGTTTCGATGAATAATGGAGGGAAAGAATAATTATGAAACTTTGGGGAGGAAGATTCACAAAGGATACAAATGAACTTGTAGATCAGTTCAATGCTTCAATATCATTTGACCAGAGATTCTGGAAAGAGGATATTGAAGGAAGTATTGCTCATGTGACTATGCTTGGAAGACAGGGCATTTTAAGTGAGGATGAAAAAGATCAGATAATTGCCGGACTTACGGGAATTATGCAGGATATAGATTCCGGAAAGCTTGTTATATCAGATGAAAATGAGGATATACACAGCTTTATTGAAGCTACACTTATATCACGTATCGGTGAGCCGGGCAAGAAACTTCATACAGGAAGAAGCCGTAACGATCAGGTTGCTCTTGATATGAAGCTTTATACGAGAAATGAGATAAAGGAACTTGATGAGCGCCTTTTACATCTTCTTCATACTATTAATAATATAATGAAAGATAATGTTGAAACTTATATGCCGGGATTTACTCATCTTCAGAAGGCTCAACCGGTGACACTTGCTCATCATATGGGTGCTTATTTTGAAATGTTTAAGCGTGACAGATCAAGACTTGCAGATACATTTAAGCGTATGAATACATGTCCTCTTGGCTCGGGTGCACTTGCAGGAACAACATATCCGCTTGACAGGGAATATACTGCGGAACTTCTTTCATTTGACTGTGCAACTAATAACAGTATGGATTCTGTATCTGACAGGGATTATCTTGTAGAGCTTCTTGGTGATATGTCACTTATTATGATGCATTTATCAAGATTTTCGGAGGAGATTATTCTTTGGAACTCTAATGAGTACGGTTTTGTGGAAATAGATGATGCATATTCAACAGGAAGCAGTATCATGCCACAGAAGAAGAACCCTGATATTGCGGAACTTGTTAGAGGAAAGACAGGACGTGTGTATGGTGCGCTTATGTCACTTCTTACAACACTTAAGGGTATTCCTCTTGCTTATAATAAGGACATGCAGGAAGATAAGGAGATGACCTTTGACGCAATAGATACGGTTAAGGGTTGTATAGCTTTATTTGATGGCATGCTTGAAACAATCAGCTTTAATAATGATAACATGGAAGCCAGTGCAAAGAACGGTTTTACCAATGCAACAGATGCTGCGGATTATCTTGTTAACCACGGAGTGGCATTCAGAGATGCTCACGGAATAGTGGGACAGCTTGTGCTTTATTGCGTAGACAAAGGTATCGCCCTTGATGATATGACTATAGAAGAATATAAGGCTATAAGTCCGGTATTCGAGGAAGATATATATGAAGCAATCGCAATGAAGACATGCGTGGAAAAACGTAATACAAAGGGCGCTCCGGGACCGGCCTCCATGATGAGTATTATAGAAGAAAATGAAACATATTTGAAAAATAATTAAAAAAATATATGTCGCAATAATAAAGTAATTGTAAAACAATACGGTATAGTGTATTATTAGTTTATATTATAACGAAAGAGAGAGGTATTATTATGAGTGAAGTAGTAGAATATGTACCACAGATGTATGCCACTTTTTGGGCATTAGTGCCACCGCTTGTTGCGATTATTCTTGCGTTGATTACTAAAGAAGTGTATACATCATTATTTGTCGGAATTGTGATTGGCGGACTTTTCTACGGAGATATATTCTCAAGTACATTTAGCTTTGAGACATCCGTCACACATATTTTCCAGGACGGACTTGTTAAGGTCCTTGCAGATTCCGAAGACGGAGCCTATAATGTAGGTATTCTTATTTTCCTTGTAATTCTTGGAATTATGGTATGTCTGATGAACAAAACCGGTGGTTCGGCAGCATTTGGTGAATGGTCATCTAAGCACATCAAGTCAAGAGTAGGAACACAGCTTGCTTCAGTTGCACTTGGAGTTCTTATATTTATTGATGACTATTTTAACTGCCTCACAGTTGGTAGTGTTATGAGACCTGTAGCTGATAAGCATAAGATATCACGTGCAAAGCTGTCTTATATCATTGATGCTACAGCAGCACCTGTATGTATTATTGCTCCTATTTCTTCATGGGCAGCAGCGGTTGCAGGATTTGTTGAGGATGAGGACGGTTTTTCTGTATTCATTAATGCAATTCCGTATAACTATTATGCACTTCTTACCTTAGTATTTATGATTGCACTCATTCTTCTTAAGGTTGATTTCGGACCAATGAAGCTTCATGAGAAGAATGCATTAAAGGGAGATCTCTTTACAACACCTGACAGACCTTATGCTAATGTTAAAGAAGAGGCAGTTAGTACAAAAGGAAAAGTTATTGACCTTGTATTCCCTATCGTAGTTCTTATCATTTCATGTGTTATCGGTATGATTTACACAGGTGGATTCTTTGCAGGTAAAGGCTTTATATCAGCATTCTCTGACTGTGATGCATCAGTAGGGCTTATGCTCGGAAGTTTCTTTGCCCTTGTTATTACAGTAATCTTCTATTTAATCAGAAGAGTTATCAAGTTTAACGAAGCTTGTTCATGTATACCTGAAGGATTTAAGGCAATGGTGCCTGCTATCCTCATTCTTATATTTGCATGGACACTTAAGGCTATGACAGATAGTCTTGGCGCTAGGGAGTATGTTGCAGCACTTGTAGACGGAGCTTCAGGCGGATTGTTCGTACTTCTTCCTGCAATTATATTTATCATTGCAGTAGGACTTGCATTTGCTACAGGTACATCATGGGGAACATTTGGTATCCTTATTCCTATCGTAGTTAGTGTATTTGCAGGCACAAATCATACAATGATGATTATGTCAATTTCAGCATGTATGGCAGGTGCTGTTTGTGGTGATCATTGCTCACCTATTTCAGATACTACGATTATGGCTTCTGCGGGAGCACAAAGTAATCATATCAACCATGTATCTACTCAGCTTCCATATGCTTTAGTAGTAGCGGGTATATCATTTGTTACTTATATTCTTGCAGGACTTCTTCAGCTTGCAGGGGTATCAACAGTAGTTGGTATAATCGTACCGCTTGTTGTAGGTATTGCACTTACAATCGGTTTCCTTGTTGTTGTGAAATGCACAGGCGGCAGCACAGAAGAAGCTGAATAATCATAATATAATATTAAGTAATAGTAGGATAATTATTAGTTATGAAAAATCTTAAAGGCAGTCTCATATTGTTGCTTGCAGCATTTATATGGGGTACCGCATTTGTAGCACAGAGCAGTGGTGCAGATAAGGTAGATACATTTACCTTTAATGCATTCAGATCCTTTGTGGGAGTACTGTTTCTGTTGATTGTAGTTAAAATTAGAGATTATAAGATAAACAAGACAGCCACATCCGCTAATGCGGATATGGCTGTTAAACCGTGGCCTATAAAAGGTGGAATAGTATGCGGAATTGTATTATTTCTGGCATCGGGATTTCAGCAGGCAGGCATAGGAATGTATCCTGACGGAGTGGCAGCATCGGGACGTTCGGGATTCCTTACTGCAACATATGTTGTAATGGTTGCAGTTGTTGTTCAGATAGTAGGAAGAAAGATTCATCCGCTTATAGTCGTATCAATAATTGGTGTTGTGTGCGGATTATATCTTTTGTGTATGTCGGGAGGATTTGATGCGATATACATAGGAGATGTATTTGGATTTATATGCGCAATCTGCTTTACTGTACACATACTTGTTATAGATAAATATTCGGATGTTGACAGTATAAAACTATCGTGTCTTCAATTTTTTGTATGTGGAATTTTGTCCTTTACAGCCATGTTGATAATGGAAGAGCCCGTACTTGCTGATGTTATTGCGGCACTAATTCCTATATTGTATGCAGGTGTTATGTCAAGTGGTATTGCATTTACGCTCCAGATGGTTGGACAGAAATATGCAGAACCACACATTGCATCTATAGTTATGTGCCTTGAGTCAGTATTTGCGGTACTTGCGGGCTGGGTTGTACTCGGAGAACGCTTGCTTCCGAGAGAATATGTAGGCTGCGCACTTGTATTTGCAGCAGTTATACTTGCCCAGGTGCCTGCATTTAAAACTGAAAAGAAAAATGTCTAGTCGATTTTCCCGAGTCTTTTTAACAACCAAGGGATAGTCGTTTCAAAATCAACTCCATACCAACTGTGTGATTTGTTTTCGAGAGTTTTAAGGAGAGTGTGTGATGTGTAGTCAACGGCAATGGTTACAGCATCGCTTACCGCAAAACCGTTAAGAAGAGCTCCTGCAAATGTACTTGCAAACAGATCGCCGGTTCCATGGAATTGTGAGTCTATATGTGGTTTAAAATATTCAAAATCGGAACCATCAGAAAATCTTGCAACAATACCATTTTCATTATCTCGACGAATACTTGTTATAATAATATTGGAAGCACCTTTTTGTGAAAGTCTGTCAAGAATTTCATTTATATATGACTGATCATAATTATCTTTATATGGCATGCCGGCCATGATTGCAGCTTCAGTAATATTAGGAACTATGTAACGTGCCTTACTGCATAGAGTTGTAACGGCATCAGCATATTCCTTATTAAATATCGGATACATTTTGCCGTTGTCCGCAAAAACCGGATCAACGATTGTAAGAGTGTTCTCATCTGCAAAATTATCGTAAAAGTCATGAATCATATGTATATGATTAACGGTTCCAAGATATCCTGTAAGTATTGCATCAAAATGTATATCAAGAGACTTCCAATGAGCAACTATATCAGGCATATCTGATGATAAATCTGTAAATGTAAAACCGGGGAACATTGTGTGTGTAGATAAGACAGCAGTAGGTATTATGGTTGTTTCGATACCCATTGCAGATATTATGGGAAGAGCTATAGTCTGGGAACATTTTCCCAAACATGAAATATCTTGAATACTTATTAATCTTTTCACACTTATTCCTCATTTCTATGATATAATATAATTTATTGATGAGTTATTATATCAGATGTGGGTGATGTAGTAAATGAAAAGATGTATATTTGTCTTATTATTAATTATTACAATCATATATCCGTATACATCTACTGAGGGTGCTGGCACAAAGTCAGGCGAAGCACTTGTATTTATGATGCAAGGAATTTATAAAACTGATAGTGTAAAAACATCGGATTTCTATGAGCTTACAGATGTAGAATATATATGCTCGGATGGGCTGTATAATTATTATTCGTGTACTGCAAATTTCAATCGCTTATTGTATTCAGTAGAGGATGTAATATCTGATATGAATAAAACCGGTATGTATGAAAAGGTTGAAAAAGATATAGAATTTTATGATGAGGCTTTGGGGGACAGGTTTGATGCACTTCTTAATCCGGGGCTTGCAAACCAGTGGTATCTTGACACCGTTAATGCAAAAAAAGCATGGGAATATGTCGGCGGAGAACCGGGAAAGGGAGTTGTGGTTGCAGTAATCGATTCCGGAATACAATATAATCACAAAGATCTTCAAGCTAATATATGGGGATACAGTGAATTCGCAAACTTAAAAGATATTGATGACAGCGACGGTCATGGTACACATGTATCAGGAATTATAGGAATGATCGCAGACAATTACCGTGGTGGTGCGGGAGTTGCATATTCTGCGGATATAATGCCTGTCAAGGCAGGAGATAATAATGATGGAACATTTTTGGTGTCTGATGTTATAGCAGCGCTTGATTATGCCGTGAAAAATGGTGCTAATGTTATTAACATGTCATTTGGATCACCTAACGAGTCAGAGGTATTTAAAACTGCACTAGAGAATGCATCAAAGAGTTGTGTTCTTGTTGCGGCAGCGGGAAATGAAGGAAAGCTCACTGAAGATACTGAAGCGGCTAACGCAGAAAATATCTATCCGGCAGCATATCCTTTTGTTCTTGGAGTAATGGCAACTGACAAAGATAACAGCATACTTTCGTGGTCGAACTATGATACGGAAAGGTTTACTGAAAATGAGTACGAGCTTGCTGCGCCGGGTAAAGAAATATATTCAACATATTTGTCGGGTGCATACAAATATATGAATGGTACATCCATGGCAACCCCGATTGTTTCAGGAGCTGCCGCTATACTTTATCAAAATGCAAGGGACAAAGGTATAAATAATATTGCTGAATACGTTTTTTTGCAGCTTCGCAATTCATCGTATCCGCTTCTTAATATATACGACGCACTTACTGTAGAACCTGCAGTGAATGTGGTTGTTAATAATCATAAGGAATTCTATGCAGATAATGTGATATCCTGTGGATTTGACATATGTAATACTTGGAAAGAAGCAAAAGATGTTACTGTTAAATTATCTGTTGCAAATGATGTGGCAGGCGCGCCGGTACTTTTGTCAGATGATAATATTATTGTAGGTAGTATGGCAGCAGGAAAGGTATATACAGTAGATGTGCAGGGTGGCCTGCAGGTAAAGATATCTATTACTGCAGAGCCGGGAAAGACATATAACATACCGGTTACATATAGTGTTACAGCAGATGATAAGATATATGAATATACACACAACATAAATATAGCCATTCCTTCGGATACTCCGGAAGAAAACACGCAAAACATTGGCTCTACAACTGTAGATAAAATAGATGCTAATACAGATATTGCAGCAGGAAATGAAGCTGTAATTACACCACAGAAGGTTAAGGGTGTAAAGGTAAACGTAAAAAAGATAAATGCAAAGAAACGTAAGAATATTATAAAATGGAAAAAGACGAAAAATGCACAAAAGTATATTGTGTATTATGCAAAGTCGCGTTATGGTAAATACAAAAAACTTGCTGCCGTAAACAAGAACTCGTATATACATGTTATAAAGAAGAAAAAGATCAAATGGTTTTATAAAGTTAGGGCAGTATATGTGCAAAACGAAGAAAAAATATACGGACCATATTCAAACGTTGTAAAGAAGTAGGAGACTAACAGTGGCAGAAAAATATTATGCGATAAGATGTGGAAAAGAGACAGGCATATATAACACCTGGGACGAGTGTAAAGATTTGGTCCTGGGATTTGCAGGCGCAGAGTATAAAAGTTTTAAAACAATGGAGGAAGCAAGAAAATACTTGGGACTACAGGAGTCTGATGAGGCTTGTTCTGAGGATGCTCCAAAGCCTCCAAAGGGTACTATGATTGCATATGTTGACGGAAGTTATAATGATGCAATGCCTGCATTTTCATATGGTATGATAGCATTTACATGTGATGAGACGATAAGAGATAAGAATTTTTTTGTTGATGAGGAGCTTGTAACCATGCGAAATGTTGCAGGAGAGATAAAAGGCTCTGAAGCTGCGATGAGACTTGCTCTTGACAAGGGTTGCAATGAGCTTCATATTTATCATGATTATGAAGGTATTGCCGCGTGGTGCGAAGGAAGATGGAAGACAAATAAAACAGGAACCATAGCATATAAGTCATACTATGATTCCGTAAAAGATAAGATAAATATTACCTTCCATAAAGTAACGGGTCACTCCGGAGACCGTTATAATGATGAAGCTGACGAGCTTGCAAAGGAAGCATTTATGTTGTGATTACAAAGGATTCTTCATAGGTTCAAATACCCTTGGAGAATTCTTTTCTTTTTTTGCATGTCTTGTCTGTTCGATTGCTTCTCTACAGAAGTAGTCCTGTGAATTAATGGGTTCATCACCTTCAGGAGTTAACTGCTTGTAGGAACTGTCAGCAAGCTTTATTCGGGTTTTAACATTATCACGCAACTGAATATCGAGAATATGTTTTATGCGTTCTTTAATTTCAACATCATCAACAGGGAAAAGAATCTCAACACGCTTGTCAAGATTACGAGGCATCCAGTCAGCACTTCCCATATATATATCTTCATTTCCGTCATTGTAGAAATAAAATATTCGTGAATGTTCAAGATAGTTGCCTACAATCGAGTGTACAGTAATGTTATCGCTGATTCCGGCAATTCCCACCTTAAGACTGCATATTCCGCGTATGATAAGCTCTATCTTAACTCCGGCAGCAGATGCTTCGTATAATGCCGCTATAATTTTGGCGTCGCACAGAGAATTTATTTTGACAATCATGTGTGCTTTTTTCCCATTTCTTGCATGCTCTGTTTCGCGCATAATGCATTCCATGAATTTGTCCCTTAGCCACAAAGGAGCAAGGGAAAGTTTATTCCAGGAAGCCGGTTCGGAATAACCGGAAAGCATGTTAAATACAGCTGTTGCATCCTCTCCGATAGGTTGGGAGCATGTAAAAAGTCCCATATCTGTATATTGTTTAGCAGTGGAGTCATTGTAGTTACCTGTTCCGAGATGTACATATCGTCTTATACCGTCTTTCTCACGGCGAACAACAAGAGTGATCTTGCTGTGAGTTTTTAGACCAACAAGACCATATATAACATGACATCCTGCCTGTTCAAGTTTTCTTGCCCATATAATATTATTTTCCTCATCAAATCGCGCCTTGAGTTCTACCAGAACAGAAACCTGTTTGCCATTTTCGGCAGCGAGTGCAAGCGAAGATATAATAGGCGAGTTACTACTTACGCGGTACAAAGTTTGCTTAATGGCAAGAACATTAGGGTCAGATGCAGCTTTTCTCACAAATTCTACAACAGGGTCAAATGTATAAAAAGGATGGAATAAAAGAATATCCTTATTACGAATTTGTGCAAATATATCTTCGTCATGATCAAGCCCAGGTACCGGCTGTGGTGTATATGGTTTGTTTTTTAGATGTGAAAAACCATCTATACCATACAGTTTCATGAAAAATGTAAGATCCAGAGGACCATTTATAATATACAGGTCTTCTTTTTTAATATTAAAATCATCTCTAAGCCATGTAAGAAGTCTTTCGTCTATACCTTTTTCGACTTCAAGCTTTATAATCTCTCCCCATTGTCTTTTCTTGACCTGACGTTCAATTTCAGTCAAAAGGTCAGCGGCTTCATCTTCCTCTATTGTAAGGTCGGCATTACGCATTATTCTGTAAGGACACGCACTTATAATGTTATATCCGAGAAAAAGTTTATCCATATTCATTTCAATAATCTGCTCAAGGAATATAAGTGTTATGGCGTCGCTGTCATCTGATGGAATACGAATCAGTCTCGGAAGAACTGAAGGGACCTGAACCGTGGCATATTCATATGTTTCATCTGTCTTATTGCTTTTTAGAAGAGCAGCAATGTTAAGAGACTTATTTCTTATAAGAGGAAATGGCCTTGATGAATCAACAGCCATTGGCGTAAGAACAGGATATACCTCGCGGGTAAAATACCTGTTTACAAAGGTTCTCTGTTTATCCGTCAAATCCTCATAGTGTGTTACAAGGACAATATTATTATCTTTAAGTAAATGTAAAAAAGAAGAGTTATATATATTATATTGTGATTCTACCAGGGCATGAGCTTTTGCGCTTATTTCGGCAAGCTGCATTTTAGGTGTCATGCCGGCAATGTCAGGTTTTTCATAATCCGCATGAACCATGTCTTTAAGGGAAGCGACTCTAATCATTACAAACTCATCAAGATTAGACGAGGTAATGCTTAGGAACTTAAGCCTTTCAAAAAGCGGCAGTGAAGTATCGTAAGCTTCGCTTAGAACTCTGTTATTAAATTCAAGCCAGCTGAGCTCTCTGTTATCATAATATTCCGGTTTGTTATAAGGTGATTTCATCAACAATCCTCCTTTGCCTGAGAATATGGTCTTTTCCCTATATTAACACTATTTTGGAGTAAAATGTGAAAAAAATTGCAGTCATTATTGAATCGCATTCATTTTAATATTATAATGACCTTTACAAAGAAAAAATACATACAAGAGATTTGGAGAAAAACATGAAAACAAGTGATTTTTATTACGAGCTTCCTGAGGAGCTTATTGCACAGGACCCTCTTTTAGACAGATCTTCATCAAGGCTTATGAAGGTTGATATGGAGTCAGGGGAGCTCACACATCTTGTATTTTCAAATATAATAAATGAGCTTAGAAGCGGAGATTGTCTTGTGATTAATAATACAAAAGTTATTCCTGCCAGACTTCTTGGTGAAAAAGAAGGAACAGGGGCAACTGTTGAGGTTTTGCTTCTAAAAAGAACCGGCAAGGATGACTGGGAGTGCATAGTTAGACCGGGCAAGAAACTGAGAGAAGGGGCAAGAGTTTCATTTGGAAACGGAAAGCTTCGCGGTGAGATAACGGATGTTTTGCCTGACGGAAATCGTATTATTAGATTTGAATATGAAGGCATATTTGAAGAGGTGCTTGACGAGCTTGGACAGATGCCGCTTCCGCCTTATATTACTCATAAGCTTGAGGATAAGAACCGTTATCAGACGGTGTATGCAAAGTATGACGGTTCGGCAGCAGCACCAACGGCAGGACTGCATTTTACGGAAGATATACTTACAAAGATAAAGGAAAAAGGGATAAACATTGCTGAAGTTACACTTCATGTCGGTCTTGGTACATTCAGGCCGGTTAAGGTGGAGGATGTAACCAATCATCATATGCATAGCGAGTTTTATATGGTAAATGATGAAGCAGCGAACATGATAAATGAAACAAAAGCACGAGGCGGACGCATCATATGTGTTGGAACTACCAGTTGCAGAACTATTGAATCGGCAGCAGATGAAAATGGAATTGTGCATGCAGGCGAAGGAGATACGGAGATATTTATATATCCGGGATATAAATTCAAGGTGCTTGATGGTCTTATTACTAATTTTCATTTGCCGGAGTCAACGCTTTTAATGCTTGTTTCAGCTCTGGCGGGGAAAGATTTGATTATGAAAGCCTATGAAGAAGCGGTCAGGGAAAAATACAGATTTTTTTCGTTCGGAGATGCTATGGTTATAATTTGATAATTGTTGTTTTGGAGAGTCAGTCAGATGAAAAATAGTTTTATAAGCACATCCAGGGTGATTTGGTTTATCTTGGTTATTATATGGATGAGCGTTATATTTTCATTTTCTGCAAAAGAAGCAGAAGAGTCTACCGAAGAAAGTATGAATTTCGGACGCATTGTATGTAGTATATTTGTTCCGGGATATGATAATCTGACAGATGATGAACAGTATGAGCTTGCGAAGGATATTGAGTATCCGATTAGAAAATGTGCTCATGCAGCAGAATATATGTTGCTCGGATTGTTGCTTGCGGGTGCATTATATGTTTCGTCGAATAGTAAGATGTGGAATGTATTACTTCCGTTTTGTATAGGATCCGTGTATTCCGTGACGGACGAACTGCATCAGTTTTTTGTTCCGGGCAGAAGCTGTCGTTTTACGGATATTCTGATAGACAGTTTTGGGATTATAGTTGGAGTAGTTATATATTATAAGATCACGAAGGTTTGCAGTAGTTATTTTATGCGAAGCAAATCGCAGACTGGAGGGATAGAATAGGATGATTGACAGAGGCAGATTATTATTTATTTACAATCCGGTTGCAGGACGTGGAGTTGTAAAACCTAATTTGTCAGAAATTATTGAGACTTTTTGCAAAGAAGGTTATGAAGTGACTGTTCGTACGACTCTCGGACCGAAGGATGCCACAGAGTATGTTATAAAATATGGTGAAAGTTTTGACAGAATTGTCTGTTGCGGAGGAGACGGGACACTCAATGAGGTGACAGACGGTCTTATGGCGCTGTCAAAGAGACCGGCATGCGGTTATATTTCTGCCGGAACAATGAATGATTTTGCCCATTCGTTTGAGCTTCCGAAAAAGATGGAAGATGCGGCGTATGTTGCGGCAACAGGAACTCCGTATACATGTGATATAGGTGAGATGAATGGGGATTACTTTGATTATGTGGCAGCATTCGGAGCATTTACTGAGGTGGCATATGAAACCAATCAGGCGGCAAAAAATATACTGGGAAAGCTTGCTTACTTTTTTGAAGGTGTAAAACGTCTTGCCGGAATTAAAAAATATAAGATACACGTTAAAGCCGAAGATGTTGAATTTGAAGATGTTGTATTATATGGTATGGTAACAAATTCGTTTTCCGTAGGAGGATTTCTTTCGTTATTTGATGACAATGTGTCGCTAAATGACGGCTTGTTGGAAGCATTTTTCATAAAAGCTCCTAAGAATATTATTGAGATGCAGACGATAGTAACGGCGCTTCTTTCAGGCGATGTTAATAATGAATTTTTCTATTATATGCATATAAGAGATATTGTTATAGAAAGTAAAGAAGATATATCATGGACGGTAGACGGAGAGTATGGAGGAAACTATAAAACAGCTCATATAGTAACCCATAATAACGCAATTTCATTTATTCATGGAAATAATGGCAAAAATTAGTTGTTAAATATAATTATATGTGGTAAAATATTATAATAAAATTATAAAGTTGTTTATAATTATTTAATAAATATGCTATGCAGGAGGTACAATATGAAAAAGTGGGTATACTTATTCACAGAGGGAGATGCTAGTATGCGTAATCTCCTTGGAGGTAAAGGTGCTAACCTTGCAGAGATGACAAAGCTCGGACTTCCGGTTCCTCAGGGATTTACTATTACAACTGAGGCATGTACACAGTATTATGATGACGGAAGAGTTATCAATGATGAGATTCAGAGCCAGATAATGGAACATATCGAGAAGATGGAGGATATTACAGGTAAGAAGTTTGGTGATCATGAGAATCCTCTTCTTGTTTCTGTACGTTCAGGAGCTCGTGCATCTATGCCTGGTATGATGGATACTATTCTCAATCTTGGACTTAACGAAGAAGTTGTTGAGGTTCTTTCAGAGAAATCAGGAAATCCAAGATGGGCATGGGACTGCTACAGAAGATTTATTCAGATGTTTTCCGACGTTGTTATGGAAGTTGGAAAGAAGTATTTTGAAGTGCTTATCGATGAGCTTAAGGAAGAAAAGGGAGTTACTCAGGACGTAGATCTTACAGCAGAGGATCTTAAGGTTCTTGCTAATAAGTTCAAGGCAGAATATAAGTCTAAGATAGGTGAGGACTTCCCGGATGATCCTAAGGTTCAGCTTATGGAAGCTATTAAGGCAGTATTCCGTTCATGGGATAATGACAGAGCTAATGTTTATCGTCGTGATAATGATATTCCTTATTCATGGGGAACAGCTGTTAACGTACAGATGATGGCATTTGGTAACATGGGTAACACATCAGGAACCGGCGTTGCATTTACACGTAATCCTTCAACAGGTGAGAAGAAGCTTGATGGAGAATTCCTTATCAATGCACAGGGTGAAGACGTTGTTGCCGGTGTTCGTACACCTAAGAAGATTGACGAGATGGCAGATGTAATGCCGGAAGTATTCGATCAGTTTAAGAAGATTTGTGATATTCTTGAGAATCATTACAGAGATATGCAGGATATGGAGTTTACTATTGAGGACAAGCAGCTTTATATGCTTCAGACACGTAACGGAAAGAGAACTCCTCAGGCAGCTCTTAAGATAGCATGTGACCTTGTTGATGAGGGCATGATTACTCCTGAGAAGGCTGTATCAATGATAGAGCCACGTAATCTTGATGCACTTCTTCATCCTACATTTGATGCGGATGCACTTGCAGCAGCAGAGCCTATCGGTTCAGCTATAGGTGCATCACCAGGATCTGCTTGTGGTAAGGTTGTATTTACTGCAGAAGATGCTATGGAATGGAACAGCAGAGGAGAGAAGGTTATTCTTGTTCGTCTTGAGACTTCTCCTGAAGATATTGAAGGTATGAAAGCATCACAGGGTATTCTTACTGTTCGTGGTGGAAGAACTTCACATGCAGCCGTTGTTGCACGTGGAATGGGTACATGTTGTGTATCAGGTTGTGGCGACATCATTATGGATGAAGCTGCAAAGAAGTTTACACTTGCAGGGAAGGAATATCACGAAGGTGATGAGATTTCTATAGATGGTTCTACAGGAAAGATATATGCAGGTTTAATTCCTACAGTTGATGCTGAGATAGCCGGAGAATTTGAAAGAATTATGGAATGGGCTGACAGCTTTAGAAAGCTTAAGGTTCGTACTAATGCTGACACACCTGCAGATGCAAAGAAAGCAAGAGAACTTGGTGCAGAAGGTATCGGACTTTGCCGTACTGAGCATATGTTCTTTGAAGGCGACAGAATAGATGCATTCAGAGAAATGATTTGTTCAGACAGTCTTGCTGAAAGAGAAGAAGCACTTGCTAAGATTCTTCCTATGCAGCAGGGAGACTTCGAGAAACTTTACGAAGCTCTTGAGGGATGTCCGGTTACAATCCGTTTCCTTGATCCGCCACTTCATGAGTTTGTACCTACAGAAGAGGCAGATATTAAGAAACTTGCTGATGCAAAAGGTAAGACTGTAGAAGAGATTAAGACAATTATCAATTCACTTCACGAGTTTAACCCAATGATGGGACATCGTGGATGCCGTCTTGCGGTAACATATCCTGAGATTGCTAAGATGCAGACAACAGCAATTATAAGAGCAGCTATCAATGTTAAGAATGCTCATCCTGATTGGGATATGGTTCCTGAGATTATGATTCCGCTTATCGGAGACGTTAAAGAATTCAAGGTAGTAAAAGATATAGTTACAGCTACAGCAGATGCTGAGATTGCGGCAGCAGGATCAGATATTAAGTATGAAGTAGGAACAATGATGGAGATTCCTCGTGCATGTCTTACTGCTGATGAGGTTGCAAACGAAGCAGCATTCTTCTGTTTCGGAACAAACGACCTTACACAGATGACATTCGGATTCTCACGTGACGACTCAGGTAAGTTCTTAGAGGATTATTATAAGTCCAAGATATTTGAGAACGATCCATTTGCAAAGCTTGACCAGAATGGTGTAGGAAAGCTCATGGATATGACTATCAAACTTGGAAAACCGGTTAATCCTAACCTTCATATCGGAATCTGCGGCGAGCACGGCGGAGACCCTGCAAGTATTGAATTCTGTCATAAACTTGGACTTGATTATGTATCATGTTCACCATTCAGAGTTCCAGTGGCAAGGCTTTCTGCAGCACAGGCTGCTATTAACGAGAAAAAATAATAATGTTCTTAAGTTCTTTATCTCCCTCGCTTTTGCGAGGGAGATATTTTTAACAATTCTAAAGGCGTTTTGGATGTGCCGATTTCTGTTTCTGCCCATGGGATTAGTTGGTGGGCTTCATGGTAAGAAAAAATTCAATTAATTTAGTTAAATATCTACCCATGATATTAGTTTTTGACTTCATGGTAAGAAAAAGTGTGGGGTTTTAGTCTGGTTGTCTACCCACTGCGTATAAATAAATGCATCATGGTAAGAAAAGAGTTCGAAAAATGGCTGAGAGGTCTGCCCATAAGCTTGTTTTTCTTATTGAATAGCAAGAATTTTCAATTTGACAAGACGAGTTGTTCTAACTATTTATTAAAATCTTTTTTTCATGGGTAGAAATAAATGGAGGGGTAATATGAACAATTTTATAAAATTAGCAAAAGAAGAAGTGTTGCAACTAGAAAACACTTTAAAACAGATAGACGAATTCTTAGAAAATGCACCACAAGGAAGTTTGAAGTGGCAAAACAAGAAGGAAAAGACCTATTATTACCATCAGTTTATGGAAGATGCCAAATGGACGCGAAGATATATCAAAAAGAGCGAACTTTTACTGGTAAAAAAACTTGCACAGAAGCATTATTACATAGCAATTCGTCCGATTTTAAAAAAGTTATTATACGAATTGAAACGTTTCCTGGAGAAATGTCCATTAAATGAGTTAGAAGATGTATACGATAATTTAAGCGTTGAAAGAAAAAGACTGGTTATGCCATTGCAGGTTAATGTAAACGAAAAGGTAAGACAGTGGCAAGAAGAAACATTTGAAAAAAATATAATGCATCCTGAAAATTTACGGTACGAGACGGAGCAGGGTGATATGGTTCGTTCCAAATCGGAAGTGATTATTGCAAATATGTTGTACAGCAATCGGAAAAATATTTTATATAAATACGAGAGACCATTAGAAGTTGTAGAAAATGGGCGACAAAAAATCATTTATCCCGATTTTACAATATTAAACATACAAACGGGAAAAGTAATTTATTGGGAACATGCAGGCCGTATGGATGATTTGTATTATTCAAATGAATTTGTAAAGAAAATGAACACTTATATATCAAATGATTTGTTGCCGGGAAGGGATTTGGTAGTGAGTTTTGAATCACAGAACACTCCATTGGATATCAAGGTAGTTAAGAAGATGGTAAAACAAATTGTATTCTCATCAACATATGATATAATAAGATAAACAAGTAAAAGATGGGGGTGTAAAAATTGAATATGCACAAAAAGAAAATGGTTGCACCAATTATCATCACTGTCATTATAGTGCTGTATTATGTTGTTTATTTTGGCTTCTTAATTTCTTTGCTAGATGGAATTTGGAAGTATGCATTGGGCATTATACCACTTGTTTTTTCAGTACTGATGGTTTATGTATGCATAGAGCGAATTAATGAAATTAAGGAAGGTGAAGAGGATGATATTAGTAAATACTGATTACATTAGCGGTAAGGAACTGGAAACACTCTCTTTAGTAAAGGGAAGTACAATTCAGTCTAAAAATATCGGAAGGGATATTACACAAAGTTTCAAAACACTGGTGGGCGGAGAACTCAAAGCCTACAACGAAATGATGAATGAGGCACGTGCCCTTGCAACAAAAAGAATGGTTGCAGAAGCAGAAGCATTGGGTGCAGATGCAATTGTGAATATTCGTTACGCATCTTCTGCTGTTATGCAGGGTGCTGCAGAAGTTATTGTGTACGGAACAGCTGTTAGATTTATTTAATTGTAGATTAACCGGAATAAAAATCTCCTTGGAGTTTTCCAAGGGGATTTTTATTAGTATGTTTTTCAAAAGTATAGTATAATATAATAACAAATGTAAGTTAAGAAGGTGAACCAATGGCTTGGTATGACGAAGCTGTATTTTATCATATTTACCCGTTGGGTATGACGGGTGCTCCAAAACAAAATTCATATAGTGAACCGGTACACAGACTTAATAAGCTGTTGCCTTGGATTTATCATATAAAAGAAATCGGATGTAATGCAATTTATATCGGTCCGCTTTTTGAATCGGTGGGACACGGTTATGAAACTACAGATTACAAAAAACTTGACAGTAGGCTTGGCACTAATGAAGACCTGACGGAGTTTGTATCAGAGTGTCACAAGCAAGGAATTCGAGTGATTTTAGATGGCGTGTTTAATCATACAGGTCGTGATTTTTTTGCATTCAGGGACATTATACAAAATAGAGAAAACTCACAATATAAAGACTGGTATTGTAATGTTAATTTCTGGGGAAATAACTCATTTAACGATGGATTTTCTTACGATAATTGGGGCGGACATGACCTGCTTGCAAAATTGAATCAGCATAATCCGGACGTCAGGGATTATATTTGTGATGTGATTCGTTTTTGGGTAAGTGAGTTTGATATTGACGGAATACGTCTTGACGCAGCAGATGTAATGGACTTTGAATATATGAAAGCATTTCGCCAGGTGGCAAATGAAGTGAAGCCTGACTTTTGGCTTATGGGTGAGGTTATTCACGGTAATTATTCGCGTTGGGCGAATGACGGAACACTTCATTCCGTAACAAACTATATGCTTCATAAGGCGTTGTATTCTGCGCATAACGACCACAATTATTTTGAGATTGCACATACGATTAAATATGTAAATGATATGGTTGGGAATCGCCTGAATCTTTACACATTTGTTGATAATCACGACGTAGAACGTATTTATACGAAACTTCAAAACAAGGCGCATTTTGTGCCTGTACACATTATGCTTTATACTTTGCCGGGAATTCCGTCGATTTATTACGGATCTGAATTTGGCATCGAAGGGAAAAAGGAGCATGGTTCAGATGATTCTTTAAGGCCTGCGTTGGATTATAGCGAATACAAAGATGCAATAGAAACTAATCCTTGCGCAAGACTCATTGCTGCACTTGGTAAAATACGTCAAAATACTTCTGCTCTCTGTTACGGTGATTATAAGGAGTTAGAATTACAAACAACTCATTTTGCTTATGAGAGAACACTTGACGGTAAATCTGTAATTGTTACGGTTAATAATAGTGACAATGATGTAAATATGACTCTTCCTTGCAGTGATTCTGATAAATATATTGGCGCATTGACAGGCGAAGAGATAAATGTAAATGATGGACGTATTCAGGTGCGTGTGCCTGCAAACTGTGGTGAAATATGGATTGCAGAAGGACTTTCTAATGATGGCTTTACACTTATAGAAATGGTAAAAATGGAGAAAAAGCTTGAACCCGTAAAGTTTGAGGAAGAGCCAACACCGGAACCTCAGAATTCTGTGATTGAAGAAGTGCGGGAAGAAAAGAAATCTGAGAAAATAACCATTGTGCCAAACAAACCATACGAAGAAATGTCGGTCGAAGAACTTCAGGAGGCAATTCTGGAAAAAATGAGGAAAAACGGTGCTGTAACCGATTACATGTTAGGTACTGTAAGAGAAAACACACATCATGGTTCGTTGGTGAATTGGGTTAAGAGTTTTAATTAAATTTTTCTGGAAAGAAAGGTGTGTTATATGAAAAAAATTATATGTTTTCTTTTAGTAGCGTGTGCTTGTATTGCTATGGCAGGGTGTAAAACAAAAATCGTACATTGTGATAATTGTAACAAAGAAGTTGTTATAAAGGAAAGCTCCAATATGGAAGAATCTTGGATTATTTATTGTGATGCTTGTAACGAAGAGCTTTTTGGCGATGACCCTCTTTTGGGAGGAAATTGATGTGTTGAAATATTATATTTTTAAATAGATGTTTCGATTTGAAGTATACTACTTTATAACAAAATTGCACAAGGAGGTACTGTTATGCCATTGCATTTAGAGTCAATAACAAACGATAGTCAAAATTCTGAGATACTTGTATGGATACTACAAGAAGGCATGAATGAATGTGATTCAGTATTTATTACTGAAGATCAGAAATATATTCATATTCGTTACAATATTACAGACAACTTTTCAGGGCAGGTAATTGGAAAGATTGTTTATACACTTTTGCATGGTGAAAACGCTATAGAGATATTGGATATAGACATTGTATGGAATAATGATGTTCCAACAGTTTTAAAGTTTAATACACTCAGAGATGGATCGTCGGATGCGAATGAGTATTATGAGGCTGAAACTGTTGATGGGAATCAACATCTTGAGGTAGAAACGGTCAATCGTCATGTTGTTGCAGAAGAATTACTTGATACAGCACGAGAAGTTTTTATTTCTGCATTTCCGTTTGAATTAAGTGTTTATGAAAATCTTGATGCCTTCAATGAATGGGCTGGCTTCAAGAATGTAATTTCGGTTAAAGGCACTGACTTTAAGGTAAGAGGGTTTTCGGAACGATTTATAATGCCTGGCAGAGGTTTTAATGATGATAAATCAAGTAAAGAAAGTTATTCATTTGTTGTAGGTAAGGTTTTGTCATATCGTGATGTCGAAATAGCATTTGGAGAAACTCTTTGTCCGTTTGTTCTTGCACAAATAGATACGGCACTTGGTGTGATTCCTGTATCTATGGGCAATGATGTATTTGATTTGGAGAAACTTGAGGAAGGTTGTATAATTGCAATGAATGCAGATATAAAAGCTGACGTTGCTAGGGATTCTGATTTCAGATATTCTAATAGATAATTTGGCTGGTGATCAATATGGAAAAAAGAGAATTTACATATCAGAGATTTTTTTCAAGAGTTTTTGCTACGCTTATCCTTGCTTGTGTTGTTGTAGGTTTATTTGTGTTAATACTGGGAAAATTATCTGCTGCCTTTTATTCATATGGAATTTATATCGGTATTGCATTAATTTGTCTTGGTTTTTGTTTTCAATATACCGAATCATGTAAGCTGTTTATAGGAAAGGGTAAGTATTGGGTAGAAGATGGAATCGTAGTAATAGAAATAGGAAAAAAGGTGTATAAGCTAAATTATGTAAAAACACTATTGGCAAAAAAGATTTCTTTTTTTAGTTATCCTTATTCAAAAACAGGAATATTAAAAATCGGAAATGGACATAAAACAATTGAGTTGATGTCTCTTTCAAATAAGGACATTAAGATTTTTTCTGATTCCGAGTTGTTTCCTTTGTTTGAAACTATTTTGGAGAACAACCCACAGCTAAAAAAAGATGATGCGCTTGAATTTTATTACGAAAATAAAAAAGATAAAATGGCATAGTATTTTTACATGGAAACAGTAATATTTACGGGACTTTTTTACAGTCCCTTTTTTAATAAAAAATGAAGGAATCTTAACATTTGTTACTTATAAGATTTGGGTTTGTCTGTGAGACCGATCATATAATCTGCTGATAAGTTATAAAATTGACACAGTTTTATCAAGTCATCAATTTTTAGTTCTGCACGTCCTGCCTCGATATGGTTATATCCTTGCTGAGATTTGTTGAGTAGTTTTCCAATCTCGGCTTGTGTCATATCATTGTCTTCACGAACATTTTTCAACCTATCTCGATAATTCACGGATTTTCTCCTTTCCAACTAAGCTGAAGTCATACTAACATACTCATATTTTGAGTATTGACAATTACTCAAAGATTGAGTATTCTATTCTAAAAAGAAGGAGAATTATTTTTGTCGAAACAAAAGAAAAATCTTCTGTTAAGTATAGTGGCATTAGTTGCGGGATGTTTTTTATATGCTTTTTTTAGAAAAAACACCTATATTGGAAGCATGTTTGATAGCATTAAATACGTTGAAAGAGTTCGTCAAATATGTTTGTGTTCAGTGTGTAACGTATATAAATTTTATTTGCCGGATTTTTTGTGGGGTTTTTCTTTGAGTTGCGGATTGATAGCAATACACAATCCAAGTAAAAAAGGAGTTTTTATTTGTGCAAGTTTTGCTTTCCTTTGCGGATGTTTGTGGGAACTTTTGCAGTATTTTGCAGTGTTAAGTGGAACTGGCGATATTCATGACATTATAATGTACCTTCTGGCAAGTGCAATATGCATTATTATTAATTTAAAGGAGACTGAAGAAAAATGAAAAAAGTGAATGTGTTATTGTCAATCGTGCTTGTTTTAATGTTTGCAATGTTTGCATTAGGTAGTGGTGAAGAGACAAGCAAAAATCAAGGGACGGGAACTGCGGAAAACCAAGAATCAGATACAAGTATTGGTGATTATACAGTAGAAATTCAAAGTTGTCGTTTGGCTAAGGATTATGAAGGTAAAGATGTAGTTATTGTAAAATATTTCTATACTAATGTTGCTAATGATGATGCTACTGCGTTTTTTACTGCCTTTGATGAAACGGTTTATCAAAATGGAGTAGGGTTAAATGAATCTTATTTTGTAGATGATAGTGCAAAATATAATTCGGATAATCAAATGAAAGAAATAAAAAAGGGTGCCAGCCTAGAAGTGGAAGTGGCATATGAATTAAATGATACGACTACTGATATTGAAGTAGAAGTGAAAGAATTATTTAGTTTTGATGATACAATCATTACGAAAACTTTTTCAATTGCTCAATAAATAAAAGAGAAATAGAAAATATAATCTGATGTCTTTGTACACAATCGCTTAAGCAGCAATAATCGTGAAGAAATAACAAAGTAAATGAATAGAGTCACCTTGTCGAATTCGGCAGGGTGATTTTTTGTTGTTTTAAGGCATAGAAAAAAATACGCGTTTTATAGAAAAATGGAAACACTATATTTTTCGCATATATTTCCAAATGTATTAAAAGGGCTAAAATACAAGAAAAAACGGCTAATTAAAGCTCAAAACGTTGTATGTTTACATATGTTAAAGACACATAAATATCACAGGTTCAAGATAGAATATTCCTTGCTTTTATATAGGTATTAAGTTAAAATATTTATATATAAAATTTTTGAAAAATTTAACTTGGTTTCGTGAAGTGTCTAGGAATTTATAAATGATATTTATTCGTTTTGTAGCAGAGACAGGAGGGGTTTGTTTTGGGGAAAAAAGGTATTATCGGATTAGCAATCGGCGGCGTTATTTGTCTTGCTGTTCTTATAGTGATGAGTGTTACCATGTTTCCGTCAACTAATAATGCACCGGTTACTGGGCAGAATGATTTGGTAGATAATACTGTGGCAGTTGATACACCTGTAGCTGATGAGCAGGCTGAAGGTGGAGACACTTTGACTCCTGGTGTGGAATCTGATGTTACAATTGATGCAGATGCGGAAGCATCACCTGAATCAGCAGTTACGGAAGCACCTGATGCGGGTGTGGCAGAAGGTGAACCTACACAGGCACCTGATGCAGAGAAAGATGATAAAAAGAATGAATCTGATGACAAAACTACATCAGACGACAAGAAGAACGATTCCGGTAAGAATAATAACAGCAACAAAAACAACAACAAGAATAATAATAAAAATAATGCGGACAAATCAAATAATAACAAACCGCAGAACAATAATCAGAACAATAACAATAAAGATGACTCAAACAATACGAAGAATCCATCTCAGAACAACGTAAACACTAATACAAATACTAATACAGGAACTAATACAAGCACACCGGTTCCATCAAACGGTGATAATCCGGGAACACATAAAGATCCTGTTAAAAGCGAATACAAGACAACTATAGACGGCCTTACAGTAACATCTAAGGATGCTGAGTGTACAGTATCAGGCAATAAGTTAACTATAAGTAAAGCCGGAACATATACTTTGTCAGGAAAACTCAGTAACGGACAGATCATTGTAGAAGCTGCCAAGACAGAGCAGGTAGTGCTTGTGCTTCAGTCAGCATCACTTTCCTGCAGTAATTCAGCACCTATTTATGTTAAGAGTGCAGATGCAGTAACCATACATCTTGCAGCTGGAACAAGAAATACAGTTACAGATGGTGCTGCATATTCATTTACAACAGCACTTAAAGAGCCTGATGCGGCTATATTTTCATCAGAAGATCTGAATTTTGAGGGAACAGGAAGTCTTACCGTAACAGGTAAATATCTTGATGGTATTGCAAGTAAAAACGATATTGATATTAAGCAGGGTACAATAAGTGTTATTGCAAATGATGACGGTATCCGTGGAAAGGACGGAATTGAAATCAGCGGCGGTTCAGTAAGCGTAGTAACTCAGTTGTCACATGCACTTAAGACAACAGAGCTTGCAAGTACAGGAAAAGGTATGTTAACTATATCCGGCGGAACGGTTAAGTTAGATGCTGTAGGTGACGGAATACATACTACAAACCAGATAAAGATTACCGGTGGTGATACATACATCGATGCCAAGAACGAAGGATTGGATTCTGATATGTCATTTGTCATGACAGGAGGAAAACTTGTTATAGATGGTACTAAGAGTGTGAACCATATGATATTTGACTGTCCTAAAGGAGCTTCTGTAAACGGCGGAACATTTTTTGCAGTCGGAAACAGCACACTCACAAAACCGCTCAGTACATCAAGCACACAGAAGACGCTTTATTTCAAAGCAGGAGTTGAGCAGGAAACAGATACTACCGTAACGATTCAGAATTCATCAGGAAAGCAGATGTTTGAGCATAAAGCTACAAGAAAGTATCAGTGCGTGTTATATTCTTCTCCGGAACTTAAAGCAGATACATATACAATTTTCAGAGACAAGGTAGAGCTTGGGACTACTGTTGTAAAATAAATTGTCAGAAGATTAAAAAGAAGGGAAAGTATTATGGCGCGTAAAGCTTTTGGCGGTAAGGGTTATAATAAGATATTTAAGCGTGTTGAGAAAAAATACAAGCTTACCCCCGAGCAGCATGATGAGTTGCTTGAACGTATAAGTGAATATATTGAGCCGGACTTATTCCCACACAGCCAGATATCTAACATATATTACGATACTGTGGATGATGATTTGATTCGAATATCTATAGACAAGCCGGTTTATAAGGAAAAACTTCGTCTCAGAACATATGGAACACCATCGCTTGATGGAGAAGCATTTCTCGAACTTAAGAAGAAGTATAAGGGTGTTGTATATAAGCGAAGACTTATGATGCCGCTTGGAGAAGCTGAGAAGTTTTTGAATGAAGGTATTTTACCTACTGATGATAATAATAAGCAGATTGTAAAAGAGATAGATTACTGTCTGAAGTTGCACAAACTGGTTCCTAAGATGTTCATATATTATGACAGGGATTCTTTTAAGGCAAAAGAAGATCCAAATATAAGAATTACATTTGATACCAATATTCAGGGACGCAGAGATAATCTTCAGCTGGAAAAGAACCTTCCGGGTGAACTGCTCAGTGAAGAACCGTTTTGGATTATGGAAGTAAAAGTTCCGTACGCATATCCCGAATGGCTCATACGTAACCTGAATGAGATGAAGATATATCCTTCGCCGTTCTCAAAATACGGAAGTTTGTATAAAAAAGAGAAAACGGGAACGATGTCTGGAATACAATATAATAAAATAAAATAATAAGATATACAAAATGGAGGACACAATGTTAGTTAACGTATTACAAAACGGAATAACCACACAGGCACTTGCCATATGTGTAGGTGTAGCTTTAGCGATGGGACTTTTAATATCAATAGTATATATGCTGTCAGGTACATATACTAAAAGTTATGTTATGTCTCTTGTGCTTTTGCCGCTTATTGTTCAGACAGTTATAATGATGGTTAATGGTAATCTTGGTGTAGGTGTAGCCGTAATGGGTGCATTTAACCTCGTTAGATTCCGTTCGATACCTGGTTCTTCGCGAGAGATAACGGGTATATTCTTTGCCATGATAATCGGTCTGGCTACAGGTCTTGGATATATACTTTATGCAGTTGTAATTGGTGTAGTAGTCAGTTTGTTTATGATGATTATGGGAAAAACCAAGTTCGGAGAGGATCATAGCGGAAAGAAGATCCTTCGTGTACTTATTCCTGAGGATTTAGATTATACATCTGTTTTTGATGAAGTTTTAAAAGAGTATACAAGTTATTGTCAGTTAGAGCAGGTTCGTACAACTAACCTCGGAAGTATGTTTGATATTCATTATTCGGTTATATTGAAAGACGGAAAAAATGAGAAAGAATTTTTAGATGATTTACGTTGCAGAAATGGTAACTTGCAGATAACATTGAGTCGTCCTGTATCAACTAAGGTTGAGATGTAATTAGTAAATATATAATTTGGGTATACATAAGGGAGAGGGCATGATTGTCCTCTCTTTCATATTTAATTGACAAAAAAATAAGTTTGGCACATACTATACATGATTAGTATAAATCTTGAGAGGAAATAACATGAAGCATTTACTAAAGTATATGAAATCATATCGCATACAGAGTATTCTTGCACCTTTATTTAAGATGCTTGAAGCTTCATTTGAGCTGTTTGTACCACTTGTTATGGCAGCGATTATAGATGTCGGAATAGCTGACAAAGATATGTACTACATTGGTAGAATGGGAGCTGTGTTAATTGCACTTGCAGTTATCGGTCTTACCTGTTCTCTGACAGCGCAGTATTTCAGTGCAAAGGCAGCAGTAGGCTTTGCGACAAATCTGAGACATGCTTTGTTTGAGCATCTTTCTTCACTTTCTTTCACAGAGATTGATAAGCTTGGAACTAACACAATGATTACCAGAATGACAAGTGATGTCAATCAAATTCAGAATGGTGTCAATCTGACACTGAGACTTCTTCTTCGTTCACCGTTTATCGTATTTGGCGCGATGGTTATGGCGTTTACGGTAAATGTCAAGGCGGCATTTGTATTTGTTGTGGCAATTCCGCTACTTTCCATAGTTGTGTTTGGAATAATGTATATAAGTATTCCTTTATATAGAAATGTTCAGGCGGCACTTGATAAAATTCTCGGACGAACGAGAGAAAATCTTATAGGTGCACGTGTTCTTCGCGCATTTTGCAAGGAAAAAGAGGAGACGGAACATTTCTTGGATGAAAATGAAAAACTATACGGACTGCAGATTTTTGTCGGAAGAATATCGGCCGTAATGAATCCGGTAACTTATATAATTGTAAATGTTGCGCTCATCGTTCTTTTACAGATAGGTGCGATACAGGTAAATGAAGCAGTTATAACTCAGGGAGAGGTTGTTGCCCTTGTTAATTATATGAGCCAGATACTTGTTGAGCTTGTAAAGATGGCAACACTTATTATTCAAATAACGAAAGCTTTTGCATGTGCAAAGAGGGTTGAAAAGGTATTTGAGATAAAAAACAGTATGCAGTGGAAGAACTTTACGGAACATATGCAGGGAGAGGACAGTATAAGATTTGAGCATGTAAGCCTCCATTATGAAGGGGCCGGAGCAGAAGCTCTCACAGATGTTCATTTTTCAGTAAAACCGGGAGAGACTCTTGGAATAATAGGAGGAACAGGTTCGGGAAAGACTTCTCTTATAAATATGATAATTCGTGCGTATGATGCAACAAAAGGTAATGTATATATTGATGGAACTAATGTCAGGGATTATGATGAGGAAACGCTTCTCGGCAAAATAGGAATTGTTCCGCAGAAGGCTGTTTTATTTAATGGAAGTATACGCGACAATCTTAAGTGGGGCAATGAAAATGCAACGGAAGAAGAAATGTGGCAGGCTCTGTCTATTGCTCAGGCAAAGGAGTTCGTGGAGGACAAGCAGGGCGGACTGGATTTTGAGGTGTCACAGGGCGGAAGAAATCTGTCGGGCGGACAGAGGCAGAGACTTACAATAGCAAGAGCGATTGTCAAGCAGCCGGACATACTGATTCTTGATGACAGTGCATCTGCACTTGATTT
>SVEM01000021.1 GCA_015057375.1 Lachnospiraceae bacterium
CGACAAATGAACAATTCTCAATCACAACATTTTGTGCTGCGGTAAGCTCGATAAAATGATGTCCCATGTAATTATAGAACTGAATGTTTTTTATCGTAATATTTTTGTTATGCCCAAATGTTATTGTCTTACAATTATTAAAATAAAGCATGTCAATAATTACGGTTCCATAACCAACAAAGCTTATATCATGTGCACCGTTATATCCGGACAATGCTCCTGCTGCCATTGACATTGATGGATCAACCAATGTAAACATTGATGAAGACGGCAGATAATCCGTAAATCCCGTATAAGTTCCTTTTGAAATATGCACTCCATCCTGAAATACAATTGTTGTATTGGACGGAACATTGAGCGTATTTGTTATTGAATACTTACCTGCCTGTAAGGTTAGTGTTCCTCCACCGACTTTTTCAAGCTGTTCAAGATACGAACGAAGCATGAAATAATCCTCGGTATAGGAATTATATCTTGCATTGTCTGTGTACATGCTGTGATATGGCTCACTCTCCGGAGACACTACAAAATCCTTAGTTGAGTTGTCGGTAAAATAACACACTCTTACAACATTTTTTCCATCAAGAGTAAGCTGGTTTGAAACATAGTATTCTTTTGCATTCTTTACCGTATTTGTCTCAAGATGAGTTATGGAATCGGTATCAACTATATTCTTTGTTGCTTTATATTCGCTTCCTGCATCCGTATTTACAGCAGGTGCAAAATATATCGGTCTTGCAATATTATTGAAGCTGTTTCCCGATATAACAAGTGCATTTGAACCGCATACATATACACCAACCGTGAGTTCCTCTCCGAGCGCTACATTGTCAAATGTATTTCCGGAGATTTCCGAAGTGCTCCAGTTGAGAACTTTTATCACATTTCCTACGGTGTCCATAAATGTATTATTAGTTACTTTTACTGTATTATGGTAGACTTCTTCTGTATATTTTGAGCTGCCTATCGCTGTATATACTCCGGTAAATGTACAGTCATTTATAACAATATTTTTGTTAACTGTTTTGTCGTTTTTGCTCCATGAGTATGCAAATGAACCGGTTACCTCGTCCGGAATTTCAAGACTTATGGCATACTGTTCTTTATTTGTGGATGCTTTCGTATATCCGACAAATGTACAGTTATCAATTGTAACATTTTTAGAAGCCGCAATTGTAATTAAGGGCTCGCGTTTCATGTTTCTGAAGGTTATGCCACTTACTGATACCTTTTTATTGTGTCCCATAACAATTGCCGTTGCACCTGCTATGTTATTCATATCCATTGCTGAATTTTTTGCACCCGAAAATACTACACCTGATGCTCCGGCATACTTCTTTACTTTATTTTTCTTCGTGGATTTTGCAGGAGTAACAAGCTCAAACATAGTTTTAGTTGCTTTAAGCTTTTTAGTTCCTGTCTTTTTGGTTTTCTTGAGAATTGCACCCTTTTTCAAATTGATTGTTACATTAGACGGCACATAAAGTGTGCAAGGTATATTATATGTACCTTTCTTTATGGTTAGAGTTCCGCCGCCGTCCTTCTCAAGCTTCTCGAGATATGACTTTAGCATATAATACTGTTTTGTATTTGTGTTGTATGTGGAAAGCTTTGTATATGATGATGAAACCGGTTTGGACGCCGGCTTTACGGTATATTTGCCCTTAGCAGATGCTTCCGCATTATTTGCAAAAAATGAAACTGACAGTCCCATCATCACAACTGCCGCACATGTAAGCATCCTTTTTATAATTATATTCATATACAACACCCCCTGAATCCGTTCATCGTCAAGTATATCACATTAAATAACATTTTTGTGTCATATAGATGTTAGGTGAAGTTTTATTTTATAAGCTGGCTGTTATTTAATACTGCCGTGCTATACATAAATAATACATCCTGGCTGTCAAATTCCACAAACTTTGCAGCCATGTCAGGATGCATATATCTGATGTCCACAAGCGTTATCTTGCTGTACCCCTCTGCAAGAAGCGGTATCAGACTGCTGCCGAAAGAATCACGAAATACAACCAGTTCTTTACCATCTTTATTCTGTTCATTTTCAATCGTAACTAAAGACAGCGGTCCCGCAAGAAACATCTCATACGGATCCTTTCCATAAGCCTTGTCCATTTCATAGACGGATATCTCTTTACCGTTCTGGTGGTCATATACTTTGGCACTTTTAAGTACTTCACTATTCAAATAACGGATTGTATCCGGAGCAAAAGGAAGTGCCGCCTGTCCGTAATACACACCGTAAAATTCCTTATCGAGCGTTTCGGTCACATATTCATTTGATAAAGAAATATTCATTTTTTCGGCAAGTCTTGCTGCCACGGGAACTATCTTGTCCTGCTGCCAGTGCGTATCTGTTCTGTAAAAACTGTCGATTGTCAGGCAGTCCGTTATATCAATGTATGTCAGGAATTCCGTCTGTTCTCTCATCTGTCTGATCAGCTCATCGTAATCTATATGAAGCTGTCCTTTTCCTGCCAGATAATAATTCTTGTCAGGGATGATTGACAGATATGCATTAACATCCGTTCCCGCAAGATATTTGTCATATACATACTTAAATCTCTTTGCCGCATACGAAAGCTGCTCCGCATTTAACGGATATTCAAGCTTGTTTATGTGTCCGTCTTTTACATATATATCATTGTTGTCAGACATGTTTAACACATAGTAATTTGTAAATGCCTTTATCGCTCTGTATTCATCTCTCAAAGGGAACTGGTCCACTGCGTACTGTTCAAAATCTTTCATATATTTTCCGGAGGTAATGTTTTCCACGGAAAGTTTGGGACGTGCTGCAAGAGTTCTTCTCTCGCTTTCTGAAAATGCATCCACAGGCTTAAGAAGACAGAAAAATGTCATTCCGATAAAATATACAATCATCACTATGCTTACAACTATATTTTTTGCGTTATTATTCATATCTTTTCGCTTCCTCTAAAACCTGAAATACAAAAATGGGTTAAATGAACCATCAACAAGAAATGCCGTAACCACAGTCACAAGGAGCAAAAGAACAACAGGCTCCAAAACATTTCTTACTTTTTCATTTATTTTTCCGGTAATAAACTTCACTGCCGGAGTTGCACCTACAATTCCAATAATAAGAGGAATTGCATAGCTTTTCAGATAATAAATGCTTTCCACTGAAACAAATGGCACGCCTCCCATGCCAAACATGTTTCTTATATATAACAAAGCTGTCTGAACACTTTCTGTATCAAATATAATGAAACTTATTGCAAGTGTCACAACAATGTATATACGACTTATTATTTTTTTACCATCAAGCCATTTGAGCAAAAATAATCTTTCAACGCATAAGAAAACTGCAAAGAACAGTCCCCATGCAATAAAGTTCCATGCTGCACCGTGCCAAAAGCCCGTGAGCATCCAAACGATAAATATATTTAAAAACCATCTAGGCTTGGAAACACGGTTTCCGCCTAATGGAATATAGACATAATCTCTGAACCAGGCACCAAGTGACATATGCCATCTGCGCCAAAACTCCGTAATATTTTTTGCAATAAACGGATAATTAAAGTTTTCCGGAAATTTAAATCCGAATATTCTTCCAAGACCTATTGCCATATCAGAATATCCCGAAAAGTCAAAATATATTTGCAGTGCTATACATACTGCATACATCCAGTAATAAATAACTGACATATCATTTGAAGTTTTGATAATGTCACAAAGCTCACCCAAAACATTTGCAATAAGAACCTTTTTTGAAAGACCGATAACAAACCTTCTTACACCCAAAGAAAATCCGGCAAATGTATGTTTTCTCTCCGTAATATCAGACACTATATCAATATATCTGACTATCGGTCCTGCTATAAGCTGCGGAAACATAGTAATATAAGTTGCCAGATTAATAATATTTTTCTGAGCATTTACGTCCCCCCGATACACGTCAACGACATAGCTCAAAATCTGAAATGTATAAAAACTGATACCTATCGGCAGGGCAATCTTAAGAAGCGGAATCTCCATTCCGGTAACCTGATTAAAATTGCTTATAAAAAAGTCTGCGTATTTGAAATAACCCAGAAATCCAAGTAAGACAGTAACTGATACTATAAGTACTACTCTTCTTACCAATAAGTTGTTTTTAGCTTCAATTATACGGGCGGATATATACCCGATTACAACTGAAGCTATCATTAAAACAACATATTTTGGCTCTCCCCAGCCGTAAAAAATCAGACTGCTTATAAGAAGCACCGTATTTTTTAACTTGCGGGGAGAAATAAAATATAGAATCAGTACCGCAGATAAGAAATAATATAAAAATTGTATGCTTGAAAATAACATATTTTACCTCGCACCTGCGATATTAATAAACAAATAATTACTCAACTGCACCATCACTTACAACTACTGCTGCTTCACCATAAACTTCCTGAAGCTTGCTGTTGAAGTTATCAACTATATCAGCAGCACCAACAGCATAAAGTACATAATCACTGTTTACTGTATATATTGTAAGTTTCTCAGGGAAACCACACATCCACTGTGTTGCAAGAACGCTGTCTTTAAGAGAAGCTGCAAATGTAGCTGCATCTGTACCCTCTACAAGGTGGAAAGCTGCGCCTGTAAATGTATTTGCATTCATAGCGTGAACTGCTGAACCTGCCTCATCGATCTGAGCAATAAGATCTTCTGAAATGTGTAATGTGCTCATAAGACCTTCTGTATCTGCAAGATTGTAGATTCCTGCTTTTCCGTCAACAACATTTTCAAAGTCTCCACCCATGATTGGGAACTTCTCATCTTCTGCATATGTGTCAAGTACCATGTTAAGTGCTGCATCAGATGATGCGATTTCAACTGTTGCAGGTGCCTCTGTTGCTACTGCTTCTTCTGTTGCCTGTGGTTCAGGTGTAACATCTGCTTCCTGTTTCTTTCCGCCACATGCTGTAAGTGTTACAACTGCGAGTGCTGCAATGATTCCTAATACTACTGTTTTTTTCATGACTGTTCTCCTTTTTGATTAATATTTACTCTGCGTACTCAACATCGATTTTTTTGTGATAAAAAGGACCGTCTACTGAAAGTATTGCCTTTTCATTTCCTTCTAAATCAATATTAAGTGCTACATTTCCTTTTGCAGAATACTCTCTGCCGCAAAAGAGAAGTTCTCCTGTTTCTGTGTCCCATACATAAAGCTGTCCGCATGAAATGGCTATATCGGCACCGTCTTTGGCATCGAGTTCTATATGATAACTGTCTGCCGGCTGAATGCTTCTTGCTGATGCGGCACTTACACCGTTTTGCGAAAGCAACATCTTGCCGTCTGAAAGAACAGCTGTATCGATATTCATGCTTGGTGTGTACCCTGTATAGATAATGAATCCTGCAAGTATCACCATAACAAGACATGCTGCGTAAGATCTTAAACGGCTAAAGTCAAAACCTGATTTTGCGTTTTTCTCTTCACGTTCTGACAGTCTTTCACGTATACTGTCCGGAGCCTTTATTTGCTGATAAGCTTCTATATGCTCTTTATCAAACATGATCATCCTCCCTTTCGATATTATTTTTCAGCAGTTCCCTGCCGCGGGAGAGGCGCATCTTAACCGCCGAAGCAGATATACGAAGTATATTCGATATGTCCTTAACGGAATAACCCTCCAGATAATGAAGCACAATCACTATCCTGTATTTTTCAGGGAGTTTTGACAGGTAAGTAAGAACCTCTGTCTGCTTTGGCTCTTCAAACTTAATATCACCAACCTGATCCAAAGGCACATAATTACGATACTGTCTCTTTCGCAAAAAATCTCTGCAAAGATTAATCGTAACTCTTACAAACCATGCTTTTTCATGTTCTTCATCATGAAAATGAGGTTTTTTCTCCATGTACCTGACGAACACGTCATGCACTATATCTTCTGCATCTTCCCTATCCTGCACATTTGCCAGTGCCAAACGGTACAGCAAATCTGCATATAAGTCATATCTCGACATCATATTTTCATGTCCTCTCTTATATAACAACGAATGAGAAACCAAAAAGGTCACATTTTTTTGAAAAAAATTTTGGTCATTTATTTGCCAAAGTAAATTCCGGTTGCGGCTCCTATAGAACCATGGCAGCTATGTGCCTGGCGGATTTCAAGTTTGAGCCTTTTGGGCATTAGCAGGACATATGGCTACTTTATTGCCCACGAAAGCTTTGAAACCGGCTTCAAATCATTCAAAATGGGCATACGATGCTCCAGAGCACAGGTAGTGCCCACAAAACTTGAAAACGATGGGCATTATTGGCAGATGACATGGTTGTTTTGCCCATAACCACTCCTTCATACCATTCAAACACATCTTAAATGGGCAAGAACTGTAATATCATACTTACTTTTGCCCATAGCAGACAATGAAATCCTACATTGGGTAAGTATATCACATTTTGCCACAAAAATATAAAATATTTGATATAAAGTAAGTTATTATTTATAATGAATTGTACTGTGAATTTATTTGCAAAAGGAGAAACACGATATGTCAAAAAAAATATTACATAAATTACTCGCTTCATGCCTTATCATTTCTACAGTTGTTGCGACAGCACCTAATGTGACTGAGGCTGCAAAGGCAAAAGCTCCAAAGCTCAACATCGGAAAAGATTTTACTATGGAAAAAGGCATGACAAAAAAGGTTTCCATAAAGAAAAACGGTGCGAAGATTAAAAAGGTTTCCTGGAAGTCTTCTAAAAAAGCTGTTCTTAAACTCAGCAAAAAATCCGGCAACTCGGTAAAGATAAAAGCTAAGAAAAAAGGAAAGGCTACTATAACCGCTTCAGTAAAATACAGTATTTCTTCAAAAAGTTATACCAAGAAATTAAAATGTAACGTTCGAGTAATAACCTCAGTTGCAGCTGATGACGATTATCAGTCAGATTCTCCTACCAAAGCGCCTATAAAGATGCCTGAGAATCTTATAGAAGCACTAGCACCGTATGTTACAAATGTTGGTTCATGTGTTTCATACCACCAATTAAACAGCCCAGAGAACAATGCTTACATAAAAGAAAACTTCAACAGCCTTACCGCTGAAAATGAAATGAAACACAGCTCAGTTCTCGGCTACAACCCTAATCTTATAAAAACCTCTGAGGCAAGACTCAAAGGCTATATAATTCCTGACGAATATTCAGAGGAATATGTCCCTGAAATAAACTACAATCAGATTGATACTCTTCTTGAGTATGCGTACAACAATAATATCCGTGTACGTTACCATACATTTTTATGGCATGAGCAGTCTGCAAACTGGTTTTTCAGGACCGGTTACACAAAAGGCGCTTCTTATGTAACTCCTGAGGTTATGGATTTACGTACTGAGTATTTGATTAAAAATGTTATGACACATATTTTCTCAGGAAAATATAAAGATACAGTATACTGTTTTGATGTTGTAAATGAGTACTATCACATGAAAGGTGTTGTTCTTGATTCAATAGAAAAACCGGATTCAGATAATAGATGTTATTACTATGTGTATGGCAATCAGATATTTGAAAATCCGGATGACCCGGCACAAGGTTCTATTAAGACTAATCCTGAATATGTCAAAAAGGCATTCAAATGTGCCTATGACGTTCTTGTACAATATGACCTTGTAGGAAAAGTTGAACTTGTATACAATGACTTTGACACCGACTCTAAAGCAGTACGCGAGTGCATGTTTGATGTCTCAGATTATGTAAACAGCAAGGATGCTATTAATCCTGAAGGTGCTAAGCTTGTAACCACCATCGGTATGCAGGCTCACGACAGCGTCGGAAATGACAGTATAAGTAATCACGTTAAAACTATACAGACAGCAAGGGATAAAGGCTATAACATTCAGTTTACTGAGTTCGATCTTGCAATTAACGGACATAGCGAAGAAAAGCAACTTGAGCATCTTGAATTTATCATTTATATGATTATGTCAGAAAGTATGGAAGGCGCTAAGTTTACAAGCTTTACCTGGTGGGGTCTGGCCGATTCTATGTCATGGCTTGGCAGTGACCAGAAGCCGCTGTTATGCGGAACTTCCGTCACCGACAAGAAACCGGCATATTACACCATATTAAATACCATTTACAAATATTATATGCTTCTCTGAATCACTCCGCAGCCTATCTTGACTCCGGAATCGCCTGATGGCTGAGAAGAAAAATCATCACGGTTATTGTGTATGATGATAGATTTTCCTATCAGTTCATCTATTCGTAAAAAACCGTCAAAAAATGCGCCATACGCGTATCCATTACTGTTTAATAAAGGTGGCAGGTCTCCCAAATGATATGGATGATCTGCCCCTGTTGGATTATAATGTACTCCGGTGTTTTCAAAGTTGTCTGAACAGTCTCCGTTTTCATGAATGTGCATTCCTACAAATCGCGGCGAATACGACGAATCATATGGAAGCCCCGACACTTCTGCTTCCGCAACAATCCCCACATTACCTCTTACAGAATAAAAATTGACTAATCCAAACATGTTTGAATACCGGTCATTTCCGCGTATCAATGCATACGCATCAGGTCTTTTGTTATTTACAAGTGTTGAAAAAATGTTATACATAAGAGATGAAACTCCATAAATGTTATCAATAACATTGTATGTACTTGCGGGATGTCCTTTGAACCTGAAAAGTTTTACTTTATACTGATTGCCTCAGTATACGGAGTCATAGTATTTTTATTCCATATATATAACTTTGTATCCACTCCCGCAGGCCACTTTGTAGGCAATATAATCTGTCCGAACGAGTTGGCGTCAAGTGTAAGATACTTCGAACTGTAATTAATCATTTTTCCATCGCTGTCATAAGCAGCCCATATGATTGTAAGGTCCTTTGCCTGACTGTCGTTAGTTACTGCCACTGCAATATCATCATCAACCTTTGCGGTACAAACTTCAAACGACTCAGCCTTATCGCTTGCAACATGCAGCATTAGCTCGTTTGATCTGAAGTCACCTACTGTCGCAGATATCTTGATTGTCTTTCCTTTTACAGAATCAGGAATAACTAATATGCCGTTTACTACTGAAGCCCCGTCAATTGCTGTATTATCAGCCGCATTTACAATACTCCACTCTGCCGAGTCAGCCTTTCTTCTTTCAAATGTAACCATCGCAGTCAGATTAATAGTATCGCCTACATTTACCGACTTGTTGATATCGGTATCAGTTTTAATGTTGATTCTTTCGTCTGAATATGTTAATGCAAAGTCAACCTTGACTGCAGCGCCTTTGTTAAGCGTAACCTCTACATATGGCATGTTGTCATCATCAGTTTTTATGTTCTGTCTTACTCCGTTAATTGTAGCGCTCTCCCATGCAAGACCGCATCTTACCTTTACAACATTGTTGTCAGAATCCGACGTCATAACAACGCTCGCTTCCCAATTGTTAACATCCCAATCGATGTCACACTGTGTATTACATCTTGCCCTGAGACCTTTGATATTTCCTTTTTCAGCCGATTCAAGCAGTGTTGGAAGTATCTCTATCACTCCTGTATTTGAGTACAGGAGCGACTCATTCATTGCTCCCATAATACCAAATGCTGAGTCTGTACAATATGTTGAACTATGATTATCATTGTGCGATGTCATCATGGAGCTATACTGGTAATTGCTTGTGAGGAGATATAAAAGTACATTTTCAAGACTCTTTGAATTCTTAAGTCTTGCCTCAACAAGCGCCTTGTGTGTCGGACCGTGTGATTCAGACGCCTCTTTACCTCCGTAAGCTGCCGAACGACATTCCATTGCTTTAATGATACCCTCACGTATCACATCATCCGTCTGCGATTCATAACCCGGCCATGCAGCATATGCCTGACTTACATGCCTATGATAATGATTCTCCGCAAGTTTTGGTGTAGCCCACTCTTTCAGTGCGCCTGTCACATCATCGTACAAATAATTCGGAATCTTACTTTCAAAATCTTCCCATTCTTCAAGGTGCTGCTGCTTATCCTCAGGATTGACCGCTTCCATAATTGCTCTTGCCATAAACAGCGTATCCCTGGATGCGGATATATCCATTGTTGTATTATAAGAAAGGGCTGTTCTGCCTACCGCTCCCCCTGGAAAATTCTCCGGCGAATATCCCGGTGTAAATATATATTTGCAGTCAGTGTCTCCTGCCTCAATCGCTTCTGTTATTGTAGTTCCGTCATTTGCATGCTCGACACCATTTCCATCTGTATAAAATCTCTCGTCCACATATTGCAGCCAGAAGTTCATAGTCTTTTTAAGCATAGGGAATAAAATGTCCTTCTCAAGATCCATATATCCGGTACTGTTAATTCTTTCAAGGTCATCGTCCGAAAGGTCAAGAACTTCCTTATTTCGCTCCATATCAACATCCTTGCCAACCTTAATCTGACGGTTTCCATAGCACTGCCAGTATTCAAACATCGGAATAATCAGCCAGTCTGTTAATCCGTTCACATATATATGAGGACATACATCAAGGAAATGATAGCTTCCCGCCTCACCGGTTCCGTCTACACGAGGCGGAGCCTTTATAGCATCCTCCATGCCATATATGTTAGTCGCGTCATCCACCCAGTCTTCGACCATCCTGATGATAAGATTCATATATCCTTCGCCTGCCCCGGGCATATTACCGGTATTCATTCCGGATACCTGCAGGTTAACATTTGCGTCAAATGTATAGTCCCCGCTCCAATCAGGCTCCCATGTACCGTTCCATATCGCTCCGAGCCTTGCCGAGCCGTATCCGCTTGCACAGATAAGGCCGAAACGTCCGTTATTGTATATTCTTTCAAGAAAAGCCTTGTTGATTTTTCCCTTATCGCTGTTCTGCTTTGCAATGAGTTGCGTATTGGTAAGAGCCCTGTCAGCAATTTCTTCCTCCGTGCTACACAAATCAATGCTCACATTACGGAACATCCCACCGTGGATATCCACATGAGGCTTCAAAATATTCTGATAGCTTTCCTCATTATTTTCAATAGAATACTTGTCAGCAACTTCGTCAATGTCTGAAACCAATACATCAAAAAGATTATTCTTCACATCATCCGTAGTATTGCAGCCACTGTCTATACGGTCAACTTTTGTAATAAGTATGACCGAATTAGTTTCTGTAATCGTAAATTTCGGATCATTTGCGTTATAAATTGTTCCCCCTCCAAAACTTGACGGAACATTCACATCCCTCTTGTCAGCGGCATAATTAACATTACCATCCGTAATTATCCTTGTCGCAGTTCCCCAGCCACCATGGGCAAACATCGTTTCCTGCGTATTCTTGCTGCCTTTTCTGTTTCTGACAGCATATTTACCGACCATTCCAAAAGCAAATCCGTTGGAATCCTGTGTTACTACATTGTCAGATGTAGGCCTGTAATACGTAGTACCCTGATTTCTCATCTCAACCATGTTGTCAACACTTATCGTAATATTAAGATCCTGTCCTTCCGGAGCTTCAATATATGTCACAATAACATCATCACTTCTGGACGCAAATGATCGTCTGTTCCATTCATTTCCCGAAGTATCTTTCCACTGCACTCCTACCTCTCCGGTTTCATAGTTAGTGTAACGGTTGTACAGATTAGAGTTCGCAGAAGTATAATTGTTATTTTTTATACGGTACTGTGCTGCAGGCTGGTATTTCCTTGGCCATGTGGTTCCCCATCCCGTACCGTACTGACTCTGGGCATAGTCATTAACTGCCTGAATCCACGGAAAATTATTTCTCTGAATGGCTCCTAATCTCTGCTCATCAAGTATGTTACTAATTACCGGTGTTTCATATATATCATCTGAATCTGTGACAATTTTAGTATTATTAAATATAAATACATCCTCATTTGGGTCACAGCTCTCAATAAAACCGATTTCACCGTTCGCAGTTACCGAACCATCACGCCAGTTATCATTTGTAGTACTTTTTTCAACTGTCTTATAGGTATTCTCATTAAATCCTGAAGCTTCACCGATACCATACTTCCATGTCATTCCATTCACGTTATAGTTTCCTGTCTGTTCATCTGCATGGGTGGTGTCCGCCGGCTGCATACCAAATAATGTTGCAAGCAGTGACACGGCCAGCATACAAGCTATCCCTCTTCTTGTCTTTTTCATTTTTATGCCTCTTTTCTGTATATATCGCTTTATTTTCACTATGATAGATGTAAAAATATAATGCTATCACATTTCCCTATATTACAACACCTTAATTCTATAATTATATAAAAAACCTGAACATGCAATATTATGAATTATTAATGCACTATTGTGCATTAGTGTTATCATTCAAGCCCTCGGAAAACTATCCCTCACACACAGCGCTCCATACCCCACCCACGAATCAGGATAAACCTCAATTCCGGGAAGCGGCTTTGCACCTCGTATAAGATACGCCTTTAGTTTCTGCCCATACAGATAATCATCATTTCCTTCTACAATTCCCCACTGCATCAAAAGTGCTGCCGCCCCTGTAACAAACGGAGTTGCCATGGATGTCCCGGTACGGCTTTCATATCCGCCTTCCGACCTTGCAGACATTATGTCAACTCCCGGTGCAACTATCTCCGGCTTTGTCACATTTCCGTATATGTATCCCCTTCCCGAAAAATCTGCCGCTTGCATGGTATTTGAATTGTACGCGCCTACTGATATCGCTCTTACAGACGTTGCCGGAATTGTTATTGTAACATTCGGGTTTGGCACAAGAAATGATGTGTCGGTGTTTATGGATGCTCCTGCCGGAAGCCACATATTTATTTCTCCGGTTCTTATATCACGAGGCTCAAATATAAACTGCCATATCCCATTTTTAAAATATATTCCCTTCGGTATAAATTCTATATATATTTCCTGCAATTCACTGTAAGGTGTCGGCTGGCCATAGTACACCAACAACACCCCGTTTTCCGTATCTATCTGTGATGTCTGCGACGCATCCGGATTAATCGCTATAACATCTCCCTCGGGAGTTCTTAAAGAAACATCGAATGTATCATAATAGTTTTTCCATATCTGAACCGAAAATGACGGAGTGTATTCGTAAACAGCCATTTCCGCCACAACTATTTCCCGACCAAGTCTCCCAACAAAATGTCTTGCTGAAGCCCCTTCATTTCCCGTGCCTATACAAATGGTACTCGAACCCACACCCGCCACACCATCTATAAATGTTTCAAGGAGCGAATTGCCACTGTGCGAACCATAGCTGTTTCCAAAGCTTATATTTACGGCGATAGGCATATTTAGAAGCACTGCCTTGTCTATCGCATAATTTACAGCCTGCATAAGGTCTGCTGTTGTTGTCGGCGTGGCAAGCTTCACAACGATTATATCTGCCTGCGGCGCACAACCTGTAAGACTTCCTGCCGCGATTCCAAGCACATGTGTACCATGTCCGCTTATATCCACACTAGGAACAATAGTCATATCATTTTCTAATATCGCCCGATTAATCTCTGAGGAATCATATTCTGTTCCGGCAAAATATCCATCCGGTGGTGCACCCTGTATACTCTGATCCCACAAATAAAGGATTCGTGTTGAGCCGTCCTCATTTCTAAACTCCGGGTGCATATAATCCACTCCGCTGTCAATGGCAGCAATTATTATTCCCCTGCCACCCAAAGCACCTGATGCAGCAGAGGGAAGTGCATTAAAACATGACGCAGCTTTACCCTGCGCCGTCTCAAAATATAACTCTCGCGGTTTTTCAATATATTCAATCTCCGGAAACTCTGAAACTCTGTCGATAAGATTCTGATTAAGATACAAAATGGCATAACCGTTAATAAGCGGTGTAATCCTTATGCCCATTTCGCTTAGATTATCAAGGCTTCCATGATACCTGATTATAACCTCCCAAGTATCATTTTCCTCATCATAGCCTGTATTAAGTGAAGATGACTGCCTTCGAACATTCTCAGGCGTCTCTAATGCCATATTTAACTGATTATCTATCTTCTGATCCTGCATATGAATACATTCCGATATTTATTATTTTGATAAATATATGTTACGGAATATACGTCTATGCAAAACGCTACACGTCAAATCTGTCATATGTTTTATAACAGTCCAGGCACAATTTTTTACCCTGACTTATGCGAATCCAGTTCGCACCGGTACTTTCACCACAACATTCACACACATACGAATCAAATATACGTGTATGTTCAGGAAGTTCTATCGTCGTTTCCTTGACATCAAACATTTCTTCGTATGTACAACCCTGATAATAAACTAATGACTCTTCTCTTGTCATTTCATAAGGCCTTTCCTTTAACACAAGACGTACTGACTCTCCAGTGTTCCTTTTATAAAATGAAAATGCCTGTTTGCCACGCATATGAAATAACAAATTGCCTTTTCCAACACTACATCCGAGTATTGCCTGTATGGCATCTACTCCACACGCATCATTCTCGCTTATACATACAACCTGTTCATCATCAGAAAACGTCAGATTCAAAAAGCGGATTGCATAGAGCGCTGCCTTATATCCTATTGTAAGTCCGCCACACACATGACCATGAAAATCTACAGCCTTTTTCCACAGCATCTTTTCATTATCCATTAACTCTATTCTCCCTTTTACAATTTACTTTGGTATTATAACTTTTGTATCATCATGATATATTATGTCCGTATTTATATCGTACACATCTTTTATCGCCTCTTCCGTTACCGTCTCAGGGCCTCCGTAAGAGTATACCTTACTGTCATTCAGAAACAAAAACCTGTCACAGAACCTGACTGCCAGATTCAAATCATGTATAATAATAAGTGTACAAATACGCTCTTTATGTGTAATATCCTGTATCAGTTTTAGTACTTCATACCGACTTTTAATATCCAGATTGCTGGTTGGTTCGTCAAGCAACAAAAGTCTCGGTTTCTGTGCCAAAGCTCTTGCAAGCATAACCTTCTGTGCTTCGCCACCTGACAGTTCTGAAACAATTCTCATACTGTAATCATCAAGCCCTATTCGGTGTATCGCATGTGCCGCAATCTCACGGTCTTCTTCAGTAATATCCCATGTAATATACGGTTTTCTTCCAAGCAATACGGCATCAAATACAGTCATATCCGTCATTGCCGCATGCTGCGGAACATATGCGATGTGCTGTGACCTTATTCTGCTTTTCATTTTAAATACGTCTTTACCATCTACCATAACCGTGCCAATATTTGTTTCATTAATACGGTTAATGCACTTTAAAAGAGTGCTCTTACCTGCTCCGTTATTACCTAGAACTGCCACGCATTGTCCGGCTTCTATCTCGAATCCGACACCCTCCAAGACATTTTTTGAATGCTTATCATATGAAAATGTAATTCCATCCACTTTTACCATCTGTTTTTACCTCCTTTGAATAACAGAAATAAAAACATTGGTGCACCAAGAAATGCGGTTAAGGCTCCTATCGGAAGTATCACCGGTGCTATAACTATCCTTGCCACAAGATCTGCAAGTACAAGAAGAAGTGCTCCTGCCACGGCCGAACCCGGCAAAAGATACCTGTAATCATTCCCTGTAAATCTGCGCACAATATGAGGTGCGACCAAACCAATAAAACTTATTATTCCAACAAATGAAACTGCCACCGCTGAAATAACTGAACATATTCCCATACTAAAAAGCGTAACAGATCTGGTATTTACACCAAGACTTTTTGCGATATCTGCTCCCCCTTCCATCGCATTATAGTTAAAGCGGTTAAACATAAAATATATCATCGATATCACAAGAACGATTACCAAAATAAGTAGCTCATTATATCCCGTACTGCCAAGATTACCAAAAGTCCAGAATACTATCGCTCCAAGTTTCGTATCATCTGCAAAATACTGCAAGAGTGTGCTTCCTCCTGCAAATAATGAACCGAGCGCAGTTCCTGCAAGTATAAGACCGCCCGGTCCTATATTTCTTTTCAATCGGGAAATAATGATGACAACCACAGAGGAAACCGAACCGAATACAAATGCACAAAACGTTACTATATACGGATTACTGATCGTAACGGCCGAAGCTGCACTTCCCGAATTTATGATGCCTCCACCAAATGCAACAATTCCCACGGCCGCACCAAATGCAGCTCCCTGTGAGACACCAAGCGTAGATGCTGATGCAAGAGGATTTCGAAGAACACACTGCATCACAGCTCCTGCTACTGCAAGAACCGCACCTACCAAAACCGCACTCAACATACGAGGAAATCGTATATTAAAAATTGCAGTACGCGAAAGCTCATCACCACCACCCGTAAATACATTCCACATTTCACCCGGGCTTATGCGTATTGAACCAATGCTTACTGAATATAACGAAGCAATTATTGTTACAAGTAACATAACTGCCAGTATTAATCTCTTACGCCTCAAATACATATCATATGCACGCATTTGATTATTATCTTTATGTGTCACTTTTTACTCTCCCAATGTAACCTTTCCGTATACTGCACCATAATCCTTAAGCACAGCAAGGAAGTCTTTTTCACCTATAAAAAACTCAAATATCTCATTTGCTTTTTTTTCAAAATCAATATCTGCAAACTTGTCAGGATATAATATACAACCCAAATAATATGAATTTGCAAGTGATATCTCAACATTTGGCCAGTGCCATGTAGAATTAGGACACGTGTACAAATTGTCGTTTTTCACTGCCGATAACTTATTAAAATACTCCGGATTTTTCTTATAATCTTCGTTTATAAGCCCCATATTCTCCGAGTCAAAAATTAAAATATCCGGATTCCATGCAAGTATCTGCTCCCTATCAACCATAACACCTATAGTTCCGGTTTGTTCCGTAATTCCTGCAGCAACATCATTTGCCGCAATAATCTCAAATACAGGATAATTAACATACACACCGTCTATACTATGACCACCCTTAAATGTAGCCCCTGCTCCAAGTATGGAAGGCTTATCCGAAATGTCTATATCAGAACATCGCCTTTCTATATCAGTTATACAGTTTCTGATATATTCGATTACCATCTCGGCACGCACATCTGCTCCGCATACTTCTCCTATTATCCTCAGAGATTCATCATAATCTTCCCCAAAAAGTGTTCCCGCACTTACACATACAACCGGAATACCGGTCTGTGAAAACAGATTATCTGCCACATCTGCCGGAAATGTACATATAATAACATCCGGAGACGCAAGCATAATCTCCTCAGAATAATATGCCGTTTCTCCCATTGCACTGGTTCCGCAAATAGGAAGCTTATGCCAGTCTGCTTGATACGGATATGCGTAAGCCTGCAAAGGACTTTCTGTAATCTCACATTCCTCTATTCCAACTACCATATCAGCAAGCCCAAGATATGAAATCATACGTGGAGCATTACCAAGCGGGACAATTTTCGTCACCTCTACAGGTATCTGAACTTCTCTGCCATGCACATCAGTTATAATTCTTACATCCATAATATCTTTTGTGCCTTGATTTACATTTACACATCCTGTCATTGTTATTAACATAAATAATACTAGAAATATATAATTTTTCATTTTTTTCTACCAAATATCCTCTTATCTTTCTTCCAATACATCATTTTAGGATAAACTTTCAGTACAAACAAGCTACCCCGGGGGTTGTTTGTACAAAAAAATTATGTTATATTTTTGCTTGATGAACATTCACTTTCAAAAGGAGTTAGAGTTATGTCACACGAACACGGGCATTTTCATGATCCTAAGGAGAAAAAGAGACAGATAAACCGTCTTTCACGAGTTATCGGACATCTCCAGCATGTTAAGAAAATGATTGAAAATGATGAAGACTGCGCAGATGTACTTATGCAGATAGCTGCTTCAAAATCAGCACTGAACGGTCTCGGCAAGGAAATTATAAATGAACATATATCGCATTGTATAGCGCATGCTGTTGAAGACGGCGATACTGAAGCTATTGAAGAATTTCAGAAAGCCATACAAAAATACATATAAAAAAACCAGGTGTTTATGGCACCTGGTTTTTATAATGCTTATTTATGTGTATTAGTATAACTTGAATATTCTAGATACGAAGTTATATAAACCAAACTTGAATACAGGATCTCCGTGGCTACCGTCTCCGGTTTCATTATATCCACCCATTGTCTCAATGTACATATGAGGGACATCATTTGCTACAAGCTGATCATGATACTCTTTAGGGAACTTATGAACTGTTCCGTCATTTTTACCTTTAACGATCATAACAAGTGTATCATCCATATATTCATCTTTAAGTGTAAATTCGTCTCTTGTGAATAATCCAACATCTGTAACACCCATATCACTGAAATCAAAGATTCCAGGTGCCGGACAGAAAGCTCCGACATATCTGAATGTATCCTGAAGTGCAAATCCAAGATGAAGTGTTACACGTCCACCCATTGAGAATCCGCATATTGCTGTATTAGCACGGTCTGTAAGTGTTGAATAATTCTCATCTATATATGGCTTAAGGCACTGTTCAAAATCATTAAGGAAGTTGTCATATGCTTTGTAATGTACAACGTTAAATCCAAGTCCATTATCTGTTCCTGTTTCATTGGCACAGCCGTTAGGAAGTACCATAATCATCTCTTCTGCATCTCCGTTTGCAATAGCATTCCAAAGAACATTCTGAACATGACAGTTATACATAGTATGTTCGTTACAGAATATACCATGATTCATGTATACTACAGGATACTTCTTGCTTTCATCATAGTCCTTAGGAAGTATTACCCATGCATTTCTATTAATTGTACGTCCTTCAACAATAGCTGTTGATGGATATGTAATATACTCCGCTGTACCTGCCACACTGCCATCCTGTGCTTCAAAGTTCTGTGGCACTGACCAATCGTCATTATCACGGAACTCGCTTATAGGTCTGTAAGTTGGTGTTGGTTCCGGTGTTGGTTCCGGTGTTGGCTCCTCTGTAGGTGCTACTGTAGGTATTACCGGTGCCGGTGTAATCACTACCGGTACAGGATTAACTGTAACCTTAACTTTTCCAACTACTCTTGTCTTCTTCTTTAAAGTTTCTTTTACTGTAATAACTGCCTTTCCTTCTGCCTTTGCAGTGATTACACCCTTCTTTGAAACAGCTGCAATCTTTTTCTTTGAAGAAACATACTTATATACTGCCTTTTTCTGCTTCTTCTTTATCTTGATTGACGCTTTCTCTCCCGTTAACATAACAACTTTCTTTGTTTTTAAAGTTGCCTTCTTTGCTGCGATACCCATATCCCCCGGCATCATACTGCAAACTACAGATACTGCAAGAACAAGTCCTACAATCTTCTTAAACCCTCTCATCATTATCATCCTCCATAATTTAACATAAAAGGAATGGCTTTCCACACCATTCCTTTTTATTTTATAACACTACTATCATTCTGTAAACAAATAAATTAAAAAACTCAGTATTGTTCATGTTTTTACAAGTATTTTCTGGTAAATACAAGTGCAAGAGAATCCGGTCCTATATGACATGATATAACAAGCGGAAGCGGATTAATAAGAATGTCCTTATCAGGGAACATATCCTGTATCTCGTCTCTGAAATCTTCTGCAAGTTTTCGGTCATGTGAATATGCCATCATTATATTATAATTACCGGCTTCGTAATCCTCAGGAAAACTTTCTTTCAGACTTTCAATAATTCCTTCTGTCATGATACGCTTCGCATTTTTAACTGATCTTGCTTTAGCATACGCATCAAGCTTCTCTCCATATATCTGAAGTATCGGTTTAATTCCGAGAAGTCCTGCAAGTGCAGCTCCGGCCGGAGTTACTCTTCCACCCTTCTGCAGGTACTTAAGTGTATTAACCATAATAAGTATATTTGCATCCAATGCAGTATCTGTAAGGACTTCCTTTATCTCTTCTGCCGACATGCCTGAATCTGCCATCTGCTTTGCTTCAATTACACTCTGCCTCTGAGTAACTGAAACTCTGTGATTGTCAACAACACAAACCTTACCATCATAATCTATGGCAAGCATATATGCAGTCTGGCATGAACCTGACAAACCGCTTGACAAAGGAATGTATACAAGCTCTTCGTACTCATCCATCGAAAGCACCTCATCCCAAACGTTTTTAATGCTTTCAATAGACGGCTGACTTGTACTCACATCAGCTCCATTCTCAAGAAATGTATAGAATTCTTCCTGTGTAAGATTAACATCCTCTAAATATTCTTTTCCATCAATAACAAACGGCATAGGAACTGCATATACTCCAAGTTCCTTCCGTTCACTTTGTGTTATTCCACTACTGCTGTCCGTAACAATTGCAACCTTTGACATAAGTATAAACCTCCCGTATATGGGCTATAATAACACCTTTTTTTCGCTTTGCCAATGTATTCTTAATGTCCATAAAACGTGGTATTCATTACTATATCATCGAGCAAAAAATAAGAGCTGCAACAGACCTTAAAAATCTGTTTGCAGCTCTATAATCCATATAAACACTTTATATTATTTAATTCAAATTGTTACAATACTTACTTATAAAACTGTTCATTATAAATATCATAACGCTTTTCGATATCAAGAAGATCTGAAGGATCTTTTACGCTTTCAGAAAACTTCTTAAAATATCCGCACTGTGCAAATTCCGGGCATCCGCATCTGTATACGCAATTAGGAACCATAACGTCTGCTATGTCAGGCTCAACCTCATGTATCTCCCTTTTAAGGTCTTCCATGCACGCCCTTGTCTCCGGACTTGCCTGATAACATAATCTGAATCTGGCAACATTAATAAGTGCCTGTGCATTAGCCCTGATATCCATATTCACAAGACTGTCCTGAGGCTGCTTGTTACGATCAACCCCTGTGCGGTCACTTCTTTGTGTACTTACCCACTTGTCCCAACCAAGCCAGTGTCTTGCAAAATGAACGCTTACCCAGGAATAAATCCCTTCCCATCTCCACTTAATGGCAAGAAGTCTTATCGGACTATGTTCTGATATGAGAAGCTTCTTTTTAAATGTTTTAGTAGCTTCCACATCCGTAGCAGCTTTATTAACTGTATTACGACATTCATTCTTAGCATCAATCCAGTCGCAATCTACCTTTTGTATATTAGTATTAATCTTCATATATTTACGAATCCTTTTTATCTACGGTTCTTCTGAAGGAAATCAGGAATCTTTATATCGCTTCCACCCATTGAAGATGAGCCTCCGCTATATGTTGATCTCTGTGTCTGAGCAAATGACTGTGGAACTCTTTCTTCCTTTCTTTCAGCCTGAGCTCTCTGGCTTTCTCTTCCTGCCTGATATCCTCCTGAAAGGAATGATGGTGTCTGTGATGGTGCAGTCTTCTTGAAGCTGTTAATAAGACTCTTCTCGTTTACTGCATTAGCCTCAAGTCCTGTAGCGATAATTGTAACAGTAACAAAATCAGGCTGTGAATCATCATATTTTGCACCAAATATAATGTTAGCATCTTCACCTGCAAGTTCCTGTACATATGAAGCAGCTTCATTAGCTTCGATAAGATTAATATCACCTGAAATATTAATAATAACGTGTGATGCTCCCTCGATGGTTGTCTCAAGAAGCGGACTGTCAATAGCCTGCTTAACAGCATCGAGACACTTTGTATCTCCTGTAGACTCACCGATACCGATATGAGCAATACCCTTATCACTCATAACTGTCTGTACGTCAGCGAAGTCAAGATTGATAAGTGAATCACGGTTAATAAGGTCTGTTATACCCTGTACACCCTGCTGAAGAACTTCATCAGCTTTGCGAAGTGCATCAGGCATTGTTGTATGCTTATCACATATCTCAAGAAGCTTATCGTTAGGTATAACAATAAGTGTATCTACATTATTCTTAAGTCTGTCTATACCTGATATAGCATTGTTCATTCTTACCTTTCCTTCAAACTTGAAAGGTCTGGTAACAATACCTACAGTAAGAACTCCGAGAGTCTTTGCAATCTCAGCAACTATAGGAGCTGCACCTGTTCCGGTTCCGCCTCCCATACCACATGTTACGAATACCATATCCTTACCTTTTATGTATTCAGTAAGTTCCTCTCTGCTTTCTTCTGCTGCTTTCTCACCAATCTCAGGCTTAGCTCCGGCTCCGAGACCTTTAGTAAGTTTCTCTCCTATCTGAACACAATTATTGGCTTTACATCCTTTAAGATGCTGTTTATCAGTGTTAACACATACAAACTCTACACCTTTAATACCTTCTTCTATCATTCGGTTAACTGCATTATTACCTGCTCCACCTACTCCAACGACAAGAATCTTTGCTGCTGCATCTGCTTCATTTGATAAAATCTCTAACAAAACCTTTTCCTCCTTCTTGCACTTGTGCAATTAATTATAAGTTATCAAAATATATTAAAAATTACATAGTATGCATAAAAACACTATCACATACTTATGATATATTTTTTCTATAAAATAATCAAGATAATTTTCAGTATTTATTGATTTTTTTTGAGGATTATTTTATCTCCACGATTATAATCCTTTAAATCTATTGTTCCTGACAGATTATTTTTCAATGCTTTTCTTATAACATCAGAAACTGACGCGATTTGTTGATCGTACAATTCCTGGTTTCCAAGAAATACCTTTATTTCTCCACAGTAAAGTGTAACCTCATTTTTATTACTGAACACTACCCTGTCAGCCTGAACTTTATAGTGACTGATCAATTCAGATAAATCAAGAATCATATCTATCTGCTGCTCATTTTCCAGTTCAATTATTCCATTTAACGCAAAGCCCGTAAACGATATTCCCTCAATGCACGGCAATGCCTCTGATTTTTCCTTAGAAGTTTCAAGAATCATACCGTCTTTATCAAAATACACATACTCACCCATGTAATAAAAGCAAGCCACGAGAGCTTTTTCATATACCTGTATCGTTATGGTATTACGGCTTTTTACTGTTATATCCACATCCCTTACAAACGGAATATTATTGTAAGCACCAAGCTTGTCCTTCAGATATATCACCAGTGCATTATCCCCAAGAAGTCCCTTGGTATAATGCTCTGTGATTTCCTCTTTTGTACATATTTCGTTTCCGGATACATTTACATTATCCACTTTAAATACAAATATTATAGCTATCACAAAAACAAGTGCCGTTATTATAATTATCAGCTTTTTTTTCACCGATTTACTCAAGATGTATGCTGCCTCCAAGCATATTGATTTTTTCTGATATATGTTCATAACCTCTGCTTATATATCCCGGGTCATGCACTCTCGTTTGTCCATATGCGGCAAGCCCTGCAATGATAAGGGCAGCTCCGCCTCTGAGATCCTTTGCATATACATCCGTGCCGTAAAGCTGTCTTACTCCGATTATATAAGCCCTGTTATTATCTGTTTTTATATCAGCTCCCATTGCGATGAGCTCGTTTGCAATATGAAATCTGTTTTCAAATACAGTCTCCTCTATAATGCTTTTCCCATGTGCTACTGACATAACACTCATTAATTGCGACTGCATATCTGTAGGAAATGCAGGGTATGGTCCGGTCGTAATAACAGGTATACTTTTAATCCGTCTGCCCTTTGCATGTACCTTTATATAGTCATTTCCGCATTCTACCTTAAGGCCCATATTAAGATATATCCAAATAAGCTCATTCATTACTTTGTCATTATTAAGTTCACAGCATATATCTCCACCTGTTATGGCAGATGCACAGATATAAGTACCTGTAACTATACGGTCTGACATAATGTCATATACAACATCTGTATCCTTTACGGGACCGGTTATTCTTATGGTTTTTCCTCCGGCACCGTATATTCTTACGCCGAGAAGAGACAGATAATTGCATAATTCTTCTATCTCCGGTTCGCATGCAGCATTATTTATTATGGTTGTACCTTCTGCGCATGCTCCCGCTATTATGATATTTTCAGTCGCTCCTACACTAGGAAACGGAAGGTCTATCACGGTTCCTATAAGTCTGCCGGATACTCTGCAGTCAATTTTTTCTTCGTTATAGACAATCTCTGCTCCCATTTTTTTAAGAGCATCTATATGATAGTTAACGGGTCTCGGTCCTATTAGGCATCCACCCGGATAATCCATGGTAACATTTTTACATCTTGCAAGTAATGCACCAAGAAACAGCATGCTTCCGCGCATTCCCCTGACATATTCATCAGGTATGTCATTATTATTAATCTCTGTCGCATCAATACATATGGTTCCCGAATGCTCTGTTACATTACAACCTACATGTCTTAATATATCAGCCATGAGAGTCACATCTGTTATATCCGGACAATTATTAAGCACGGTTATTCCTTTATTAAGTATTGACGCAGCCATAAGCGGCAGCAATGCATTTTTGGAACCCTGAATCTTAATATCTCCACCAAGAGTTCTTCCACCGGAAATGTTATATATCATATATCGTATCCTGCCGCTGTATTATCTTAATTCAATATATGATATTTTTTGATAAATGTTACTAATATCCCCGTATACGGTTGGACACGCTTAATACCATTCCCATCTCAGCAAGAAGTATGGCTATTGATGTTCCTCCGTAACTAATAAACGGAAGCGGGATTCCCGTTGAAGGGATTGAATTGGTAACAACCGCTATATTTATCAAAACCTGCACTGCTATATGCACAAGCACACCTACGCATAAAAGCGAACCAAACAAGTCAGGTGCACTAATGGCTATCTTAAATATTCTGCCTATGAGAAGTAGGAAAAGCACAACAACCATAATTGCCCCAAAGAGTCCCAACTCCTCACAAATTATCGCAAAAATCATATCGTTATATGATTCCGGTATGAAACCGAGTTTCTGCATACTTTCACCAAGTCCGGTTCCAAATATACCTCCGGATGCAATTGCATACAGACCTTGCAATATCTGAAATCCCTTCGGATGCGTTTCTACATTAAGCCATATATCAAATCGCTGCATACGGAAACCTTCACCAAACAGAAGAACCATAGCAAATAAAACTGAAACGATTATAGCTGCCACAAAATAATAAAGTTTTTTACGGCTTGCAATAAAACATATTCCACACATGATAAGTATCAGAACAATTGCCGTACTCATATTTTCCTTTAAAACAAGCCCTATTGGTAATGCACAAAATATGGTAACCTTTACAAATCCACGAAATGAATCAAGCATTCTTGGTGAAAGGTATATCACATATGCTACAAATACTATGATTGCAACCTTTGTAATTTCTGACGGCTGAAACCCGAGCGGTCCAAACTGAAGCCATCTTTTTGCACCGTTTACGTCTCGCCCAATAAAAAGAACAACAAACTGAAGTACTGTTGCAAGTAAATATATTAATGTTGCCAAAGTTATTCTTATGATAGGTATTCTTTTTATAAGTAAATGATAATCACATTTAGATACTACAAACATGGCACCAACACCTAGAAGTGCTGAAAACAACTGTTTTTTCAGAAAAAAAGCACCATCATAATTATAATCCTCGTGTGTCTGCGCCATGTATGAACTTGAGCTGTATATCATTACGAGCCCAAATGCAACAATAAATATTACAAGCATAAACATACCGTAATCATAGTAATTATGTAATTTTGCCTTTTCTGCCTGCTTTGCTTTTTTTGCACGGGCCGTAATTGCTCTTGCCAATGTTATCACCTTCTGCTATCTGATATCTACATTTACTGCTTATTCCATTACTAGCTTTTTGAATATTCTTCCACGCTCTTCGTAGCTTTTAAACATATCCCAGCTTGCACATGCCGGAGACAGAAGCACCGCCTCTCCCTCTTTTGCATTATCTTTGCAATAACTAACAGCTTCTTCGAAACTGTCTGCCATAATATATTCGTCAAATCCGCATCTTTTACATGCTTCCGCTATTTTCTCTTTTGTTTCTCCTATGAGTACAAGTTTTTTTACCCTACCGTCAAAAAACTGTACCCACTCATCAAATTCTCCGCCCTTGTCATAACCGCCGCCTATAAGATATGTCGGTCTTGTCATTGAGCATATTCCTTTGATAGCTGCATCAGGATTGGTTCCTTTGGAATCATTGTAATAAACGACTCCGTTTATTTCCGACACATACTCAATTCTGTGTTCAACGGATTTGAATGCTTTTACGGCTTCTCTTATACTATCCGCCGAAACTCCCATAAGCCATGCCATTGCAACTGCTGCCATGATATTTTCGTAATTATGAACTCCCGGAAGTTTCTGCTCGCCAACCTTGCATATGATAGTTTCACACCCGTCAAATCTAATACAAATGCTTTCTTCGTTTTTAAGAAATACACCTGTTTCAAGTTCTCTTTTACTGCTGAAATATACAACCTTCGGAGTCAGCTCGCCGGCCTTTTCCCTGAGCACATCATCCTCGTAATTAAGAACTATATAATCATCTTCTGTCTGACCTTTTGCTATATCAAACTTTGCCTGTATATAGTTTTCCATCGTATGATGTCTGTCGAGATGGTCAGGAGTTATATTAAGAATCGCGCTCACTTTTGGTTTGAAAGTTTTTACTGTCTCAAGCTGGAAACTTGAAAGTTCAAGCACTGAGCATGATTTTTTATCACTCAAAACTGCAAGCTCTGTATATGGATTGCCTATATTTCCTGCAACAATCACATTGTCATATGCAGTTTTCATAATTTCACCAAGGAGTGTCGTCGTTGTAGTCTTTCCGTTTGTGCCGGTAATTGCGGCTATACAGCCTTTATCAAACATATAGGCAAGTTCTATCTCACCTATAACCTCTATTCCTTTTTTTAAACATCTTTGCGCAATGTCCGATTCAGTAGATATTCCCGGGCTTATAATCGCCATATCAACCGTATCAAGCATTTCATCATCTATTCCGCCAAATGCACACACAACATTTTCGAGTGTACATGTCTTGTCTTTATTGTCATCGTATAAAATAACCTGTGCATCATTATTCAAAAGAAGTCCGGCTGCGGCATATCCGCTTTTACCTGCTCCTATTACGAGCCATTTCTTATTGCTTACTTTGCTCATCTGTATCTGCTCCTTTATCTTTTTCAATTCCCATATAAGGTAATATATTGTCAAATAATTCTGCTATAACAGGCGCTGCTATCGTGCCTCCGTAATATATTCCCTGGGGTTCATCTACCAGGACCAGGGCCATTACCTTAGGATCAGAAGATGGTGCAAATCCTATACACGATGCAATATATCTGTTATTTCTTCTCGGAAGCTTCTCAGAAGTTCCGGTCTTTGCCGCAACATGATACCCTTCAACAAACGCCTTTTTACCAGTACCTTCGGAAACAACCGATTCCAAAATGTTACACATTGTATTTGATATATCTTCTGATATTATGTTATTCTTACTTTCAAATTCTAACTTCCTGATTATGTTTAACTCTTCGTCCGTCTCCGCCACTCCGAAATGAGGTACTATACTGTGACCACCGTTTATTATTGACGAAACCGATGCCATTAGCCTTAACGGAGTAATCTGAAATGACTGGCCAAATGAAATAGTCGCAAGCTCGACTGCACCGACATTTGCTTTGTTATGCATAACAGCTTTTGCTTCTCCCGGAAGGTCAACTCCGGTTTTTTCAAGAACCATGAACTTATCAAGGTATTTATAAAAATTATCCGTACCAAGTCGTGCTCCCAGTGTAATAAATACAGGATTACACGAGTTCATCACTCCCTGTACAAAGTTCTCAGAACCGTGTCCGGTCACCTTGTGACACCTTATTTTTCTATCCTCAACCGCTATGTATCCGGGACAGTGAAACGAATCATTTAACGACACAACACCTTCATTAAGTGCTGCTGCCGATGTTATTATCTTAAATGTAGATCCGGGCTCATACGTGTCGCTTATGCATGGATTTCTCCACATTGCGTTCAACACATTCATATCCGTATTTTTCTGACCATCTGACATTACAAACGGCTCGTTCAAATTAAACTCCGGCAGACTTACCATTCCGTATATCTCGCCGTTGTCAGGATTCATAATTATTATGCTCACAGCTTTTGCAGCTTTTTGCTCCATAACACGTGCCGCTGCCTGCTCTGCATATGTCTGTATATTTATATCAAGTGACAGAAGAAGACTTTTTCCCGATATGGGTTCTATTCTGTCCTCAGATGCATTTTTTATCTCAATACCGCTTGCATTCGTAAGTGTAAGTATCGCACCGTCCGTTCCTGAAAGCATCTCGTCATAGGTTACCTCAAGTCCGATTATCCCCTGATTATCAGCTCCGGTAAATCCTATTACATGCGACGCAAGAGAACCATATGGATAATATCTTTTATAATCCTCATCTACCATGACACCGTCCAGATTGTATTCTCTGATACGGTCTGATACTTCTTTTGGAACATTGGATTTTACTTTTTCTCTGAGAGAAACTTTTTCGACACGTTTTCTTACTTCATTTTCGTCAAGCTCAAGTTCTTTTGACAGTACCGATATTACTTTCTCCGGATCCTTCACCTGACTGTGTATGACCGATATGGTTGATACTGATACATTTCCCGCAATTACATTTCCGTTTCTGTCAAACAGATTTCCTCTTTTGGCTTTTATCTTTCTTTCGCGCTCATGAAGTTCCTTTGCCATAACACCATAATGCGGAGCCATTGCAATCATCAAATATGATAATCTTCCACAAAGCACAAACGAAAATACCAGAACCATAACAAAAACAAACGTCATCGTCTGTCTCTGATGCGTCTTCAGATTGCGGTCTCTGGAACCTTCTTTTTTTAGCATAAGACCTCTGACAATACATTTTACTAATATTGTATTAGATCTTTGCAAGTCCTATTCTAATGCGGTACCATCTGTTTCAGGAACTGTTTCGGAAGCCTCGCTTTCAGGCGCAACAGTTTCTGATGTTTCAGTTTGCAATGTTTCAGTTTCAGGTGTTGTTTCGGTAGTCTCAGTTTCAGGTGCTGCTGTTTCAGGTGTCACTGCATTTGCATCAGGATATACTGATAAAAACGGAAGTATTTTTTCCATTATTTTTGAAGCAAATTCTGTTGCATATGTTGAATGTGCCTGATCCTCAACAGCAGGCTCATCAATAATTACATAAATAGAAACTTTTGGGTTATTTGCAGGTGCACATCCGATAAATGAAACGATGTAATCATTTTCCACATCGACACCATGTTTTTCGGCTGTACCTGTCTTTCCACCAATTGAATAACCGGCAACCTGTGCAGGTGTCGCAGTTCCGTCAGAAACCGTAGCTTTGAGATAGTCTCTCATAAGCTCACTTGTATGCTCTGAAATTGTATGACGTACAATCTCACCTTTATTTTTCTTAACGGTTGCATTTTGAGCATTAGTTATCTCTTTTACAACATGCGGAGCGTAATATTTTCCACCGTTAATAATGGATGAAAATGCTGAAAGCATCTGAACCATTGTCACGTTCTGCGTCTGTCCGAAACTGCTTGTAGCGAGCTCAACGGTATTAAGTCCTGACTCTGCATGAATAATTCCGCGTTCTTCTCTGTCAAGATCAATACCGGTCTTGTTTCCAAATCCAAACAGATTCATATATCTGTAAAACTGTGTACGTCCAAGTCCTGCTGCTATTTGCATAAGTGCGACGTTACACGATTCCATAACTGCCTTCTTAGGTGTTACTGCTTCATGCACAATTCTGTTTGCACAACCGATTTGATAATCACTAACCTGCATAATACCATTACATGTATACACAGTATTAGGAGTCGTTGTGCCTTCATCAAGTGCAGCTGCAACTATAAACGGTTTAAATGTTGATCCCGGCTCGTATGTATATGATGTACAGAAATTAGCCCAAATCTCATTGTAGGCATCAACTTTATTTTTTTCCGACATCGCATTAATTTCATCCTCAGAATAAAAACCTTTAAGACTTCTTGGATTGTTAAGGTCGTATGTTTTCTCGGATGCCATGGCAAGAATCTCGCCATTGTTTGGATCCATAACCATAACAGCTATATGCTTTGCTCCGAGTGACTGCATTTTATTTTTGATCATATTTTCCACAATTCTCTGCACATTTGCATCAATCGTAGATATTATGTTATTACCGTCTACTGCAGGTTTTATGGTTCTCTGCAAGTTAAGCTCGGCATCAAAATATCCATATTCACGGCCGTAGCTTCCTGTAAGTTCTTTGTTGTAACAGTTTTCTATACCATTTGTTCCATATTCACCATCAACAAAACCGATAATATGTGCGCCGACCTCGGAAAGCGGATACTTTCTGGCATAACGTTCTTCGAACCATACACCGGCAATCTGAGGTGGTTTTTCTTCATCATTTTTTGCCTCTGCCGCCGCTTCCTTTGCCGCTGTCTTTGCGTCTTCAAACGGTTTGATTTCTTCGTCCGTAAGGCCCTTTTTATCCTGAATCACCTTATACTGTGACTCAGGGTTGCTGTTTACCAATGATGATAATTCTGCATAATTAAGCCCGAAGCAATTAACCAGAGTCTGCAGGGTAAATTCGCCATTTTTACTATCCTTAAGTATGTCTTTAGGAGAAATAATGAGATCATATACCTTTACGCTTACAGCGAGTACGGTACCATTCCTGTCTCTTATTTCTCCTCTTTTATAAAGTATATCATTACTTACATATGTCTGTTGTGATAACACTCTTTTTTTGTAACGGTCAGAGTCTTTCTCTATGATTGTGAATACTCTGACTAACAGTCCAATGAATAATACTGTTATTATCAACATTACCGCCACAAGAGTCTTTTTCATGTGAAGACTGAACTTCTTAACCGGTCTTTTTCTCATTTTCCGATTCACCCTCTAAAAAATTACTACTCAGGTATATCTGAATACTGTATTACTCTGTCACTCTTTTTGTTCACATACTTGTAAACCTGGTTTTTGTCAGCCGGAACCATGCCAAATTCCGTTGTTGCTTTTTTATATACATCCCCAAGGTCCACAGAAGCATCAATATTATTTTTTGCCTCTGCATTGCTAACCTGCATATCCGATATCTGGCTGCGAAGTGAAGCAAGTTCCTTGTTCATTGCTGTTATATCTGAAAATGCCATTATGTAACTTACACACAGATACATACTTGCTACAATAGCTCCTACTGTGATAAATGTTGTGAAGCGATTTAATCTTCTGTTTTTCTTTACTTCACGTATCACTTCAGGATCCGGCATTTCATAGCGTTCTCTGTCTATTCGTCTGTCATATTCACGTCTGTCGGATTCTCTTCTTTTAGGTGCTGCATTATTAAATTTTCTTGCTGCATTTCCATCCGTATATCCCGAATACCTTCTGTCAGCCATTGTGTTCCTCCCGGTTACATTTTTATTCTTTCAAACACTCTAAGCTTTGCGCTCTGAGATCGTGTATTGTCATTCATTTCATTTTCGTCCGGCAATATAGGTTTTCTGCTTATAACCTTGCCGAGCGATTTTTTGCCGCATACACATACCGGAAAGTCCGGCGGGCATATGCATGGATTCTCACATTCCCTAAATATATTTTTTACTATTCGATCTTCCAAAGAATGAAATGTTATGATACAAATTCTTCCTTTGTCATTCAAAAGATTAATCATGTCTCTTAAGTTTTCTTCCAAAACTTTAAGCTCACCATTAAGCTCTATTCTTATTGCCTGAAATGTCTTTTTTGCGGGATGTCCCGGTTTTCTGAGTTCCTTTGCCGGATATGCCTGTTTTATAAGACTTATAAGCTCTCCCGTTGTTGATATAACGTGTTCACTTCTGGCGCGTACAATGTTTTTTGCTATTCTGTCTGCAAACTTGTCCTCACCGTAGTTTCTTATAACTCTGCGAAGCTCTGTTTCGGAATAATCATTGATTATGTCCTTCGCTGTCATTTCATTTCTTGTGTCCATCCGCATATCAAGCGGTGCATTTTCATCTCTGTATGTAAATCCTCTTTCAGGAGTATCAAGCTGATACGAAGAAACTCCAAGATCGAGCAATATACCGTCTACTCCGGCGAAACCTTCACTTTTTACAATTTCGCTCATATAAGAAAAATTATTCCTTACTATACGGATATGTCCCGGTGCAAGTTCTGCATATTCTGATAGTCTTTTTGTTCCGGCATTTATCGCGGCCTCATCCTGGTCAATGGCTATGAGAACTCCTTTTTCATTGAGCCTCTTTGCTATATGTGAAGAATGTCCTGCTCCGCCCATAGTTCCGTCAACGTACACTCCCTCAGGTCTTATATTCAGATTTTCCATGCACTCATTAAGCATGATAGGTATGTGTACGAATTCGTTTTCCATAATCAGGCCTTCCTTTTGTCCTGCTTTTTTGTCCGGCAACCGACATTTCTTAGAATGTTATGCCCAGTTCTGAAAGTTTATCTGCAAGCTCGTCCATGTCATCCACTTCACTGGCTTCCCAACGTTCCTTACTCCATATCTCCACCTTGGATAAAACGCCGACAAATACAACTTCTTTTATAAGTGCCGCATGTTCACGAAGCTTAATAGGTATAAGTATTCTTCCCTGCTTGTCAACCTCACAAAGTGTTGCTTTTGCAAGGAAATGTCTAATGGTCTGTCGTGCTTCTTTTCTCATCTCAGGTAAGGCTCTCAGCTTGTCCACGAATTCTGTCCATTCTTCATTTGAATACATGCAAAGACACCCGTCAAAGCCCATCGTTATCATAAAGCTTTCGCCTAATGATTCTCTGTACTTTGCAGGCACTATGATTCTTCCTTTGCTGTCAATCGAATGCGTATATTCGCCAGTAAACAAGTTAGCCATAATCACCACACCATCGAGTTAATCAACCACTTTCTACCACTTTCCACAAAATATAGCTATATTTTAGTGTATTTTTGGGAATTTGGCAAGCAGAAATTTTAACCAAAAACCGCGAAAATACGGCATTTTTCAGCCCAAAACAAAGAAAAACCACAATATCTTGTGGTTGGTTTTTATACCAAGACAAATTATTGTGGTTTTATGTTTGTAAAATTTTTTTAATTTTTTGTTCGATTTTTTTGTTTTTGGGAATTATCTTATGAAATTAGTATGTAATTTAGCTTCTTTCTCAGGTAAACCGTAATTTTCTTTGCCTAAAGCTATACTTTTCATAAGAAATGTCATATTCTCAGCAAGTGTACGCATCATCTGTAAGCCTTCTTCATCCTGCGCTGCTTCGTCTGCATTATTTCCGTGAATTCCGTTCCAGTACTGACCTGTTGCTATAGGCATTCCGCTTATTGCAAAATACTTATTAAGCTGATCATATGTTGCAGTAAGTCCGCCTCTTCTTGCTGATGCAACAACTGCTCCTACCTTCATGGTTTTGTCTTTTGCACTTGAACTGTAAAACAGTCTGTCAAGAACTGAAGATAATGTTCCATTTGAAGATGCATAATATACCGGGCTTCCAAGCACAAGACCGTCTGCCTGTTCAAGTTTTGCTGCTAACTCATTTACAACATCATCAAATACACAGCTTCCTTTAGTCTTACATGTTCCACAGGCAACACATCCTCTTACTGCCATGTTTCCGACCTGTACTATCTCACACTCTATACCATATTTTGAAAATACTTTTTCCATCTCGTTAAGTGCTGTGTATGTACAGCCCTGTGCATGCGGACTTCCGTTAATCATTAATACTTTCATGAATTCCCTCCGTTGTTATGGGTATTTGTTTGTAACGTTTTATGCGAAAAATATTTGGTTTATACATTAAATCTAAAAAGAACTACATCTCCGTCCTGCATAACATATTCTTTTCCTTCAGAACGTACAAGACCTTTTTCCTTCGCAGCAAGCATGCTTCCATGTTCTTTGAGAGCTGAATATGCAACTACCTCAGCACGGATAAATCCACGTTCAAAGTCTGTATGTATCTTTCCTGCTGCCTGCGGAGCCTTGGTTCCTTTTTTGATTGTCCAGGCTCTTGTTTCATCTTCTCCGGATGTAAGGTAGCTTATAAGTCCGAGAAGACTGTAGCTTGCCTTAATAAGCTTTTCAAGGCCTGACTCAGCAAGCCCGAGATCCTCTAAGAACATCTTCTTTTCATCATCGTCAAGCTCTGCGATCTCCTGCTCTATCTGGGCACAGATAACAAACACTTCTTCTCCGGCTTCTTTAGCAAACTCTCTTACCTTTTCTACCATAGGATTGCCTGCTGCATCATCAGCAAGCTCGTCCTCTGATACATTTGCCGCATAAATAACCGGCTTCTGTGTAAGAAGATTATATCCGTTGAACAATGCTAATTCTTCATCATCTTCAATCTCAAAATTCTTTGCAAGATTTCCGTCTTCGAGAAACGCCTTTATTCTCTCAAGAAGCGCAAGTTCCTTTGCAAGCTTCTTATCATTTTTTGCACCTCTGACAGTCTTTGAAATTCTTCTTTCAATTATCTCAAGGTCAGAGAAAATGAGTTCAAGATTGATTGTCTCAATATCTCTGAGCGGATTAATAGAACCGTCAACATGAATGATGTTACTGTCTTCAAAACATCTTACAACATGTACGACTGCATCTACTTCTCTGATATTTGAAAGGAACTGGTTTCCAAGTCCTTCACCCTTTGAAGCTCCCTTTACGAGTCCTGCTATATCAACAAATTCTATAACTGCAGGAATAGTCTTTGCAGAATTGTGCATCTTAGTAAGCACGTCAAGTCTCTCATCCGGCACCGGAACGATACCGATGTTAGGATCAATTGTGCAGAACGGATAGTTCGCTGATTCTGCTCCTGCTTTTGTAAGTGAATTGAATAATGTACTTTTTCCTACGTTAGGAAGTCCGACGATACCTAATTTCATTTTTTTATATTCTCCTTTCAAAACCCTTGATTTTTAAGGATTTGTGGTGTTTTGCTTTTTTCTACTGTGCCATTTACTGCATCAACTAGACAACATTGATTGTTCCTGCCTAGAAGAATCCACAAAAATAGCACAGTAACTATATCACAAAACCAAAGCATCTTCAATAAAATCTTTCATTCTAACTTTATATCTTACGCTGCTGCATTTGCATTAATCCGATCAATAACCTTCCTAATTCCCATCCATACTGTCAGGTCAGTGAATATTTCTACCACACTACCCTTGTCCGTAAATGGCGACTCTTGCAACACTGATAAATCCTTCATCATACCGTTGTGTACAATGTACTCAACAATCTGATTCACAAAGTAAATCTGTCTACTATCGAGATTTGTATCGTTAAGGAA
>SVEM01000022.1 GCA_015057375.1 Lachnospiraceae bacterium
AATGAAATAACCATAGTATGGCACATATGATATGCAACACGAATATTAATGATCTTCATGCATTGCTGTTCCAGGACATACTCGACCCATTTCATACTGTTACAAAACGAACTTTCTGCACTTGTTCACTTTTAAATTATAACAAATATATACAAAATTATTAAGACTTTCCAGTGTATTTTTCTGATTTCTCCATACAATATCCTTACAGTCGAAAATGACTGAAAAACAAAAAAATATATAAAGGAGGCTTATATCATGTCAAGAGAAAGAAACAGAGTTGAAGTTCCGGATGCAAAAGAAGCAATGGATCGTTTTAAGATGGAAGTTGCGTCAGAGTTAGGCGTACCTTTAAAAAAGGGTTACAACGGTGACCTCACATCATATCAGAACGGTTCTGTCGGCGGAGAGATGGTAAGACAGATGATCAGAGCTCAGGAAGAGCGTATGGCTGGTAAATAAATAAAGCTATATCATACCGCTTCCAAGACTATAATGTCGGAAGCGGTATTTTTTTTGATATTTCATTTAATATTAACTCAGCTTCTTTTTCTGATAATTCATTTACGGTATCGCTGGCGAGCTGTAACATGTCTGCATCATTGTATATGTCTGCCAGTTCAAACAATACTTCTCCGCTTTGTCTGACACCGAACATATCTCCCGGCCCCCTAAGCTTAAGATCCTCTGAAGCTATATAAAATCCATCATTTGAATTGTTTAATATATTGAGTCGCTTCATTATGTCCGGACTCTCGTCTGCTGTCATAAATATACAATATGACTGCTTATCAGAACGTCCGACTCTGCCTCTCAGCTGATGAAGCTGTGCAAGTCCAAAGCGTTCCGAATTTTCTATAAGCATAACAGTTGCTCTCGGAGAATTAATACCTACTTCTATAACAGTTGTTGATATGAGAATATCTGTACTACCATTGTAGAACCTGTCCATTACGGCATTTTTCTCATCATTTTTCATCTTCCCGTGAAGTATGTCTATGCGTACCTCTTTAGGCATAATTTCCGAAAGCCTGAGATAATAATCATATACATTTTCAAGATCGCTGTTTTCATTTTCTTCAATCATCGGACATACGATGTAAGCACTGTTTCCTTTACTTATTTCTTTTTGGATAAATGAATATGCAGTCTTTCTGTAATTACCGCCAACAACACAATTCATTATCGGCAGTCTTACCGCAGGGACTTCATCAATAACAGAAATGTCCATGTCTCCATATATTATCATGGAAAGTGTTCTCGGTATCGGTGTTGCACTCATTACCATAACGTGACAGGCTTCACCTTTATTTGCAATACTTTCACGCTGCTTCACTCCAAACCTGTGTTGCTCATCGGTTATAACAAGTCCCAGATTATCATATACAACTTTATCCTGAATAAGTGCGTGCGTACCTATTATTATATCCGTTTTATGTGAGCTGATGAGCTCATATGCATTTCTTTTTTCAGCAGCGCTCATATGTCCGGTAAGTAGTGTTACTCTTATGCCATAAGGCGCAAACATCTCTGATATGCTTTCATAATGCTGTCTTGCAAGCACCTCTGTCGGTGCCATAAGCGCACCCTGATATCCATTTTTTGCATTAATAAGAAGGGCTACTGCTGCAATAACCGTCTTTCCTGAACCAACATCCCCCTGTACCAGTCTGTTCATTGCATAACCTGATATCATGTCATTTTCAATTTCATTTATAACTTTTTTCTGCGCACCCGTAAGTTCATACGGAAGCGAAGCAATGAACTGCTCACTTTCCTTTGGTATCTCATACGTCCGCCCCGTCCTAAGTCCGGTTCTCTCTCCGTTTACCTTTTTTAACATCAAAAGAAACGAGAAAAATTCATCAAAAACAAGACGTTTTCTTGCTTTTAGCATATCGTCTTTATTTTTCGGGTAATGAACTGACTTTATTGCCTGCATATATGGCATAAGTCCGAGACGTTTAATAATATCGGACGGAATATAGTCTTTTTTACTGCGAAGCTCTGACAGTGCATATGCACTCGCCTTACTTACAGCATTATTTGACAGTCCTTCCGTAAGCTTATATATAGGCATGAGCTTGTGTTTTTTATTAAAATACTCTGTTTTGGTAAGAAGCTTTGGCTGAACTATCTCAAGTCTGCCGTTATTTCTGCTTACCTTGCCACGTATTATATAATATGTACCCATTCTGAGCTGATTAGCCATAAACGGCATATTAAACCACACAAGCGTAATAATTCCTCGGGAATCATCCGTCATTTTTGCACTAATTATGGAAATATTTCTTACTTTTCGTGCCTGTGGTCTGGCTGTTATTCTGCCGGAAATGATGACAGTATCCCCTTCACGAACATTTGATATAGGTATTATCTCTCCGTATTCGTCATAAGCCCTGGGAATATGCATAACTAAATCACCGACGGTATTGATTCCAATCCGTCGGTAATATGTGGCGGTTTTATCGCCAATTCCTTTTATTTCCCGTATATCATCATTCCATAACATGTTTATCTTACTCCACAGATAAATAATAGTAATATACCGGCTGTCCACCATAGTGAACTTCCACTTCAATGTCAGGATGTGCATTTCCTATCTTAGATGCTATAAGCTCTGCTTCATCCTCAGTTGTGCTGTCTCCATAGTATAATGTAACAAGCTCAGAGTCATCATCAATCATATGATCTGCAAGTTCTGCAACCACAGACATAACCTGGGCTCCTGTATTTACTATCTCTGAATCAGCTATACCCATTATGTCGCCCTGCTTAATCTCACGTCCGTTTATAACAGTATCCCTTACAGAATATGTGACAGAACCGGTTTTAACATTCTTCATCTCTTCAGTCATTATTTTCTGATTATCTTCTACACTTCTGTTAGGCATATAGTTGATAAGTGCCATAATTCCCTGAGGAATACTCTTTGAAGGTATAACAATAACCTGTTTGTCTTCTGTAAGAAGTGCAGCCTGTTCTGCTGTGAGTATAATGTTAGAATTATTCGGCATAATATATATAACTTCTGCATCAATATTATCAATGGCATTAAGCATATCTTCCGTACTTGGATTCATGGTCTGTCCGCCCTCGATAATAACATCGGCACCGATACCGGCAAATATTTCGCTAAGTCCTGCTCCTGCCGATACTGTTATAAATCCTGCCGGCTTTGAAAACTCCTTCTTAGTTTCTACAACTTCAGCCTCTTCTACAACTTCTGTGGTTTCCACATCTGCAGTTTCAACGGATGCTTTCTCTGCTTCTGCCTTTTCCTTTTCAAGAGCAAGCATTTCCTCATGCTCTTCTCTCATGTTATCAATCTTTATCTTTGAAAGAGAACCATAAGTAAGTGCCTTTTGAAGAGCTATACCCGGCATATTGGTATGAACATGAACCTTAACTATCTCGTCATCAGCTACAACCACAATAGAATCACCTATTGCTTCTAAGAATATCTTGAGTTCTTCTTCATTTCTATCGTCAAATTCCTGCTCAAGAATTATAATAAACTCCGTACAATACCCAAACTTGATATCTGATGTACTTATGTCAGACTTTGGTTTTGCAGGCTGATATACTTTTCTTTCCTTCTTCTTAGGTGCAGGAGCTGCTTTCTTAGCAGAATCACTACTCTTCTTTGGAGCATATGATCCTTTCTTAACTGCTGTTACATCAGGCTTTACTGCACCATCCGGCTTAGGCATAACAGATGTAAGTTTTGCATAAGCTCCCTCAAGTATAACAAGAAGTCCTTCTCCACCGGAGTCAACCACACCTGCTTCCTTAAGAACAGGAAGCATATCAGGAGTCTGATTAAGCACATCTCGCATATGCTCTATAACAGTCTCCATAAATGTTGTTATATCTATATCTGTATCCCCAAGAAATGATGCCATATCAGCTCCGGCTCTTGCAACTGTAAGAATAGTTCCTTCCTTAGGTTTCATAACAGCCTTATAAGCTGTCTCTACAGCCTTTTCAAAAGCTTCAGCACATACTGAAGGAGTGATAGTATCATATTCTTTTACGACTTTAGTAAATCCACGAAGGAGCTGAGATAAAATAACTCCCGAATTACCTCTTGCGCCTCTTAATGAGCCTGTAGATATAGCCTTACATACAGTCTCCATACTAATACGACTTATTGATTTTACTTCTTTTGCTGCAGACTGAATAGTCATAGTCATATTAGTTCCGGTATCACCGTCCGGCACCGGAAATACGTTAAGATCATTAACATATTCTTTCTTAGCATCCAATGCATCTGCACCGGCTATGAATAATTCACTTAACAACTTAGCATCTAATGTATCCATTAAAAAGTTCCTCCATAAAACATGCTTTTAAACATTGCTTTTATTCATTAACTCTAACACCCTCAACTCTTACAGTAATGTGGGCTACTTCCATTCCGGTAAACTCTTCTACCTTATATTTTACATTGCTTATAAGATTCTCGGCAACTGCCTGGATACTTACTCCATATGCAGCAATGATATGCAACTCTATCAAAAGCTTATTATTTTCTATGGTAACCTCAACACCGTGTGCCAGATTTTCCTTTCTGAGAAGCTTGGAAAAACCATCCTTTACACTAACGGATGCCATACCTACAACACCAAAACATTCAATTGCAGATGAACCTGCATATTTGGCGATAACCTCTGTATCAATGACAATCTTACCTTTATCTGTATTCATACGGCCTTTCATATCGAAACCTCCTTATAAACATATTCTATATTAGTATACCCCATAAAAGAATAAAAAGCAAATGTAACTGTAACATCTGCTGTTTGTTTAGCATATATTTATTAAATAAATATAATTAGAGGTGATATGGTGAAACGCGTATTCGGATTCATGTTCTTTATGATAGCTATAGGAATGATACTCATGTTATTTATATCAAATTATTTCCTCGCCGTATTGCTTATAATCCTTCTTCTGATTATTGGATATAATCTTTTTATATGCTGAACAAAAATAGCTCCGGCATATCTTACCGAAGCTATCATAATTCGTTTTTACTTAGTGATTAACCTTAAGCTCTCTCTACCTTACCTGAGCGAAGGCATGCTGTACACACGTTCATCTTCTTTGTTACACCATTAACCTTAACTCTTACTGATTTAATATTAGACTTCCACATATGATTATTTCTTCTGTGTGAATGACTTACTCTAATTCCGAAGTGAGCTCCCTTATCACAGATTGCACATTTTGCCATTTAAAGCACCTCCTTACATCTTCATCTGGCACTTCCTCGCACCATAACGTACCCATTTTAACAAACACTAACTCATAATGCAAGTGTTTTTTTTATTTTATTTATTTTCAGAATTTTTATCATCAGAACTCTTAAAGAACTTGTTTATAACATCCGGTGCCATATCCAGTATTTTGGTCAGACCATCCTGATTTTTAACGTTAACAAGCTTTGAAGTTCCGTCTTTAATAATAAGGATTGAACTTGGCTGAAGCTTTCCGCCCATTCCTCCGCCGCCGTTATTCTTCTTTCCTTCTTCGTTTGCAAATGCTCCTGCTGCCACTCCAAATGAAACATCCACAAGCGGAAGTATTATAGTTCCGTCTTCCATTGTAATCGCATCGCCTACAACCGTCTTAGTTGTAATAAAGCTCTCCATACCTTTAAACAGTGAATCTACTGTTGTCTGAAACTGATTATCTGCCATGTTTTCCTCCATTCTGCCGCATTATGCACGGACTTTATCAATATCCTTTTTAATTCTTTTAAGCTCTTTATCCATCATTATCTTTATCACATGATGCAAAAGCACAACCATGCGTATTCTGCCTTTTATATATAATTTGCCTTCAAGGCGTTTTTCATAAAAATCCGGTGTAAGGCTACATCCTTCCGGTATGAACGACAACATCATTCCGAAAAAACCGAACAACAATCCCGTATTGCACGGATCTCCTGTACCAATTATAAGGTCTGCCTGTACTTTCTTTGGCGAACTGTGCTTAACTATCTTCCACAGCGTACCTCTTAATACGGAAAATGGCGCCTTATTATCAGGTGATCTTAGTATATCCCAGTAACTGCGTATATGCAGATCAGATATTTTTTTGAAAATATTCTTAAATTTCCTGTCTTTGCGCTTCTTTTTCTTACTCCGACTATTATCTTCCGTAGTTTTTACAGATTTATCATTTACAGGTTTATTATTTACCGTTTTTTCATCAGAATTACCTTCAACCTTATCCAAAGGCTTCTTTTCTGTTTTTATCTTATCTTTCTTACTGCTGACTCTCTTCTTTTTTCTTTTAAATTTCGAAAAGAATGCTTTGACTTTATCCGTACGCAATCCGAGTATTCTTATAACTGTATCCGGCTTTCCTGTATATCTGACTGTAACCGACACAAGTCCTAAAAGCCACCTGAATTTTGCAACCGCAGACTTCTCGTCATCCTGAAATACTGCTCTTATCTTATATCTTACAGGGACAAACAAAGCAAGTGCAGCAACAAGTATCACTATTCCTATAATTAATAATATTACAAATAATATAATTCCTATTATCTTCAACTAATTATCACATCCATCGTCTTGTGCTGCAATATAATATTTCCTTACATCAAATGCTCCTGTAGCACCATATACCTTCATAAGAATAGCTTCCGTAAGCTTAAGAGCTTCTTTATATGATGATGCCAGTCCAAGAACTTGCAGTTCTTTTCTCTTATAATATTTAAAATAAAGTTCATTGCAGGATATTATATCAAGCAGATTGTCATCGGATGCTGCTATGGCAACACAATACAAAGGAAAAATATGCAACTTCCCGGACTCTGCATTTTCCTTATGCATATCCGGATTCCCAGCTACCGTTTCATCCATAAACAGATCCTTATACCATCTTATCATGCCATATCCCCATATCCGATAAAATCATTCATTATCTCTCTCAAAGCAATAAGCTCTGATTTGTCACCGCATTTTTCAAGCGAGCTTTCTATATATACCAGAACCTCCTCGACATCAGTAAAAAATATCGGCAAATTCGATAATGTAAGCGCCATAACCGCTCGAATTACATATCGGTCGTACTTCTTAAATCCTGTCTTTATATCGTTTAAAAGGCTATCCGTAACCTCAGCCAGATATTCCTCAGTAACAGCTTTTGTTTCTTTCTTTTCAAGGCTGACAAATATACTTGACGAATAAAGCAAAGATGATAAACCAAGTCTGTCATACGAATCTTTAAGTCCACATGATAAAATAATATCACCATGTGTATTAACTATATCTTCATATACGGCTTCCATGTTGAGCTTCTGTTCATAAAGCCTTTCAGGAACACCCTCAAGACCATGCAGCATTCCTTCTACTTCATAAAAATCCGCATCGTCTGCATCAGTATTATATAAATCATTAACAGCCTTTATTATATCAACAGCTGTTTCACATATTTTATCATAGTCATCACTTGGATTGATTACATACATATATATCATATTTATCATTTTCTGATATACCATAAGTGCATCAGAAATGCATCTCACATCATTTGCCAATCCCGAAAGTCTGTCTGACAATATAGTATAATAATCCTTATCCATATGAGAATAATCTGCCTTAGCAAACTCTTCTATCATTTCAGCAAAATCAGCAAAATGCTTATCAATTCCTTCAGGCTCATAAAGCATTGCTACTGTTCTAAGCATATATATATAACCATCAAGAGAATCCGTATCCGATTCGCTATAAAGTCCTAAACTGTTTTTTATAAGCTCCATATAATGCATGCGGCTCATTCTTACCGGCAACTGACCAAGCACATCATGCAATCTGTCGTTAAGTGCCGCCTGGTCATTATCCGAGAAAATATAATTAAGCAGTTCTTTTGAATACTCTTCTTTATTATAACCAAGAAGAGCCTCTTCCATCTCTTCTTCGCTCATTGTAAAACCTGCCTCAAGTCTGTTAAGGACATATTCATACACAATAAGCCGGTCAACATATGTTGTGATAACTTCCATTTTTTCTGACAGTACGGCACGAACTTCTCTTATATCCTCTTCTGAATATCGTACGGTTCTGCCCTCTGCAACATCACTCAAAGCTGCCCATATAAAATCTTTCTCAGGAGAAGGCTCAGCTACAAATGGATTCATACCGCTTTCGGATGTATCATAGGCAAGAAAATACTCAAATGCAAGCTCAACAAGCGCACTTTTTGCATATACCTTCGATGCTTCAGAAGCATATGCAGAAAGATTACTTTCTATATCTTTGCCCTTACTGATATCTTTAATCACATCATTTAACATGTAATAATCCACCTCTTAGAATAATAACACCCAGTCATTAAGCCATTTCAGGTTAGTTACGTATGCATCCGTTGTAGGATATCCTGAAAGAACCGGATAGAATACAAAGAACAACGCAACTACAAGCACCGTATAAGCTATGGCCACACCTTTAAGCTTCGGTCTGTCCTTAGTCAGCTTGTACATACTATATCCGATCATAAGTACAACAAATGGTACGCTTGGGAAGTAGTGATATATAAATGTACATCTGCTTACGAGCATCCATGGCAGATACTGTGCCAAATATCCGACTGCTATAAATAAAGATGTTCTGTCCTTCTTTGCTAAAGCAAGATAAAGCATGTATAAGAATGCAGGAATTCCTGCCCACCATACGAACGGATTACCCATTGCACTTATTCCTGACTTTAATGTGCCGTCAATACTTTCAAGATAATACAAAATCGGTCTCTTAATAACAGGCCACTGATACCATGTAGATTCATATGGATGTGTAGCATCAAGTGCTGAATGATATGAGAACATCTGTCTCTGGTTTCCAATCATCTGACCGAGAAGGTTGTTTGAAGTACCATCTGAGAACGGTATATATGAACACAGATAAATGGTAAATGGAATAACTACAAATGCAATAACGCAAAATCCTATTGTCTTAAGTGTAAAATTACTGTAATTATCTATAATAAATCTGTGTTCTATGCCTTCTGTCTTGCCATTTGGTCTCTTAAGTGCCGTACGGTACTCTCCGTATCTTCTTATCATAACTGCAAAGAATATAACTGCGAGTCCGAGACCTGCATATATTCCGGTCCATTTACTTGCACAACCAAGACCCATACATATACCTGATAAAAGAAGTGGTATATAAGTTTTCTTAATCGGTGTATCATAAAAGCTCATCTTGTAATAACACAACATGAAGAAATACTGAAGCATAATAAACAGAGTTACATATACGTCAATAGTCGCAATACGTGTCTGTGTAAAATGCATAAAGTCAAATGTAAATATAAGTGTCATAAGCGTTGCAAGCCATCTTGTTCCTGTAAGCTTTCTTGCAAGAATATACATAATCGGAACCATGAAAACACCAAAGAGCGCACCCATGAATCTCCATCCAAACGGCACCATTCCAAAGATAAGAATACCAATTGCAATTATCGCTTTTCCAAGCGGCGGATGAGTATTCTCATAACAATACATATTATTAATCATCTCAAAGGCCGTTCTTCCGTGATAAATCTCATCGAAATAAGTACTGTTCATAAACGAATATATTCCGTCAAATGTATCCTGCTCATCAATAACCTCCGGAGCAGTTGCACTTACCGGTCTAATGTCATTGCCTTCAGCATCATAGAACTTAAATTCCATAATCTCGGCAACATCATCTTTTTGCACAAACTTCACATATCTCGCGTCAAATGAAGCACTTATTTTATTCCAGCAAAATACACTGACAAATTTAACAACTCCTGCACCTTCTTCACTATCCTGATAGTTAATAGGTGTCCAGTTGGTTCCATCATTCGATAACTGAACCTCAAATTTACGATTCTCATATGTTCCCGGATAACCGAAGAAATGATTAACTGCCTTTACTTCTCCAAGGTCAACAGTAATCTCTGTACCTGCCTGGTTACTCTTCCACATAGACTGTGGAGCCTCAAAGCCTCCAAGATTATAGAATGTAATTCCGGCATAAACAACTGTAATTACACTGACAACAATAATCTCCCATTTAGCCCACTTAAGAGCTTTTTCAGATGTAATAATAGAAAACCATGACTTCTTACCTGAAGCCTCGTCCGCATTATTAGCTGCAGCACGATTATTCTGTGCGCTATTTCTGTTATTAACATTTCTATTGTTATTTTTGTTTTTATTATTCTTAATACTGTTAGCTCTCTTCTGAGCATTTATCTCGGCAATCTCAGCTTTAGTATATGCTCTCTTACATTTTAACTGATTGAAATATACATACAGGTAATATCCGAAAGCACCTATACTGAGTGCAGATATAAGTGTGATAACCGGATTATCAAAAATGTATGTGTTAGGGTCATAATGGAACAATACGTGATAAACGTTAAGGAACTGTACAAATGACAGAAACGCAAATGCAAATATATACTTATAATTACGTTTTACCGCACATACTATAAGAAGAAGTGCAAGTGCCGGATACATATATCTCTCATGCATTCTAACCGAAAGCATAAAAACAGCTGTTATAATAAATGCTCCTGAGCAATAATACTTACTTTCGCTCTCTTTATTTTTAAGACAGAAATATGCTGATACAACAACTGTTGCAATAATAAATATTGTTCCCCAGGTCTTGTATGGCAGGAACAAAAATATATCTGTCTGTGAAGTCCAGTTTTTGCCCAAAAGTGCCCAGAGATTATACGCATTAACAGACGCATATTCATACTGTTCAAGTGTGTTTACATACTGAGGAATAACCTTATCAAGTCCAAACGGTAGTGCAGCAAGGAACAACGCAGCAATGGCACTGAGACCGATACCAAGCTGTGTAAACATTCTCTTCCATGTAAAATTATTTAAGAATACCTGGTCTATAATTCCATATATAAGTACCGGTGTAAATATAACAGCCTGAGGCTTAATAAGTATACCTGCCGCAAATATGAAGTATGCTGCAGGAAGCTTCTTTTCAGTTATAAAATAAATCATAAGTACAATGAATATAGTAAGTACAGAATCAACCTGTCCCCATGTGGCAGAATTGATTATAACTGCAGGATTAAACATATATGCTGCAGCAAATAACATGGAGTATTTATGACTGGTGTATTTTGATGCAACCTTATATACCACATACCCGATAAGAAGGTCACATATCATAGCAGGCATCTTAACAATAACTGCCGAAAATGTTGTAAGGCCTGTAACGCCACAAAGCTTTAAGAAAGCACCGACAAACCACAGGATATACATATATCCCGGCGGATAATCAGTAAATGCTTCAAGGCTGTAGAATTTACCCGGACCATGCTCAAACATAGCACCTGCCCACCACGAAAAACACTGCATATCTTGTGGAAATCCTATATATCCTGCTGCAAATATTATATGTGTTATAAATGCAGCTCCAAACAATAATATCAGACCAAGCAGCTTGTCCTGTTTTTCTTTAGCACTGTTTCCAGTCATAATAATAATCTCCTCTCTACTTTACATGCTCATGTGTAAATATATGATCAGCACAATACTCATAATTACCGTTACATTTTGTACAATATCTGAACTCAAGATCAGGATCATCCCTCTCTGTACGTCCGCAGATTGCACATCTGTGCCTGTACAGCGGCATAACCTTCGGCGTAACTTCTTTCTTAAACTGTGCTTTTCTCTTCATACTCTTGTATGCCCCACGTTTGAATCCTGCAAAAAAGAAAAGAATGAAGTTTGCCATTGATATAATTACGGCAAATGCCATTGCATAAGCCTGAAGCGTTCCAATTGCGAGATACTGAATAACTTCAACAGTAAGCAGTACTGCATCAAGAATACCAATCCATTTTGCTTTAACAGGAAGCAAGAAATACAGGTAAAACTCCTGATCCGGATACATACATGCAAATGCCAAAATAAGTGACATGTTGATATATTCGAATCCTACACTCCAAAATGGATATCCGGTAAAAATATACATAATCAATCCGGCTATTATGCCGAGAAGCAATCCCGACAGATAATATATATTAAATCTGAACGATCCCCACATGCGTTCTAGACTGTTACCTATTACATAATACAGATATACCATTATTGCGAACATCAATATGTCAAAAAAATCAAGCTCTGTCAGTTCCGGACAAAAAACAAATGTTACAAGTCTCCATATCTGCCCGCTAAAAACCGCAGAAAAATCAAGTGCAAAATACTTGTAGTATATAAACGGATTTACTATACCGATAAATGCACTGATTATCTCTATAATTACAATATATTTCATAAGTCCGGGAATTGCGAATTTCCCGAATTTTCGTTCTAACTTATCAATAAGCTTATACATAAAAGTCTCCTGACATTAAAAATTTAGAACATTTTCTTCTTTGCCATAACAAGCGCTGCCGCACCCGTAATCAGACAGGTACATATAAGTACCACAACAAATCCGAACGGCGAATCACCCAGTGGAATATTCACAAAATTCATACCAAAGAAACTGGCTATCATCGTAGGAATTGAAAGCACGATAGTAATTGTTGCCAAAAGTTTCATTACAATATTAAGGTTATTGGATATAACCGATGCAAATGCATCCATCGTTCCGCTAAGTATTCCACTATATATATTTGCCATCTCGATAGCCTGCTTATTCTCTATAATTACGTCTTCAAGCAGTTCTTCATCATCAGGGTATTTCTTTATCTGCTCTGTACGGAGCATCTTCTCAAGTACGACTTCATTAGACCTTAAGGAAGTCGTGAAATAAACCAGACTCTTCTCAAGCCCCAAAAGTTCAATAAGTTCCTCGTTTTTCTGTGAAATATGAAGCTTCTCTTCTATCTGCTCACTTTTTCTGTCAATGTTACGAAGATACTGCAGATATAAAGTTGCATTCTTATACAATATCTGAAGAATAAGTCTTGTTTTCTTATATGTGTAGAAAGAACGAACTCTTCCTTTCATAAACGGAGTAAGAACATTCGTCTCCTCAAGACATACCGTGATAATAACTTTGTCTGTAAGAACAATACCTAAAGGAATAGTAACATACTTATCCTTTTCATTCTTATCTTCAAGCATAGGAATATCCACGAGAATAAGAGTATAATTATCCTCTGTCATAAGTCGCGACCGTTCTTCCTCATCAAGAGGTGCACGCAGGTCATCTATATCAACTCCGCACTGTTCAGAAACCATATGAAGTTCAGTGGCATCCGGTCTCGTAAGAGCTATCCAGCAGCCGTCTGTTATCTCATTTTCTGTACTAAGAACACCGTCTTCTAAGGTTTTAAATATCTGTATCACGTTATATTCCTCCCTTCAGAAGTGTATTAATTCCCTCATATCATTATAGAAAGAAGGCAGTAGATTGTCAAGGAATCTTATTGTTTCAATTCAATACAAATACAATAAAAATACCACCTTGAGTCCCAAAAAATTCTCAAGGTGGTATTAATCATTTACAAATAAATTTTATTCCTCAGTCTTACTCTGCTCAATAACTTTTGCCTGAACATCAGATGGTGCCGGATCGTAACGACTGAATTCATATGAATATTCTCCGATTCCTCCTGTCATTGAACGAAGGTTTGTAGAATATCCGTGAAGCTCTGCCATAGGAATGTCAGCAATTATCTTCTGCTTTCCGCCCGTTATAGGATCCATTCCGAGCACTCGTCCTCTTCTCTTATTGAGGTCTCCCATTACATCTCCCGTAAATGCGTCAGGAATTATAACTTCAAGCGATACAATAGGCTCAAGAAGAATAGGTGATGCTTCCAAAATACCCTGCTTAAACGCCTGGATTGTTGCCATCTTGAATGCCATTTCGGATGAGTCAACCGGATGATATGAACCATCTACAAGTGTTGCTTTGATTCCAACTACAGGATATCCTGCCAAAGGTCCCTTAAGAACACTTTCTGCAAGTCCTTTTTCTACAGCCGGGAAGTAGTTCTTCGGTACTGCTCCACCAAATATCTTTTCTTCAAATACAAATGGTGTCTCCAAATCACCAAGAGGCTCAAATTCGATATGAACATCTCCGTACTGGCCGTGTCCGCCGGACTGTTTCTTATGTTTACCCTGTACCTTAACTTTCCTATTAATTGTTTCACGATAAGGAACTTTAGCTTTACCTGTCTCAAGCTCAACCTTATATCTTGAGAACAATTTCGCTACGGCAATTTCAAGCTGCTGATCACCGATACCATATAAAAGTGTCTGACGGTTTTCCTTGTCATTGACAACCTTAAGTGTACGGTCTTCTTCAAGAAGCTTTGCAAGTGCTTGTGAAACCTTATCATCGTCACCCTTATTCTTTGTCTTATATCTTATATATGTATAAGGCTTAGAAAGCTTAAGCTCATCAAATTTTACAGGGAACTCTTTTGTAGCAAGCGTATCTCCCGTAATTGTATCAGAAAGCTTTGCTATCGCACCTATATCTCCTGCATATAATTCTTTAACTTCAATCTGATTCTTTCCGCGCAGTACATACAACTTTGAAAGTTTTTCCTGTGTCTGTGTTCTTGTGTTCATAACTGTCATATCTGATTTAAGAACACCGGAACATACCTTAACAAGTGAGAACTTTCCGATAAACGGATCCACAATTGTCTTAAATACTCTTGCACTAAACTGCTTGTTAGCATCGTAGTCTGCGTTAAATGTCGAGTTATCGTTAGTATTAATACCGGTAATTACACCTCTGTTAGGTGCAGGGAAATACTTGTTAATCGCGTCCATAAGCATTGTTGAACCACGAGCATCAAGTCCTGATCCCATAAGTACAGGTACAATATTTCCGTCTACAACACTGCTTCTGAGTGCTGTTGACATCTCAATCTTAGTAAATTCTTCTCCATTGAAAAACTTCTCCATCAAATCTTCGCTTGTCTCTGCAACAGCCTCATTAAGGGAATCTCTGTACTTCTCAAGATATGGTAATGAATAATCAGGAATCTCACACTCATCATATGTACTTGCTGAAGTAAATCTTCTTCCCTTCATCTTAACTACATTTACATATCCGACAAACTTTTCATCCTCTCGAATAGGGAACTGGAACGGTGCAATCTTTCTGCCATATAACTTTTCAAGTTTATTAACAACATCTCTGTAACTCGCCTTATCATCATCCATATCAGTTACGAAAAACATTCTAGGAAGCTTAAATTTTTCACATAAATCCCATGCTTTCATAACTCCGACTTCAATACCTGACTTTGCAGAAACAACTATGACTGCTGCGTCAGCCGCATGAAGTGCTTCTTCAACTTCACCAACAAAATCAAAATATCCCGGTGTATCAAGTACATTTATCTTTGTTCCTTCCCATATAACAGGAACAACAGATGTACTTAATGAAAATTGTCTTTTTATTTCTTCTTTGTCATAATCACTTAACGTATTTCCTTCTTCAACTTTTCCCTGTCTCGGAATAGCTCCTGTTGTAAATGCCATGGCTTCAACTAATGTAGTTTTGCCACAGTCACCATGCCCTAACAGGGCAACATTCCTAATCTTCTCAAACTTAAATGTTTCCATAAGTAAAACCTCCCAAATACATTATAATAGATTTTGTTAACGTAATTACCCCATAAATACTCTTAACATTATCTTTATACAATTTTAACACAAGGTTTTTGTATAGTCTAGCATTGTTAAAAAAATATCATATATATTTTATTTTAAAACAAATACGGCATAGTCCAAACGGACTACACCGCATTTTTCATATACCTACTATCTGTCTGCCTCAACAAAAACCGTTATTCCAGGTTTTAAGAAAATATCTGAGAGTCTGTTATTTTCAAGAAAATCTTCTGCATCCTCTCCAAATTTATCAAGAATATCTTTCATTGACTCGCCCTCTTTTACTACATAGGCAATTCTTCTGTCATTATCGTCATCATCGACATTCTCTTTTCTCATTCTGTTCTGTTGCATATCCGTGTCATCCATCCACATTCTTTCCGGAGAATTCATTTGAGATTCCTCAGGATATCTGTTTAACGGCACTTCAGGATATCTTTCATGAAGACTATCCTGAGACGGTCTCATTTGTGGTATCTCTTGCGGTTCCTCCACAGGAGGCATCGCTTGTGGTCTATCCATCGGTGGTATGTCCATTGGTGGTATGTCCACAGGTGGTCTATCCATTGGAGGTATCGCCGGTCTTGGCGGACGCCCCTGAGGTCCGGTTGGTATGCATATTCTTGATCCTATCATCAGATTATATATGTCCACATAAGGATTTGCTCTTAAAATAGCAACCAGAGGCACATCGTACTGGCGGCTTAAGGAATAGAGCGTATCCCCTTTTCTTACTGTATGAATCACTCCGTTACAATATCTGTTCATTACTCATACCTACTTTTTTTATTACATCTTATGTCACTATCCGATAAAGTGTGCTATACTGTAAAAAAATATATTTATCCGGAGGAAATTATGCAGGCTTTTGTTTTACTGCTTGTAGCAGTTTTTTCAATCATAATGATATACCGAATTTTTTATGCGGCAGGCATGCCTCTTAACAACAAACTCCTTCTTACATCTTATGTGACCGGCAAAAAAGATTGTGAAAGAAGCGGGCATCTCTGCTCATTTAAAGAGATATCTTCTATCGGCATACAGGCACTGTGTTTCAGACTGCTCATATATTTTGTTTCATATTTGGCACTCATTTTAATATACAAAGTTGACCAGTCATTTACAGACTGGTGGCTTAAGTGGGATGCCACAAACTACATAGGAATTGCAGAAGGAGGATATAAAAATATCGTTATCGACGGTGTTTACTCAATGGGTGATAACGTGTATCAGACACTTGTATTCTTCCCTCTGTATCCGGCATTTACATGGGTTGTTAATCTCATTATCGATAATATATACATTGCAGCACTTGCTACATCAACACTGTGCTATGTGGGCGGTTGTATTTTCTTATATATGGCAGTTGCTTACAGATACAGTGTAAGTATTGCGGAAAAGGCCGTTATTCTTATATCAGTATTTCCATTCTCATTTTATTTTGGAGGCATGCTTCCTGAAAGCACATTTTTACTCGTTGCTTCTGCTTGTATTTATTTTACATTCAGAAAGAAATGGTGGATTGCGGGATTTTTTGCCGGATTATGTGCTCTTTCGCGTATGCAGGGAATACTCATCATAGTATTTATGGGACTTGAATGGCTTGTTGAATATAGAGTATTTGATTTGATAAAAAATAAATCCTGGAAGAATTTTGGCAAGAAGCTTATTTATCTTATTCCGATTATGGCTCCGCTTGCCGGTTTTGGAATTTACCTGTTGATTAACTATATAAATACGGGCGACTTCTTATACTTCCTCAAGTTACAGTCAAATGTATGGTCTCATTCTTTCAAGGATGTCGGAACAGGTTTGCGTAAATTATTTAAATATCTGACAGACGAACAAGTTTCTGCTTTGGTATTCTCTGCATGGGCACCTCAGATTCTTTTGTTCTTCTCAACATTATATGTACTGTTCAGATATTTCAGAGAGCATGCAGACAGCCTTACTTCTTTCCTGTTTGTATACACACTTATAAGCTACTCGACGGATTATCTCGTAAGCGGAGGAAGGTACTTGAGCATTGCCCTTCCGTTATTCATAATGACTGCTTGCGTTTGCGAGAAACGCCCTGCTCTTTACAAATTAATTGTGGCCGCTTCGATAACGTTTATGGTAATTCTGATGTGTTGTCACACAAGCGGACAGAATCTTGTGACTTAATGTGGAATTATATATTGTAGTTAGAAAGAAGCTGGCGGTAGTGCACGGCTTCTTTTTTTGCTGTGAGTATCTATAGCCAAAAATCCAGCTTTTAGATCCACTATTTTCATGAAATTATCGAAAATAGTGGATCTATTTCGTTAGTTTTTCTACATAGATACGCGTCAGAGCAAAAAATTAGTTAAAATCATGGAAGTTTAGAAAAACAGTGGATCCAAAAAAGAAATTTTTTCATATAGATACCCACCGCCATTCCGCCGAGAAAAATCACAAAAAAACTGTCGCTTTGCGAACCTCAATTCGTCAAAGCAACAGTTTCTTTATTTAAAATCCCCTTAATACGTTGTATCATTCACTTTTGTAAGATATACATTCTTTATGGCAAGTCCGTCTATGTAGTTTCCGTACTGTCCTTTCAGTGTAAAATGCGTATATGAACCGCCTGTATCATTCTGGCTTTCTCCGAGCTTAAATGTAAATGTCACATCAAATGCTCCCGTGGAAGCATTGGCATTCAGTGCTAACTGATTCATCGTAGCTCCGTTTGATACACACGGATATCCGGTTGAACCTATTCCGCTTCCGGCCTGGACATTTTTAACAAGCATAACCGGAGTACATCCGGCGCTCACGGCACTTCCCACCCAAAATCTGAATGACTGTGTTCCGAAATAATATCCCTGAACACGGAATGTAACAAGATCTCCTACCTTTAACGAAACTCCTGAAGGAAGATCCCATGCACCCTGACTCTGGTCACTTGCATCATTTATCATTACGCAGTCTTTATCCCAGTCATATCTTCCTGCACCGCTTGATGCAGTATATGTTGTATTGTCAAGCTTCATTGAGCTGTTTACCTTGGCAAATTCATCACCTGATCCAACAGGGAGCGGTGTTGCTGTAGGCGCTGCCGTAGGTTTTACTATAGGCCCCGGATTTTCAAACATTGTAAGGTCAATCGCATTTGCCATAACGTCATAGCCTTCATATGGATGAAGTCCGTCATCCTTAGTGTATTCATATTTAATGTTCTTTGGATTTGCAGGGTCTGCAAGTGCGCTCTCAAAATCTATTATTCCGTCAAATCCCGACTCAGATGAACGCATCCAGTTATTAAGCATGGTTCTTACCTGTTCGGAAGCGTCGCTGTAATAGCCACTTGTTCCGAAAGGAAGAATTGGTGCAGCATATATCTTAATTCCATTTTCATGAGCAAGTTTTACCATCTTCTCATACTCAGGCTTAAGTTCGTTATACTTATTAGTATTATATAACTTATTAAGATCATTTACACCGAAAAGTACTATACAGTAACCTACACCTTCGTGGTCTAACAGATCTCTTTTAAATCTGTCCTTACCGGCATCTGTAGGATATGAACCCATCATTGAGTTTGAACCTATACCCTCATTAATTACGGATATGTTCTTTGTTGCCGGATTTGCCTGAAGTCTTTTAGCAAAATAGTCTCCCCATCTTGTATAGCTGTCAGGTTTCTTTCCAAGATAATCCGCATCTGTTCCGTAACCGTCTGTTATGGAATCACCGAAGCAGACTACCGCTCTTCCGTTACTTGGCTGAACAAGAGAAACATCTGCAAGGAAAAACCAACTTGTCGTTGTCTTGTATGAACTTAATGTCTTTGTAGAAACATTGTTTCCGGACATCTGATATGTAGTTGCTCTTGCTCCCCTATGTCCTGTTATGTTATTTGTAGGCGCGCTTCCAAAATACATGGATATAGCCACATTCTCAAGTGCATTTACAGAAAAATCTACCGGATCGGTCTCAATAGTCTGGCCTGCAGGTATGTTAAATGACTCACTTCCGTTTACCCTTACCACCGTATCTGTTGATGTGTCTATAGTAGACTCATCAGCTTTAACCTGTTTTGCTATATGAAGTGATCTTACCGTTACAGGACTTCTTCCGTACTGATTAGACAGTCTGAGTTTCATCTTATTTCCTGATGTTGTAACCTTTATAATCTGTCTTACAGTAGTTCCTTCAAGAGGCATCTGAGGCATTCTGTCTGCATTTATATCACATTTTTCTTCTGCTGTTCCCCATGTAGCTACCCAGATATCGTCATCAGAAGGAACATATGTTGGTCCCGGACTTGGCTTCACTGTCGGAACTGCTGTTGGTTCCGGTGTTGGTGTGGCTGTAGGTTTTACTGTTGGTGCCGCTGTAGGTGCTTCTGAAGCATCATTACTTATTGTTATTGAATTAATCTTAAGTGATGTAAATTTTGTATTATATGCTGATGCTTTTATATAAATGTAATTTACATTATCATCTGTTGCTGTCATCTTTCCGGCAAGTCGTGATGCAGTCGGTCCAAGAATATTACTTCTTGCTTCGTCAACTTCATTCACTACAAGATATGCTCTTGCATCACATCCGGTTGATGTATAGTCAACAGTTATGTAGAATGAATCACCATTATTTAATATATACTGTGAAGGGATAGGCATCATGAATCCCGAAAAACCTGCTGTGTTTTCATATGATGCACTTCCATCAGAACCAAGAGTTACTTCTGCCTCTGTATAACCTACTATCAATACACTTTCCTTATCAAGCACCACTTCTGCAGGATCTCTGTCAGGTACCGGTGTAGGCTTAGGTGATGCTGTAGGTTTCTTTGTCGGTGTAGGTGTCGGTGCCTTTGTCGGTGCTTTTGTAGGCTCCTTCGTTGGTTCCTGTGTTGGCTCTTCCGGTGCAACCGGTGTTTCTGTTTCCTCAGGTACAGTAGGTTCCTGTGTATCCATTGGAGCGTCAGTAGGATTTTGTGTAACATCAGGTTCTGCTGGCGGAGCCTGTGTAACATTTACCGGCGGCTGTACAGTCGGTGTAACAGCTTTTTCACGCACAGTAATCGTACATGTCAACTTTTTCTTCTTAGCCGGCGCCTTGTACTTTGCAACAAGTTTTACCTTGCCTGCACTTACACCCATAACTTGTACATATGCTTTCTTGCCCTTTGACTTTTTCTTTACAATCATTGCTGAGCCGGATTTATTCTTAATCTTCCAGCTTACCTTCGCAGATTTGACAGCATTTTTAATTTTTATCTTAATTTTACTGCCAACATCTACAGACACTCTTTTTTTGCTAAGTTTCGGTTTTCTGGCAGCCTGAGTCTCGTCTGCCGGTACCGATGTGATTAACAACACTGCTGCAAAGAATAATGCAAGTGTCTTTTTAATAGTTCCCATAAATAACGCTCCTCCTGATAATTTTTTGTATAATCAACTCTTTACAAGTTGTTATAATTAGTATTCCGTTATCTTCCAAACTCGCTAAGTTTGAGTCCTTCATTTCTGTCTAAAACGGTATTCACACTCCATGGATGTGTAAATAACAAAAGCGGTCTTCCGTTAAGATCCCTGATTTTCTTTGTATCAGATGTTACAGATAATCTGTCAATATCTATCTCCTCGTTGTCTATCCATCTTATATGCTCATACGGAAGCTGCTCAAGACGAATGTCGACGCGATACTCATTTTTCAGTCTGTACTCAAGCACTTCAAACTGAAGCACACCGACAACTCCAACGATAATCTCTTCCATTCCCGTGTTATACTCCTGGAATATCTGAACCGCACCCTCGAGTGCAATCTGCTCAATACCCTTTATAAACTGCTTTCTCTTCATCGTATCTATCTGTCTCACACGGGCAAAATGTTCAGGAGCAAATGTAGGAATACCTTCAAAAGCGAACTTGCATTTCGGGTCGCAAATTGTATCTCCGATTGCAAATATTCCCGGATCAAATACACCGATTATATCTCCGGCATATGCCTCCTCAACATGCTTTCTTTCTTCCGCCATCATCTGCTGTGGCTGTGTAAGTCTCAGCTTTCTGCCACCCTGCACATGATAAGATTCCGTACCTGCCTCAAACTTACCTGAGCATATACGCATAAATGCGATACGGTCACGATGAGCCTTATTCATATTAGCCTGAATCTTAAATACAAATGCAGAAAAATCTTCTCTGAACGGATCTATTATTCCTTCATTACTCATTCTTGATAATGGTGATGATGTCATATCAAGAAAGTGCTGTAAAAATGTTTCTACACCAAAATTGGTAAGTGCAGAACCGAAAAATACAGGCGAAAGATTACCCTCTCTTACACGTTCAATATCAAACTCATCACTGGCACCGTCGAGAAGCTCTATATCCTCTCTGAGCTTATCTGCAAGCGGTGCTGTTATAAGATCATCTATATCAGCATTATCAAGACTTGTTTCAATAACTTCTGTCTTATGTCCGTTATCGCCCTGAACAAATCTTGAGATAACTCCGGACTCTCTGTCATAAACACCCTTAAAACTCTTTCCCGATCCTATCGGCCAGTTTACCGGACATGTACGTATTCCGAGAACTGTCTCTATCTCATCTATAAGCTCAAACGGATCATTTGCTTCTCTGTCCATTTTGTTGATAAATGTAAATATAGGTATATGTCTCATTACACAAACCTTAAAAAGCTTAATAGTCTGTGCCTCAACACCCTTTGAGCCGTCTATAACCATGACCGCAGAATCCGCTGCCATAAGGGTACGGTAAGTATCCTCCGAGAAATCCTGATGTCCCGGTGTATCAAGAATATTGATACATTTTCCGCCGTATTCAAACTGCATAACAGATGAAGTTACAGAAATTCCTCTCTCCTTTTCAATCTCCATCCAGTCAGAAACTGCATGCTTAGCCGCCTTTCTTCCCTTTACACTTCCTGCAAGATTAATCGCACCACCGTATAAAAGAAACTTCTCCGTAAGCGTTGTTTTTCCGGCATCCGGATGCGAAATAATCGCAAATGTTCTTCTTCTGTTTATCTCATCTCTCAATGTTGACATGTCAAATAATCTCCTCGCCTATATAATAAAATCCTTTGCATTCGTTTAACTTTACATTCACTATCTGTCCGATAAGAGACTCATCTCCCGGAAAATGAACCACGGTATTGTTACTGAGTCTTCCCGTTACCATAGATGAATCGTGAGTGTTAACCTCCTCGACAAGCACCGGATATATACCGCCTTCCCATCTGCCGGTCCGTTCTGCCGCAACCTCCTGTACAACCGCAAGAAGCTTATTAAATCTTCTTGTCATGTCCTCATCCGTTACCTGGTTGTCCATAGTTGCTGCCGGAGTTCCGCTTCGTTTTGAATACTGGAATGTAAATGCACTGTCAAAGCCTACTTTTCTCACAACGTCAAGAGTCTCCTCAAGATCCTCATCTGTCTCACCCGGAAAACCGACAATAATATCTGTCGTTATAGCAATATCAGGCATCGCTGTCTTTATCTTATCTGCAAGCTTAAGATAATCCTCTTTTGTGTATCTTCTATTCATCCTTGCAAGAATCTCAGTACTTCCCGACTGAAGCGGAAGATGAATATGTCTGCATATTTTCTTCGAGTTCTTCATTGTCTCTATAAGTTCATCAGACAAATCCTTCGGATGCGATGTCATGAATCTTATTCGTTCAATACCCTGTATCTCTTCTACCATGCGAAGAAGCTCCGAAAATGTTACATTCGGCGAAAGGTTCTTACCATACGAATTTACATTCTGACCAAGAAGCATAATTTCCTTGACTCCGTCTTTTGCAAATGCTTCTATCTCTTTTATAATATCCTCAGGTTTTCTGCTTCTTTCACGGCCTCTGACATAAGGCACAATGCAGTAGCTGCAAAAATTATTACAGCCGTACATTATATTTACTCCCGCCTTAAAAGAATACTTTCTCTCTACCGGCAGGTCTTCAACTATCTCTTTTGCTTCTTCCCATATGTCAATTATCTGATCGTCTGAGGTAAGTCTTGTATACAATAATTCCGCAAACTTATATATATTATGTGTTCCGAAAACTATATCAACATACTTGTAAGACTTCCTTATTTTCTGCACAACATGCTCTTCCTGCATCATACATCCGCAAAGAGCGATAAGCATATGAGGATTCTTTTTCTTTTTTGGTTTAAGCTGTCCAAGTCTTCCGTATACTCTCTCGTTTGCATTTTCCCTTACCGTACAAGTATTATACAGAACGAAATCCGCATTTTCAGATTCAGTATGTTCAAATCCAATCTGATCAAGTATAGCTATGATTTTCTCAGAGTCATGAAAATTCATCTGACATCCAAATGTAAATATTCCGCATGTCAGCTTTCTTCCAAGCGTATTTTCTTTCTCTGATATAATTTCTCTACATTTATCAATAAAATAAAACTGTCTCTCCGGTTCATTTGCCGGAATATCAAGTGATGCATAATTGCTCATTTGTACAAATATCTCCTTAATAATCGCTCTCGTTTACTACTCTCATCATATTAGTAGTTCCGGTCTTTCCAATAGGAACACCGGCTGTCACAACTGCTTTTCTGCCTTCAGTAAGGTATCCGTGCTCTTTTACAACTCCGGCTGCCGTATCTATAAGCCCACTTGTAGAATACTCTCTGTCAATAAGAAGTGGTGTAACTCCCCATGCAAGATTGAGTTGGTAATACACTTCTTTTGTTGTGGTACATCCCATAATAGGACAAAGCGGTCTAAACTTTGAAACATTAAGTGCAGTACGACCTGTAAGAGTTACGGCAATAATTGCATCTGCCGAAAGGTCATGTGCTGTCATACATGCTGCATGAGATATCGCATCCGTAACAGATGTTGAACGAGCTTCTGAAACGTCTCTGTTTCTAAAACGTTTCTTGTAATCAATATCACTTTCTGTACGCTCAGCTATTTTAATCATAGTCTTAAGTGCTTCAATAGGATATTTTCCGGCTGCTGTTTCTCCTGAAAGCATGATTGCACTTGTGCCGTCGTATATCGCGTTTGCAACGTCATTTACTTCTGCCCTTGTAGGACGGTTATGCTCAATCATGGATTCAAGCATCTGCGTCGCTGTTATTACCTGTTTTCCTTCCCTGTATACGTCCTTAATAATTCTCTTCTGTATAACAGGCACTTCCTGCTCCGGAATCTCAACTCCCATATCACCTCTGGCAACCATAACTCCGTCACTTACTGCTATAATTTCATCTATATTCTCAACACCCTCAAGGTTTTCTATCTTAGAAATGATTCTCATGCGACTGCCACACTCATTAAGAAGGTTTCTAAGTTCAATGACATCCTCCGGTCTTCTTACAAATGATGCTGCAATAAAATCAAAACCAAGCTCTGCAGCAAATCTTATATCTCTTTCATCTGCTTCACTTATAAAAGGCATCTTAAGGTTACATCCCGGTATGTTGATACCCTTTCTTGACTTAAGAAGTCCTCCGTTAAGCATCTTACATGTCACTTTACTTCCATCGACTTTAAGAACTATTGTGTCAAGAAGCCCGTCATCAAGAAGTATATGCATGCCTTCACAAACGTCTTCAGAAAGCTTTGTATAAGTTATAGGAATTACAAACTCATCTCCATCCTGCACTTTTTCACATTCTGCTGTCGGTACAAAATGAACTATGCTTTCTTCAGGAATATATATTGTTCCGTCTTCTGTATTGAGAATATCTACACGAATCTCAGGACCTCTTGTATCAATCATTGTTGCTACAGGTCTCTTAAATTCCTCTCTCAAACGTACAACTTCATTAAATCTTATCTTATGTGTTTCATGATCTCCGTGTGAAAAGTTAAATCTTGCAACATCCATTCCGAGACTGATAAGCTCTTTTAAAACTCCGTCTCGCTCTGTTGCCGGACCAAGTGTACAAACTATCTTGGTTTTTCTCATAATCTGCTACCTCTTTTCTACACCAATATTCTATAATAATATTATTGTTTTATTATTTAATCCTAATCCATTTAATTATATTATATAACAGTATAAATGTGCAAGTAAACTATACCTAAAACAATACTTAACAGAGCGCAAAAAACTCCGTCTGATTAATATGTATATATCAGACGAAGTTTTCTTAATTCTTAAACTCATTTAATTTCATTTTACCTTATATGGTTTGGTGTAATCACTACTCTTCTTTCCTGCCGGTGTGTTTACAAAAACACGAATGCGGATAAAGATTTTTTTACTCTTTGAAAGCTTTTTGCTGCTTAACACACCCTTTGGTTTTTCCACAATCCTTTTCAATAAAATCTTCTTAAAAGACTTACTGTTTGATACTTGAATTTCATATCCCAAAGACTTTGATACAGACTTTACAGAATACTGTATTTTATTCTTTTTCTTTTTTACTGCTTTCTTTATCTTAGTAACAGAAACTGTTCCGTTATCAGTATCAACCGGAGCCGGCGTAGGTGTAATCTGTGGTGCCGGTGTTACATTTACGATAGGTGCTTCAGTTGCTGCAGGAGCCTGTGTTGGCTCCGGTGTAGGTGCAACAAGTCCGGTCTCCCTAGGAAGTACATACTCTTTAAGCACATACGAACCCAGATGATCAGTACCATAATTCTTCATTTGGAATACAATACGGTCCTCATACACATATACCATAAGTCCCTGTACTACATTAGGCGTTGTACTTCCAAGTGAAGATGGTGTCACATTCGAACCATAATAGCTCATTGAACCAATAAACGAACTTAAGAATCCTTCAGGAGCAACCTCACGGTCTACATATGTAGTACCATCAGGATTATATGTTGTAATACGTTCAAATGTATCATACTGTATTTTCATTCCGCCATGGTCATGTCCATACAAATATATTGCATTAGGATGATCGTCAAGTACCTTTTCTTTAAGGTGCTTCTGTGTCGCCGCATTAACTCCCTTTCCGTTGGTAACATTTTTATCTGTAGCAAGCGGATAATGAGCAATAATAAATACTGTCTTCTCATATCCGATTGCTTCAAGCTTGTTGTAAACCCAGTCGAGTGATTCCTCATCATAATTGTAATCACCATGCTTATCGGCGCCTATATATGGAGTATTTATCACTATAAAATCCATACCATCTATATTGTAATGGTATGCAAGCACGTGTCTTACTCCTTCCTTTGTACCTGCAGGCATCTCATGCTGGAAAAATGCATTTGCCTCTGTATCTGTTACCGAAGTTGCATCTATCATCGGAGAAAGATACTTTTCTGTTGCTTCTATGTAATCACCCGAATTAAAATCAAGTGTTCCTACCGCAAAATCATGATTTCCTGTTGCAAATAAAGCTCTGTGCGAGTCTGTTGCAGCATATGCTGCGTCTATAATTTCCTGTCTTGCTTTTGTGAAATTAGCCTTTTTTTCTTCATCAGTACTTCCCCAGTTACTTCCCATATGAGCACTGGTGAGGTCTCCTCCAAGCAATACAACATCTGCATCTTCATTAAAATAAATGGCATCAACCGTATCAAGTACGCCTGTTCTTATCGGAACATCCCATCTTTCAATACCTGCATCTGTATGAAAATCACTGATTGCCGCAAGCGTGAATAATGGTTTTTCTTCCTCTGCTGCAAATGATGTTTCGCCACTATCCGGAATCCATATCATCGACACAGCTAAAATAGCTGTAATGAGCAAATAACATAAATTTCTTCTAATACCGGTCTTCATTGTAAATTCACCCCTTAAATTATTACAAAATAGGCATCAGTCTTTCGACTGATACCTATATTTTTTTTGAAAACAAACCCCTATGCTTTAAATTAACATACTCCCTGTGCAAGCATAGCATCTACAACTTTCTCAAATCCTGCTATATTAGCTCCTGATACATAATCTCCAGGAAGACCATACTTCTTAGCAGCCTCATCTAAGTTGTGGAATATATTAATCATAATCTGCTGAAGCTTAGAATCAACTTCCTCAAATGTCCAGCTAAGTCTCTCGCTGTTCTGTGACATCTCAAGAGCTGATGTAGCAACACCACCTGCATTAGCAGCCTTTCCAGGTACAAAGTATACTCCATTGTCCTGAAGATACTTAGTAGCATCAAGTGTTGTAGGCATGTTAGCACCCTCACATACTGCAGTACATCCGTTAGCTACAAGCTGTTTTGCATCATCGATAAGAAGCTCGTTCTGTGTAGCACATGGAAGTGCAATATCACATTTAACGCTCCATACACCTCTGCCTTCATGGTACTCTGCACTTGGTCTCTTAGCAGCATACTCTGTAAGACGTGCACGGTTAACTTCTTTAACTTCCTTAAGAAGTGCTACATCAATTCCTTCAGGATCATATACCCATCCTGTTGAATCAGAACATGTGATAACCTTTGCACCAAGCTCATGAGCCTTCTCAATAGCATAGATAGCAACATTACCTGATCCTGATACACATGCAGTCTTTCCTGCAATATCAATGCCGTTAGACTTAAGCATCTCTTTTGTCATATATAAAAGACCATATCCTGTAGCTTCTTTTCTTGCAAGTGATCCACCGTATGAAAGACCTTTTCCTGTAAGAACTCCCTCATATACTCCACGAATTCTCTTATACTGACCATATAAATATCCGATCTCACGTGCACCTGTTCCGATATCTCCTGCAGGAACGTCAGTATCAGCTCCGATATATCTGTAAAGCTCTGTCATAAAGCTCTGGCAGAAAGCCATAACTTCTCTGTCTGATTTTCCCTTAGGATCGAAATCTGAACCACCCTTACCACCGCCGATAGGAAGTCCGGTAAGTGAGTTTTTAAATATCTGCTCAAATCCTAAGAACTTAATAATACCTGTATTTACTGAAGGGTGAAGTCTGAGACCTCCCTTGTAAGGTCCGATTGCTGAATTAAACTGCACTCTGTACCCTGTGTTAACCTGAACCTGACCATTATCATCAACCCATGGCACTCTGAACTTGAACTGTCTTTCAGGCTCACATAATCTCTCAAGGAGAGCTTCTTTTCTGTACATCTCTTCATTTGCATCAATTACAGGTCTTAAAGAGTTAAGAACCTCTTCTACTGCCTGCAGAAATTCAGGTTCACTTGCGTTCTTTGCACGAACCTTCTCAAGCACTTCATCTACATATGACATATCTATGTCCTCCTATTATTTATTATAAATGACATATACTCAACTGTTTATATATGACACCTATTTGCTCTGAAGATATTCATGAATACCTTTTGCTGCCGCTTTTCCTGCACCCATTGCAAGAATAACTGTTGCTGCACCCGTAACTGCATCACCGCCGGCAAATACACCGTCTTTACTTGTGCTTCCGTTATCTTCTGCAACAATACAGCCACGCTTATTAATATCAAGACCTTCTGTTGTTGAAGAAATAAGCGGGTTAGGTGATGTTCCGAGAGACATGATAACCATATCAACATCAATATCAAACTCTGAACCTGCAACTTCTTCCGGTCTGCGTCTTCCTGATGCATCAGGCGCTCCGAGCTCCATTCTGATACATCTGATTCCGCTAACCCATCCGTCTTCATTTGTAAGGATCTCTACCGGGTTGGTAAGAAGGTCAAATATTACTCCTTCTTCCTTTGCGTGATGCACTTCTTCTGCTCTTGCCGGAAGCTCTTCCTCACTTCTTCTGTATACGATATGTGTTTCCGCACCAAGTCTTAAAGCAGTTCTTGCTGCATCCATAGCAACGTTACCGCCGCCTACTACAGCAACCTTTTTACCGCGCATGATTGGAGTAGTTGAATTCTCATCAAATGCCTTCATAAGATTAGATCTTGTAAGGTACTCATTTGCTGAAAATACTCCGTTAGCCTGTTCACCCGGTATTCCCATAAACTTAGGAAGTCCAGCACCTGAACCGATAAATACTGCCTCAAATCCTTCTTCAAATAATCCGTCAATTGTAACAGACTTTCCTACGATTGCATTAGTCTCTATCTCTACACCAAGTGCCTTTATATTTTCAATCTCTTTCTTAACAACTGCTTCTTTTGGAAGACGGAACTCAGGAATTCCGTAAACAAGTACTCCACCTGCTTCATGAAGCGCTTCAAATATAGTAACCTTGTATCCAAGCTTTGCAAGGTCTCCTGCACATGTAAGACCTGCAGGACCTGAACCGATAACAGCAACTTTCTTATCAATTACCGTCTCGCTCTTCTTAGGTTTAATACCATTTGCCTTAGCCCAGTCAGCAGTAAACCTCTCAAGCTTACCGATAGAAATAGGATCACCCTTGATTCCTCTGATACACTGGCCTTCACACTGGCTTTCCTGCGGACAAACTCTACCACAGATTGCAGGAAGTGCTGATGACTCTGAAATAACATCAAATGCGCCTTCCACATTGCCCTCTTTAAGTTGTGCGATAAATCCCGGAATGTCTATAGACACAGGGCAGCCGCTTACACATTTTGCATTCTTACAACCAAGACATCTTGATGCCTCATTTACAGCCTCTTCCATATCATATCCGAGACATACTTCATCGAAATTAGTTGCTCTTACTTTAGGATCCTGTTCTCTTACAGGTATTCTCTTATTAACGTCCATTATTCGTCACCTCCGCAATGTCCGCATCCGCCGTGATGTGACGCTCCTTCTTGTTCTTTAAGATAAGCTCTGCCTTCTGCACTCTTATATAACTGCTGTCTCTTCATAGCCTGGTCAAAATCTACAAGATGTCCGTCAAATTCAGGACCGTCAACGCATGCAAACTTAATTTCACCGCCTACACTTACACGACATGCTCCACACATACCTGTGCCATCAACCATGATAGGATTAAGACTTACTATAGTAGGAAGATCAAGTTCCTTTGTAAGTTTACATACAAACTTCATCATAATCATAGGACCTATAGCAATACATACGTCATATTTCTTGCCTTCTTCTTTTACAAGCTTCTCAATAACACTTGTAACCATACCGTGTGCTCCATATGAACCGTCATCAGTTGTAATATATAAATTGCCGGCAACGGCTTTCATCTCATTTTCAAGTATGAGTATGTTCTTAGACTTGGCTCCAACTATAACATCTGCATCCACGCCCTGCTCTTTAAGCCACTTTACCTGTGGATATACAGGCGCTGTACCTACACCACCTGCTACAAATAAAATCTTCTTTTTAGAAAGCTCATCCATAGGAAGCTCTGTAAGTTCTGATGCTCTTCCAAGAGGACCAACTATGTCCTGTATATATTCTCCTGCCTCTAATCCGGACAAAATGTGCGTACCTGCACCAAGTACCTGAAATACAATTGTAACTGTTCCGTCTTCTCTTGAATAATCGCATATGGTAAGAGGAATTCTCTCTCCATCTTCAGTAGCTCTTACGATAACAAACTGTCCCGGAAGACAATTATCTGCCACACGATGAGCCTCAATATCCATGAGAAAAATGTTATCTGTCAGAATCTCTTTTTTAAGAATCTTGTACATGAATGATCTTCTCCTCTACAAAAATGTGCTATAATTTTTTATTCCAAAAATTATAGCACATTATATTTTCTATTACAAGAAAAAATTATTATGAATTAATGCCAGCCCGGAACCCATCCATCATCTTTAGTATTTGGATCCTCTGTAGGTAATGCTTCAATCGTTCCTGCATCCGGATCTCTTGTTGGTGCTACCGTAGGTGCTATAGTAGGAGCTTTTGTTGGTGCTGCCGAATTTGTAATTCCGTCTGTACACAGATAGTATACATAACCTGTTTCAGGATCTACAATCTTTGCATATAAAACACTCTTCTCTGATGTAAGTGTTACCGGTTCTGTATAATCCTTCCATATAGGATCCACAATACTATCAAGCTGCTCTTTACTAAGGGCACCTGCATCTTCATCCGTAACAATATAATATGAAATATCTGCGTCAGCAATATCTGATGTTATTGTAACTGTTGGATCCTCTAACTCATAATTACCAAATGTTATTACATTAAGAAGTTTATCCCATATAGTAGACGCATCAAGCTTAATCTCACCTGCTTTTTCATATGGTGCCGGAGCCGGTGTGGCAGGTATCGCATCTGAAACTAATGATACATTGTCAATATAGATTATTGCTCCTGCAACTGCCACATATGGTTCCTCCATAATTGAGAATACCACGTTGTTCGAGTCCTCTGTAAATGTATAGGTTGCAGTAACAGTCTGCCACTCATTAGTAGAACCTGTAACACGTTCATCCTGTGACATTGTAACGTCATCCATTCCATTAACACTTATTTTAGCCACAAAATGTAAGTCTGTACTAGGAGCATCCTCTCCACGTTTTACATCATAACTAATGGTAATTGTTTCTCCTGCATTAAATGACAAACCAGATAAATCATATCTTGCTGCCGAATAGTTATTCCAACGTTTGTCTAATACAAGGAAGGAATCTCCTTCTTCTTCACTTACTGACATTCCGGAATTATCGTAATTAGTTGTCCAACCGGTAGTTCCGTTATCAAATGTTGCATTTTCAATTAAGTTGCCCTCTACCGGTATATAAGGTTTTTTAGTTGCTACAGGCGCTGTTGGCTTTGGTTCGTCAGTTGGTTTCTCTGTAGGTGTTTCCGTTGGTTCTTCTGTAGGTATCTCTGTTGGCTTTGGTTCATCCGTAGGCTTTACATCTGCTGATGGAACTGCTGTTGCTGTTGCCACAGGTGTACCGGTAACTACAGCCTGGCCCTCAGTAACCTTAACCTTAACCACTGCCTTCGCTTTTTTGTTTTTCTTTGCCTTTACTTTAATCTTTGCGGTACCTACTGCCTTTGCAGTAATAACACCCTTTTTAGTAACACTCACTACCTGCTTACCTTTTTTATTAAGCTTGTATGTTACTTTCTTATTAGCCTTCTTAGGCTTTACTTTTTTAACTTTTAATTTGAATTTTTCTCCAACTTTTAAGTTAACTCTTTTTTTGTTCATAACAATCTTCTTAGCTTTAGGTGCTGCGACAGTATATGTACTGCCTGTACCAAAACCTGTAACAATCATCGCTGCTACAAGTGATAATACCACTAATTTTTTCACACTTTTTTTCATTGCAAAACCTCCATTATTTATATATTCTCTAAATCGCTATACTATTCTAAATCCCAAAAAATACCGATACTCTTACGAACATATACATCTACTATTTTACGAAATAATACTATCATACCAGTTTTTTTAATTCAATGAGTATTCACTTATTTCCATATATATAATCACTTTTGTATAAGCTTCTCTATACTATTTTCAGATAATGTTATTTTACAAAAAAACCGGCATTTTACATTGTTTTATTAAATGTAAAATACCGGTTCTCATTATTACTTTTTTAAATTAATTATTTAACTTTTTTGGCTTTGGAATATTTACCATAAACCTTGGAATCTCCATCAAGTGCATACGCACGAACCTTAACAAAAAGCTTTTTCTTAAGTGCAAACTTCTTGATGATTCCCTTTTTCTTAGGTGCTTTTACTGTAAGCTTAATCTTGTATTTTCCACCCTTTTTAGTAGCAAGTGCTATCTGATAACCATCAGCACCATTTGCTTTCTTCCATGTAACCTTAAGCTTCTTACCAACCTTCTTAACTGACTTAATCTTAACCTTTGCAGGTGCCTTAACCTCTTTAGAAGGTGCAGCTGGTGTAGGCTGGATATCAGGTACAGGTGTTGCCTCAGGAGCAGGTGTTACAACAGGTGTAGGTGTTGCTGGTGGCTCCTTCTGAACAAACTGCCATGTATCAAAGTTGAAGAGTTTCTTTCCCGGCTCTCCTGTGAAAATGAAGAATAAGTCATGTATTCCTGTTACTTCTTCAAGCATCTCTGTCTCAAATGTCTCATAAGTGTTAGTTCCGCCTGTATCGCTAACATCTATAGCTGCAATACATTTTGCATTATCAGCATCTTCATAGTCAATCCATACTTCAAGAGTACCGCCGACTGTATCAGCATCCGGATTAGGTATCATCATACCATTATTATCAGTTGTCGTATTTACAGGAGGAAGACCTTCACCACAAGCAATGTCTGCCTTAAATGCAATAGCTTCGCGCTCTCCGAAATCAACTTCTCTTAGCTTGATATAATCATTATTATCAATATCATATACAGCAACACCATTGTAATATGCTGACTGCCAGAATGCAGGAAGTCCTGTTACGATATCTTTCTCTGTATACTGCTCTTTTGCCTTAGTCTTAACCCCACGTCCTGTTCCGTTAAATCCTCCTTCTGCTCCATCAAGATTTGATGTCCAGCAAATTGTTTCTGCCTCATTATAACTATAAGGATTAAGAGTTCCTACAGGGTCAACACTGAAGTATGATTTTCCACGCTGAGGGTCATCATTCTTCTGAAGAATGTATGCTGTCTCATTAGCACCTGTCTGTTTTACAAACTTGTTATTCTCATCATACTCAAATTCCTTAACACATACAGAACGGTTTGAACCATCTCCGCCTACAAGTCTGTCATTAAGATAGAATATATAATTCTTTCCCTTGAATTCTGCAAATCCCGGATGTATACATGAACCATACTCTCTAGGCATCAAAAGTGCCTGATATGTCCATGGACCAATTGGTGTAGGTGCTGTTGAATACTCTACAGTTTCTCCAGGTGTTCTTCCTCCAACAAAATACATAAAATAATCATCTGTTTCAGGATTTCCATCCTCATGTTTTAATACCCATGGTCCTTCTTCAAATGCACATCTCTTTCTTTCTGAACCATTAGGCTCTGCAGGATATTTCTGATATGCATTTGCTCCCTGAGAAGGAGCACCGAAAGATGCATATCCGGCATCACCAAGTGTATCGAAGCTGTGAATACCAGGTCTTACCTGTCCAAGGATCTTATTGTCTTCATTGGAGAAACGTGGATCAATTGAATTCTCATAACTTGAAATAACTCCGTCATCATCTGTATCAGGATCAACATCAACCATATCATTAGTTAATTTACAATATCTAATATATGGGTTACCCCAATACATATAAACATCATAATTCTCATAATCTTCAGGATTACCATGATCTTCTATATACACGGTAGGGTCGATATTTCCTCCTCCCCAGCCACCGTCTATAAGGTACTTGCCAGGTGTTGCATCATAGAACGGTCCTGTAGGAGTATCTGCTACAGCAACGTCAATCTTAGTACCATTAAACGG
>SVEM01000063.1 GCA_015057375.1 Lachnospiraceae bacterium
GCCCATTTTTACAAAGCTGAGTGGGCATAGAGAGCATAAAATATGCTTCAGTGCCCATTTTCACAAAGCTGAGTGGGCATAGAAAGCATAAAATATGCTCCAATACCTAGTTTTTGGAACGTGTGTGTAATAAAGCATAGAATTGAAACACACATCTTCTTAAAATATATTTCATGCAAACCCGAATTTGTCAAAGCGTAATACTAGGCGAAGTGCACAAGAATGTACTGAAATAAATACACCTAGTTAAAAAAATAACAAAAATTGTATTTATCTATGTACAAAACAAAAAAAGTATGGTATGATACTAATAGTTAAGAAATTAACAAGGGGCAATAAGCTTGTAGGAGGTTACTGATATGGATGTAAAGAAGAGAGTAGGAATCATGGGCGGAACATTTAATCCAATTCACTTAGGACATATGTTAGCCGGAGAGAATGCATGTGAGAACTTTGATTTAGATGAAGTACTTTTTGTACCAAGCGGTAATGTTGAGAAGAAGAGAGAGATTATAGACCCAAAGATTAGAATTTCATTATTGGGTGATGCGATTGAAGATAATGCACATTTTGCACTTTCTACACAGGAAGTTGATAGAAAGGGAAATGCATATTCGTATCGAACAGTTGCAGATTTAAAGAAGAAGAATCCTTTAACAGAGTATTATTATATCTGCGGTGCAGACAGATTGTTCCACTGGGATAGATGGGATGAGCCGGAGAAGCTGTTTGCAGAGGTTCCGATTCTTGTAGCACCAAGATATAATAAGCATACTGATGAAGAACTTCAGGCAAAGATTGCAGAGTTAAAAGAGAAGTACAATGCAAATATTCAGATTATCCCGATGTCAGAGGTAAACATTTCGTCCACTGATATTCGCGATAAGGTGGCACAAGGTAAGTCTTTAAGATATATCGTACACTACCGTGTAGTGGAAGATATTAAGAAATATAAGCTTTTCTTGCCGGACGAAGAATAAATGTATAGATAGGTCATATAAAAGTTCATGTTACAAGAGTACTTGTATACATGGACTTTTATTTTTCATATGGTGAAGTGCTAATCAGAATAAATTGTTTGAGAATTAGTATGAGGGTGTGATAGAAGAGGTTGTTACACTTGCATAAGGGGAGTTGAGTATTAAGTAGGAGAGAAACGTTTTGAGGTAAAGGACACTTATAGGAAAAATATATAGGTAAAACAAAAAGCTCAGCATATGCTGAGCTTCTTAATATACAGTGCAGGAAAAGGGACTTGAACCCTCATGATATTGCTATCACACGGACCTGAACCGTGCGCGTCTGCCAATTCCGCCATTCCTGCCGACTTCAATAATTTTACTATTTTTGAGTTGTTCTGTCAACCACTTTGGAAAAAAGATTCAGTAAATTTGAGAAATAAAAAGTTTGCAAAAAAGTGATTTTTTTGTTGACATATTATCCTGAAAATGATAACATATCTCTTGCAGCGAAGTTAAGAAGCTGACATGCGGAAGTGCTGGAATTGGCAGACAGGCAAGACTAAGGATCTTGTGTCGGTATAGACGTGTGGGTTCAAGTCCCATCTTCCGCATTGAATTATGAGTGTGGAAATTTTGTGGATTCAAAATTTCCACTATTTTTTTCTTCAAAGAGATATATAGTCAGATGAATTAAAAACAAGTGATGCATATTATTATCATTAGCATAAATATGAAGAAAAGCCTTGAGTTCAAGGCTTTTTTTTATGGAATAGGAAAGTGCTCGAAAAGTAGTGGAAGTTAAACAAGAATCAGCGAAGCTGATTCTTGCAGAGTGTTGCCGCCGGGCAACACTTTTTTATGGAATAGGAAAGTGCTCGAAAAGTAGTGGAAGTTAAACAAGAATCAGCGAAGCTGATTCTTGCAGAGTGTTGCCGCCGGGCAACACTTTTTTATAACAAAAGTAAAAACTTGTGATTAGCAGAGATAGTGATACAATTGATGTAAGATAGAGTAATTAGAACTTACCGATATAGGAGAGATTAAGTTATGAGGTATGTAAAACCACATTATTATGATGAGTTTCAGTGTATTGCGGGCAAGTGTCCGGATACTTGTTGTGCAGGATGGCAGATTGTGATTGATGATGATACGTTGGAAAAATATGAGAAGTATGTGACGGATGAAGCAGGAAATGCAGAAAGCTTTGCAGTTCGTCTTAACAATTCCATTGATTGGGAAGAAGGCTGTTTTTTACAGAAGGGGCGCAGATGCGCTATGTTAAATGACCGGAATCTATGTGATTTGATTACTGCAAAGGGGGAAGGATATCTATGTGATACCTGCAACAGATATCCACGGCATATAGAAGAGTTTGATGGTATTAGAGAGTTTTCTTTATCTTTGTCATGTCCTGTGGCCGCAGAAATGATGTTAAAGATGATAGAACAGACTCGATATGTGGTGGAAGAGGATGAAGAACCTGACCCGTTAGAAGATGAGTTTGAAGACTTTGATTTCATGCTTTTTACGCAATTAGAAGATGCCAGAGAGGTTATCTTTAAGATTATACAAGACAGAGAAAAGCCAATGGATAAACGTATGGCAATTCTGATGGAGATGGCTAGGCAGATGCAGGACTGCATAGATGAAGACAGGCTTTTTGATATGCAGGACGTGGTGAATGCATTTGCCAAGCAGGAGGATGCGGTTGGTAAAGTGCTGACCGGTGAGGACAGATTTGGCAAAATTAAGGATGGATTTGAAATATATACCCGATTGGAAAGGCTTAGAGAAGAGTGGACAGAGGTGCTTGAAGGAACATGGCGCGAGCTTTATCAGGGCGGATATGAGAGCTACAAATCTGTTTATGATGAGTTTTACCATTTTATAGAGGAGAGAGGCTGGAGTAAAGGGACTGAAGGTCAGCAGTCGTGGGAGATTTTCACGGAACAGATTTTGACTTTCTTTATTTATACATATTTCTGCGGCGCAGTATATGATGAGTGTATTTATAGTAAGGTAGCGATGTCAGTTATGTCTGTCTGCTATATTCGAGAATTCTGTATGTATACATGGTTTGTCCAAGGAAAGAACCTGTCTTTTGATGAATGCATTAGGGTGGCATATCGGTATGCCAGAGAAATAGAACATTCGGACCTTAACTTAAACGACCTGGAGCAGTGGTTAATGGATAGGTTCCAGAACTAGGGAGTTATTATATAATTCATTGAACAAATCAAAAGCATCAAAATCTATGTCGTAGTAATATGCTTTGGAGAGTAATTGCTCCAAAGCCGTTTGACCTGCTTTGTCAGTAGCATCGGTAGGACAGCCGGCGTCAATGATGGTATGAATGAGATTCATGTCATTTAGGCTGATATTATTGTCTTCTGTAATCCAGTGTACTGCGTAGAATAAGAAGTTTGGCGGAGTTGCATTTGCTTCGCGGAGCATGTTAGCACCATTGGCCAGCATGAAACGGACAGCAGCGAGTATTTCGTCCGTAGTTTCCCCCTTGGTATAGCGCTTTTCGGAGTGATAGCCGAGGCTATTAAAAAATATAGAGCAAGAGCTGTCATAATAAGAGCTGACATATATGTATGGGTCATCAAAGCTAACCCCGTAGTCAATACTAAGCTGCATCATCTCGATATCGCAATTTGCCATGGCATATTCCATGATACCACGGTGCACATTGTCTACATAGTAAACTAAGTCCGGGTATTCAGACAGAATATTACGAAGGGTAGAGTGGTCCCTTGCAGATAAAGCGGCAATATACTCATAATAGGTGTCTTCCGGGACATATACCATTCCGTTTGGCGTCTGAAATCCCTGTTCTTTGGGGATGAATATGCTCATAAGATAAATAGCCACAGGCAGACAGCAAATAGTTGACAAGCTGAAAAATAAAGTGGAAATTCGTTTGAGCGCCTTACGCTTTATGATGCCAAGTATAAAAAAAAGAATAGTTAATATAACCAATATAATATAAATAATTAATGTAGGTTCAATATCGAATAAAACGGAAAAATCCATACACTCAACCTCGCTTTCTCTATATCTTATTTTACAATAGAAATTAGGAAAAATATAGAAAAATTTCAAAAATATACTTGACGAAAGATGAGGAATCCGATATACTATTCATGTTGCGTAATTGAATATCGCGAACATGCGGAAGTGCTGGAATTGGCAGACAGGCAAGACTAAGGATCTTGTGTCGGTATAGACGTGTGGGTTCAAGTCCCATCTTCCGCATTGAAAATAAAAAACTCAGACGAGTAATCGTCTGGGTTTTTTGTTTTCATATGCCGAGGAGTGGCTTCGCCGGATGAAACACCATTTGAAGAAGTTCCAAAATTATTTCCTCATGTTGTGAAACATGATACAATTATCATAACATTTTAATTTAAGATTTTTGAAAGGACGGCATACAAATGAGCAAAATTACAGAGTTCCCAAGCAATATTATTCAAGAATTAAATTATTATGTATATATTTATTCAGACCCTGATACACTAAAACCTTTTTACATTGGTAAAGGAAAGGGAAACAGATGTTTTAAT